>JAUIDR010000081.1 GCA_030428565.1 Alphaproteobacteria bacterium
CAGACCAATACCGCCGATTGTTGACCTTCTTCGTCTCCATCACGCGCCCCATAATGCCCATTAACGATAATGGGCATTAGCAGCTCACACTTAAGCGCGGCAGAGCAGTCACACCGGACGCATACGCACCAATGGGTTCCCAATTATATATATTGTCGCCATCCAAACTGCCGATGCCTGCGCCAATCAACAGGCCGTCGGCCAGTTCATATTCCGCGCCGGCGAAGTAGTTGGTGACATAGATTTCACCGCCAGGGCTTGGGCTAGCTGCAAAGTGGACAATACGATTTTCAACACCCAGGCCCACGGTCAGAGCGCCGGCTTGATAGCTGACGCCTGCTGCCACGTATTCGTCAGTAAACAGCTTGTCGATGTCCATTGAAGCCAGACTGATACCAGCCGTCAGACCGCCCGCCTGCGCTTCAATTGAGCCGGCCAACTGCGCAATATCGAGGTTCTGGATTGTCGATCGCGCCGCGCTCATACCGAGCTTGACATCCACGCCGCCCATAGCCGCCGTGTAGCCCGCGCCCAAAGCCCAAATCCCATCGTCATCAATGGAGGCTTCAAAGTCGATGCCGGCGAAGCTGTTCGAATAGTGAATCATCTCGCCCTCGGTGAAGATGACGGGGGGATAGATCCAATAGTCGAAATCAAACTCGTTGTAGTCATCGTAAGCCAAGGCACCGATTGGCAATACCGGCACATTCAATTGGTTCTTCGCCAAGCCCGCAGCACCGGTGTCACCTAGTTTGATGTTGCCGAGCGCGGAGTTGATAAAGACATAACCATCGTTGAACGTAACGCCATCGCCGGACTTAACATCGTCAACCGGGAACAGACCGCCGCCGAGTTGATAATAATAATCGTCGTAGGTCTCACCATCTGATTGGAACAGGTCCAGTTCCATATGCATGCCGTATTCAAGGCCAGCTTTGGTGGATGCGGCGTAGTCAAAATTCAGGCGCCCTTCGACCGCAAAGTCTAGGTTCGTCACCTGGTCTTCGTAATCTGGAAAAATGTGAGAATCGTAATTCGTGCCGTAGTCAGCATCGAATTGCAGGTAGCCGCTCACCAACAGGTCGTTCGCGCTAGCGGCAAGGGGGCACCAAACCACGGCTGCAACGGCAGACGCGATCAGGCTGTTTGTTGTGTACTTTTTCATTTGAAATCTAAGGGTCCGTTAAAAGAGATAGGCGGCCAATTTCTAGGCCATTAATTTTTTTGTAATTTATTGGTGTTATCGAAATCGATTTCGAACGAAGAGTCTAGATAGGATCATTAAATGTCAGCGGCTTCCGTTTGTTTTTTTTCAATTGTTGCTGTACGGCAACACTGCGCTGCCTGAATCCGGGCTTTTTTTGCCCAGCTATTAACTTTAAGTTGCTGCGACTCTTGATGTTGCGATTTTACATGAATGGCTGAAGCCCGTCAGAACGACAGGCCTTTGCGCAGACCAGGCTTGCAAGGCGTTCGGTTCTAAGTTGACCGTGTTTGTGGCAACAGGCGTTCAAACAAACTTGCCGCTGTTATTTGACCCAAAAGGGCGCCTTCCTCGGTCACAAGTACACTATTGGCGCCATTTTGCAGGTGGCGCATAGCCTCTTGCACCTTGGCTTCGGCATCCACGGACGGGGCAGCATTGGCTGGCTCGCTGCCTTGCTCGGCCATGACATCGCGCGCGCACAAAACACCCAAGGGGTTCATGTGGGCGACAAAGTCCGCCACATAGTCGTTGGCCGGATTGGCAAAAATATCACGGGGAGTGCCGCATTGAACGATGCGCCCACCCTCCATGATGGCAATTCGGTCGCCCAGCTTGAAGGCTTCGTCCAGATCGTGGCTCACAAAGATGATCGTGCGCTTGAGCTGGCTCTGCAGGCTCAAGAGTTCGTCTTGCAGGCGGGTGCGGATAAGCGGATCGAGGGCAGAAAATGGCTCATCCATCAGCAAAATCGGTGCATCCGTTGCGAAGGCGCGGGCCAGACCAACCCGCTGTTGCATGCCGCCCGACAACTCGCCGACCTTACGGTCCGCCCAGTCAGCAAGACCGACCAGCGCAAGTTGTTGATCGACCAATTGCTTGCGTTCGCTGGCGCTCTGACCGGCCAATTCCAGGCCCAAGCCAACGTTATCGCGAACACTGCGCCAGGGCAGCAGCCCGAATTGCTGAAAGACCATGCTGATGCGTTTACGTCGCAAGTCTCGTAACAGGCTTGGGCTGGCGTTGCTAACGTCCACCATCTGGTCATCGTGGCGGACCCGGACCCGGCCGCGCACCACGGGGTTGAGCCCATTTACGGCGCGCAATAAGGTTGACTTACCCGAACCTGATAGCCCCATGAGCACGAGGATCTCGCCCTCGGCGACGGTCAAAGAGCAGTCATGAACGCCCAGCACTTGCTCGGTTTGCGCCTGAATTTCCGCGCGCGACAAGCCCTGATCCATCAGGGGCAGCGCTAGGCTTGGCTTGTCGCCAAACACGATGTTGACAGCGTCAAATTCGACAGCGTTGGTCATGACTCTTCCCCTTTTAGGCGTAGCATGCGGTCCAACATGATCGCGACGACAACGATGATAAACCCGCTCTCGAAACCCAAAGCGGTATTGACCTGATTCAAGGCCCGCACCACCGGCACACCCAAGCCGTCGGCACCGACCAGCGCCGCGATGACCACCATCGACAGCGACAGCATGATGGTCTGGTTCAGCCCCGTCATAATCTGGGGCAGGGCATAGGGAAGCTCAACTTTCAGCAGCTTTTGCGTCGGCGTCGCGCCAAAGGCATCTCCGGCTTCAAGCAGCGCGGTTGGGGTCGAGGAGACGCCAAGATGAGTGAGGCGGATCGGGGCGGGTAGAACGAAGATGACCGTTGCCATCAGGCCCGGCACCAGGCCGATCCCGAAGAAGACAATGGCGGGGATCAAATACACAAAGGTCGGCAGGGTCTGCATTAAATCCAGCACCGGGCGCATCCAAGCGTAGATCTTGGGATTGTGGGCCGCAAAGATACCGATCGGCACACCCACCGCCATACAGACCATGCACGACGACAAGACCAGGGTCAGGCTTTCGGTCGTTTCTTCCCAATAGCCTTGATTGAGGATCAGCAGGAAACCCGCCAACACCAAAAGGCAGGTCTTCCAAGAGCGCTGAATGAGCCAGGTGAGCGCCACAAAGACGGCAATAATGATGAGCGGGTGGGGGCTCTGTAGCACCCAAAGAATGGAATCAATCAACCATTCCAGACCGACGGACAGGCCCTCGAAAAACCAATCAGCGTTGTCTTGAAGCCAGTCGAACAGTCCTTTGGCGGTCTTGCCAATCGGGATTTTGGTATTGGTTAGCCATTCCATGAGAGGCTCCGGTTTTCGATAATTGGAGGCAATTGCACGCCGTAGTGGGCCGATGCGCGCGAAGCGGGACTTCCATCAAAAAAGAGCCCCGAGCGTTTGCCCGAGGCTCTTATTTTCATCTAGTCAGGCTTAGAGGCCCAGCGCGCCCTTGACCGCGGCCATAGCATCGCCGCCGTCTTGGGTGGTCACGCCTGCAAGCCAAGCCTCCAAAGTGGCGGGGTTGGCTTTCAGCCATGCGGCGGCCGCATCATTGGCATCTTCGCCGTCGTTCAAGATAGCACCCATTATTTCGTTTTCCATGGCCAAGCTGAACTTAAGATTTTTCAGCAGTGCGCCGACGTTTGAACACTCATCAGCGTAGCCCGCCCGGGTGTTGGTGTAGACGGTTGCGCCGCCCAAATTCGGGCCGAACCAATCGTCGCCACCTTCCAGGTAGGACATGTCAAAATTGGCGTTCATCGGGTGGGGTTCCCATCCTAAGAAAACGACGGGCTTGTCGCGCTTGTCGGCACGGGCCACCTGAGCCAGCATGCCTTGCTCGGAGGATTCTACGACCTCAAAATCTGCAAGGCCAAATTCGTTCTGCGCGATCATATCCATGATCAGGCGGTTGCCGTCATTGCCCGGCTCAATGCCGTAAATTTTGCCGTCCAGCGCATCCTTATGAGCGGCGATGTCGCCAAAGCTGGCGATGCCCATGTCGGCCGCTGCTTTGTTGACGGCCAAGGTGTACTTCGCGCCTTCCAGGTTCTCGCGCAAGGTCTCGACGCTGCCTTCATCGCGGTACTTGGCGATGTCGCCTTCCATTGTGGGCATCCAGTTTCCCAAGAACACGTCAATGTCGCCGCCAGCCATAGAAGCGTAGGTCACGGGAACCGACAGAACCTTGACATAAACGTCATAGCCCAAAGCGGTCAAGACTGTGTTGGTCGCCGCGGTAGTGGCGGTGATGTCGGTCCAACCAACGTCAGAGAAGGTCACGGTGCTGCAATCTGCCAGAGCGACACCGGCCAGGGTCAAGCTCATAGCTGCGCCCATCAGTGCGGTCTTGAAGGTCTTCATCATTGCCTCGCTGTATTCATTTTGAAGGTTTTGTTGTCGCGGCAAGCTAAGACCATTGGTCGGCTAGTCGTTTAAAACAGCTTTGGGATGATGGAGGGCAGCGGGATCTTCTTTTTGATCTTCTTTTTCACTTCATCGACGACGATCTTTTCCGCGCTCTCGGGCGTCGCTCCGCCCTTAAAGAATTCCTGTTCAAATAAGGCTTTTTCCCAGCCACCGCCCTGCAAATTTTGCTCATCATCAGGGTATTCTTCTTCCAACTCCTCTTCGATCTGTTCTTCTTCAACCTGACCGCTCTTGAAAAGCTCCTCCAGCAAAACGTCCAGCTTGATCTTGATCTTTACGCCCTTGCCAATCAACGGCTGGTCGCGGTCGTCGTTTATGTCAATGCAGGTATCTGTTCGGCCCGCAGGCTGGGTTTGCATGGGGGGCGCACCAAACAGGGTTTCAAAGGCTGCCTTCGGCGCTTTTAGGTCGGCGCGCTGGCCGTTTGCTTCGTTAAAGGCTGCCAATGCACGCCGGGTCTTGGGGCCCTCTAGGCCGTCCGCAGGTCCGCCATCAAAGCCCTTGGCGGCCAGTCCTGCCTGAATCATCTGGATTAGTACGCGGCCGTCATCGGCGACTTTGAGTTCCACGCAGTTTTGCGGCAAGCGCCCTTTGGCGTCGGGCTGCAAGATCGAGACATGCAGACTGAGCGACCCACCGGCCTCGGGGCCTTTGGGGTGCAGACAGATGCTGCCCCGCTTACCGGTGGGGCTACAGCTCCAATCATCAAAGGTGCGGGTCGTCCCGCCAGGCAGAGCGCCACTTTCGTCGACAAAAACGGGTCCGACAAAGGCAGAGTCGGAATCGTTCTTTAGGATGATTTCGAAATCGCAGACCGCGCCGCCCTTGCACTTGCCCTTTTGCAGCTTGTCCAAAATGACTTGCAGGCCATCGTTGGCACCTGCCTGGCCGCTAACGCTGATATCTGTCTTTTTGGCGGGCTTGTTACAGCGCTTTTGCTCGCAGCTGTCCAACTGCGCGCGAAGCTCTTTTTCACGCTTCTTGAGCTTTTGCCATTGGCGTTTGGCCTCTTGTAGCGCCTGGGCCAATTCGAGCTCTTTGATTTCGAGGTCTTCAATCTCGGTCAATAGGGCGCTGGCCTTGTTGAGTTCTTCCTTAATTGTATCCTCTAGTGCGCTGACGTCTTCTCCGGCCTTGGCAAGGTCGGCCTTTTGAACGATTGCTTGCGAGAAGGCCTCTTGCGCCGCGGCTTTGGCCGCTTCTTTGGCTGCAATTTCAGCTCGCAGTGCTTTGAGGGCCGCCGCACCTTTGGCGACCTGTTTCGCCACGGTGATGCGCGTACCGATAACATCATTGGTCATGCTGACGATTGTCTGGCAGGGCTGGCAATCGCTGGAGACAAAGGGTGAAGCGGGCGCGCCCTGGCCTCCGGCACCGGGCAGGCCGATGGCACCGCCCTGGCCAGCGGGTTTGCATTGCTTTTCGCACTCAGCCAAGTCCGCCTTCAGCTTGGCGATCAGGGCCTTGAGGTCATCGACCTGCTTTTGGGCGGCAGCAATGGCGGCCTCGGCTGCTTTTTGCTCGCCTGCTTCCTTGGCTCTGGCATCGGTCAGGGCGTTGCGCTGCTTGTCGATCTTGTTCAGTTCTTCATCGAGTTCTGCGCGCTTGTCTTCGTCCTGGGTGGTGAGCCAGGCCTCGTTGAGCTGGGACTCGCGGGCGAGCACCGCGCGCAGTTTATCGGCTCTGGTCTTCGCTTCCTGTTTCAGCTGGGCCAACTTGTCCTTGGCCGCCTTTAGGCTGCGCGCGGCGCCGATCAGGGTGCCGACCGCATCATTGGTCATGCTGACGATTGTCTGGCAGGGCTGGCAATCGCTGGAGACAAAGGGCGAGGCGGGCGCGCCCTGGCCTCCGGCACCGGGCAGGCCGATGGCACCGCCCTGGCCAGCGGGTTTGCATTTTTGCGCCTCACAAGCGGCCAGTGCGGCTTGCGCCTTGCCGATTTCGGTCTCTAACGCAGCGTGTTCGCGCAACATGCGGTCTAATCCGGCTTGATCTTGTGCATTCAGCTTTTTGAGACCCGCGACATCAGCTTCGGCGCGGCGGCGCGCAAAGTCGACTTTGTCCAACTCCTTGCTGGCAGCCTGCTGTTCGGGGCTGTCGTCAAACTTGGTGTAGGCCGGGATGAGTTCTTGCTCACGCGCCAGCAAGGCCTTGAGCTCCTGCTCACGTTTGGCCAACAGGGCGCTGTTGTGCTTCAGCCTTGCTGCGGTCGACTGGATATCGCCCGCTAGGACGTACCGCTTTGACAAGAGGGTGTTGAGCGCCTCGGCTTCGGGCTGGCAGGCGGCGCACTTGGCCACGATGCCAATAAAGCTGATTGGCTGCGGATAGGCAGGATCGTAGATTGGCTGAGGCAGACTTATTTTCTTGCCGTCATCCTTGGCGTCGCGGCAGGTGGTCTCGCAGTCGGCCAGGGCCTGGCGCAATTCGCCCGCGCGTTTGCTCAAGGTCGCGTGCTTTTTCAAATTGGCCTTCAGCTGAGCCTCAAGACGCGTGATTTCATCTTCGGCCCACAGCATGTCTTGAATGAGTTGCGTGCGCAGTTCTTCGATCTCAAACAAGCGGTCCAGAACTTTGCCCTCGTCTTGCAGGCCGGTATCGCCGATCAAAAAGGCGGTTAGGACACGCTCTTCTTTTTGAAGCGCATCGTCTTGTGCCTCCCACTTGGTCAGCGATTTACGCCGTCCTTTGAGCAGCCAGACTTCGGTCTGAATATCGCCAGCAATGCTCCGCCGTTCGGAAAGAACCTGCATCAGCTCATCGGCGAAGACCTGACACTTGGGACACTTGGCCAAAATGAAGTCTATGTTCTCCTGCTGCGGATAGGCGGGATCAACGAAGGGATTGAGCGCGGCCTTGGCATCTTTGGCTGGTTTGCAGGTCTTTTCGCAGTCCGCTAGTTCTTTGCGCGCCGCCTCCAGCAACAGGCTGTGCAGTCGATAGTTTGCTATGGCGGTCAATAGGCCCTGGGTCTGCTGTGCGATGGTCTGCTCAAGCCCAGCAATATCACGGGCGTTTTGAGCGCGTTGTTCGGACAGGCCTTTAAGGGCTGTTTCAGCCTCTTGCTGGTCCAACTTATCAAAGGTCTGGTCTAAGGGGTCGCCGCCTTCGTCGGGCGCCTGAGCCGTGAACGAGCTCAACAGCTGCTGGTAAAGTTCGCGTTCTTTTTGAGCCAAGACTACCGCCTCACGCTTGCGGCGTTCTAGGCTGGCGCGGTTGGCGCTTAGCGATTGGTACAGCATTTCGGCGCTGGTGGCGAAGGAACGCCGATGGCTGCGGATGGTGTTGACTTTTTCAGCCAGGGCCTGGCAGGCGGCACACTTGGCGACGATGCCGATAAAATTCTCGGGCTTGGGCACTTCGGAGGCCGCGATAGCCGGTGTTTGGCTCGCGCCTGCACTGCTTCCTGCTGGCAAAGAAACCTTGGGCGGCTCTTCGTCCAAATCGAGCTCCGAGACCTCACAAGTCAGCTCGCAGCGGTACATGGCGAGTTCCAAAGACACGGCCTTGCGCATTTCGCTAAGCGCTTGGCTGCGCAGGTCTTCCAGCTTTTTGAGCGCTGCGTCCAGCTCACGACGAGCCTTTTTTAGGCCCGCTTCAGCCTGGCGCGCGGCGGGCTCGGCGGCATCGCGATCTGCTTTGACGTCGTTGTAGGTGTAGATCGAGCGATCCGAATTGCCGAACAAAATCTCATCGGCTTCTTTGACCAACTTCTCGTAGGCTCCATAGTCGCGATCATAGGCTGTGCGCGCGTCTAGGAAGGCCTCTGCCTTTTGGCGCACCTCTGCGAGCTGTGCTTCATAGGCGCGCTTGGCCTCATCGTAGGTATCAAGTTGTTGGTGGTAGGCCTGCTGTTCGCCCAAGCACTTTTTGCACTTGGTTGTCGTTCTGGGCAGCGTTTGCAGGTTGCTACTCAGGTCAGGCCCGGTGTTTGTCAAGGTAGTTGTCGCTAGCGTTCGATTTTACGCTGCGCGTAGAGCCTGCTCAGCCATGGTTTCGCCGCCGCTAGCTTTTGGGACGAGCGCGGCGGCGCCATGGCCATTTTTACTA
>JAUIDR010000082.1 GCA_030428565.1 Alphaproteobacteria bacterium
AAATTGGATCGAACAGCGGCCTGAGAGACCGACCCACAACGCCCGACCTCAACGAAAACCCGCAGGTGGCGAATATTGGGAAACACCGCGTCCAAGGCCACCTCCTTCGTATGAACTATAGTTTAAACTTATAACGATTTCTTCAATTGGAATAGCGGTTATAGGCGACCAATGCTAGGTTTTTGGGACTAGTTTTAGACGCCGCGTTGCCCTTGATCGGAGCGACACGAACCAAATTCGGGACATAAAGACCATGACGGACAAGAATACAGCGCTGGTAATCTCAGCACACTCCGCAGATTTTGTGTGGCGCGCAGGCGGTGCAATTGCGCTGCATCAAGACAAAGGTTATGACGTTACCGTGGTCTGTCTATCCTATGGCGAGCGCGGCGAGAGCGCCAAGCTTTGGAAAAAAGAAGGCATGACCCTTGAGCGCGTCAAGACCGAGCGCCGCAAGGAAGCCGAGAACGCCGCTGCCGCTCTGGGCGTCCACGATATTCAATTCTTCGACCTAGGCGACTATCCGCTGGACTTGGGGCTAGAAGCCAAAGAGCGCATGGTAGATGTCATCCGCGCGGTCCAGCCCAAGTGGATGATGAGCCATTCCAAGTGGGACCCCTATAACACCGACCACATGAACACCACCCAGTTCGCGCTCGAATGCCGCATGATCGCGCAAGCCTGGGGACACAACCCCGGCCAAAAGGTGCTGGGCGCGCCGCAGCTCTATCTGTTCGAGCCGCACCAGACCGAGCAAATGGAATGGAAGCCCAACGTCTTTTTGGACATCACCGATGTCTGGGATAAGAAACGCGCCGCAATCGAGTGCATGCAGGGCCAAGAGCACTTGTGGGATTTCTACACTAACGTTGCCGAAAACCGCGGCAACCACTTCCGCCGCAACTCGGGCGGACAAGCGGGCGGGCGCAACGCACGCTATGCTGAAGGTTTCCAGGCCATCTTCCCGCAGACCGTGGATGAACTGGTATGATCGGCGTCGGCACCAAGGGCCTTGTGGTCCAGAATATCGAACGCGCGGACAGCGCCATCGTCGAAGCCCTGGGCGCTTGCGGCGTAGCGACCGTCCACGAAGCGCAAGGCCGCAAGGGCCTTTTGGCCTCGCATATGCGCCCCATCCAACAGGGCACGCGCTTGGCGGCTTCTGCGATCACCATCTCTGCGCCCCCGGGTGATAACTGGATGCTGCACGTTGCCATCGAGCAGTGCCAAGCCGGTGATATTTTGGTACTGGCCCCCACCAGCCCCTGCGAAGACGGCTATTTCGGCGATCTGATCGCCACTTCTGCGCAAGCCCGCGGCGTCAAGGGCCTGATCATTGATGCAGGCGTGCGCGATACCATGGACCTACGCGCCATGGGCTTTCCGGTCTGGAGCAAGGCGGTCTTTGCGCAAGGCACGGTCAAGGAGACTTTGGGTTCGGTCAACGTGCCCATCGTTTGCGCAAACGCGCTGGTCAATCCTGGCGATATCATCGTTGCCGATGACGATGGCGTCTGCGTTGTGCGCCGCGAAGAGGCCGCTGAAGTGTTGGAAAAAGCCCAAGCCCGCGAAGCCAACGAGGAATCCATACGACAGCGCTTGGCCGCAGGCGAACTGGGCTTGGACATCTACAACATGCGCCCGCGCCTAGCTGAAAAGGGCCTGAAGTATGTCTGAGGGCATCGCTTGCCTGTGGATGCGCGGCGGCACGTCGAAGGGAGGCTTCTTCCTGGCCGATGATCTGCCCAGCGATCCCGGCGAGCGCGACGCTATCTTGCTGCGCGTGATGGGCTCGCCCGATCCGCGCCAGATCGACGGCATGGGTGGCGGCGACCCCCTAGCCTCGAAGGTAGCCGTCGTTCGTGCGTCACAGCGGCCCGATACAGACGTGGACTATCTGTTCCTGCAAGTCTTCGTCGACCAGGCCTTGGTCAGAGACGGGCAGAACTGCGGAAACATGTTGGCGGGCGTGGGCCCCTTTGCGATCGAGCGCGGCTTGGTTGCTGCCAAGGACGGCCAGACGCCGGTGCGCATCTTCATGGAGAACACCGGCCAGACGGCGGTCGCCACTGTCGAGACCCCAGCCAGCAAGGTCAGTTACCGGGGCTCAGCGCGCATTGATGGCGTGCCCGGCACGGCCGCGCCTGTCCCGTTGGCGTTTCAAGATACGGCGGGCTCGTCTTGCGGCGCCCTGCTGCCGACGGGCCAGGTCTGCGATACCGTCGAAGGGCTGGACGTGACCATGATCGACAACGGCATGCCTTGCGTCCTGGTCCGCGCCCAAGACCTGGGCATCAGCGGTCAAGAGAGCCCGGCCGAGCTAGAGGCCAACTCCGCGCTGAAAGAGCGGGTGGAAGCGCTGCGCTTGGCTTGCGGTCCGCTGATGAACTTGGGCGATGTAAGCGAAAAATCTGTGCCCAAAATGACCCTGGTGAGCCGAGCTAGCCAAGGCGGCGCCATCGCCACCCGCAGCTTTATTCCGCACCGCTGCCACAAGGCCGTGGGTGTACTGGCTGCTGTCTCGGTTGCTACGGCCTGTCTGATGAAAGGCAGCGTTGCCTATGACCTGGCCGAGCGCGGGGAGAGCGAAGCAGACGGCAGCCGCGCCCTGTCGGTCGAACACCCCACCGGTGAGATGACCATCATCGCACAACAAGATGATCAAGGGGCGGTCAGCCAAGCGGCTGTCTTACGCACCGCCCGTAAACTCATGGGTGGCCAGGTCTTTGCCTGAGCCACCCGAACGACCAAGGATGCTCCTTATGGCTGACGACAAGCCGCAAATCATGGACCCGGATTGGCTGGTGTTTCATCCCAACCCCAAGAAGCCTGACTTTCAGCTTCCGGCCGGCGCGGTCGATGCCCACTGCCACGTGTTTGGGCCTGCTGCTGAATTCCCCTTTGCTCCTGAGCGCAAATATACGCCCTGCGATGCGGGCAAGGACAAGCTGTTCGCGCTGCGTGACTACCTGGGCTTTGAGCGCAACGTCATTGTGCAAGCCACCTGCCACGGCAAGGATAATCGCGCCTTGGTCGATGCGCTGCGCCACTCGGACGGCAAAGCGCGTGGTGTCGCCTCGGTTGGTAGCGACATAAGCGAAGCCGAGCTGGCCGACATGCACGAAGCGGGCGTGCGCGGGGTGCGGTTTAACTTCGTCAAGCGCCTGGTAGATGCCACCCCCAAAGAAGTCTTTTTGTCGATTGCTGAGAAAATCGCACCGCTGGGCTGGCACATCGTGGTCTATTTCGAAGCCCAAGATCTGGCCGAGCTGGAACCCTTCTTGGCGCAATTGCCGACGACGATTGTTGTCGATCACATGGGCCGCCCCGATGTGACCAAGGGCATCGATCACCCCGATTTTCAGCGCTTCTTAGATCTGATGGCCGGCAACGAACGCATCTGGTCCAAAGTCACCTGCCCCGAGCGCCTGAGCAAACAAGGCCCGCCCTACAGCGACGTGGTGCCCTATGCCAAGGCCGTGGTCGAGGCCTTCCCCGATCGCGTTTTGTGGGGCACCGACTGGCCCCATCCCAATATGAAATCACATATGCCCGACGATGGCGCTCTGGTCGATTTCATTCCTCTCATTGCGCCTACACCCGACCTGCAACTCAAGCTGTTGGTCGATAATCCTAACCGCTTGTATTGGGCCTAATCGCAAAAGACCTAGAACCGCAAGCGCCTGAAACAGGAGAAAAACATGAGCCACGCTGAACTGCACCAGCATTTTGACATCCCTGGCACAACGATCTTTGACGGCGAAATGGCCATGAAGGGCTATGGCCTGAACAAGATGTGCTACTCGTTTAACGCTGCCGCCGCGCGCGACGCCTTTGTCGCCGACCCTGAGGGCTACATGGACAAGTTCGGCCTGAGCGATGCCCAAAAAGAAGTGGTTCGCAACAAGGACGTGCTGGGCATGATCAATGAAGGCGGCAACATCTATTACCTCGCCAAGCTCGCGGGCATCTTCAAGCTCAGCGTTCAAGATGTTGGCGGTATCCAGACCGGTATGACTACCGAAGAATTCAAGCAAAAACTGCTCGACCAAAACAATCAGTAAGGAAGCGACCCATGGCAAAAGTAATCGGTGGTATCACCACCTCTCACATCCCTGCGGTCGGCAATGCCATCGCCAAGGAGCTGTTCGAAGATCCTTATTGGAAACCCTTCTTTGACGCCTACCCGCCCGTTCACGAGTGGCTGGCTGAGCAAAAGCCCGACATCGTCGTCAATATCTATAACGACCACGGCTTGGGCTTCTTTTTGGACAAAATGCCGACCTTTGCTATTGGCGCGGCGCACGAATACCACAACGAAGATGAAGGCTGGGGCATTCCAGCCATCCCGCCTATGCCGGGCGATGCCAAGCTAAGCTGGCACATCATCGAGGGCATGGTCGAAGACGAGTTCGATATCACCTCCTGCCAGGAGCTGGCGGTCGATCACGGCTTTACCGTACCCATGCAGCTGTTCTGGCCGGGCCTGTTGGACAATCCCAATCTGCCCCGCGCCGTGCCGATCAGCGCCAACACCGTGCAACACCCGATCCCGACGCTCAAGCGCGCCTTGGACTTCGGCAAATCCTTGGGCAAGGCGCTGCGCTCCTACCCCGAGGACGTGAAGATTGTCGTCTTGGGCACCGGTGGTCTGTCCCACCAGCTCGACGGCGAGCGCGCGGGCCACATCAACAAAAAGTTCGACATGATGTGCATGGACAAAATCGTCACCGACCCGGAGGCTCTGACCAAAATCAGCCGTATGGAATTGGTCAAGGAAGCGGGCTCGCAGGGCACCGAGTTGATCATGTGGATGATGATGCGCGGCGCGCTGGGTGACAATGTTGAGGTTCTGGCCAAGAACTACCACATCCCGATCTCCAACACCGGTGCTGGCATGCTGTTGCTGGAGAGCAAAGACTAAGCGTCTTGCAACTCTCGCGGCCACACCAGCCGCGCTATCCAAGCTTATCTCCCAAGCTTAGTTCCCGCTGGTACCAACCGGCGGGGCAGCTTCTGCCTCACCTTTAGGGCTCAGCATGCCGCTGGGCCCTTTTTTTATCGCCTGTTTTATTTGGCCAAACCCGTTCGGACCGTCTAGGACTAGGGCCCACACAACGCCAAGAGGCTCAGGACCGCTTTGCAACGCTTTGAAATCTTTTTGACCTGCCCGCCCGGCTTGGAGGAGGTCGTCAAGCAAGAGGCCATAGAGACCGGCTTTTCCGCGCCGAAGGCCATCAGGGGCGGCGTGATCTTTCAGGGCGGCTGGCTGCACGTGGGGCGCGCCAATCTGGAGCTGCGCTGCGCAACGCGCGTCCTGCTTCGCCTGGCGCGCTTTGAGGCCAAGCAACTCAGCCAACTCCAACAACAAGCCACGCAGATCGACTGGGGCGCGCATCTGCGTGCCGGTTGCCTCATCACTGTCGACGCTCAGTGCCGAAAATCGCGTATCTATCACTCTGGCGCCGCAGCCGAGCGGGTGGAGACGGCTATCGTCAAGGCCACCGGTGGCGCGGTGATCATCGCGGGCGATGAGCCCGCCGACATCAGCATCAAGCTGCGTATTGAACGTGACCTCTGCACGATCAGCCTCGATACGTCCGGTGCAGCCCTCTATCAGCGCGGCCACAAACAAGCGATCGGCAAGGCCCCCATCCGCGAGACCCTGGCCTCCGCCTTTTTGCGCCTGGCGGGTTACGACGGCAAAGAGCCCGTCTTGGACCCTATGTGCGGGTCGGGCACGTTCGTCATAGAAGCAGCGGAAAGAGCGGCGGGCCTTAGTCCTGGTCGTTCGCGCGCTTTTGCGTTCGAACAGCTCGCCAGCTACGACGGCAGCGCCGTTCCGCGCGGCACGGACCTGCCGACAGGCCCAGCGCGTTACTTCGGATCGGACCGCGATCAAGGCGCGGTGGCGGCCAGCCAGGCCAATGCTGAGCGCGCAGGACTGACCGCCATCGCCCAATTCGAGCAGCGCGCGGTCAGCGATATCACGCCGCCCCTTGAAGAGCCGGGGCTCATTATAGTCAATCCCCCCTATGGCGCGCGCATGGGCGACAAGCGCAAGCTGTTTGCCCTCTATGGCGCGCTCGGCAAGGTGGCGATGGCGCGCTTTTCTGGCTGGCGGGTGGGTCTTGTCACCAGCGACGCCGCTTTGGCCCAAGCCACCGGCTTGCCCTGGCGCGAGCCCTTGCCCCCCATCGACCACGGCGGCCTGCCCCTGCGGCTCTATCAGACCCCGCCGCTGGCCTAAAGTCCACATGGGCAACGCTGCGACACCGCCAAGGCCTATCTGGCCTATCGCGCCTAGCTGGTAAAGCGGTCTTGTTGTTGGGTGATCCGCTCGGCGAAAAAATCAACGAAGGCCCGCACCCTAGCCGAATGGCGCAGGTCAGGATGCAGCAACAGCCATATCGAAAAGTCGGGAACCGGCACCGCGCCTGGCACCCGCACAAGGCCCTCAAATTGATCGCCTAAAAAGCAAGGCACCCAGGCCATACCGAGCCCAGCCTTGGCGGCCTCCATTTGCGCGTAAATGTCCATCAGACGATGGCGCACCGCTGCCTTGGGAAAGGGCGTGCTAAGAGCCCAATCGTGGCTTGATGACCAACCGATCCACTGCGCGCCCACGCCGTCGCCCGCCTGCAACGGACCCACAGCCTGCAAGTAGTCGGGCGAGGCAAAGGCGCCGGTGACATAGCGCAAAAGCCGCCGCCCGACCACATCGTCCGTGACATTGCGCGCCACCCGCAAGGAGACGTCGGCTTCGGATCGCAACAAATTTGACACCCGGTTGGTGGCCAGCAACTCAACCTCAATATTGGGATAACGCTCTGCGAAGATGGCGAGTTCCGGTGCGATCAAGCTCTGTGCCAGGGCGGGCGGCACACTCACCCGCAACAGCCCGGAAGGCTGCGCATCCAGGCCCGCCACACGCCGGTGAATATGCTGGGCCTGCTGCTCGATCTCTTCAACGTATTGGATCAACAAGCGTCCGGTGTCGGAGAGTTGCAGCCCGCCCACCGAGCGATGAAAGACTTTGGCCCCCAGCCCTTCTTCAAGGGTCTGCAAGGCGCGCGCCGCCGTGGCGTGATTGACGCCCAACGCTTTGGCTCCGCCGCGCAGACTGCCATGGCGGTAGCAAGCCAGGAAAACGCGGTAGGTGTCCCAATTCTCAATCATGTTCTTGCCCCGACCGATGGCCGCTGCCGACGGCAGCCTCGCTAGATGGATCGCATGCGATCCACTACGGTTGAATATTCGATATTTTCAACCAAAGGGCAATCCACAACTACAGGAGACAGGGCTGGGAAACAGACAGCTCGGCCCGCAAGCCCCACCCGCTGACGGCAGGTCAAACCGGCCGCCCACCGCAATCAGAAGGACATTCACACCATGGCTCGTGTTTCAGTATAGCGCTTGATCCCCGCCCCTGTCGAACAGGTCTGGGCGAGCTGGGACGCATTCGGCGACATCGCAAAATTCACCCCCGGACTGAGGGCTTCGCGCCTGCTTGAAGGCAGTGCGACCGGCGGCCTGGGCGCACGCCGACACTGCGATATGAAGGACGGCAAGACCTTTGTGCGCGAAGAAATCACGGACTATCAGCCCGAAAAGCGCATGGTCATCACCATCATCGACGGCAATATGCCCATGAAGAGCGCCAAGGCCATCGTCACCTTTGAGCGGCGTGGCGCCAGCACTACCTTGCTTGGCTTTGACATGGAATTTGAACCCAAGATGGGGGGCGTCGGCCAACTCATGCTGCCCATGATGAAGGCCATGATGAAGGCCATGATGCGCAAAACGATCGAGAAAATTTTGGCGGGCAACGCCGATTACCTGTCCAAGCACACCCTGGCTGAAGCTGCCTAGCCACTCCCCGTACCTAAACCGAGGAAAGCACAATGATTAGAGAAATTTGGTCTTCATTTCGCGCCCTGCCTGCTTTGGTGCAAATCTGGGTGGCCTTCATCCTGGCCCCCGTCAATATGGCAACAATTCTATTCATAAACCAGCCAGGCGGCCTGCTCGTCGCAGCCTTGGCAAACCTAGAGCATTCTGCCAAAAACCTGAATCGGTAGGGATTCCTTTATGCGCTGATCTGTGATTCAGTCTTTTTGGGAGGATGGATCATGTCAGCACCTTTGCCGGACGCGCTACGGGCGCGGTTTCAAGAGTTGGTTGAAGAGGGGTTAAGCGGGAGGGCAGCAGCCTTGCGCCTGAAGCTTTCGCCTGCCACTGGGGCGCGTTGGGGTCTTGCGATACGGCGCACGGGACAGGCTAAGGCAGCGCCTCAAGGGCGCCCGCGTGGCAGGGGTAAGCTTGACCCTCATCGCTCTTTGTTGATCGAACTGATAGAGCAGGACGGCGATATGACCATGCCCGAACTTG
>JAUIDR010000014.1 GCA_030428565.1 Alphaproteobacteria bacterium
AAGCTCCACCAGCGCGGGTGCCAGGCTGCTGGAAGCGCGGGTCGCCGACAGCAGGTCAAAGATGGCCAAGGTCATTTCGGGCTTGTGCCCAGCAATAGCGGTCCACTCGGCAAAGCTGCCGTAGGTCGCAACGCGTTCTTGCAGTGCGGGGTCTAGATCCTGGTCGGCGACGGGCTCGATACGGGGCATGAGAGCACTCTGGTTTTGGGGTTATCGGTATCAAACGGAGCGGGTAAGGCCGCCATCGATGCGCAGGTTTTGGCCGGTCATATAAGCCCCATTTTCGGAGGCCAAGAACGAGATAAGCGCGGAGACTTCGCCCACGCTGCCATAACGTCCCAGCGGAATGCGCGCCTTTCGCTCTTCTGTCGCTGGCAAACTGTCGATGAAGCCAGGCAACACGTTGTTTATGCGGATGTTATCGCTGGCGTATTTATCCGCGTAGAGCTTGGTGAAAGCCGCCAAGCCTGCTCGGAAAACGCCAGAGGTGGGAAACAAGGGGTCGGGCTCAAAGGCCGCGAAGGTGGAAATATTAATGATGGCGCCGCCGCCTTGGCTTTGCATCAAGGGTGTAACCAGGCGGGTCGGGCGGATCACGTTCATCAGGTAGACCTCCATGCCGCGATGCCAATCATCGTCGCTTAGATCTAAGATTGGCCCCTTTGGCCCGTGCCCAGCCGAATTGACCAAGATATCCACGCGGCCCCAACGTTCTTGCGCCCCGCTCACGAGATCAGCCAAGGCTGCATCGTCTAAATTGGAGCCAGTGACGCCGAAACCGCCAAGCTCTTCGCCCAGGGCTTGGCCCCTGCCCGAGGATGAGAGAATGCCAACATTGAAGCCGTCGGCGGCGAGCCGTTTGGCTGCATCCGCTCCCATGCCGCTGCCGCCAGCGGTTACAAGCGCTACTTTTTTACCTGTCATTTTGGCCTCCTAAGTTGCCCCGCAAATCTATATGGGAGCAGGCTGCGTTGCGATTGCAATTTGAAGGGCGGCAAGAAAAACCGCGCTTTCGCCTGAGCTTTGGCGCTCCGTCACAAAATCGGTCGAGGGCCGTGCAAATAACATTCTCATGATGGGCGCGGGCTCGCAAGGCTTGCGGCTTTACATATGCCCAAGGTGCTCTAGCTTAGGCAAGGGTTGCGGGCCGTTTGATTTGGTCCGACCACGCAAAGAGGAAATCTTTATGCTTCGTAAGCTATCAAAATTCGGCGCCGCGCTGTTTGGCGTTGCTGTTCTACTCCTGCCTTCTTGGGTCCTGGCGCAATCGACACTGGACAACATCTTGGCCAGCGGCAAATTGCGATTTGGTACAACGGGGGATTGGAACCCCATGACCATGCGCGATCCTGCCACCAACGATCGGATGGGCTTTGACATTGATGTCGCTAACGCCCTTGCCGCTGACCTGGGTGTTGAGGTTGAGTTCGTACCGACTACTTGGAAGACCATCGTCGCTGGTGTGGCTTCGGGAGCCTATGACATGACGGGCTCTGCGTCTGTCACCGTTGGACGTGCCAAGACGGCGGGCTATACCGAGCCCTATCTGGCGCTTGCGACCGTGCCGCTGACCTTGGCGGCCAATGCCGATAAGTATCAAAGCATCGACGATATCAACCAAGAAGGCGTGCGCGTGGCCGTGACGGCGGGCACCTCTCAACAGTTCCAGGCGCCAAACCTGTTCCCCAACGCCACCATCATCAAGGTCGAAGCGCCCGCGCGTGAGTACGGCGAGGTGCTGGCAGGGCGCGCAGATGTCTCCATTACCTCGAATGTTGAGGCCAAGACATTGGTGGAAAAATTCGACCGACTAACCATTGTGCCTGCAAAGCCTGCTTTCCCGACGCTGATTGCCATGCTGACCCCGCGCGACGATCAGGCTTGGATCAATTACTTGAACCACTGGATCGCGATCAAGAAGGAGCTGGGCTTCTTCGATGAGTTGAAAGCCAAGTGGATGGGCGGCGGCGAATAGCACCCTTCGCATTGCGGCGTTGGGCCCTCGGTCGCTGGCTGGGGGCTTGCCAACAGGCTCCTGACTCTGTTCCTTATGAGTGGTATCGCTCGGGGCAGGGCAGGGGCCTTTATCTTTGTTGGACCGGGTTGATTTGGGCCTTCGGGCGGGGGAGAAAGATGCATGAATGCACGCAATGAGGCGCTGTTTACACTGCTATCCATTCTTGGCGCGGTGGTTCTGTGGCTTGTCTTATCCAAGGTCTCCAACGGCGTTTGGCGCGGCAACGTCATCGACCCCAGCTTGAAAGGCGGCTGGAACAACGTCGTCTTTATGGCCTCTGGTCTGGGCACAACGGTTTTGATCGCACTGGTCGGCATGCTGCTGGCTTTGGCACTGGGCCTGGTGATCGCGCTGCCGGGCTTGTCCAGCTTTGGACCGGCAAAGTTGCTCAATCGCATGCTGGTCGAATACCTGCGCGCTATTCCGCCCATCGTCATGCTGCTTTGGATTTTCTACGCGCTGCCGATCCTAACCGGGCAGGATTTCTTCAGCGGGATTTCGGCCTTGTTCAACGCGGTGCGCACCGGGGTTTGGAACGGCCTGGTCGCACCTTTGAGTGGGGCGGAACCCGTGACACGCGCAGCGGATTATTCGCGGATCGTGGCCGGGATCATCGCGCTGGGTCTGGTGGATGCGCCCTTTGTGGCTGAGATCTATCGCTCTGGCTTCCAGTCTATCGAGCGCGGCCAGCACGATGCCGCCGATGCCTTGGGCCTAACCTATGGTGCCAAGATGCGCTTGGTCTTGTTGCCGCAAGTGGTGCGCATTGTCCTGCCCGCTTTGGGCAACCAGTTCGTCTTGATGGTCAAGATGTCCTCGCTTGTCTACGTGCTGGGCGCGCAAGATTTGACCCAACGCGCGGGTGAGATCACCACCTCGACCTTCTTGTGGTTGGAGCCCTACACATTCCTGGTTCTAGAGTACTTGATTTTGGTGCTGCTGATTTCGGGCCTTGTACGGCTGGTTGAGCTGCGATTGCGCGCCGGGTACGGTACGAGATAGGGAATACAATTTCCTGTTGAGGGTGCCGTCATGGCTTACGCGCGGCTGCCCCAAGCGGTTTGGCTCGGTGGCAAAGCGCGACTATCTTGGCTGCCGGGCCCTTGGCCTGGTTTGCCTTGCCGGTCTTGCAATCGCATATCGCAGAATTTGCCCCGCCGGGCAGGCAAGCCGCCTTACAGGTTGGCCTGCTTATCTTACAGGTCTTGCTAATTGGTGGTTTTGCAGTCAGCCCGGCGTTTGTCGCTTTGCTTATCGGGGGCTAGGGGGCTGCGGGCGAGCGCGACCTTGACCTGCCGTGTCTGGGCGCGCAGAAGCGTAATCGATCCGCTCACTTTTACTTGGCCACAACGAAGCCTTTGGGATAGCCTGCGTGCCCTTTCCCCAGCGCAATCGGTGTTGAGTTGATGAGCATTTTTCGCCTGCCGTTAGCGGTCTGGATCGCCTTTTTCGTCGTCGTCCTCGACATGCTGGGCGTGGGGCTCATCTGGCCTGTCTTGCCGCAACTCCTCGCCGAGCTGACCGGCCAAGCCGCCGAGGCGACAGCGCGCTGGTCGGGCGCACTGATGGTGGCTTACGCGGGCACCCAGTTTCTGTTCGGTACTGTGATTGGCAGCCTGTCTGACCGCTTTGGCCGTCGTCCGGTTCTGCTGCTGGCTCTGGCTTGTTTGGCCTTCAACTACCTGGTCATGGCGTCGGCCAGTTCCATCGCGCTCTTGTTCTTGGGCCGCTTGGCCTCAGGCGCAGCGGGTGCCACCATGTCGGTCGCCTACGCTATCGTGGCCGATGTCACCACGCCGGGCCAACGCGCTGGCGCGATGGGGCTGGTTGGCGCAGCCTTCGGTCTGGGCTTTAGTTTGGGCCCGGCCTTGGGCGGCTTGTTGGGCGTCTGGGGCACCCGCGCACCTTTCATCGCGGCAACTCTGGCCGTGTCCGCTGCATTGATCTTCGCGACGATTTTCTTCAAAGAAAGCCTTCCTTCGACCGACCGTCGCGCTTTTTCTTGGCGCCGCTCGAACCCCTTGGGGGCACTTCTGAAGATCATGGAACATCGCGGTTTGGCGGCTTTGTTTGGCGTTTTCTTTTTGATGAACACCGCGGGCGAGGTCTACCCGTCGATCTGGAACTACTTCGTGCTGGTGGCTTTCGACTGGGGACCGGCCATGATCGGCCTGTCGCTGGCTTTTGTTGGCGTGACCTCGGCTTTTGCCCAGGTGGTGCTGACGGGGCGTCTTGCGGACTGGTTGGGAGACTACGGCGCCGCGCTGCTCACCCTGTGCATTTCAAGCGCTGCTATGCTGGGCATTGGCCTGTTGCCAATGGCGCCGGGGCTCTTTGCGCTGATTTGGCCGCTCATGCTGGCGACCACCATTGGCGGTGTGGCGCATCCGGCCTTACAGAGCCTGTTGTCAAAAACGCGCTCAGCCAGCGAGCAAGGCGAGTTGCAGGGCATCTTGGCCAGCCTTATGGCGCTGTCTAGTATCATCACGCCTTTGGCGGCCACCCACATCTTCCAGGCCTCGACTATTGCGCGCCCGGATGCGCCCGTGCCGGGCATGGTGTTCTTCTTCTCCAGCACGGTCGAGCTGGGCGCGATTGTCTTGTTGGTGTTCGGTGTCAGCCGTGCTTTGATCGCCCAAACCAGCCATCCCAAGCCTCAAGCCTAGTCTGTTTTTGCCGAGCCTGCTTTTGCCGAGCCTGCCATGCCTTACGATTACATAAAATCGCCCGCCGAAATTTACCGCAAGAGCTTTGCCCTTGTGGGCGAGGCGCTGGCCGGGCACGCCCTGCCATCGGCCTTGATGCCCGTTGCTAAGCGTCTGGTCCACACCTGCGGCGATCCTAGTATCGTCGAGGTCTTGGACTGGTCTGCCGATTTCTTGCAAGCGGGCCTAGCTGGGCTGTCGCGCGCGCTGTTGGTCGATGTTGAAATGGTGAGCGCTGGCATTACGGCGCGCTTTTTGCCTGCTGGCGTGGCGCCGGTCTGCCAGCTCAACCATCCCGAGGTTGCGGGGTTGGCGGAGCGCTTGGGAACCACACGCTCAGCCGCTGCGGTTGAGCTGTGGGGGCAGGCGCTTGAAGGTGGCCTGGTTGTGATCGGAAACGCACCAACGGCGCTGTTTCATCTGCTTGAAGGCATAGAAGCGGGCCGTCTGCCGCGCCCAGCGGCGCTGGTCGCAATGCCGGTGGGATTTGTTGGCGCTGCGGAAAGTAAAGAAGCGGTTGCCGCCAGCGATTTACCCTTTATCACTGTCCACGGGACGCGCGGTGGCTCGGCTCTGGCGGCGTCGGTCGTTAACGCTCTGGCGCTGATCGCGCGCAACGAGAGCCAAGAATAAAGAGGCTGGAGGAGAACAACTATGGCCGTCAAACCTGGACCCAGATCGCGCATTGATCGGTCTTGGATTAACGTGATCGGCATCGGCGAGGATGGCTTAAAGGGCCTAACGCCAGTAGCGCGCGCGGCCCTTGACCAGTCGATCGCTGTCTTTGGCGGCGAGCGTCACCTCAAGATGTTGGGCCGTCAAGATCGTCCGCTTGTTCCTTGGCCCAAGCCCTTTTCTATTCCGGCGGCTAAAATGCGCCAATTCAAGCCGGGGCCGGTCGCGGTCTTGGCGACTGGCGATCCGTTTCACTTCGGTGTGGGGGCGGCGTTGAGCCGAACCTTCAAGCCGGAAGAGTTGAGCGTCTTTCCCGGCGTCTCCGCTTTTTCCATGGCCGCAGCCCGCATGGGCTGGTCGCTGGAGGAAGTGAGCTGCATCAGCTTGCACGGTCGGCCCATCGCCAATCTTTCCAGCATAATTGCGCCCGATCAAAAGATCCTGGCTCTGGGCGTCGGGGACACTTCGCAGAAGGTGGCCGACCTTTTGACCAAGTACGGCTTTGGCCCGTCGATCATCACCGCGCTGTCGCGTATGGGCGGCGAGGGCGAGGAAGTGTTGCGTCACGAGGCCCACCACTGGCCGACTTGGGATATCCATGAACTGACAACGCTGGCGATCGAATGCCGGACCTTGGACCGCGACCGGCCACGCTCGCGGGTGCCGGGGGTGGCGGATTCTTATTTTGAGCACGACGGTCAAATTACCAAGCGCGATGTGCGCGCGGTCACGCTGTCTCGTTTGGCACCCTCGGCGGGCGAATTGTTATGGGATGTGGGGGCAGGCTGCGGCTCGATCGCGATTGAGTGGATGCGAGCGGCCCCGCGCGCGCGCGCCATTGCCATCGAGCGCGACCAGACCCGCGTTGGCATGATTTTGCGCAATGCCGAAGCTTTGGGCACACCGGGACTGGAAATCAGCTCGGGCGCGGCGCCAGAGATCTTGCGCAATCTGGAAGCCCCAGACGCGATTTTCATCGGCGGTGGGTTATCGAACGTTGGTGTCTTGGAGCGCTGCTGGCAAGCCTTGAAGCCGGGCGGCCGGCTGGTCGCCAACGCAGTGACCCTGGAAGGCGAATTTCGCATGATGGAGTTTGCTGCGCGCGAAGAAGTGGTGCTGACGCGCTTGCAGTTGGCTTCAGCCCAGCCCTTGGGCAAACGCTGGACCTGGCGCCCTGCGCTTCCCATTACCCAGATGTGTGCGGAAAAGCTGATTTAGATCCCGTCGCGAACGGGTTGCAATCCGCGCGAGTTAGGACGTGCGACTAGAGCGTCAGGCGCTGGATTAGCAACATCCCATCGGCTCTAGCTGACTGATATCTGACGCAAGTCTATGCTCACTCGTGTTGCCACTCGTTCGCGGCTTGCGCTAGACACAACAAAGGGCCCGTCGTGATCGACCGGCCCTTTTAAACTTTCAAGGTCGTCGGACCCGCCAACCGGCTTACAAGCGCAGCGCGGCAACCACGGCCAATACGATTGAGATAACCAGCAAGGCCAAGCCAGTTGTCAGGCTGCCCGCAACGGTTGCGAAGAACAGAAACAGGGCCAGACCAATCAGCAGCAAGGCGCTGACAGTGGCAACGCGCCAGAAGCCCAAGAAGGTTTTCTTGTGGCCCGCGGGGGACAGTTCGTATTCAAGACTTTGCTCGCTCATGAGGTCTTCCTCGCTTGTTAATTCGTTCCGGCACTGGCGCTTGTGATGGGCGCATCACAGGTTTTGAGCTGCCGAGGTTGTGATCAATTGCTTCCTGATTACCGCCAGATGGCTCTGCCGTCAATCAACTGAACTTGTTGTGCGGCAACCTGCTTCAAGCACTCGGGATAGAGGGCATGTTCCAAGGCCAGAAGGCGGCTAGACAGGCTCTCCAGGCTCTCACGAGGCTCTAAGTGAAGGGCGCGCTGGTCGATAATCGGGCCGGAGTCGAGCCCCGAGTCGACAAAATGCACTGTGCAGCCGGTCACGCGCACCCTCGCGCGGTGGGCTTGGGCTTGCGCGTCGAGGCCGGGAAACGAGGGCAGCAAAGAGGGGTGGATGTTGAGCAAGCGGCCCTGCCATCGCTCGGTAAAGCCAGCGGTTAATAAACGCATGTAGCCCGCCAGGCAGACCAGGTCGATGCCGCGATCGGTGAGGGCACGATCCAAACGCGTGTCAAAGTCTGCGCGGCCCTCGCCTGGGCTGCGGGTCAGCGCCAGGGTGGGCAGGCCTTGATCGCGGGCCCAGTCGAGGCCGGGCGCATCGGCCTTATTGGAGGCCACCAATTCAATGCGCGCCGGAAAGTCTGGGTCTTGGCAGGCGCGGACCAATGACTGCATGTTGCTGCCGCGCCCGGAAATCAAAATGGCAGTCGCGCGCTTCATGCGATCAGGCCGCGCTGTTCAAGCGGTCCAAGAAGCCGCTGACGTCGACGCCAGAGCCATCGTGAAGCTCGCCAATGACGCTGGAACCTTGCCCGGCCTCACTAAGCGCAGCCTGTACGCATTGAACTTGGGCGGGGTCTACGACCAGCACCATGCCGACGCCGCAGTTAAAAGTGGTTAGCCAATCACGCTCGCTCATGGTCGGGGCAAGGCTCGCCAACCAAGAAAAGACCGGCGGGATCGGCCAGGCCGAAGCATCCAGGCTGACGCCGATGCCTTCGGGCAGAACACGGGGGATATTTTCGATCAATCCGCCGCCGGTAATGTGCGACAGGGCTTTGACATGACCGGTTGTGCAGGCCGCCAGGCAGGACTTCACATAGAGCTGTGTCGGGCGCAGAAGGGCTTGGCCCAGGCTGGTCGCAGGCTGTTCTGGCGACTGCAATGCATCCGGGCAGGGGCCTGCGTAGTCGAAACCAGCATCCTCAACCAGCTTGCGCACCAGCGAGAAGCCATTCGAATGCAGGCCAGAAGATGGCAGAGCGATGATTTTATCCCCGGCATTCAGGGCGTCGATTTTGGGCAACAAAGCTTGGCGTTCGACCGCACCGACGGAAAAGCCCGCCAGGTCAAAATCGCCCGGCTGGTAGAGGCCCGGCATTTCCGCGGTCTCGCCCCCGATCAGGGCGCAGCCGCTGTCGATACAAGCTTGAGCGATGCCTTCAATGATGGTCTTGGCTGCCTGGACATCCAGCTTTGCACTGGCAAAATAGTCTAAGAAAAACAAAGGCTCAGCGCCCTGAACGACCAAGTCGTTAACGCACATGGCAACCAGGTCTTGGCCCAAGGTGTCGAACACGCCAGCCTCGATCGCCACCCTAAGCTTGGTGCCGACGCCATCGGTCGCGGCCACTAGCAAGGGGTCGGTGTAGCCGGTTTGTTTTAGATCGAACAGCCCGCCAAAGCCGCCTAGGCCCGATACGACGCCGGGGCGGTTACTGGCCTTAGCGGCGGGCTTGATGGCTTCAACCAAGGCATTACCCGCGTCAATATCGACACCGGCTTGGCGGTAGGCCTCACTTGACATATGCTCGCGACTCTCTTCCTTCAGACAGCGTGTGCGTTACAAATGAACGCGCTGAATTACAAAACAAAAAAGGTCTACGAGCATTGTTGATCCTTCGCAAGGTGGCTGCGGCGCTGTTGTGGTCGCATCCGTGCGTTCAGCCATCCTCGAACTCTCCGACTGGAATCCAGCCGCGCGTGGCTCTAGTGCCGTTGTGGACGGCGTTTGTCCTTGGTCTTGCTTTGGCGGTGAGCCCGACGCCGGGCCCGCAGGGCAGCGCATGGGCGCAAGTCGAAGAAGAGGCGCACGATCCCTTATACTCCGTCGAGGGTCTTTTGGTGCGCGCGCTTGGGCGCAGTGGCCTTGAGGCGCGCGAAAAGGCCATGCGCTTTGGCCATATCTCGGCGCTGCGCCAAGTGGCCGAACGCTTGGTGCCAAAAGAGCAGTGGGGCAGCATTCCGACCCCCAGCGAACAGGAATTTGAGGCTATGGTCGTTGGCCTAGACGTGTCCGGTGAGCAGCAAGCCAACACATCTTACCTGGGGTTGATGTCTCTGCGATTTGATCCGGGCAAGTTGCATACCTTCTTGGCCGACAGCGGCATTGAAGTCTCGGGCCGTGCTGAAAAACCCGTGCTGTTGGTGCTGGTGTCAGAAGACACCAACGGCGAAGCCATTTTGTGGGATCCAGAAGCCGCTTGGCTGAGAGCCTGGCAGCCCTCGCCCCTGAAGGGCACGGTCCTACCCAGCACCATGATTGGCGGTGATTTGCAGGACCGCGAGATTCTGGATGCTACCAATGCGCTGGCGCCAACCCCCGCCATGTTGACCGCGCTTCGTGAGGCCTATCAGGCCGACGCTTTGCTCTATGCCAACGCGCGCGAACTTACCGGAACCGGCGCGGATATAGCGCGCTTGGAGGTGATCTTGCGTCAGGACGGCGACTTGCCAAACCTGCCGAGCCAAGTGGTCAGTTGTGAGCGCGAGCGAGAGGAGGCGGCGCGCGTCTTCTATCGCCGCTGTGCGGGTCAAGTGGCATCATTGGCCCTGGAGACATGGAAGTCTGAACACCGCCAGTCGGCTCTGGCCGAAAAGCGAGAAGAGATCCCGTCGGGCCAATTGCAGCGAATCCCCGTTTTCGCACTGGTCTTGGACCCCAGCGGCTTTGCTTTCATGCAACAAAAGGTCTTGCAGGCGCCCAACGTGCGCGCCTTGTCTTTGATCGAACAACGCCAAAACGGCGCGATTGCCAATTTAGATTTTGTTGGTCAAGTCACGGATATCGTTCAGCAATTGCCGCAAGCGGGGGTCAATATCTTCCGCGATCAGGGTGTCATTTATTTGCAGTTCAATGGTCGATAGCAACCAGCCCGACGACAGCGACCCAGCACATGGCCCCCTGCCGGTTAGCCAAGGCGCGGGCCAACAGTTGCGCTTGCCATTGGCGCCCGGTCATGAGTTGGGTCTGGAAGACTTGGCACAAGGCCCCCACAATCTTAAAGCCTTGGCCCTGATCGAGGGCTGGCCCGTGGCCTGGCCCTTGCCATGGGCTGCGCTCTGGGGGCCTGCGGCCTGTGGTAAGAGCGCTCTGGCGCAAATCTGGGCCCGGCACAGCGGCGCTAAGATTTGGGATCTTGAGGCGTTGATCGCGGGAAGCCCTAGTCAGCGGCTGGGACATTGCGTGCTGGATCTGGGCGCGAGTCCCGGCCTACCGCAAGCGGGCGAAGAACCCTTGTTTCACCTCATGAACAACCTGCGCGCGGCGGGATTTAGCCTGCTGCTGGTGGCCCGCCAGGCCCCGGCGCGCTGGTCAGTGCAGTTGCCCGACCTGGCCTCACGCCTGCGGGCGGTGCTGGCGGTCGAGATCGGCGAAGGCGATCAAGCCTTTCTGGAGCAGCTCTTGGTCGCCTTGGCCGCTCAGTACGAACTTGAGATGCGCGCGGACGCGCGGGCCTATTTGATCCAGCGCTTGCCGCGTCAGGCGGCGGCCTGCCTGCGTTTGATTCAAATCTTGGCACAGCAAGCCTCGGTCGTCACCGTGCCGCAAGCGCGTTTGGCACTAAGGGCGCTGGAAACTGGCGACGGCTAGACTTTCGTCCGATCTAGGCGCGGCCGACGAAATGAGACAAGGTGCCGGGGTCTTTAACGCCCAGCTTGGCCATGGCCGCTTCCCATACGCTGCGGCGATCCAAGTGAAAGACCAGCGAAAAATCGGCTTCGACCAAGTTCCAAGAAGCCTGTGATAGCTCGTCTTCGAGCTGCCCGGCGCTCCATCCCGCATAGCCGAGCGCGACCAGGTGGTGGCGGGGGCCCGTGCCTTGGGCGATGCGCTTGAGCGTATCCAGCGAGGAGGAAAGCGCGAAGCCGCCGGGCACCACGATATCGTCATCGCTGCTTTGCTCGTCCGAGTGAACGACGAAGCCGCGGCTCTCGGCGACCGGTCCGCCATTGAAGATTTCAAAATCTTTGTCCAGACCTTCGTCGTCGATTTCGAGCTGCTCGAGCATGCCTGTTAAGTTCAAGCCACCCATCGGCGCATTGACCACGATGCCCAATGCGCCGTCGTCGGTGTGGGCGCAAATCAAGATGGCGGCCCGCTCAAATCGGGTGTCATCCAATTGCGGCGTGGCCACCAGCAACTTTCCCGCCAAAGAATTTGGCGAGGGGGTCTGTCGGGGCGCGCGTTTGGCTTGATCAAAGAGTTTTTCTGGCATGGGTAAAAGTTATAGGCCCCACAGAGCCGTGACAAGGGGTGATGCAAAGAGATTTGCATGCAAGCGCGTCAGGTCTTAGGTCTTGTCTAATCATGGCGACAGGTCAGGTTTACGGCTGCTGCGCGCATTCGCGACGCGATGTGCGGGTTGACGCCGCCGCTCCCCCGGCCTGTGCCCTTAAATCTTCGAGTCATTTTATGCCCCGATTGCCCGTCCTTTTCAGTCTTCACAGTCGATACAGCCCGCATCTAGGTTGGTCCCCCGCCCGATTGGCGCAGAGCTTGGCGCAGAGCTTGGCGCAGAGCTTGGCGCTGGTCCCTAAACGGCTCCTAATACGGCTGCTTGGTTTGGCGCTCGCCGGCCTCTGGCTGGCTGGCGCTGGGCATGCGCAAATCTTGCCCTCAACGGGGCTGGGCGGGGCCGCAAGTTCTGGGTTTTCAACGAGCCAATCCGATGGTGGCGCCTTTGGTGATTGGGTGAAAGCCGAACAGTCGCGCTGGCGTTGGGTGGCGGCCAGCGATGCCGTTGGCGATCAGGACAGCTTGTTGCTGGGGCTCGAGGCTGAATTGCAGCCCGGTTGGAAGATCTATTGGCGCTCGCCTGGCGATGCCGGTCTGCCCCCGCAACTAAAGCCAGAACCCGATTCAAGCCTGACCCAGCTCGACATGAGTTGGCCGGTACCGCACCGCTTCCAGACCTACGGCATTGATACCTTCGGCTATAAAGAACAAGTGCTGTTTCCGGTGCGCGCTTCGGTCGATGATCCTGGCCAGCCGCAGCGTATTCACACAAACGTGAGCTTTTTGATCTGCGAGGAGATCTGTGTGCCGGGCCGCGTGCAAGTCGGGCTAGATTTGCCCGCCGGTCCCGCAAAGCCCAGCTTCGAGGCGCCCTTGATCGAAGAAGCGCTGTTGCAGGTGCCGGACCAAGGCCAACGCCACAGCATGGGGCTAACCGCCGTTGCCTTTGATGCCGTCGCTCTTGATTCTGGCCTCGACGAGGCCAAGGCACCCATCTTGACCTTGCAGCTTTCTAGTCGCGAGCCCTTGAGCGAGGCGCTGGACGCCTTCGTCGAAGCCCCGCAAGGATGGCGCTTTGAACGGCCCCAAGTCACGCTGCTTGAGGGCGCGCGTGCCGCCATCTTGCGCATGGAGGGCTCGCCACAGTTCGCAACGGTGCCGCCGATTGGTCTGGATGATTTGGCGGTAACCATTGCCGATGGACCGCGCGCTTTCGAAGCCCCGACGACGACGCTCAAGCTGTTGGCCAGCACAGAAGAGAGTGCGACCTTAGCCCGGCAAAAGCCGCGTCCGCCCAGTACGCCGATTTCCTTGGGGTTGGCGGGTGCTAGCGGTGGCCTGGCTTTGCTTGTCACCATGCTGGGAACGGCCTTGTTGGGTGGCTTTATCCTCAATCTCATGCCCTGCGTTCTGCCGGTTCTTTCGCTGAAGGTCTTGTCGGTGGTCAAGGCTCAGTCCATGCCGCTGCACCATGCGCGCTTGGGCTTCTTGGCGACAGCCGTTGGCATCATCTTTTCTTTTCTGGTGCTCGGCGCGGGGGCGATTGCGCTCAAGCTGGCGGGTGCAGCGGTCGGCTGGGGGATGCAGTTCCAACAGCCCTTGTTCTTGTTGTTCATGATCGCGCTGTTGATTTTCTTTGCGCTCAATCTGGTCGGCCTGTTCGAGCTGCGTTTGCCTGCAGGTTTGGCGAGCCTGGGCAACGTGGGAACAGGCGCATCCGGCGGACCTAGCCAGAGCTTGGTCGGGCACTTCTTCACAGGCGCTTTTGCGACCTTGTTGGCAACGCCTTGTTCGGCGCCCTTCTTGGGCACGGCGCTGGGTTTTGCGCTGACCCGGGGCGCCGGTGAAATCTTGCTGATTTTCTTTGTGCTTGGTCTCGGTATGGCCGCGCCTTATCTGCTGATCGCGGCTTTCCCTAGCCTCGCACGCATGCTGCCAAAGCCGGGTGGCTGGATGTTGTGGCTGAAGGCCATCATGGGTTTGGCGCTGTTGGGCACCGCGATATGGTTGCTCAGCGTTTTGCAATTGCAATTGGGCTGGGCCGCCAGCCTGACGGCAGCGGGCCTGATCGTCATGGGTGCGGGTCTGTTTGCGCTGCGCCGGTTGCCAAGTCTCAAATTGGTGCCAGCTTTGGTTCCTAGCCTGCCTTTGGTGGCGCTGTTGGTCCTGCCGGCCTTCTTCAATCCTGTGGTCAGCCCTGATGTTCAGGCCAGCAGCAAGGGCTACGCGCCCTTTGATTTGGCGGCGATTGACGCCTCGCTAGCCCAGGGGCAGACGGTGTTCGTTGATGTCACCGCGCAGTGGTGCGTGACCTGCAAAATCAATAAATTACGCGTGCTTGAGACCGACGAGACCAAGGAACTTTTCGCCAGCAATCAGGTGCAGTTGCAGCAGGCCGATTGGACCAATCATAGCGATGAAATCGCCAATTACCTGGCCAGCTTTCAGCGTTTTGGCATTCCCTTCAACGTGGTCTACGGGCCCAGCGCGCCTTCGGGTATAGCGCTGCCAGAACTCTTGAGCTATGAAGCAGTAGAAAGCGCCATTCGTCAGGCCCTCTAGGGGGGCTCAAGACCAAGGCTAGAAAAGCTTTCTTTTCTTCTATTTGCGATTGGAGCCTCCATGATTGCTGTTGGTGATCGCCTGCCCGACCTGCCCCTTATGCACTTTGACCAAGGGCCTGCCGCCTTTGATCTGCCGAGCCACTTGGCGGGCAGTACCATCATTTTGATCGGGGTGCCGGGTGCCTTCACGCCGACCTGTAGCGAACGCCACCTGCCGGGCTTCATCGCGCTGGCTGACAAGCTGAAACAAGCAGGCGTCGATGAGATCATTTGCCTATCGGTCAACGATCCACACGTTATGCGCGCCTGGTCGAAGAGCATGAACGGCGAGGATCTGACTTTTGTTTCAGATTGGGATGCTTCTTTCGTGCGCGCTATGGGCTTGGAGGTGGATCGCCACTCGCAAGGCATGGGCTGGCGCGCGGGCAGATTTGCTCTGGTGGTTCGCGATGGCGTGGTGGTTCATATCGGCAAAGAAGAAGAGACCAAAGATCTGACCTTCTCATCCGCCGAAGCCATTTTACAGGTCTTGCAGCAGGCTTAGGGCCGCCTAGATTGGTGGATGATCTCTGGCGAGCAGCGCTTGCTTTGGCTCTGGTGGCTGGCTAGCTTGAGGGCCTCGTCAATCAATCGCCAGAGAGCATAAGCTATGACCTTGACCCTCTACCATGCGCCTAGAACGCGCGCATTTACAGCCTTGTGGTTGCTTGAAGAATTGGGCCAGCCGTTCGAGGTGCATAGCTTTGATTTGGCCAGCGGCTATCATCGCAGCCCTGAATACCTCGCGCTCAATCCCATGGGTAAGGTGCCCATGTTGATGGATGGCGATACGCCGGTCAGTGAAATGGGGGCCATCGCGCTTTATTTGTTGGAGCGCTTTCCTGATAGCGGCCTTGCACCTGCGGTCGGTGATCCTAGGCGCGCCGAGTTCTTACGCTGGATGTTCTTTGTGCCGGGTATCGTCGAACCAGCTTTGGCGCAAAAATTCTTTAGCTGGGAGCCCCCCCGTGAGACCGTCGCTTGGGGCTCTTATGATCTTATGATCGAGGTGGCAGAAAAGGGCCTAGAAACCGGTCCCTGGCTGCTGGGCGACGCCTTTAGCGCGGCTGACGTGGTTGTGGGCGCTGCCATGCGTTTTGGCGTCTTGTTTGGCGCCATCGACAGCCCCGCGATCAAGGCCTATGTCGAGCGCCTTAGCGCGCGACCGGCTTTCGAACGAGCCACTAGTCGCGAAGCGAGCTTGGCCGAAATTAGCGCCCCAAAGGGCGAAGAGCAGGCTGCACCTTAGGCCAGCACCGCCTGCAGTGAGCAAGCCGCAACATACGACGCTTATACAAACAAAACAGGAGACGAGAGGATATGGCGCTGCCCGATCTGACCGGCATGACCGTCTTTATTACTGGAGCTTCACGCGGCATTGGCGCGGCGGCTGGTGAGGCTTTCGCTCAGGCGGGGGCCAAGGTGGCCCTTGCGGCGCGTTCGTCGGGCGAGATTGAGGCTCTGGCTAGCCGCTTACGCAAGCAGGGTCATCAAGCCCTGGCTCTGGCTTGCGATGTAACCGACTATTCGGCCGTGCAAGCGGCAGTAGGCCAGGCTGAGGCAGCCTTGGGGGCCATTGACATTCTGGTCAACAACGCGGGCTTGATCGAGCCCATCGGCCGCTTTGCCGACATTGCGCCCGCCGACTGGGCACGCGTGATCGAGGTCAACGTTATGGGTGTCTCCAACACCACGCACGCGGTGCTGACCGGCATGCTAGAGCGCGGGCAGGGGACCATTATCAATATCTCCTCGGGCGCGGCCACCGGTACGCTGGAGGGCTGGACCCACTATTGCGCGTCGAAAGCGGCGGTGCTGTCTCTCACGCGCAACCTTGACGCTGAATACCGCGATCAAGGCATCCGTGTCATGGGGCTCTCGCCTGGGACAGTGGCGACCCACATGCAGGTCGTCATCAAGGCCAGCGGCATTAATTCGGTCTCTAAGCTGGACCCCAGCGTTCATAAGCCCACGGCCTGGGTCGGGCGGGAGCTGGTGTGGTTGGCGGGCCCGGCCGGCGATGCCTACCTGGGCCAGGACTTTGCCATTCGAGGCGAAGCAGCCCTGCGCGAGGCGGGGATCTTAGACTAGTTCACCTGTGCTTCGTGAGCGGACCAAGGGGCGCGTTGGCCAATCGTTAGAGTAAATCGACCGATTGCGCCCAATGCCCAACACAAGGCAATCGCACCGCCCTTGGGCATGGAGGTCGGTGACACCGGCTTTGCTCAATTTCACATGGTTGTGTCGGGCGAAGCGGCGGTCTTACGCTCTGCCCTGCGCGCGCAAGTGAGCAACGTTGGTTTTCTGGCAAGCCTGCGCGAGCCGCGTTTGCGGCTTTGTCTGGATCATATCCATCGGGCCTGCCCCAATACCCCTAGTTTAGAAGAGCTAGCGCGCACGGCAGGCATGTCGCGTTCTGCCCTGGCGCAGAGCAGAGCGTAGAGGGTGTCGGCTTGAGCTTTGGTTATCATTCGGCGGCGGCATTTTCGCGGGCTTTCAAAGCCATGTACGGCCAGACACCCTCAGAATATCGCGGCGCGGCGGCGTAGAGACGCGGCGCAGCCAGTTCGCGCGTCAGGGGGCTTGCCGCTTTGCCAGCAGTTCGGCCAATCAAACCTGGCAAGGCGTGAAACCGGTCAGGCGCTTAAGTCATCAAGAAAGCTCTTACTTCGTCAGCGCTGTCGCAGACTTTCGCGCTGACATCCTTGCCGAACTTTGCAAGCGTATTGGCCTGCCAGTCGGCTACCCATCCAACATCTTGACCCGTCTCTGGCAGAGGCAGGATCAAAACAAATTTTCGAAGGGGCGAATTTTGAATTTCGGATCGAAAATCATCGCTGCTGACCCATTCATAGTCTTTGTCAGACAGCGCGTGGGGAGAGGTGGAGGCGTCCGCCACCCAATGTAAAACGTGGTGCGCGCGGACGTAATCCAGGGCCGCAAGCACCGCGTCTTTGACGCGGGTACCTTCGTCGTACTCGCTAAACCACTTCAGATAGACCGCCTTCAGTTCCGCACGATAGGTCACCGTTACCAAACCGTGAGCCAAATAAATGATTTTTTCGTCCATGACCGGTCCCTGGACCATTCCTTGCGGATGACAACATTTGTCGGTGGTCGGGACTCTAGCTGATCCTCCGGACGATGACTAGGAACACACATCCTAAGGCGATAGGCCTTGCAGTTGGCCTCAAGCTGGGTGCAAATCCATCATCGTCCGGAGTCTTATCGTCAGCGTGGCGCTGGTCTTAGATATCAGACGAGCGCTTGAAGTTGAACTGACCCATAGCCGTTTGAGCATTGGGGTAGCGCGCCATGACGTTCTTCTGGCGGGTCCAGAATAAGAGGCCGTCCTTACCGAACATGGGTAGGTCGCCAAAGATCGAGGCCTTCCAGCCACCGAAGGAGTGCCAAGCGGTCGGAACGGGGATCGGCACGTTGATGCCCAGCATGCCCACTTCGACGTTTTCAGCGAAGTCGCGGGCCAGCGCGCCGTTCTGGGTGAACAGAGCAACACCGTTGCCATAGAGGTGGTTGGTGGCCAGATCGCGAGCTTGCTCGTAGTCGTTAGCGCGCACGACAGACAGCACCGGGCCGAAAATCTCGTCCTTATAGATGCTCATGTCGGGCGTTACTTTGTCGAACAGGCTGCCGCCCAGGAAGTAACCGCCTTCGTAGCCCTGCGGAGCCTTGAAGCCGCGACCGTCCAGCACCAGCTCAGCGCCTTCTTCAACGCCCTTGGCGATGTAGCCATTAACGCGATCGAAGGCGGGTTGGTTGACCAGCGGGCCCATTTCCACGCCTTCAGCGTTGCCCGGACCGATTTTCAGCGCTTCGATGCGTGGGACCATGGCTTCGATCAGCTTGTCCGCGGTCTCTTCGCCGACGGGAACGGCGACCGAGATGGCCATGCAGCGCTCGCCAGCGGCCCCATATGCCGAGGCCAGCAGGGCGTCAGCGGCTTGCTCCATGTTGGCATCGGGCATGATGATCATGTGGTTCTTGGCGCCGCCCAGAGCCTGAACGCGCTTGCCATTGGCCCAACCGGTTGAGCTGACGTGTTGCGCGATGGGGGTCGAGCCCACAAAGCTCACCGCCTTTACGTCGGGGTGGGTCAACAGGCCGTCAACGGCTTCCTTATCGCCGTGCAGCACGTTGAAAACACCGTCAGGAATGCCGGCCTCTTTGACAAGATCAGCCAGCAGCAGTGAGGCAGAAGGGTCACGCTCGGACGGCTTTAGGACGAAGGTGTTACCGCAGGTCGCCGCCATGGGGAACATCCACAAGGGGATCATGATGGGGAAGTTGAAGGGTGTGATGCCCGCAACAACGCCCAGAGGCTTGCGCATAGAGAACTGGTCCATGCCGGTTGCGATTTGGCTGTCGTAGCGTCCTTCCATCATCTGGGGCATGGAGCAGCAAAATTCGACGACTTCAGCGCCGCGCGCAATCTCACCTGCGGCGTCGTCCAACACCTTGCCGTGTTCTTCAGAAACGATCTTGGCGAAAGCATCAACGTTGTCTTGCAGCAACTCGAGCAATTTGAACATGTGACGGGCTCGACGGGCGACCGGCATGTTTGACCACGCGGGGAAAGCAGCCTTAGCCGAAGCGACAGCGGCCTCCAGGTCGGCTTTGTCACCCAGGGGAACTTGGCGAATGACTTGACCCAAAGCAGGGTTGTAAATGTCCGACATGCGCTGAGACGCACCGCGCACGCGCTGACCGTTGATGTAATGCAGAACTTCTTCCATGGGATTTCCTCGACTTTCCTCGCGAAGGGACGGGCGTGCCCATCCTGTTTGACCGCAACATAAAGCGTGCGGATATCGAATAATATAGATAATAAGGGATATCCGATCTCCATATTTGGTGAATGATCTGGGTCAATGACGGGGGCTGAAGGCGTGAATTGGGAGAACTTGAAGTATTTTCTGGCGGTCGCTCGCGAAGGGCAATTCTTAGCCGCTGCCAAGCGTATGAAGGTTGGACAGGCCACCTTGAACAGGCGCATATCGGCGCTGGAGGAGGATTTGGGCGCCAAGTTGTTTGAACGCTCGACCAGTGGCTGTCGTTTGACGGCGATGGGCCAAGAGTTCTTGAGCCACGCTGAGCGGGTGGAGGCTGAAGCCTTGCGCATGCAGCGCTCGCGCGGGCGACGTCAGGGCGAGGTCGAGGGCGTGCTGCGCATCGGGGCGCCTGATGGCTTTGGTGTGGCCTTTTTGGCGGGTAAGTTGGGACGACTTAAACAGCGCCATCCGGGACTTGTCGTTCAACTCGTGCCCGTGCCGCGTGCATTCTCTTTGGCACAGCGTGAAGCCGATATCGCGGTGACTGTAAGTCGGCCGGCCCGCGGTCGCCTTTTGATGAAAAAGCTCACCGACTATGGCCTTGGGCTCTATGCAGCGCGCTCCTATTTGAAGCGCACTCCAGCCCCCGGCCAGGTCGAAGCGCTGATCGAGCATCCACACATCGGCTATGTGGAAGACCTGATCTATGCACCGGAATTGGATTTTTCGCGGGAATTGCCGGTCGCTTGGCCGGTCTCGATCGAGGTCTCGGGGGCGCTGGGGCAGTTTGAGGCGGTGCGCTCTGGGGCCGGGATTGGCATCTTGCACCGCTTTATGGCCGATCCCGATCCAGAGTTGGTGCGCGTTCTGCCTGAAATCGACATCCAACGCAGCTATTGGACCGTCTGGCACGAGAGCTTGCGCGATAGCGCGCGCATCCAAGCCGCTGTCACCTTTTTGGATGATATCGTGGGTGAAGCGCGCGCTGCCTTTTGAGGCTCGGCTCAGGCCCGCCCCGCAAGCGATCGCGCGTGGATGACCAGCGCAAGCCGCGAACGCGTGGCAATACGAGCGAGCATGGACTTGCGTCAGAAGACAGTCAGCTAGAGCGGATGGGCTATTGCTACACCAGCGCCCGACGCTCTAGCGCAAGCCGCGAACGCGTGGCAATACGAGCGAGCATGGACTTGCGTCAGAAGACAGTCAGCTAGAGCGGATGGGCTGTTGCTACACCAGCGCCCGACGCTCTAGTCCAGCGCCCAAACGGGTGGACGCAAGGCCGACTGAAACCAACACACCGCCGAATAGATGGAAAAAACCGGAAGGCCAGTCGCCAGCTGGACGGCGCGGGCATAGGGCATCATGTTGGTACACTCCAGAACAATCGCCCCCAGCTCTGGGTGCGCGCGTTGAAAGGCCGTGGCGGCCGCAACCAGGTCACGCGCGGCGGCCGTGATGTCCATCTGTGGCGCGTTGTCCAGGATGGCGCGCGTGAATTCTTCGCCGTCCTCGGTTCCCCACAGCGGCGTGTCCTGCGCCAGTCCCGCAGCTTCAAGGTGGGCGGGCGTCATGCTGGCCTTTGAGATGGTCAGCACGCCCACGCGTTTTCCCGCTGGCAAACTGGCCTGAACCAAAGGCACTTGCATCAGCGAGGAGGTGAGCACCGGCACGGGCAAGGCAGCTTGCAGCTCCCTTTGGTAGAGGGCCAAAAACCCGCAATTGGTGGTGATGCCATCGACTCCATCAGCGATGAGCGCGTGCGCCGCGTCAATGAAAAGGTCTAGTAGACCTTCGGCACCTTTTCGCACTACGCGGTCCGGGCTGGCCGAGCGAACAATCTTGTAGTGGACCGGAAAGGGCCAGGTCTCAGCATTTCCCATATCGCCTGGAATGCGTGGGAATTGGGCTTCGAGCATCAGGATGCCAATGCTGGCGCCGTACAGCGCTTTCCCGCCCGCAACGACCCGGGGGATTTCCCTATCTGGTAAGTTATTTCTCATGAGATTTCTTACTTGACGAGTCTAGCTTATGGGCTAGCGTAACGCTGCCCGCGATTTGAAAGCCAGCAAAAAAATGGCTCTGCCGGGCAGAATCGGAGGAATGGTGGAAGGCGATCAGACCAGCAACGCCATGAGCGGGGCTGAAGCCGTTGTAACGCAATTGGCAGGTCACGGCGTTGAGCACATTTTTGGGCTTTGCGGGGATACCTCGCTGCCCTTTTATGACGCTTTGGCGCGCCTCAATCACGGCATGGCCCACATTCTCACGCGCGACGAACGCTCGGCGGGCTACATGGCCGATGGCTACGCGCGCGTGACCCGCAAGATCGGTATTTGTGAAGGCCCATCCGGCGGCGGGGCGACCTATATGACCCCTGGGCTCGTCGAAGCTAACGAGTCTTCGATCCCCGTTCTTAGCATGACCACCGATGTATCAACGGCGGCGGCCGGCCGTTTTCCATTGACAGAGTTGGACCAAAAGGCCCTGTTTGCGCCCTTGACCAAGTGGAACGCGCTGGCCAACTCGCCCGCTACGCTCTGTACGCTTATGCGCAGCGCTTTTCGTCAGGCGACCAGCCCGCGCATGGGCGCGACCCACCTGGCGTTGCCCTTCGATGTGCAAAAGGCGGCTGTTGATCCGCAGGAGGCCTGGGCCGACCCGCGCTTTGGCGCTATGAGCGCACTGCGATTTGCCCCCGACGCGGGCGACATCGAAGCGGTGTATCAGGCGTTGATTTCAGCTAAGCGCCCGGTCGTGATATGCGGTGGTGGCCTTGGCCTGGCGGGTGGTGAGGCGGCGTTGCGCCAGCTAGCCGAAGGCTTGGATCTTGTTGTTGCGACCACCATTTCCGGGCAGGGCTGCTTGCCTGAGACCCACGCCAACTGCCTCGGCGTTGTGGGGTCAAATGGCGGCGTGCCTGCGACCCGTGCGGTTGTGGACGCGGCTGATTTCATTCTGTTTATTGGCTGCCGAGCAGGCTCTGTGACCACGGAGCGGTGGCGCTCGCCCAAGCCGGGCGTTGCTACCGCACACATTGATGTGGATCCAGCCGCCCTGCAAGCCGCCTATCACAGTCAAGCCTTGGCCTTGGGGGATGCGGATTTGGCGCTGCAGGCCTTGGTGACGCTGATGCAAGGGCATAAAGGCCGCCCGAAATTTGGCGGCGCGGAGCGGGTCGCCGCGGCCAAAGCCGAAAAATTCGCCGCTTTTGAGGCCTTGGCGAAGTCGCACGAGCGCCCCATCAAGCCCGAGCGCATCGTCGCCAGCTTGCGCCAAGCGCTGAGCGATGATGCGATTGTCGTCGCCGATCCGGGCACGCCTTGCCCCTATCTTTCGGCCTATTTTGAGGTCCGGGCGACGGGGAAAACGCTGTTCTCGAACCGCGCGCATGGAGCGCTCGGGTATTCGCTGGCGGCGGCGGTAGGCGCACAGATTGGCCAGCCGAACCGCCAAGTGGTGTCGGTCATGGGGGATGGTTCCTTTGGCTTCACCGTGGGCGAGCTTGAGACCGTGGTTCGCTTGGGGCTGCCGATTACCTTTATCGTGCTCTCGAATGGCATTTTTGGCTGGATCAAGGCGGGGCAAAAGACGGGTTTTGGCGAGCGCTATTTTTCCGTGGATTTTTCCAGAAGCCAGCACGCGGCTATCGCTGAGGCCTATGGCGTGAAGACCTGGAGCGTTGAAGATCCGCGCGCCCTCGACGGCGTTTTGGCCCAAGCCATCGGTCACGACGGGCCCAGCCTGGTAGACATTATCACCCAGCCTCTGCCCGAGGCGCGGGCACCTGTATCGGAGTGGGTGGCATGAGCGAAAACCAAAACCAAAGCGTCGCGGTTATCGGCGCGGGCATCATTGGCGTTGCGAGTGCCGAGTGGTTGCGTCGTGCTGGCTTTAACGTCACGCTGATCGACCGCTTGGAACCGGGCAGCGCCGAGCAGACCAGCTATGGCAACGGCGGAATTCTGGCCCGCTGCGCCATTATTCCGGTCCCGGCGCCGGGTATCTGGATGAAGGGCCCGCGCATGGCGTTGGACCCCGATCAGCCCCTGTTTTTGCGCTGGTCCTATCTGCCCAAACTGGTGCCTTGGCTGCTGCGCTATTTGGCGACGGGTCGTGCTGATGTGGTGCGCAAGACCGCTGAGGGCCTGGCATTGCTGAATTTGGACACGGTCGAACAACACTTAGCGTTGGCGCGTGGCACGCCAGCCGAGGCCTATGTTCGGCCAGGCAAATATGCCTATCTCTACCCCAGCCGTGCCGACTTTGAGGCGGACAGCTTCGGTTGGTCGATCCGCGCGGATCACGGCATTACCGGCGAGATCTTGGAAGGGGAGGCGCTGCGGGCCTGGGATCCCCATATTTCGGAACGCTATAATTTTGCCTACCTGATGGATGACCACGGCACCATAGCCTCACCGGGGCGCTATGTGGCGGCGCTGGCGGACTGGTTTCAGAGCCAAGGTGGACGTTTTCTGCGCGCTGACGTGCAAAAGGTGACGCCCGAAGGGCAAGGCGCGCGCCTTACAATCGACGGCCAAGCTCAGACCTTTGATCGCGTGGTGCTGGCGACCGGGGCCTTTACCGACGCGCTGGCCAAAGATTTGGGCATCAAGGCGGATATCGAAGCCGAGCGCGGCTATCACGTCCTGTTCAAGAACCCCAGCTTTATGCCCAAGACGGCGATGATGGTGGCTGACCGCAAGTACGTGGTCACCCCCATGGAAGAAGGGCTTCGAATAGCGGGCGTGGTCGAGTTCGGCGGCCTCAAGGCGGGCAAGTCCAAGCCGCCGATTGCGCTGCTCAAGCGTTCGATCAAGCAGCTCTATCCGAATTTGACATGGGAGTCAGAAGAGACTTGGTTGGGATACCGCCCGGCAACGATTGACTCCTTGCCATTGCTGGGCTCTCATCCTGAGCACAGCCAAATATTCTTCGCCGCTGGCCATCAGCACATCGGCTTGACCGCTGGTCCTAAAACGGGCCGCATGGTCGCTGATCTGATTGCAGGGCGGCACCCGAACGTCGATCTGAGCGCTTTTGCACCCGGCCGCTTTAGCGGTCCAGGCACCAAGCGTTCGTAACAAATCCCAGATGGGGTCAGCGGACTGGCCCTGTCTGGCTCATCGATTGTCGGCCGGCGCCATCCCTAGCGCGCGGGTGGGCATGTAAGCATCTTTGCAACACCACACGGGAGGTATCACTATGCTGAAAACTGTATCCATTTCCTTCGCTGCGCTCGCGGTTGCGGGCGCGGCCTTTGCAGGCAGCCACGCCCAGAAGTGGGACATGCCCATGGCTTATGCGGCATCGAACTTCCACTCTGAGCACGGCGTTATCTTCGCGGATGCTGTGCGCGAGGCCACCGGTGGCGCGGTTGATATTACCGTGCACCCGGGCGGCTCGCTGTTCGGCGGAGCGGACATCAAACGCGCCGTGCAGACCGGCCAAGCGCCCATCGGCGAGCGCCTGCTGTCGGCTCACCAGAACGAGTCGGCGTTGTTCGGCGTCGACTCAATCCCCTTCTTGGCGACGTCTTACGAAGCGTCTGACAAGCTGATTAAAGCGGCAGAAGGGGCCATCTCTGAGGAGCTGGCAAACCAAAACCTGCACTTGTTGTACTCTTGCCCTTGGCCAGGTCAGGGCTTGTACTTCAAGAAAGCGGTCAACTCCAAAGCAGACACGCAAGGCGTCAAGTTCCGGTCTTACAACTCGGCGACCGCGCGTCTGGCAGAGCTGATGGGCATGTTGCCGGTACAGGTTGAGGCAGCCGAGCTGTCACAAGCACTGGCCACCGGCGTTGCTGAATCTTTCGTTTCATCCGGTTCAACCGGCTATGACCGTAAGGTTTGGGAGCAGCTCAGTCACTTCTATGAAGTGAATGCTTGGATGCCCCGCAACTACGTCTTCGTGAACATGCAAGCTTGGGACAGCTTGGACGCTGATACGCAAGCTGCTGTTGAAGGCGCAGCCGCTGACACCGCTGCCAAGTGTACCGCCAAAAGCTCTGAGCTGGCGAGCTGGTACCTGGAGCAGTTGGCTGCCAATGGCATGACCGTGCAGCCCGCAGGTGACGAACTGCGTGCGGAGCTGGAAGACATCGGTGCAACCATGACCGCAGAGTGGCTGGAAGCAGCCGGTGATGCGGGCACGGCTGTCATCGAAGCCTATAAGGGCATGTAACGGCTCTTGGACCCGGCCTTGATCGCTTGCACTGCAGGCACCAAGGCCGGGCCTTTCTGATTGTGGCCCCATGCTCAAAGCTTTATGCGCCGAGCCACGTTCTAGGGGGGGCTCGGTGTTGGACTTGACCGTTCGACTTGACCTTTCGACTGGGCCGCAATCAGAAGGGCGCAAAGACGCCCGCGATCGTGACAAAATGGGAGAGATTATGCGCAGCGACTGGCCCGCCTATTTTGGCCTGCCCCTATGGGTCTGGCTTTTCATTGTGCCGACGCTCTTGGCGCTGGCTTGTTTTTTCGGGCGTGGTGCCATGCGGCACGTGCTGAGGCCGGTCTGGCCGATCCTCGACGGTCTCTATTTTGCCTCGGGCGTGATCGGTGCGGGATTCTTGGTCGCAATCTTGGGCCTGATCGTGGCCAATATGGTCTCGCGCTGGTCGGGTCAGGTCTTCGCCGGAGCCACCGAATACGCGGGCTACTGCATGGCGGCGGCCTCTTTCTTTGCCCTGGCGCACGCGCTCAATCGCGGCGCTCATATCCGTGTCTCTTTGTTTTTGGGCCTGTCTCGCGCGGTGCATTTTTGGCTGGATGCCGTTGCCACGCTGACCGCGGCCATCATCGCCACCTACTTCGCACGCTACGCCATTAAGACCATCTGGTTTTCCAAGCTTCTCAATGACCGCACCCAAGGCTTGGACAAGCTGCCCAATTGGGTCATCGACTACTTGTCCTTCTTCGTGGCGCCCGGCCGCTATGGCAAGGAGATCGCAAATATTGATCCTGGCTGGAGTTTTACGCCGCTGTGGCTGCCGCAGCTGGCGATGGGCTTTGGCGCGATTTTGCTGGCCATCGCCCTGTGGGACAATCTTTATCGAATGCTAATCATTGGTGAGAGCCGGATTAGAGGTGAGGCGGTCGAATAATGGAACAGCTCACCCTTACCCTTGTTTTCCTGTTGGTTTTGTTCGTCTTGTTGGGCGGTTCGGTCTGGATCGGCCTGGCGCTGATGGGCGTTGCTTATGTTGGCGTTGAGCTCTTTACCGTGCGCCCGGCGGGCGACGCCATGATTACCGAGATTTGGCGCTCTTCTTCCAGTTGGACGCTGACGGCCCTGCCGCTCTTCATATGGATGGGCGAGATCTTGTATCGAACGCGCTTATCCGAAGACATGTTTCGTGGCTTGGCGCCCTGGATGCGCTGGTTACCGGGTGGTCTGCTGCATACGAATATTGCCGGCTGTACCGTCTTCGCGGCGGTCTCGGGGTCATCGGCGGCCACGCTGACCACGGTCGGCAAAATGTCGATCCCCGAACTGCGCAAACGCGGCTATCCCGAATATATGATTATCGGCACCTTGGCTGGAGCGGCGACGCTGGGTCTGATGATCCCCCCCTCGCTGACGCTCATTGTCTATGGCGTGACCATCAACGAGAGCATCACCAAGCTGTTCATTGCGGGTATCTTGCCCGGCTTGGTCCTGGCGGCCATGTTCATGCTCTATATCGTTGGCTGGTACATCTTCAGGCCCAACGAGCGCCCCGAGCCCGAGCCCGCCATGTCGCTTGGGCAGATGATCAAAGAGAGCCGTTTCTTGATCCCCGTGATCTTGCTGATCGTGGCGGTGATCGGTTCCATGTATCAGGGCTATGCGACGCCGACCGAGGCTGCCGCCATCGGCGTCATTGGTGCGTTGGCCTTGGCAGCTCTTCAGGGGTCCTTGACCTGGGACAGCTTCAGCCAAAGCCTGATGGGGGCGACCCGTACCTCGGCCATGATCGCGCTGATTTTGATGGGCGCGGCTTTCCTCAAGCTGTCCATGGGCTTTACCGGCCTGCCGCGCGCGCTGGCCGAGTGGATCGACTCGCTGGGCCTGAGCCCGGTGGCGCTGATTGCTATGCTGACGGTCTTCTATCTGATCTTAGGGATGTTCTTGGACGGCATTTCTTCGGTGGTGCTGACCATGGCCATCGTCGAACCCATGATCCGCGCGGCGGGTATCGACATGATTTGGTTCGGTATTTTCATCGTGGTGGTCGTCGAAATGGCGCAAGTGACGCCGCCGATAGGCTTCAACCTGTTCGTGCTGCAAGGCATGACCAGGCACGAAATCTACTACATAGCACGAACAGCCGTGCCAATGGTGGCCCTGATGCTGCTGATGGTTGTGGTTTTGGTCGCCTTCCCCGACCTGGCGACATTCTTGCCGGGTAAGGCTTCGGCCGGACCGCCGGGCTAAGGCCTCTGTGGGACCAGGTGGGTAGGGCCAAGCGCGTAAGGGCGGCGCAAAGCCACCTTCGTGCTTGATCCAATCACTCGGGTTTTGCGCTAATCACTGGGGTTTTGCGCTAATCACTGGGGTTTTGCTTTAGGCATTCCGCCGGTGGCTCTGAGCCCGGTCGATCGCATCTTGCGCTGACCGCACCAGCGCCATTGATTTGAACACGCACTCATTGTGCTCTGAGATAGGATCGGAGTCGGCCACGATGCCCGCGCCCGCTGTGATATGCATAGTACCGTCTTTGATCAGGCAGGTGCGCAGCGCGATGCAGTTGTCCATGTCACCGTTGGCGGCGAAATAGCCGACGCAGCCCGCATAGAAGCCGCGGCGCTCTTCTTCCAGCTCTTCAATAATCTCCATCGCCCGCACTTTGGGCGCGCCCGAGACCGTACCGGCGGGAAAACCTGCGCTGAGCGCGTCGATCGCGGTCTTGTCCTTGCGCAGCTTACCGGTGACGTTCGAGACAATGTGCATGACGTGGCTATAGAACTCGACGAAAAAGCGCGCTCGTTTGGGCACCTTGACCGAGCCGATTTCGGAGACCCGACCGACATCATTGCGCCCGAGGTCTAGCAGCATGAGGTGTTCGGCCAGCTCCTTGGCATCGCGCATCAGCGAGCGACGGTTGCGCTCGTCCTCTGCCGCCGTCTTGCCGCGCGGACGTGTGCCCGCGATGGGGCGGATGGTCACTTGCCGCCCTTTGAGACCGACCAGAATTTCAGGGCTGGCGCCAACGATGGCATAGCCAGGGAAATTCAGATGGAACATATAGGGCGAGGGATTGACCCGACGCAAAGAGCGATAGAGCGAAAAGGCAGGCAGCGGGAAGGGCAGGCTAAAGCGCTGAGCCAGCACCACTTGAAAGATATCGCCCGCTAAAATGTATTCCTTCGCACGGCGAACCCAGCCTTGATAGGTCTCTGGGGCGACATGAGGCTGGGGCTCTGGCAGCTCAAACTCGGGCTCCAGGCCGGGGCGCGCTTCGTCTTCACTCAAATGGCGCGCCAGGCGTTGCATGCCGTTTTGCAGGCGTTCGAATGCAGATTCAAAGGCTTGGCTGGCCGAGATATGCTCGCACGGCCAGACCGGCGTCGCGAGGGTGGCCTGGTCTTTGATGTGGTCGAACACCACCACGAGCGTCGGACGCGAATAGACCGAATCCGGCAGCTCGACCGAGGGGCCGTTGAGGTTGGGCAGGCGCTCCATGTGGCGCACCATGTCATAGCCCATATAGCCGAAAAGGCCGGCCGACATGGGTGGCAGGCCCTCGGGAATGGTAATTTGGCACTCGGCAATCAATTCTTTGAGCGATGCCAGCGGGCCATTTTCGGCCCCAACCGGGCAGGGCTGGAAGGCTTCGCCTTGCGCCAAGGCCTGGCGATTGATTTGGGTGACGCCATTTTCATAGCGCCAAATCAAATCGGGCTGCATGCCGATAAAGGAGTAGCGGCCCTTGATGGCGCCCTGCTCCACCGACTCAAACATAAAGCTGTAGGGCTGATTATCGGTCAGCTTGATCATGGCGCCGACCGTGGTCTCTAGATCAGCGACCACCGGCTGAAAGACGAGCTGCGGTTCGCCGCGCTGATAACGCTGTTCGAAGCTTTCAAAGGAGGGACCAGAGACCATAGCCGCACGGGGCCTTTCGTTTGTGGCGAACGGTGACGGGCCAGGGGTGAGACCCTCGACCAGCGATTGCCGATCGAGACCTTAGGCCGACCCTGGCTGTGCCGCCCGATTGTGGGGCTTATTGCAAGCCCAGTTCGATTGCGACGGCTTCGCTGACTTCATTGACCACGCGGTTGATGATGCGGTAGTTGCCAGCCTCACGCAGCGCTTGTGTATAGGCATCGCTCAGGTCGGTCTGCCAACTATTCGCCAAGACAGCGAGCGTTTGCTTGGCAACGTCGCTAGGTTCGCCCGCATCACCGGCTTCAACGGCGGTAATCTGCATCAGAGCGACGCGGGCGCTCTGTTGCTGGGTGAGCAACGCCCCTTCGCCCTCGGCGCCAAAGATGGCCTCGATTGCGCCCGCAAACAGCGGGTCTGCCTGCGCGGCTTGATTGCGCGTAGACGCCTCCAGGCTCTGCAGCTCGACGCCCAGTTCGCTGGCTGCGGCGGCCATGCTGATTTCGCCGCTGGTAATGCGTGCGCTCAAGGCTTCGGCCTGGGCTTCCATCGTTTTCAGGGCTTCGGCGTTGAGGTAGGCCGCCACCAATTCGGCGCGGGCCTCATCCAGGGTCTTGGGGGCGGGGGCTTCAATCGCGCTCAGATCCACGACGTAAGAGATGGTCTCGTCTGTAGACACCACGTTTTCATCATCGACTTTAGCGGCAAAGACTGCCGCCATGATGTCGGCGTTGGCGACGATGTCCGCAGCGCGTGCGCCAGCTTTGTTACGGCCCAGGCGGTCTACCTGGTCCAAACTAACCAAGGGCAGATCCAGGTCCGCGGCGGCTTGCTCCAAGCTAATGCCATCGCCCAACTTGAAGTCCAGTTCTTGGCTCAGGTCGAACAGGTTGCGCTGAGCGACCACCAACTTCAACTCGCGCTCCAGTTCGGGGCGCATGGTCTCCAGGCTGGCTTCTACGGCGGGGGTAATGGAAAGAACGCGCAGAATGGTCGCGCCTTCGTCGCTCGCAACGGGGTCAAGAATGCCGGGTTCTAAGACCTTGAAAGCGGCGTCGGCCAGAGCGGGCGCCAGCTTGTCAGCGCTGACATCGCCCAGGCTCATGGGCGCGGCTTGCGTCGCTTCGAAGGCGATGGCGGGCCATTGTTCGCCCGCGCGCAAACGTTCGACGTAGCCTTGAGCTTGTTCCAACGTCTCGACCGAGATTTGTTCGATGACACGGGTCTCGGGCTGGTTGGCGTCGTCCTTACGGCGCTCGTAAAGCGCCAAGACACGCTCTTCTTCCACGTCGTAGCGCTCATAGGTGTCTTCGGCGGTAAAGGCGATAACTTGAGCGGTGCGCAGTTCGGGCCACATGAAGGCGCTTTGATTGTCGCTAAGGTAGGTTGCAAGTTGTTCATCGCTCACCGCGATGTCGCTCACCGATTCCCGGGGCAGCCAAAAGCCCTCAACGGCGCGCTTTTCGCTCAAGTAGGCGCCGATCGGCTGGCTCCAACCGGCGGGCAGCTCCAGATCCTCTGCCAAGGGTAGGCCGCGGATTTTTGAACTGACAACCTGGGTCGCCAGCGATGCCATGTAAGCATCACGGTTATTGTTGAGCGCAAAGGTGTTGAACAGCGCTTCGTTGAAGCTGCCGTCTTCACGCAAAAAGCGGGGATCGCGCACGATGGCGTCGCGCACTTCGGCTTCTGAGGCTTCGATGCCCAGCGAGTTGACCTGCTCAGGCCACATGGCGCTCTGGATGAAACTGTTGACAACCTGGCGGGCCGGGTCGCGTTCCTCGTAATCCGCCATGGTCTCGATTTTGAAATCGGGGATCTGGTTGTACTGGGCGACTTGCTGGCGCACGCTGGCTTCCAGATACTGGCGTTGCAGCACCTGATCGCCGACCTTGGCGACGGTCTCGGTCGGGCCGCCACCACGCAGGGTCAAAGACCCCGCATAAGCAAGCAGCACGAAGGCCAAGACGATCATACCGATGATAATCTTGGCGACCAGCGAAGAACTCCAGGCGCGAATATGGGCGAGCATTGTTTGTTCGGTCCTCTAAAGCCGCATACGCGGGGTCGAATGGTAGAGACGGTCCGCCCCGTTGCGGGCCTCCAGACGGTCGGCTGTGCACCAGACCGCCCGAGGGAAACGCAAATGAGGGCAACGCACATGAAAACAGAACGTTTGCCGCCTCGAATAGCGAGATGCCAAAGCTAAGCAGTTCAGGCCTTGGCTCTAGCAGGTGGTTTGTCATGGGTTTAGGCAAGGCCCACGCGTTTTGCAATCGTCGCGGTTGGATTTTGCCGCGCTTTTACGGGCTTGGGGCCAGAAAGTTTGAGATTCGCATGGTCGCCCTGCCTCAAAGCACCAAGTTACTGCGCCGTTGCGGTCCGGTCCGGGGCGGTGGCGAAGGGCTCGCCATCAGAAAATCGTGGTCCAAGGCCCACTGCTTCAACTCTTCCCTTTTCATTTGCGACGTGAAGGGCTATGTCACCTGACTTGTGGTGCGGCATGCCGTTTGACCGAGCGATGCAGCGCGCCTATTTCTTAGCCCGAAACCCTAGCGAACGTCCGAGTACCCCTAATCATGGATCTTTCCACACTGCTTTTGGTGATTCACCTGCTGATCGCCCTGTCATTGGTTGGCATCATTTTGCTGCAACCGTCTGATGGCGGCGGCACCGGCCTGGGCAGCGATTCGGGCAACTCCAGCTTTTCGGCGGTGCGCGGGAAAGGCTCGTTCATGACACGCCTGACTTGGGGCTTGGCGGCTGGCTTTATGGCCATCGCATTGCTGCTGGCCTGGATGTCGCGCGCGCCTTCTGGCGAAAACGCTGGCTTCAACGCGGGCGACTTGAACCTGCCCGCACCGGCGCCCACCGCACCGGCGACCCCTGATGCCTTCTCAAACGAGGCGGTAGACACGGGTGCTACCCAAGAGCCTGCTGCCGATTCTGGTGCGGCGACCAACACCGGCGGCGAAGCTGCAACCGAGGGTAGTGCAGCCCAGTAGGTCAGGCGGCGTGGACCGCTAAGTCAGTCCACAAAGATTATTTTCCCCGTTCGCTTGGCCCTATGGCGCTGGACGACCCGGAGAAATTCGATACAAGAGCGCGGACACCTTTTGGTGTCCGTTTGCGTTTGAACGGAAGGTTGCTGGCATGACACAGGCGAAGCCTCGCTTCATCTTTATTACCGGGGGCGTCGTCTCCTCCCTGGGCAAAGGCCTGTCGGCGGCCGCATTGGCGGCCGTGTTGCAAAAGCGCGGATTCAAAGTCCGCATGCGCAAATTGGACCCCTATTTGAACGTCGATCCGGGCACCATGAGCCCTTATGAACACGGCGAGGTCTATGTCACCGAAGACGGCGGCGAGACCGATTTGGATTTGGGCCACTATGAGCGTTTTACCGGTGTGGATACACGCCGCAGCGATAACGTCACCTCGGGGCGAATCTATAAAACGATCATCGATCGCGAGCGTGCGGGCGACTATCTAGGGGCCACGGTGCAGGTGGTGCCGCACGTGACCGGCGCGATCAAAGAATTCATCCAGGCGGACCTGTCGAACGAAGACTTCGTTTTGTGCGAAATCGGCGGCATCGTCGGCGATATCGAAGGGCTACCCTTCGTTGAAGCCATTCGCGAGCTGGGCCTGGACTTGGGCGACGAGCGCGTCTGTTTTATGCATCTGACCTTGGTGCCCTATATCGCGGCGGCCAAAGAGCTAAAGACCAAGCCGACCCAGCGCTCGGTCAAGGAGCTTCAGTCCTACGGTATTCAACCCGATGTGCTGGTCTGCCGCTCCGAACATCCGCTTGACGATGGCATGAAGCGCAAGATCGCAAGGTTCTGCTCGGTACGTCCGTCAGCGGTTATCCCAGCGCTGGACGCCAGCAGCATTTACGCCGTGCCGCGCGCCCTGCACGAACAAGGCCTGGATCAAGCCATTTTGGACCACTTCGGCTTAGATGCCCCCCAGCCGGATTTGGCGGCTTGGGATCGTATCGATACTTTGTTGTCCTCACCCGATGACGAGGTGCGAATCGCGGTGGTCGGCAAATATACCCAGTTCGAGGACGCCTATAAATCGCTGGTCGAAGCGCTGAGCCACGGCGGGTTTGCCAATGATGCCCAAGTCAAAATCGACTGGGTGGATTCCGAGCTACTGACGAGCCCGGATGTCACCGCCAAACGGCTCGCTTCGGCAGCGGGAATTTTGGTGCCCGGCGGCTTTGGTATTCGCGGCTGTGAAGGCATGATCGAAGCGGTGCGTTATGCGCGTGAAAACAAGGTGCCCTTCTTTGGCATTTGTTTGGGCATGCAAATGGCGGCAATCGAGGTCACGCGTCATCTGTTGGGCATTGACAATGCGGGCTCGACCGAGTGGGGCACGCAGGTCACGCCGGTTGTCGGCTTCATGTCCGAGTGGGAGGCCCAAGAGGGCCGCCAAACGCGCGGTTCGAGCGGTGATCTGGGAGGCACTATGCGTCTGGGCGCTTATAGCTGTAGCCTCTTGCCGGGCAGCCTGGCGCGCCAGGTCTATGGAGAGGACGATATCTCAGAGCGCCATCGCCACCGCTATGAAATCAACATGGGCTATCGCCAGGATTGGGCCGATAAAGGCGTGTTGATTTCGGGCGAATCACCCGATGGTCGTCTGCCGGAAATCATGGAGGTCGAAGGCCACCCCTGGTTTATCGGCGCACAATTCCACCCCGAGTACAAGTCGCGCCCATTAGAGCCGCACCCCTTGTTTGCTTCGTTTGTCAAAGCCTCGTTGAAGCAATCGCGTTTGGTCTGAGAACGCGGCGTTTGGCGAGGCTAAGAGCAGCATTCCCATTCACTCCTCTAGGTCAACCAGTGCTTTAGCAAAGGCTTGCGGATCGAAGGGCGACAGGTCTTCCATGGCCTCGCCAACGCCGATGGCGTGGATCGGCAGGCCAAAACGGTCTGCCAAGCCCACCACAACACCACCTCGCGCGGTGCCATCCAGCTTGGTGACGATCAGGCCGCTAACGTCGATCAACTCTTTGAAGGTCTTGACCTGGTTGATGGCGTTCTGACCCGTGGTGGCATCTAGAACCAACAGCGTGTCGTGGGGCGCGCTGTCGTCTAGCTTCTTGATAACGCGAACGATTTTCTGCAATTCGGCCATCAGATCGGCCTTGTTATGCAGTCGGCCAGCGGTATCGACAATCAGCACATCCACGCCTTCGGCTCTGGCGCGTTCAACCGCCTGGTAGGCGACGGCGGCGGGATCAGCGCGTTCGGCGCCAGTGACGATAGGCACGCTCGCGCGTTCGGCCCAGATTTGCAGTTGGCCAACGGCCGCAGCGCGATAAGTGTCGGCGGCAGCCAGCATGACCTTGGCACCTTGTGCTTGAAACTGGCTTGCCAGCTTACCGATGGTCGTCGTTTTACCCGCGCCGTTGACTCCCGTCACAAGCAAAATGTGGGGGCGGTGTTGGTTCTTGATATCCAGCGCGTAGGCGACAGGCTCCAGCATGTCGGCGATGATGCTGGCCAGCGCTTGGCGAAATTCTTGGTCGCTGGCTTCTTGGCCAAAGCGCTGACGGCGCAGCTCGGCGACGATTTTGGCGGCGGGTTCTACGCCCAAATCGCCCATAATCAGCTGATCTTCCAGCTCTTCCAGGGCATCGTCGTCGATGCGCCCGCCGCTGAACAGGCCGGTCAGTCCCGCGCCGAGGCGCGATGAGGATTTGGCTAGGCCTTGACGCAACCGCTGTGCCCAAGAGGCGCGGGGTTTGTCACCAGTCTTTTTGGCAGGCGCTGCTGTAGCCTCTTGTTGGTCGCCGCTGCTTTGTGGGCGCTCATCCTTGCGGGCTTCGGTTTGTTCCGCCGGGCTAGCCTCTGTCTGTCCAGCGTCCTTTCCGGCGTCCTTTCCGGCGTCCTGTCCGGCGCCGTCCTGAACGCGGCTTTCTAGCTCGGACGCGCTGGCCTTAGCCGGGCTTGGCTCTGCGCTCTGCGCGTCCTGCTTTTTGCGGCCCCAGCCGAATAAACGCATATCGAATTCCTGTTGCTTAAGAAGAGGCGGCAGAAGTGACGCCGGCAAGCGCCAGTGGATGACCCCGCAAGGTCGGTCCCTTACCGGCTGCACCGTCGTTGGCTTGTAGGACCACATCAACCAAGGAACCAGCGGGGGCGTCGGGCAGGCTGACCGCCAAGAACTGGGGCGAGCGCGCTAGGCCGCCCTTTTCCACCAGAACCTGACACCGCGCGCCGATTTGGCTCTGGGTATAGGAGGCTAGCGCCGCATCACCGGCAGCACGCAATCGCGCCGCGCGCTCTTTGCGGACGGGCTTGGCCACTTGCGGCATGCGCGCTGCGGGGGTGCCTTCACGCTCGGAGTAGGGAAAGACATGCAGATAGATCAGGCCGCAGTCTTCAACCAGCGCCAGGCTGTCTTGGAATTGTTCTTCGGTCTCGGTCGGGAAACCTGCGATTAAATCGGCGCCAAAGACCACGTCCGGGCGCAGCGCGCGAATCTTCTGGCAGACCCGCAGAGCGTCGGCGCGCAAGTGGCGCCGCTTCATCCGCTTGAGGATCAGATCGCTGCCAGCCTGCAAGGATAAGTGCAGATGCGGCATGAAACGCGGCTCGTTGGCCAAGACGTGCAACAGGTGCTCGTCGATCTCGATGCTGTCGATGGAGGACAGGCGCAGGCGGGGAAGCTCGGGCACGGCGCTGAGCAGGCGGCGCACCAGTTGGCCCAATGAGGGGTCGCCCGGCAGATCCGGGCCATAAGAGGTGATATCGACGCCGGTTAAAACGACTTCTTTGGTGCCGCCTTCGACCAAATGGCGCACTTGGGTGATGACATCGCCCATCGGCACTGAGCGCGCGTTGCCGCGGCCATAAGGGATGATGCAAAAGGTGCAGCGGTGATCGCAGCCCTGCTGGACCTGGATGAAGGCGCGGGTCTGCTGGTCGAAGCCGTCAATGAGCTGCGGGGCCAACGTCGTTGCTTGCATGATATCGTTGACTTCAACACGCGCATGCTCGCTGCTAGCACCCCAGGCTTCGGGGCGCAGCTTTTCTTCGTTGCCCAGCACGCGTTGCACTTGCGGCATGGCGGCGAAGCGCTCTGGCGCGATTTGCGCCGCGCAACCGGTAACGATGATGGGGCGCTGGGGCGCGTCGCGATGGGCGCGGCGGATGGCCTGTTCGGCCTGGCGCTGTGCTTCGGACGTCACCGCGCAGGTATTGACGATCAGCGCATCGTCCAGCCCCGCCGCCTTGGCATGGCGACGCATGACCTCGCTTTCATAGAAATTGAGGCGGCAGCCAAAGGTCTGCATATGGAGCCCCGAGGTCTCGGCCTCTTGCGGCCGGGACTCTTGTGGCCCAGATTCTTTCAGCCCGGACTTTGGCGGCCCAGACTCTTGCCGTTGGGCAGCTTGGGGGGCGGGGGGCTTAGCGTGGCGTGTCGACAAGGCCGTGTTCGTCCAGAATTAGGGAGGCCTGGTAGACATAAGAATATGGACCGGTCATGTCCACCGTGCCGTCGTCCAGCCAGTCGATCCGCACCGTACCGCCTGGCATCATAACGCGTAGGCTGCGATCGGTTAGGCCGCGACGCATAGCGGCGGTCGCGGTTGCGCAGCTTGACGAGCCGCTGGCCAGAGTGGGCCCAACGCCGCGCTCCCAAATCAGAATTTGGATGGTCTGGCGGTCCCAGACCTTGACCAACTGCACATTGGTGCGCTCGGGAAACAGGGGATGCGTTTCGATTTGCGGCCCGATCAGGTCGCGTAGGGCCTCGCTCAAGTCATCGACGAAAAAGGAGCAGTGAGGATTGCCGACGCTGGTGGCAACCGGCGCCGTCAAACCCTCGATACTGAGCGGCAGGGCGTCGGTGTCGGCGGCTTCGGCCAGCGGGATCGCCTGCCAATCGCTGTGGACCGGGCCCATGTTGACGCGGATTTCATCGCCGTCATCGGTCTGCTCGCGCCGGGCGGGCAGCAGTCCGCTGATGGTCTGAATGGTTATGGCATCTTGGCCAGTCTCGCGCATGATAAGGTCAGCAATGCAGCGGGTGGCGTTGCCGCAAGCGCCGGCTTCTGAACCATCGGCGTTCAAGATACGCATGAAGACCTGGGCCTGCTCGCTTGGCTCCAAGATAATGAGCTGATCGAAGCCGACGCCCTTGTGGCGGTCGGCGATGGCCTGGGCTTGGGCGGCATTGGGGCGAAAGCCGTAGGCATCGGCGCAGCGTAGGGCCGTGGAGGCAGCGCAGGGTTGGCCGGTTGGGGCCAAATCGGGCGCGCGCGCGTCCATGACAACGAAGTCGTTGCCGCAACCGTGCATCTTAAGAAAGGGTATGGTGAGCATGGCTCAGCCTTTTACACATAAGTTAGCGCCGCTCAAGACGCCTTGTTCGCCAAAGCATCTGATTTAGGGCCCTGGTTTGTGTGCCATCGGGCAGTCGCCTCGAGTCTGACATTCAAAGGCTCTCTAAGCCCGGCAAAGACCCAAACCACCCGCACGATCAGATATTAAGGCTAAGCTGTGGCGCATTTGTGGTCGCATTGCCACAAATACGCGCAACTCAAGCGCGTTTATGGGGTGGATTGTAAAATTGCGCTTTGCGAATGTTCGCAAATACCTGTGGCTATTTGCGAAATCGGGCCGCAATTTGGCAATAAGGCGGCATCGCGGCTTTGCGCGCCTGTCCGAAGCTGGTGAACTGAGTTTGTCGCCCATCTCCCCTTTTTCGTTTTCTTCGAAAGCGACGAGCGGGACGGGCGGCACGAGTTGTCTTTATGTTTCCTCCCAACTTACGGCCGCTCATCCCATTTGGTCTCGATAACAGTCAGCCAGCCACTCCCTGTTTCAAGCCCTCTTGTGAGCGGCTTTTTTCTGGCCCATCCCAATTTAATCCAGAGTTACTTGCGGCGCGCTTTGTCCCGGGATATAGCCGCGCGCTCACGCGCACAGCGGCGCCGTCAAGAGAGCTTGACCTTACCCCCCTTTTCCTTTACGAACCGGCTCACAATCTAAGCAAGATGGGAAGTTTATCTGATTTCCCCCGCTCGTCCGCGAAGACTCGCGCACGGGCGTTTTTTGCTTTGGATAGACAGGATAGTTGAATGTTTGAAGGTCTGGGCAATCGCCTGACAGGAATTTTTGACGGGCTTCGCGGGCGCGGTGCGCTGAGCGAGGAAGACGTTAAGAAGGCCATGCGCGAAATTCGCGTCGCGCTGTTGGAAGCCGACGTGGCCCTGCCGGTCGCCAAAGCCTTCATCGACCGCGTGCGTGAAAAGGCCGTCGGCCAGGAAGTGATCCGCTCGATCAGTCCGGGCCAGATGGTGGTCAAGATCGTCAGCGATGAGCTGGTGCGCATGCTGGGCTCGGAAGCCTCTGAGCTGAAATTGATGGGCGAGCCGCCATTGGTCTACCTGATGGTGGGTCTGCAAGGCGCTGGTAAGACAACCACGACCGGCAAGCTTGGTAAGCGCCTCAAAGAGCGCGACCGCAAAAAAGTGCTGATGGCGTCGCTGGATACCCGGCGACCCGCAGCGCAAGAGCAGCTCGCGGTTTTGGGCCAACAGACTGGCGTTGACACACTGCCCATCGTTCCGGACGAGACCCCCGTCGCCATTACCAAGCGCGCGCAGACTGTCGCCCGCATGCAGGGCTATGACGTGTTGATCTTGGATACGGCTGGCCGCCTGTCGATCGACCTGGAGCTGATGCAAGAAGTGCGTTCGGTGCGCGCTGTCTGTAAGCCGGTTGAAACGCTGTTGGTGGTCGATGCTATGACCGGCCAAGACGCGGTGCAGACCGGCAAGGCCTTCCACGAGGCGCTGGACCTGACCGGTATCGTGCTGACGCGGATCGACGGCGATGCCAGAGGCGGTGCGGCGCTCTCTATGCGCGAAGTTACAGGCTGCCCAATTAAGCTGATCGGTGAAGGTGAGGGCATGGACGCCCTGGATGTCTTCCACCCTGAGCGGATTGCCAACCGCATCTTGGGTATGGGCGATGTGGTTAGCCTGGTCGAAAAGGCTGCCGAGCATTTCGAGGAAGAAGAAGCCGAAAAGATCGCCAAGCGCTTGCAAAAGGGCAAGTTCGATTTGAACGATCTGGCCAGCCAGCTCAAGCAGATGCAAAACATGGGCGGTATGGGCGCATTGATGAAGATGTTGCCCGGCGGCGCCAAAATGCAGGCGGCCATGAAGGGCGCTAACATCGATGACAATCACATCAAGCGCCAGCTAGCGATTATCTCCTCCATGACACCGGCAGAGCGCAGCAAGCCAGAGCTGATGAAGGCCAGCCGCAAGCAACGGGTCGCCAACGGATCAGGCACCAGCGTGCAGGATGTCAACAAGCTGTTAAAGCAGTTCAATGACGCCGCCAAAATGATGAAGCGCATGAAAAAGATGGGCAAAAAAGGCGGCGGCGGCGGTTTCCCCGGAATGGGGGGTGGTATGCCGCCAGGATTCGGCGGGCCAGGTGGCGGTATGCCCCCAATGGGCGGCGGCGGCTTCCCAGGGCTCGGTGGGCGCTAAAACGCGCGGCACAAGCGCCCTGCAAACAGCAAAGTTTCACAATTTCTTATTCTAACTAATCTAGAAAACCTGAAGGAAATCAAACTCCTATGTCTACTAAAATCCGTTTGGCCCGTGGTGGTTCTAAGGCGCGTCCTTTCTATCGCATCGTTGTTGCTGACAGCCGCATGCCTCGCGACGGCCGCTTCATCGAGCGCCTGGGCTCTTACAACCCCATGCTGCCCAAGGACCACGACGAGCGCGTCATTATCAAAGACGCCGAGCGCGTTAAGCATTGGCTGAGCCAGGGCGCCGTTGTCACTGATCGCGTTCACCGCATGCTGTCTGCTGTTAAGGATGCAGAGGGCAACGCTCTGATGGGGGCACGCGCGGTTCCAAGCCAGACCAAGAAGAGCCAGAAGTCTCAAAAGACCCTGGATCGTGAGCAGGAAAAGGCTGAAAAGCTGGCCGCTGCTGCTGAAGCTGCGAAAGAAGCCGAAGCTGCGGCTGCTGACGCAGACGCCTAAAACAGACGCCCAAGGCATACGTTCGGCGGGGAGGTCTGGCGTTCAGGCCGCCCTGTTTGACGAACGGATCGTGGCCCTTAGTGGCCGCACTCGCCTGCCGGCCGCCGCGCGCTGACCCGACATGATCGACGCTTTCATCTCCGCTTTCTTGCTGCTGTTCGTGGTTGTGGACCCATTGGGAAATATCCCTTTGTTCCTGGCCATTACCAGCCATTTGCCCAAGCAACGCTTGGTGCGGATCGTCTGTGAGGCGGTGATCATTGCGACTTGCATTCTGGCGGGTTTTGCCCTGGTCGGCACAGCGATCCTATCCTACCTTGGCATTTCCTTTGCCTCCTTCAAGGTGGCGGGCGGCCTGGTGCTGTTCCGGCTCTCGTTGGAGATGCTGACCTCCAAGCGCGAGGAGCGTCGCCGCTCGAACGTTGAAGGCGAGGGCGATGAAGATCCATCCGACAATGTAACGGTCTTTCCTCTGGCGACGCCTTTGTTGGCGGGCCCGTCGGCCATTGTCTCGGTCATGGTCGTCATTTCGGATCACGCCGACGATTTCATGTTGCAAGCGGTCGGCGCGGCGGCGCTGATCGCCGTGATGCTGGCTTCGGCGGTGATCTTGTCGGTTGCCGTTACCGCTCGCCAATGGATCAACCAACAGGTCATGGTGGTGCTTTCGCGCGTGATGGCGATCATCCTGGCCGCCATGTCGGTGCAGTTCGTCGTCGATGGCGCGCGTGAGTTGGGGCTGTTCCCAGCGCTCTAGCGCCTTCTTGTATGCTAAACCTGTCGCCCCAAGCGAGAGGCAACAACAGAGCCCTAAACCCATGAAAAAATTCTATAGCCAGGCCTCTTCAGGCCCGACGGACGATGGCTTTGGCCTGTTTTTGGACGGCAAGCGCATGCAGACCCCGGCCAAACGCCCATTGAGCTTACCCAATCAAGCGCTGGCTGCGGCTATCGCCAAAGAATGGGCCGCCCAAGAAGAGACCATCGAGCCGCAGACCATGCCGCTGACCCAGTTGGCCGCCACCGCACAAGACCGCATGAGCCAGACCGAAGCGGGGCCCGGCCAAGAAAGCGAGCGCGATAAAACCTTGCGCATTCTTGCTGACTACGCCGCGACCGATTTGGTCTGCTATCGTTCGACCAACAGCCAACTTGAAGCGCGCCAAGCCGAGGCCTGGCAGCCGTGGCTGGACTGGGCAGCGGGTGCCCACGGCATCATTTTTCACCATACCCAAAGCCTGATGCCGATCGAACAGCCCGAGGCCTCAATGCTGCAGGTCCGTGGCCTTTTGGACGCCATGGACGCCTGGCAACTAACCGGCTTTATGGTGCTGTGTCCGGGGCTGGGCTCCTTCGTGCTGGCGCTGGCAGTGCGCGATCAGAACCTGAGCGCCGAGCAGGCCTTGAAACTGGCGAGCTTGGACGAAGCCTTCCAGGAAGAGATGTGGGGCTCAGACGCCGAAGCACAAAAGGCCATGGCGGCCAAGCAGGCCGATCTAGAGGCCGCCGCGCGCTTTTTGACCCTGCTCTAGTCTCCCAAAGTTGGGGGCTTGCAAAATCGCCTGATCGAAACGGCGCTAGTCTTTACAAAAACCAATGCGCGCCTGCGGTCTTTGCTTCTCTTTTCAACCCGCTGCTAGCATGATATCCCCTTGAGGCTACGCCCTTAGGTGGCAGTGGCTGGCTTGGATTGGGTCTTTAGATTGGGTCGTGGTGAGGCGCCGATGCGCAGCCGCGCTCGCTGGCTCGCCCCATCAGTAGGCTCGCCCTATCAAACGTGCATGACAATAACGACGGGAAACATACCATGGATGCAGTTACCTTGCTGGAGCAAAAACGAGGCGAAGCGCGCCTTGGCGGCGGCCAAGCCCGCATCGACCGGCAACACGCTAACGGCAAGCTAACCGCGCGCGAACGGATTGAGGTTCTGCTCGACCCGGGCTCGTTTGAAGAGTACGACATGTTCGTGACCCACCGCTGTGTCGATTTTGGCATGGACAAGGATCACATCCCCAGCGACGGCGTCGTGACCGGCCACGGCACGATTGATGGCCGGACGGTCTTCGTTTTTTCTCAAGATTTCACCGTCTTCGGCGGCTCTTTGTCTGAGACCCACGCGGCCAAAATCTGCAAAGTCATGGAGCAAGCCCGCAAGGTAGGGGCGCCCCTGATCGGCCTGAACGATTCTGGCGGCGCGCGCATCCAAGAAGGCGTGGCCTCTTTGGGTGGCTATGCGGACGTATTCCAGCAAAACGTGCTGTCTTCGGGCGTCATTCCGCAGATCTCAATGATTATGGGGCCCTGTGCGGGCGGGGCTGTCTACTCGCCCTCAATCACCGACTTTACCTTCATGGTCGAAGACAGCTCCTACATGTTTGTGACCGGTCCCGACGTGGTCAAGACCGTGACCCACGAGACCGTGACAGCAGAAGAATTGGGCGGCGCTTCGGCGCACACCGCAAAGTCCGGCGTGGCCCACCGTTCATTTGAAAACGATATCGTGGCCTTGAAGCAACTGCGCCGCTTCATGTCCTACCTGCCCAGCTCGAACCGTGAAAAAGCGCCCGAGATGGATCAAGGTGATCCCAGCGATCGCGATATTGCGGCCCTGGATCGCATCGTGCCGATTGATCCCAGTGTGCCGTATGACATGAAGGTGATCATCTCAAAGATTGTCGATGCTGGTGATTTCTTTGAGCTGGCGCCCAAGTATGCCGCCAACATTGTCACCGGTTTTGCCCGCATGGGCGGTCAGAGCGTGGGCATCGTCGCCAACCAGCCGCTGGTATTGGCGGGCTGTTTGGACATCGCCGCTTCGATCAAAGCCGCGCGCTTCATCCGTTTTTGTGACGCCTTCAATATTCCCGTCGTGACCCTGGTTGATGTACCTGGATTCCTGCCGGGCGTCAGCCAAGAACACAACGGCATCATTACCCACGGCGGCAAGCTGCTCTACGCTTACGCCGAAGCGACCGTTCCGAAAGTTACCGTTATTACCCGCAAAGCCTATGGCGGCGCTTACGACGTGATGGCCTCTAAGCACCTGCGCGGTGATGCCAACTACGCTTGGCCCACGGCGGAAATCGCGGTTATGGGCGCGAAGGGTGCGGTTGAGATTATTTTCCGCAAAGACCTGGGAGACCCCGACAAGATCGCGGCCCACACCAAGGCCTATGAGGATAAGTTCGCCAATCCCTTTGTCGCCGCCCAGCGCGGATATCTTGACGATGTGATCATGCCGCACGGTACGCGCCGACGGGTCATCAAGGCGTTGGACATGCTCAAGTCCAAGAAGCTGGAAAATCCTTGGCGCAAACACGGCAATATCCCATTGTAGGGAGCGCGCGATAGGGGCACGATTGGTTTCAGTCGTGCCCTTTTGCGTTTTTGCTGCTAGAACCCGCGGCGTCCCTGTTGAAACCCGCGAGCCTGCTGTCACTGCAGATACCCTTTTATGACCCGAAGCATACTTTTTGTCCTCAGCCTGCTGGCCGCCATCTTTGCGACCATCGCAGCCCTGCCACGCTTGGTTGATAAGGTCCATTTGGAACGCAGCCTGTCGCTGGCGCTAGGAACAGACGTGGAGCTGGAGAGCGTTGAGCGCTTCAGCCTGTTGCCGTCGCCGCGCATCAAGACGCGCGGAATGCGGGTCATCGGCAATCAAGATCTGGAGCTGATGGCGCGCCAAGATCTGTTGCAAGGCTTTACGCCGCGCATTTTGGGGCTCAGCCAAGCCGAGAGCATCACGCTGGGGCTGAGCTGGAAGCGCTTCTTGACCGACGGCAGCCTTGAGAGTTTTGAAATGAGTGGGGCCAAACTGGCGCCTTTGCTCAACAATGATCTGCTCATGCCCTTGGTTCGCCAACTTGCCTCGCGCTCGCAAGGTGCAAAGATCACGGTCAATGATACCGAGGTGGCTATTAGCCGCGACGGCCAGGCGCTGCCGCCTTTCCACATCCAGTCAATGAATATCGAGACCAACGAAGACGGTGATCGTTTGGTCACGGGCGTGGTCGATGTGGTGGTACAAAATCAGGGCGCTGGCGAGCGTGCGCTGACCCTTGACCTCGCAATTGCGCTCAAGCCGCTGCGACGTCTGGGTGAGAGCCTCATACAAAGTTTTGACCTTGAGATTACGACCGCAGCGGGCGCGGCTCTGGCGCAGACCGGTGTCGAGCGCCTAAGCGCTAAGTTGGTCGGCTCCATGCAGTTCGAAGACGATAAGCGCCCGCGCTTGTCGGCCACCTTGTCTGTGCGCGATGCGGATACTGCCAAAGACGCAAGGCCTTTGATGCAGGCCCGGATGGCCTGGCAAGACGAGGCCTTGAGCCTGACTGAAATCGAGGCCGACTTGGCGGGTTGGCGCCTAAATGGCGATTATTGGCCCGAGGGCCAGCCCCACGATGAGCTGCAGGCGGGACTGCATCTTGTCGCCGCTGACATCCCGACCCGCGTGGCGGCGGTCGCCGATCTGCCCGAGAGCCTGCAAGCCCTGCGCCGTGATTTGGATCGCGCTTTTGATCTTTTCGATCTGGTGGGCCTACGCGGCATGGCCGTCAATTTGAGCCTGCCGCGCACGGGCTTCGGCAAGTTGTTGCTGGAAAACGTTGACCTGGAGATTCGTCAGCAAGACCAAGGCTATCGCTTTGAACGCCTGAGCTTTGATTCGATTGCGGGCGGACGATTTGAAGCCACCGCAGGCACCTTGAGCGAGACGCTGGTGTTAGAAGGTCTGTTCACCTGCGCCAGCCCCAGCGTCATGCTGGCAGAGCTGGGATTGCAAAATGCCGATCTTCGCCAGCGCTCCAGTCTGCCCGAGTTGCGGGCGTTGGGACGTCTGGACCTTGCGCCGGGCGATATGAATCTGGCACTAGACCGTCTGTCGTTGGCGGGGGATAGCTTTGCCTTGTCGGTGGCCAAGCGCGGCCAAGAGCCTTGGCAAATTCAAGCCGGTCCTGGCCTCTTGAACGCCGACTATCTCAATCAAGACCTGGCACCAACCGAAGGGCTGGGCAATGACCCCATGGCCTGGTTAGCGCAGCAGTTGGGTCGCCTGCCCAGCTTTGATGCGCGCATTGCCTTTGGGGATTTGGCGGTCGGGAGTTTGCCCTTGGGCGCTGTGAGCGGGGCGGTGTCTTGGCGTGCGCCCGAAGGCCGCTTGATGTTGGGTCAAGCAGCAGCGCTGGGCAAGGCTTCATCGGCGAACGAGGCAGAGCTCTTCCAGATTGATGATTTGTTGGGTGCCAAGATCGCGACCCGCGGCCAGCTTGACTATGGAGCGGGATCGTCGGACGACATTAGCAGCCTGCAAGAATTTTCACTCGAAATCAGCGCCAAGGATGAGCGCGCTTTTCTACCCAATCGGCTGATGCGCGATCTGGGTGGTTTGATTAACAGTGCCGGACCCATGACGCTGTTCACGCCCTCCATGGCCCTGGGGCTACGCCAGCTAGAGCTGACGGCTAGTGCGGCCGAAGATGGCGCGGCGGGAACTCTGCTGCAACTGCGCTCAAGCTACATGGACGGCAGCATTTTGGCGCTCAATGCCAAACTGCAGGACCAGGCGAGATTGGCAGAGGCGGCAGCGCAACCGCAAGCGGCGGTCTGGGTGGCCTCGCGCGCCGAAGGCCTGGATTTGGCCAGCATGTTGGGCGGCGATCTTGCTGGCTTGGTGCCAATGCGCATGACGTCGTTGCGCGGGCGTACCAATGGCGATCCGGGCTCCGGGCGCTATTTCTTACAGCTGTCGGCTGATACCCCGGGCGAGGACGGGCAGAGCCTGACTTCCAGCGTATTCGTTGATACCTATCCCAGTCTTGACAGTACCGCTTCGGGGCAGGCAGGGGCGATGAACCAGCTCGACTGGATCATTGATTATGATTTGAAGGGGCTGGCGACCTTGGTCAATTTGGACGATCAGCGCCTGCTGGACCAGCCGCAAACCACAACGGCGATAAAAGGGCAGCTGACGGTCGAGCAGGCGGCCGAGGGCCTGCGCTTGAGCGCCAGCGACGCCCAAATTGCGGGGCTGCAGATCAACAATTTAGCACTGTTGGTGCCGCGCGCGGACCAAGATCCGGGCAACCGCTCGCTCAGCGGCGATATCGCCATCGACGCGGTGTCGCTAGCATCGAACCCGCGGGCTGCCGGCTCGTTGCCCGGTGGCGGGCAGGTCTTGGCCGCATTGCCGCTAGAATTATTGGAAAATCAAAGCTTCAAACTCAATATCACGGTGGACGACGCACAGGTGAGCGGCTTGCCGCTCCGCGATCTTGGCCTGACGTTACTCAGTGACGGCCTTAGCCTCGAAGCGCGGCGCTTTTCCGCTCAGCTTGGCGACGAACAAATTACCGGCCAGGGTCGGGTGAGCCTTGGAATCCTGCCGCAATTGCAGCTCAATGCCGAGATTTCGAAGCTGCGCCAATCGTTGATCGTCAAGGGAACCGCGATCGAAATGGAGGCTCAAGTCTTGGCCGACATTACCGCGCTTGGGGGCGATTTGGCCGGCATGATAAGCAATGCCAACGTCGGCATTGAACTGAACGGTCGTGGGTTGGTGCGGGCTTCAAAACCGCAGCAACTCATGCCCGCGTTTGCTAAGCGCTTGGTGCTGGATTTGGGCCAAGATAAGAGCCAGCGCGTGCTGCAACTCTTCTTCGATGCCTTGGCCAATAAGACGCTGCCCTTGACCGGGCGCTTGCGCTGGATTGATGGGGCGTTGCGCAGCTCTTCTGGGCTCCAGCTGGGCGACGAGCAAGACTATCTGCGCATGTCGGGGCGTATGTCGTTTGCCGATCAAGAATTGGATCTTGATTTGAGCCTGTTCGGCGATGACGCGCTGATCCCCAAAGCCGCGCTTGAGATGACCGGCCGCAGTTCAGCGCCGCGTTTCCAGGCGTTTGGCAGCGCCCTGGACTAGATTCCAGCCCTGATGAGCCCGCCCCCGTGTAGGCTAACCCTGGCGTAGGACACGCCTGGAGCAGGACACCCCTGCGGTCAAGCGGATGTGCGGTTAATCCTCAGAAGCCCCGGCCGCCAGGTCAACCAGCGCACGGGCAAAGGCAGAGGTCTGTCGTTCTGCCGGCGTCAGCTGTGCTGCCGTCAGGTTGGTCATGGCCTGCAAGACACACAAGCGCAATGCCGACGACAGGTTGGGGGGCTCGGGCTGGCGGACGCGGGCGCGGTCGACCTGGCCGACCAACTGTGCAAGGCTTAGGCCGCGTGTTTGCGCCAAGGCTTTGAGCAATCCCAAGAATTCGGGCTCCAAGCTAAAACTGGTGCGGTGGCCTTGCAGCGATACCGAGACTTTTTGCACAGGGCTCCTTTCGGGCGGATCGCAGCAGCGCAATATTCGTTAACGAACAAAAAATGTTGCCTTGCGAACGTATAGCGGTTGGTGTAGGCAGACTTGCCTGTCTTTGTGCTAGGAATGCCTGGATTTTGGGATTGACGCAAGCGCACCGCCTGGTCGGTTCAAACCGTCCGTTAAGGCGGCCTATGTTAGCAACCGGTGTAAGCAACCTGGGTAAGCGGCGTGAGGGCAAACAAAACCGCGGCAAACGCGAATGCTGAGAGGAAAGCGGCGATGATTTTGGTTGGTGGCGAGGTCTTAATCGACTTCATTCAAGTTCCCCAAAAAGAGGGGCTGCCCATCTATCAGGCCAATCCGGGCGGCTCGCCTTACAACTGCGCGGCGGCGCTGGGCCTGCAAGGCTGCGAGGTGGCCTTCATGACGCCGATCTCCACCGACTCTCTTGGGGACTTGTTGCACTCGCGGTTGGTCGAGGCCAATGTCACGGCCCTTGGTGCGCGCGTTGCGCATCCAACGACCCTGGCGGTGGTGTCCTTTAGCGACGGCCAACCGACCTATCAATTCTACCGCGAAGGCACCGCGGATCGCCAGATCACGCTCGATGCGCTAAGCGCCGCGACGCCAGCCAATGCGCGCGCCTTTCAAATCGGATCGCTCGGGTTAACGTCGGGCGCGGACGCTGAGGTTTGGGCGGCTTTTTACGCGCGCTTAGCCGACCGTGGTCTGCTGATGTCCCTGGACCCCAACATTCGCGCCTCGTTCATTTCTGACCGCCCTGGCTACCTAGCCCGCTTGGAGCGCCTGCTTAACCTGTCCTCGGTCGTCAAATTGAGCGATGAGGATCTGGAGTGGATCGCGGATATACCTGACGCCTCACAACAGGCCCTGATCGAGCAAGCCGAGGCCATGGCCAAGCGCGCGGGGCTGCGTCTGCTGGTGCTGACCCTGGGGGCGGATGGCGCGGTGGCCTTCTTCGCAGGACAGCGCCTGATCGTTGCCCCGCAACCGCTCGCGGTCATGGGCGATACGGTTGGCGCGGGTGATACCTTCATGGCGACAATTCTGGCGGAGCTGGATCGGCGTGAGGCGCTGAGCCCGGCAGGTCTGGCCGCTTTGTCGCCCGAGCAGGTGAAAGACGCGCTCGATACAGCGGCCAAAGCGGCGGGCATCAACTGTGGCCGTCATGGTTGCAATCCGCCGACGCTGGCCGAATTGCAGGCCGGGTAATCTCGGGGGCGTCAGTCCAGAAAGTTGGTCACTCCAAACCGGTAGTCCGGCCATTGCTTGGATCGCCCTCTGCCAGCATGTCCTTTAACCGTTGGCGCTCTTGCGGGCCGGGCACGACGCCCCGCGTCTCGGCTTCCAGAGCCACCTGACCATCGCCACTGGTGATGCGAATCTCGGCTGTGGCGCGCAAGCGCTCGTCGATGGTCAAAACGACCCACTCGCAGGTCAAAATCTCGCCCGCATAGACGGGGCGCTTAAATCGAAAATTCATGCTGGCGGCGAGCCAGCCAATTTGGCCGCCGATTTCGGTTATCATGCTGGCGGTCAACAGCCCGTGGGCGATGGGCTCGCCCAAACCTTTGACATCGATGTAGCCCTGGTCACAGTGCACCGGGTTGAAGTCGCGAGAGAGCGCGGCAAAAGCGGCGATATCGTCGGGCGAAAAACAACGGCGGATGGTGAAGCGGTCACCGACCCGTAGACCCTCAGCGGCGCGCTGGCGCATTTCCATGATTATTCCTTTCACAAAAAACGCTGGCTCTTCAACAACCGGCCCTTCCAAAAAAGTAACGCTGGACCGGAGCGCGCAGTCCCGCTGGGCTTGACGTAGCAGGTGGATCGTGGCCTTGCTAGGGGCAGGCTCCCACAAAGCAGCATGAGGGGCCAAAACAGAGGATTGAGAGGCCCCGTCCATGGACATTATTTACAGCGAGACCCACCGATTGCGCGCCCCGAAAGCCGAACTGACCGGCGGCCAATTGGTGCCCCCCTTCGAATGCCCAGAGCGTCTGGATTACATTCTGGCCGAAGCAAAGGCCCGCGGGTTTGCAGCGCCGATTGCCCCCGACGACCACGGTATGGCCCCGATCCAAGCCGTGCACGATGGCGACTATTTGCGCTTCTTAGCAAACTGCTGGGATGAGTGGAGCGCTGAAGGCTTCAAAGGTGAGGCCATTGCCAACGTCTTTCCCTCGCGGCGCATGACGCGTTTGGTCGTGCCCAGCGATATCGAAGGTAAATTGGGCTATTATTGCCTGGCCAATGAGACCGCCATTTCACCCGGAACCTGGGAGGCTGCCGTCGGCTCTGCTCAGGTCGCCTTGAGCGGAGCTGATCGCTTGCTCGCGGGTCAAAGATCGGCATTTGCGCTGTGCCGCCCGCCCGGCCATCACGCCGCACAAGACATGTTTGGCGGCTACTGCTTCATTAACAATGCGGCGGTGGCCGCGCAGTATTTGCGCGATAACGGCTCGCAGCGAGTCGCCATTTTGGACGTGGATTTCCACCACGGCAACGGGACGCAAGCCATCTTCTATGACCGGCCCGATGTGTTGATGGTCAATATTCACGGAGACCCGGACCGGGCTTTCCCGCACTTCTTGGGCGGCGCTGACGAACGCGGTGAGGGCGCGGGCCTGGGGGCCACCCTCAATTATCCGCTGCCCGAAGGCTGCTCGTTCGAACGCTGGTTTGAGGTACTGGAGCAGGCCTTGGGCGAGATCGAAAACTGGGGGGCCGATGCCTTGGTCCTCAGTCTGGGCGTGGATACTTATGAAGAAGATCCGATTTCTTTCTTCAAGCTGAAGAGCGCTGATTTTACCACCTACGGCGCGCGTTTGGCCCGCCTGGGTCTGCCCACCTTGTTCGTGATGGAAGGCGGCTATGCGGTCGAGGCGATTGGTGTCAATACCATCAATGTCTTGGATGGGTTCGCCCAGGGATAGGCGCAATCGCGACGCAAGATGCAGGGGAGGCAAGACCATGGGCACACAACACCAGGACAAACAACACGGGGATCAGCAAAACGGGGATCAGCAACACGGGGATAAGCAACGCGTGGTGTTGGTGCGTCACACCGATGAGCCCGGCGATGATCGCGTTGAGCGGTTCTTTTCGGCAAACAACTGCCAGATTGAGACCTATCGGCCCTATCTTGGCCAGACCTTGCCCCGGGTTGATGACAGCATAGCCGCCACGGTGGTGTTTGGTGGTCCCTTCTGTGTGGACCAACCGGCTGAAAGCCCCTTTTTAGCCGACGAGAACGACTTGATTGAAGGCTGTTTAAAAGCCGAGATCCCCTTTCTTGGCATTTGTCAGGGCGCTCAGCAGCTGGCGCGGGTCTTGGGCGCCTATGCAGGGCCTCCCAATGATCTTGTGCCTGCCGAGGGCCACGAATTCGGCTACTATGCTTTGACCGCCCGGCCGGCGGGTCGTGAGCTGTTCAAAGACGGATTGGTGGTGCCGCAAGCCCATTTCCACACCTTCGAAATCCCCAAGGGCGCCGAGCATTTGGCCAGCAGCGCGCGCTACGCCAACCAAGCCTTTCGCTATGGATCGGCCTACGCATTTCAGTTCCACGCAGAGATCACAAAGCCGGGCTTTCAGCGCTGGCAAGAATGCTTGGGGCCAATCCACTATGGCCAAGAGGGCGCGCAGACCCGCGTGCAACAAGACAGCCTGATGGATCAGCACGACGAGGCCATTGATGCCTGGTTTACCGGCTTCTTGAACCAACACTTTGGCGCCGTTCTGTCGGCACCGCTCTAGGAGGCATCATGCAAGTCCGCGCTGATTTCTCCAAAACCGCTCATGTGGCCTTTGATGCTGGTGCTTTTGTCGTCTCCCCATCGGGCGGCGTTGCGCGCTTAATGCTGGATCGTATCGGTGAGGAGGTCGCCCGCGCGACCTCGATCGTGCGCTTTGAGCCTGGCGCTGAATTTAGTCCGCACGTCCACAATGGCGGCGAAGAGTTCGTGGTGCTTGATGGTGTGTTTTCAGATGCTTACGGCGATTTTCCTGCTGGCTCCTACGTGCGCAATCCCATCGGATCAAGCCACACACCCGCCAGCAAGGGCGGCTGTTGCATCTTTGTAAAACTCTGGCAAATGAACGCAGCCGAGCAAGTGGCAACGCGCCTAACCCCTGACGATGTAGCGGCGCGCTCGAATGCGGGCCAGCCCCTCTATGAAGATGAGCAGGAGCGGGTGTCGATGCAGAGCCTTGCCGCTGGCGAACCTCTAACTCTGGACTGGCCACAGGGCGGTGAAATTCTGGTGCTAGAAGGACAGTTAGACGCCCAGACCCAGGGGCAGACATACCCGCTGGCGCACTGGTCCTGGCTGCGGGTGCCGTCGCAGACCGGCGCGGGTTCAAAGATCGCACTGAAAGCCGAGAGCCAAGCGCGGGTCTGGCTCAAGCAGCTCAAAGGTGATCGTTCAGCCGAAGCCTGGGCACAGCGCTAGCGCCTCAGCCGAAGCGATCTAATCGCCCGACGGCATAGTGAATAGCTCGGCGACTTCGATGCTGCCGATTTGCAGGAAAGGACAAGCGCGCGCCATCTCAAAGGCTGCCTCCAACGATTCAGCGCGCACGATGGTAAAGCCCATCATTGCGGCCGGTCCGCTGACCTGCTCCACCTCGCCGCCCTGGCGGACAAAGTGCGATGGTCCCATTGGCTGGCCGGGATTGACGACGGCATCGCCCAGGCCTTGCAGCCAGGCACCCCAGGCTTTGCGCTGCTCGGCGCCTTGCTCTGGCGTGTCGAACTGGCGTTCTTCATGGTAGGCGAGGATAAATTCAGGCATAGCGGGCTCCTTAGTTAGCGGGCTGGGGCCGGTTAGTCTGCAAGGCTGTAAGCAAGAGAGCTGAAAAGCCAGAAAGTGCGGCAGCGGCGAGGCCCCCGATGAGGGGCGCTAAGCGTCTTGCGGACGGGTGCCCGCCACCGACGGTCTATCTGCGTGCATGTCATACCAAGCCGCCAGCGAGGGGCGGCCATCGCGCCACGGCTCGTGCGCAAAGCGGAAATCCAGGTAGTCGAGCGCACAAATCCACGCGATATCATCGATAAAGAATTTGTCCGACAGCCAGCCGGGATTGGCCTCCATCATGTCCAAAACCGCATTGACGCGGCGCTTGAACTTGGCCTCTTCGGCGGGTGAGGCGTCTTGATCGGCCTTGCGGACATTGCGCATGCGATCAACCGCTGCATCCATCAGCGCGTCAGCCAGGGCCTCGTTTTCGATGACGCGAAACTTGGCGTGCTCGTTGGCGGGAAACAGCGCGCGCGCATCGCTCTGGCTGTCCAGAAAACGGCAGATGGTCTGCGAAGAGGTAAAGACCCGTCCATCACTGGCCACCAAAGCGGGCAGCTTGCCGACCGGCGAGACCTTGAACAACTCGTTGTCCGGATCGTTGTAGTCTCCGTGGATGACTTCGATTTGGTCCCACAAGCCCAACTCCTGCGCGGCGATAACGGCCTTGCGGACAAAGGGGGAAGCAGGGGAGTGAAGGAGCTTCATCATAGATAGATGCCTGACCTTATTATGTTTGTCATATGTGTTACTGCGAATGGCCGGGGTGGGGCATTAGGGGCCTTGCATTAGAGGCGGTGCATTAGAGGCGGCGCATCAAAAGTTATCTTTGCGCGCGCGTACCTCAGCAAAGACCTCTGCCGGGCTCTTACCGGCTAGGCCCACGGCATCTTGGAACGCGGCGTCATCGCAGCGCAAGAAGGGGTTCAGCCGCTTTTCGTCGCCCAGCAAAGAGGGCACGGTCGGTGCCCCTTGGTCGCGGCGCTTTTGCAGCCCGTCGATATGAGCCTTCAAATCAGCGTCGTCGGGGGTCAACGACAGGGCGAATCGCGCATTGGCCATGGTGTATTCGTGGCCGCAGAACACCATCGTCTCGTCGGGCAGGGCGCGTAGTTTCAGCAAACTTTCCCACATCATGGGGGCGTCGCCCTCGAACACGCGTCCGCAGCCCAGCACGAACAGGCAGTCCGCACTGAATAGGCCCTGGTGGCCTTTGGTGTAATAAGCAATGTGGTCCAGGGTATGGCCCGGTGTCTGGATCACCGTCAGTTCCGCGCCCAGGCAATCGACCCGATCGCCTTCGCCGACCGCGCGGTCCAGCGCCAATTTGTCGGCGCTGGTTTTGGGGCCAACAACCTCTGCATTGTGCGCGCGCTTCAGTGCGGCCACACCGCCGACGTGGTCGCCGTGGTGGTGGGTAATCAGGATTTGCCGCAAGGGCTTGTCGAGTGCTTCGATGGCCGCAGCGACCGGAGCCGCCTCGCCTGGATCGACCACGGCCAGCCCGTCGTCGCTTTCGATTAGGTAGGCGTAGTTGTCACTGGCGAAGGGTACCAGATTGACCATCCAGTCAGCCATAGCTTGCAGCCTCTTTGAAAATGCTTAAGTGTGGGGCAGGCTAGCCCGAAACCCACAAATAGGAAAGGGGTGCAATCGCCCATGTGGTTAGATGCCCGAAGCTTGGAGGCTTTTTACGCCACGCCCTGGGGAGCGCTGGTCGGAAGCAGCTTGGCGGGCTACGTAGAGCGCCTTTGGGGCTCTATGGAGCAGCAACACCTACTGGCCATTGGCTATCCATTTCCGGTGCTAAATCGCTTGGACCCTGCCGAGCAGTGCTTCGTCGGTTTGCCGCAACGTATGGGCGCGGTGGCCTGGCCAGCCGAGCCTTTGCACCCTATGCCCGAGCCGCGCCGCCATCGCTGCAATCGTACCGTGATGCTCAAAGGCGGCGCTCTGCCGTTTCGCGATGGCAGTCTGGATAAGATTTTGCTGCTGCATCAAATGGAATTTTCACACGATATTCCGGCCCTTACTTCTGAGTTGTATCGCGTTTTGCACGACCAAGGCGAGGTCTTGATGATCGTACCCAATCGCGCGGGGCTCTGGAGTCGTTCGGAGCGTTCGCCTTTTGGCTACGGCCAGCCCTTTACACCCGGACAGATCAACGGCCAGCTTAAAGGCGCGGGCTTTGAGACCTGCAAGCTGCACGGCGGGCTCTATTATCCGCCGCGTGCCAGTCGTTTGGTGCGCCGTCATGCCAAGCGCTGGGATCAGTTGGGCGGCTGGTGGGCCAAGCTGGTCGCTGGGGTCTTGATCGTGCAGGCGAGAAAGGCCACAGCGCGGCGCCCGCGCAAGGTCGAACAACAAGACGCCCTGCGCCGTATTCGCGGTCTACTGGCGGATGTGCCGCTGCGCCCGGAAGGCTTGGCGCCCGAACCCAGCACCCTGGGCCAAGCGCCCGAGCTGCGGCAGCGCAAAGCTGGCGATGACATGGGTCGTGACTAGGGGGTGGGATTAGGGTCGTGACTAAGATCACAGCGCGCACGGCGGGGCTGATACAAGGCGAAGAATCCCAGCGCTAAGGCGCCCAAGTCATGGCGCCCAAGTCATGGCGCCCAAGTCATGGCGGCCTTTCTTTGAAACCCCTTGCTTCTAAGTCGCTTTGACACATCCTAAGCCAGGGACAAGGCGGCTAGTCTGCGCGCCGAACAGCACGCCAACTTGCAAGCCGGGCGTCCAACCTCGCGCGCTCGAAGATCAGGAGACTCATGGTGACGGCAACCAACTCAGCGCCCTACCACGCGGCCCACTGCCCACGCGGACTGAAACAAAGGGTCTTGGCGGGCGGCCTGTTCACCCTGCTGTATGGGGCCTCGGTCACGGCGGCGATTTGGGCGGGCATCTCCATGCTGGCGATCGAGACGGCCGAGCGCCACGCTCAATTCGAAGCCCAGGTGCCAGGCGGCAGCTATCCCACCGCGGACCAAGCCTTTTGGCCCATGTTCTATATGCTGTGGCTGAGTTTGCCGTTGGTCTGGATTTGGTGGTCTTGGCGTCCCGCGCGCTTTTCGGGCGGCGGCCTGCGGCGGGCCTTGGGATTGGCAGCGGCAGCGCTGGGGGTGTCCGCGCTGCTAACGTCGATTCTAACGCTGTTTGCGGCAACCATCCTGTTGCCGTTCATGGGCTTGCTTTTGTGGCCCATGGTCACGCTGGTCGTGGCTTTGACGCTCTGGTTGAGCGACAAGCTTTGGGGTTCGACCCATCCCTAGGCGTTTTGGCAAGCCGGTGGGCTTGCAGCCATAGGGACGGATAGGGCGGGCTTGCAGGCACGCTGTCATCGCGCAGGAAGCCAAAGTGGCGAGGCGAGCTAGTGCCTATTGTGGGCACCGCGACCAATCTGGGGGCACGAAGCGTGGCTCCATGCGAAAATTTCAGATGTTCCTCAGCCTGATTGTGTCTCAGGTTTGATTGTGTGACCGTCGCTTTGGCTTGCGAGCTTGTAGCCGGTTATTTTTTGCCCGGCTGTTTTTGTCCGACGTTAAGTCTGGTATTGTCTGACGTTTAAGTCTGGCGCCTTATAGGCGGTTATTCGTGGCCAGCATCATCGCTTTCGCTGCCATACAGAGGCAAGATTCGCGGTTCTTGCGGATCTCGTCCGTCGGGCAACAGCTGGGCCACGAGCCAAAACAACCCGAAAATGCCCAGAAAAATCGCGATGATGATCCATAGCGTAGCGCTAAACATAATCCTATCCGATTAATTACTGTAACCCTTTATGTGGGAAGTTTAGGCGCGATTTTCACGGGGGCAGCGCGAAATATGCTCACGAAATTGCGAATGCTTGTGGTTGGGCTTGGTCTTGGCAGTGTGGCCCGGGCCCGTCATAGTGCCCGCCATGCGTTGCCACCAAGGTGCCGCTAATAAGAGGCCCCAACCCCATGCTCTGCTTTGCACGTTCTTTGACACTACTGACTTTTGCCGCGGGCTTTGCGGTGGTTTTGACCAGCCAGGCCCAGTCGGGCAGCGGCACAAAGGCAACACCGACGGGCACGCCCTCAGCGGCGCAGGTTGAGGTTGAGCAAGGTGGGGGCGAGCAACCAGCTGAGAGCGAAACTTCGGGCCTCAGTGATGCCCAGCGCCAGCTCTGCATGACGGCGTTTGCCAACGGCAGCGGCACAAAGTTCACCGATCAAGCCGCGTTCGATGCGGCCTGCATGGCGCTGTTTCCCCCGCAATTTGGCGAGCAAGCGGACGCGCAAAACGAGAGCTGATTGACACGCCAATCCGCATTAGGCCTTTTTACCACATCTGCGGTCGCGTATGGAACGGTAGCACGGCGCGCAGCGCTTAGTGTTCCGTCACGTTTCCAGCAAACTAGGGGAAGGCCATGGCTCAGCTCATTGTCACCTATTGGCGCGATATTCCCGCGCAAGTCACGGTTAAGGCCGGTCGCAAGTCGGCCAAGCGCGCTTTGCCCGAGCGCTTTGAAAAGGCCATTGATGCAGCCGCTATGCGTGGCGGTATGGCCGGCACCGACGACTATTTGTCCGAATGGCGCAAGGCAGCCCCTCAGGAGTTGGACGCCGAACAAAGCAGCGATTTGGACGCGGCCGCCGAGGCAGCCGCCCAAGCGCTGGATCAGGATTACGACGGCGAACGCTTGCGGGCGCTGATCGCCAACGAAGGACGCCAATAGGAAGCCGCGCCATGACCACAGCCACCAAGACCCACACCGCTGACAGCATTTTGGCTCCCATCCAGGAGCTGATGGCTAATTTCACCGCTGAGACCACCCCAGCGTCTGCAAAAAAAGTCGAAGATTTTCGCCAGCACCTAACGCCGGGTACCGACGTTTATGTCACTTTCCTGCCCGGGTCCGATTTCAAGGACACTATCGCGGTCTGCAAGCGCCTGCGCGATGAAGAAATGCGCCCCATTCCGCACTTTGCGGCCCGCTCAATTCCTTCTCGCGATGCGTTGGAAGACAATCTGAAAGCGGTCGTTGAGGAAGCGGGCGTTGACCGCGTTTTGACCATTGCTGGCGGTGTGTCCGATAAGGAAATCGTCGGCCCCTTCAGCGATTCCATGCAGTTGCTAGAGACCGGCCTGTTCGATAGGTACAAGATCAAGACCATTGGTGTCGCGGGCCACCCCGAAGGCTCGCCCGACATGTCGCAAGAGGCAATTGGCAAGGCGCTGGCTTGGAAAAACGCTTTTGCAGAGCGCAGCGATGCTGACCTGCATATCGTCACCCAGTTCTGCTTTGAGGCTGACCCAATCATCGCCTGGGACAAAGCCATGCAGGCCGAAGGCAACAAGCTGCCGATCCATATCGGTCTGCCGGGTCTGGCCACCATCAAGACCTTGCTCAACTTCGCGCGCATCTCGGGCGTTGGGCCGTCTATGCGCTTTTTGACCCGCCAGGCCATGAATGTGCACAAGCTGGTCACGGTTTCGGACCCCAACAAGCAGTTGGTCGGGCTGGCAAAGTACAAAGCTGAAGATCCCAATTGCGGCATCACCAATGTCCACATGTACCCCTTGGGTGGCCTGCGTCGCACGGCAGCTTGGGCCTATGAAGTGGCTAAGGGTGAAATCGACTTCGACAAGAAGTTGGACGGCTTTAAGACCCGCACCAAGATCGAATAGGCCAAAGCCGCCGGTCGGCTGGTGCGCGCCAAGCTGCCTTTCGGCACGCTGGTCTGGGGCCTCTTTTGCTTGGCGAAATACCTGAAGGGGCGCGGTCACGGTTCCGCGCCCTTTTTTGTCGCCTAACAATCGGCGGTTTGCAGAGGGGACCCGCAAAGCACTTGCGGTCGGCGGTGGGATCAGCCACAAGCGCAAGCGTCGGTTTTCGACGAGTCCTCCCCTTGGCCTGAGCTATACCCAAGACATGAGCAACGACCCATCACTTACGCCGCGCCCGCAAGGCGTGCTATACGGCCTTGGCCTCGGCCCCGGCGACCCGGAACTCGTGACCTTGAAGGCCCATCGCCTGCTGCAAGAGGTTGAGGTCATCGCCTATCCCTCGGCAGAGGGCACGCCTAGTCTGGTGCGCGCGATTGCCCAGCCGCATTTGCGTGAAGGACTTATCGAAATCGACATGGCCATGCCGATGGTCGAGGCGCGCTTTCCGGCCCAGCAGGTCTACGATGTGGCGGCGGAACAAATCCGTGCGCACTTGGCGCAAGGCCGTTCCGTGGCGGTGTTGTGCGAAGGTGATCCGCTGTTCTATGGCTCGTTTATGTATCTCTATCAACGCCTTGAGACCGACGCAGCGGTCGAGGTCGTGCCGGGTGTCACCTCGGTCAGTGCCTGTGCGGCGGCGGCTGGCCTGCCGCTGGTTGCGCGCAAAGATATTCTGACGGTGCTGCCAGGCCCGCTCAGTGACGAAGCACTGACCCGGCGTTTGACCCAGGGCCAGAACGCTGGTCACGTTGAAGAGCAGGCCTTCGCCATTATGAAGGTCGGGCGCCATTTTGCCCGGCTGAAAGCGCTGTTAGGTCAACTTGGCTTGGCCGAGCAAGCTTGGTATGTCGAACGCGCTACCACCGCTGAACAGCGGGTCGAGCGCCTGGCTGATGTTGAACAAGCCAAGGCCCCCTATTTTTCGATGATTTTGCTGCACAAGCGAGGCCGCGCTGATGCCCTTTGATATGCCAACCCCTGAGAGCAGCGATGCAAGCGCCGCGCGCCCTGCGATATTTCTTCTCGGCGCCTCCGGTCTGGCGACGGCTCGCCGGATAAAGGCAGCCTTGCCGCAGGCTGAAATTTGGGGGCAGACCGGGCGCGTGGGCCAGAACCAAGCCGATCGCTTTTTTAGCGATGCGCTGTTGACGCTCAAGGCCTTGTTCCAGGCGGGGCGCCCGCTGGTAGCGGTCTGCTCGGCGGGTATCGTTATCCGCGCGTTGGCCTCGTCGTTGGCAGACAAGCGCCAAGAACCACCGGTGCTAGCGGTGGCCGACGACGGCTCCAGCGTAGTGCCGCTGTTGGGCGGGCATCGCGGGGCCAATCGCCTGGCTGAAACACTGGCCGACGCGCTGAGCCAAGCGCAAGACGGGCCTAGCCACGCCGCTGTTACAACCGCGGGCGATCTGCGGCTGTCTTTGGCGCTGGATGAGCCGCCAGCCTGCTGGAGCCTGGCCAATCCACAAGACTACAAGAGTTTTGTCGCCCAGCTTTTGACTGGCGCTAAGGTCAGCCTTGGCTTGAAGGGTTGCAGCGATGGCGCTGATTGGCTGCACGCCTCTGACCTGAAGTTTGCGCCGAGTGCGCCGTTGCAGATCAGGGAGAGCCTGTCGCGCGCGCCGCAAGGTAAGGCAACTGAAGGCGATGCAAACGCGTTGGTCTACATTGGACGGCGCGTCTGCTTGGGGGTCGGCTGCGAACGGGGCACGGAGCCGCAAGTGTTGATCGATTTCGTCGAGGCGCGCTTGGCAGCTGCCGATCTGGACCCGGGCGCTCTGGCAGGTGTCTTTTCGATCGACCTGAAAGCCGATGAAGCGGCGGTTCACGTCCTTGCCGATCATTTCGGGATTGCCGCGCGTTTTTTCACGAGCGAGCAGCTTGAGAGCCAGGCCGCCTATCTGCGCAATCCTTCAAATATCGTGTTCGCTGAGACCGGCTGCCATGGCGTGGCTGAGGGCGCGGCCTTGGCGGCGTCGGGCACGACCCAGCTGCAACAGCCCAAAATCATCGGCCAGGACGCGGCCAGGGGCTGCACTCTGGCTTGGTCCTTCGCGCACCGCGCTCGTGATCCTAAGAATCCGTTGCAAGCCGGCCTCAGCCTGCCGGGTCTGCCGCAGGGGCGCTTGACGCTGGTGGGCCTTGGCCCCGGCGATCAGCGTTGGCGCTCGCATGCCGCTCAACGGGCGCTGGACTTGGCCAGCGATTGGGTTGGATTCAAAATGTACCTGGATATCGCGGCGGGCGATGGACCGGTCGCCGCCGAGCAGCACAGCTTTGCCATCGGTGAAGAAGCCGATCGCTGCCGCTATGCGCTGGACTTGGCCGCTAAAGGGCGCGACGTCGCGCTGGTTTGTTCGGGCGATCCGGGCATTTTTGCCATGTCGGCCTTGGTCCTGCAGTTGCTAGATGAGAGCGACAACAAAGCATGGCGGCGGGTCGCGCTGGCCTTTGAGCCTGGCATCACCGCCATGCAAGGCGCGGTAGCACGCTCGGGCGCTTTGATGGGCCACGATTTTTGCGCCATTTCGCTATCCGACCTCATGACGCCCTGGGAGCAGATCGAACGCCGCATTGCTGCTGCTGCCGTCTCTGACTTTGTGGTCAGCTTTTATAACCCGGTCTCTATGCGCCGCCGCTGGCAACTCGCCCGCGCTAAGGAGCTGTTGTTGAAGGCGCGCCCGGCTGATACGCCCGTCGTTCTGGGTCATTCCATCGGCCGCCCAGAAGAGCGCATCGAGCACCTGACCTTGGGTGAGCTGGAAGTCGAGCTGGTCGATATGCTGACTGTTGTCTGTGTCGGTGCGGCTTCCTCGCGCCAGGTGCCGCTGCCCAGCGGCCAAACTTGGGCCTACACTCCGCGTGGCTACAAGCCGCGCCTTTCTTCAGAACCTGAGAGCAAAGAAGCCTAGCATGACCGTTCATTTCATCGGCGCTGGCCCCGGCGCACCCGACCTGTTGACCCTGCGCGCACGCGATCTGATTGCCGCTTGCCCGGTCTGTCTCTACGCGGGCTCGCTGGTGCCTGAGCAGGTCTTGCTGCACGCGCCTAAGGATGCTGAGATCATCGACACAGCACCGCTGCACTTGGATCAAATTATTGAAATCATTGAAGATCGCACCGCCAAGGGTCAAGACGTGGCGCGCGTGCATTCGGGTGATCCGTCGCTTTACGGGGCGATCGCCGAGCAAATCCGTCGCTTGGAAGCCAAGGGCATCGCCTACGACATCACGCCGGGTGTGTCGGCCTATGCGGCCGCTGCGGCAGAGCTGGGCCAAGAGCTGACCTTGCCCAACGTCTCGCAGTCGATCATTTTGACCCGCTGTGCGATGAAGTCGACGCCCATGCCGAACCAAGAAGACCTGGTGACTTTCGGGCAATCGGGGGCGACCCTGGTCATCCACCTCGCCATTCGCAACTTGAAGCAAATCGTTGAAGATTTGAGCCCGCTGTACGGCGAAGATTGCCCGGTGGTGGTTGCCTACCGCGTTGGTTGGCCCGATCAGGCCTTTATTCGTGGCACCTTGGCGGATATTCGCGGCAAGGTGCGCGAAGCCAAGATTACGCGCACAGCGCTGATTTTCGTGGGCCGCGTCATGGACCCAGATGGCTTTGAAGATTCAAAGCTCTACGACGAGGGGCACCGCCACATCTGCCGCTACGACACCAAATCTTGAGGGTGCTGGTCGCCGCGACCGCCACTCGGCTGTGCGCTTATGCTTGCAATTTGACTGTCTGCCATGCGCGGCCCGAGTTGTCGCCCTGCGTTCTTGGCAGGTGACATTTGCGAGCTTTTCAGGCATAAGCCTGCCATCGACAATGCTTAGCCTGATGGGCTTGCCCTGTTGGCGCTGTGCCCAGCTGGTTCATAGCGCGCCGTTCGTCGGCTAGCATTCTTCTCCCGCCTGGCATCTTCGCGGCCCCGTATGAGGCCTTGCAAGGTGGCGGGCCTTCCAACAAATTTCATAATCGCAAGCCCCGCCGTTGATTGATGGCCTTGGCTGCGATTTAGGACCCCTGACTTGATCGATTCACATCACGACCGCCTGGGCGAGACTGCGCCTCTTTTTGACGCCAATTCTGACCTGGTGTCCAGCGCCCAAGTGGACATCGCCGCTCCTTCCCAAACCGCCACTAAGACGGGCCCCGACACCATGACCGCCGAGACCAACGAGACATTGCCTGCCGCAGCCTTTCAGGCGCTGGGCATCGAAGAAGGTTATCTGTACCGCCTCGCCAAGCAAGGCATCGAGACGCCGACCGAAATCCAAGAAAAAGCTATTCCTATGGTCTTTGAGGGCCGGGATTTGGTGGCGCGCGCGCCCACTGGCTCGGGTAAATCAGCGGCCTTCTTGTTGCCAATCCTGCACCGCATCTGGTCGGATCAGTCCAAGATCGTGTTGGAGCCTGGCGCGCCCCGCGCTTTGGTGCTGGTGCCGACCCGCGAATTGGCTGCCCAGCTGGGCCGTATGGCGCGCGCGTTGCAGCCTCCCAAGACCACGCAGCCTTGTGAGATTACCGGCGGCGTGCCCTATCCCCCGCAATTCCGCCTGCTGGATCGCCCGCAACCGATCATGATCGCAACGCCTGGTCGCTTGATTGACCTGATGGACGATCAGCGTATTAGTCTGAGCCTGTTGGAAATGCTGGTGCTGGACGAGGCCGATCGCATGCTTGAGATGGGCTTTGCCGAAGCTCTGGATCAGGTCTTGGCGGCCGCGCCCAAAGAGTGCCAGAAGCTGCTGTTCTCGGCGACCGTACCGCGTTGGGTGGAAAAGGCCGCTAAGCGCTTTTTGAACGAGCCCGCATCGGTCGAAGTTGGCGCGCGCCACGGCAATACGCCCCAGATCGAGCAGGGCGTCTACTATTGCAGCAGCGAGCGCAAAGCCGACGTGCTGAAGGTTCTGCTGGACGATGAAGCCCTCAGCAAGGTCGTTGTTTTCGTCAACGCCAAGGTCAAAGCGGACGAACTCGAAAAGGATTTGCGCAAGGCAGGCATCAAAGCGACCTCTTTGCACGGCGATCACAACCAGAGCACCCGCCGTAAGGCGCTGGCGCGGTTTCGCGATGACGAAGTGCGGGTGCTGGTAGCCTCTGACGTTGCCGCGCGCGGGGTCGATTTGCCCGCCGTATCGCACGTCATTAACTTCGATTTGCCGCGCGAGTTGGAGACCTATATTCACCGCATTGGTCGCACGGGCAGAGCCCAGCAAGAAGGCGTGGCCATCGCGTTGTGTGACCACTTCGAAATCTCCATGATCCGCTTGATCGAGCGCAAGCAAGGCATCGAGATGTTGGTGCTGGCAGACGAGTTGCCGCCCAAAGCCAAGCGTAAAAAGGGTAAAGACAGCAAGCACTTGCGCCCTGAATGGTCGAACAAGCGCCAACCCCGTCGAGGCGAAGAAGAGCGCACCGATCGTGCCCGCGACAGCGGCTTTGATCCTGACGACATGGCGCGCGCCGATCGTCAAGGCGGCCACAAGCGAACCGGAAAATCTGACCGGGATGAGCGCCGCGGCGCTGGACGCCCAACCGCGCGGGCGGGTGACAAGCGACAAGGTGCAGCCAGACCGAGTGCAGCCCGGGCCGACGCCTCGCGATCACGCTCACGCAGGTCGAACGCCGAACGCGATTGGGATACTTCGCGCGAGCAGCGCTTCGTCGGTAATGCCCCGCAGGCTAAGGGCGCCCGCGGTCCGGCACGTTCAGGCAGCGCTGAAGGATTTGGCCGTCAAGATCGCCCAGAAGGACGCAAGAGACCTGAAAGCCGGGAACGCCCAGAGCGCCAGGAGCGCCCAGAACGCCAGGGGCGACCAGAACGCCAGGGGCGACCAGAACGCCAGGAGCAACCTGAACGCGGCCCGCGCGCAAAAGATAGCGGACGCAATGAGCGTTCGCAGCGCTTTGCCGATACCGGCGATAAAAGGGGCGCAAGCCGCAAAGGCCGCCAAGATGATCGGGCTCGTTTTGAGAATGAGCCGACCAAGCGCGCGCGCCGAAAAGGACGCGCAGCTGCCGAGCCTGCAGCCCCTAGGGGGCGTAGCGGCGCTAAGGCTGCGACGGCAAAGAGCGGCAAGCCTCATGCTGGAAAGCCAAGCGCTGGAAAATTCGCAGGCGCTAAGGCCAGCACCGACCCCGTGCGTCCCAAGCGGCAAGCACGACGCTCCTATATCGACGATGCGCTGGAAAGAGCCTTTGGACGCGAGAACGACGAGGGCTAATCGCCGCCTAGCGTAGCGTCCCTGGCTTGCGTGCTCGCAAGACTGTGTTGCGCAAAGATACGCGCCCGCCTCCCGGTCCGGCTCCAATCGAGCGGCCAGCAGGCGGGCGTTTTGCGTTTGTTGTTGGCCGCTACGTTCTAGGCGCGATTTAGGACGGCGAGGCTGGCAAAAAGCAGTCCAGCAAGCCACAAGATCGGCCCCCAGATGCCCAGCCAAAAGTCAACGTAGCCCGGCAACATGATCGCAACGATGAAGCCCAGGTCCGCTGCCGAGATCAACAGCGCGTTGATCCAGTAACCCGCCAGGCTATTGCGCCAGTTCCAAAAAATGCCAACCACCGTAGAGGCTATACCAAACCACAACAGGTTCCAGGCGTGCTGGTACATGATGGCATCAATGGTGCTGCCGAGCCGGTCGGGCGTGACGACTGGGCCGCTGTCTAGATAGATTGCGTCCAATATGGCTGTGGCAGAGCCGGAGGCGTTTAGCATGAGCATCTGAGCGCCGAATGCCACGTGCATCAGGCCCCAAAGCGCATAGAAGATGGCGCCTAAATGTTGGGTTTTCATAACAATGCTTCATTGTTCTAACGCTGCGTGGCAATGAGCGAAACCGATCTGGCAGTCCTTACCTCGCCCGTCCTGCAACCGCGCGATCGCCCAGGAGCCAGCTAAGGGTATCTGGATAGTCGAACAGCAGCGAAATGGCGTTGGTGATCAACAGCAGCGTCAGGAAGCAGTCATACAGGCCCTCGGCGGGCGGACGATTGAAGGCCAGGATGTAGACAAGGACCGTCCAGGGGATGAGGTGTGGTAGCCCCATGAGCTTTGAAAATCCGCGCTCCTTGAGCATGACGGGCATGTTCAACATCATTGCTAGAGCCTCCGGCCATTAACCTGAGACCTATCCAGCAGCTTTGAAGTAATTCCAACACTCCTCCGGTGAGAAGAGGTCACAGATTTCTGTGAGGGCGTGGAACATATCAGTGAAAGTTCGTGCGC
>JAUIDR010000015.1 GCA_030428565.1 Alphaproteobacteria bacterium
CCGCGACAATCAAAATCAATAAAAACCTTGATGGTGTCGCGAAAACCCGCCACCATCACAAACGTCGCGACCAAGGACTATCATCCTGATTGACGCACAACTCTCATCCAGATTGTCGCTCTATACTGACGCCTCACTGCAGCCTGACGCCTCACTGCAGCCTAACGAAGACACCGCCGCTCCAGAGGAAGCTGAGACTCCCGTAGGGTCAGATACGCCTGAAGGTCAAGCCCCCGCAAGTCCGATGCCAGAAGCAACGGCAAGCGAAGAGGCCCCAGACCACCAGAGCACAGACCACCAGAGCACAGACCACCAGAGCACAGACCACCAGAGCACAGGCGAAGAAGCCAACAGCAACACCGCTGCCAGCGCAGGCGACGCTGAAGCGCTCCTTGCCGGGGCTAACGAACCACCTACGTCACAGCTCAGCGACAGCCAACGCGCCAGTTTTGACGCCTGCGAGCAACAAGCCGCACCGCAACAATACGGCGGCCCGGCATTCAGCGACCTGCAACCTGATCTAGCTTTGGCGGCCTGCAACCAGGCCTGGCAGCAAGTTCCCAGCAAAATTGCGACCATATCGGCCTACATCGGGCGCATCGTCGAATCACAAGGCCAGACCGAGGCCGCCTTCTGGCTCTATAAGCGTGCGACCGCCGACGGCCTGCCGGTTGGTTATGGCCTCATGGCCTATCGCTTAATGCGTTTGGGCGAAGACGACGCCAAAGCCGCCCAAATTGCAGAGACCGGCCACGCCTTGGGAGACTGGAACGCGGCGAATGTCTTGGCGACCCTCTACGCTCAAGAACGGATCGAAGGTAAGGGACCGGCGGATGCACTGGCACTGATCGAATACGTAGCCGAGCAAGGCAGCCCCTTTGCCCAATATCTGACCGCCTGGCTCTATGAGACCCACGCCGACGACACGCTTGCAGCGCTCGACTGGTATGAGCGCGCCGTTGAAAATGGAGAGGATGCAGCGGCCGCCTTTTTGGCCGATCTACTTGAGCGCGGTCTCGCCCAGCAGGGGAATGAAAACGAAGGCGACGACGGCGGCGATACGACGGTTGATGCAGATAGTTCCCCTGATACCGCCATACCCAGCGACGAAGACGTGGAGCGGGCCGCTGCCCTTTACTGGCAGGCTCTAAAGCGCGGTGATTCTTGGGCTGAACAGCAGTTCACCCAGCGTGGCAAGGAACGCGCGCCCGCCATTTTGATGGACATCCAGCAACGGTTAGCGGAAGCCGGGTTTAAAGTGGGCACCCCTGACGGCATCTATGGCCGCAAGACCGAACGCGCCATTCGGGCACTAGTGTCACACGCGGCCAAGCCTTAAGTCTGGCAAGACCCGAAATTTCAAAGCGCCAGCAAAACAAAAGCGCCCACTGCAAGAAAGCAGCAGGCGCTCCTGTGTCCAACCTTTCGTCGGTCGCTTAGCGCAAGCTGCGAACCAGTGCCAACACGAGTGAGCATGGACTTGCGTTAGAGATCAGTCAGCTAGAGCGGCTGGGCTGTTGCTACACCAGCGCCCGGTGCTCTAGTCCTCGCTAGCACCCGTGGGGCGCTGGGTGACGACCTCGTCAATCAGCCCAAATTCCAACGCTTCTTCGGGTGTCAAGAAGGTGTCGCGCTCCATGGCCTTTTCGATCTCTTCTTCCGATTTGCCGGTGTGCTTGGCGTAGAGTTCATTCAGTCGCTTGCGGGTCTTGAGGATCTCTTGAGCCTGAATCGCAATATCGCTGGCTTGGCCCTGAGCGCCGCCCGAGGGCTGGTGCACCATGATCTTAGAGTTCGGCAAACTATATCGTTTTCCGGCCGCACCGCCCATCAGCAGCAGCGAGCCCGCCGAGGCAGACAGGCCGATCGAGACCGTACAAACATCCGGGCGCACGTATTGCATGGTGTCATACATGGCTAAGCCCGCCGACACCGAGCCGCCTGGGCTGTTAATATAAAGGAAAATATCTTTCTTGGGATTCTCGCTCTCAAGGAACAGCAATTGAGCGCAGACCAGCGAAGCCATGTAGTCTTCAATGGGACCGGTCAGGAAAATAATCCGGTCCTTGAGCATGCGCGAATAGATATCATAAGAACGCTCGCCACGGTTGGTCTGCTCGACCACCATTGGGACAAGGTTCATTGACGGGGGCGTCCAACCGGAAAATTCTGAGCTCATGGTCATCCTAAAGTCATGGTGTCAAATGCGGAGGCAAGCCCCCTGCCGACAAGGCTAATGCTCCATAGGTGGCGGTTTGGCGGCAGGATTCAATCCCTTTTTCATCCTGGCTGGCTAAGAACGCCGAACGAGGCTGCCAAGGCAAAGAAAAAGGGCGCTGAAGCTGATCTAGCTCCGCGCCCTTCATGTCAATGGCGACAACCCAAGCTTTACATTTCTTCCAGGCTATCAACCAGTTCTTTTAGCTCATCAACGCTGATGACCTTTTCCTTGGCACCGGCCAACTCAGCGATGAAGTCCACGACCTTCTGCTCCAAAACGGGAGCCGACAGGCTGCGCATGGCTTCTGGAGTCTTTTGCATGTACTCCAAGAAAGCTTGCTCCTGGCCGGGGTAACGACGGGCTTCGCGGAACAGTGCCGCGCGCAGATCGTCTTCTTCAACCGTGATCTTGTTGGCAGACGCCACTTCTTGCATGACCAAGCCCAGCTTGACGCGACGCTCGGCGATCTTGCGATAGTCGGCCTTCAGCTCGTCTTCGTCTTTCTTTGCTTCTTCTTCGTCCAACTGGCCCGCTTCTTTGGCCTTTTCGATCTGTTCCCAGATGCCGTTGAACTCAGCGTCTACCATAGATTGCGGCAGGTCGAAGGTGTGGCCTTCGTCCATGGCGTCCAGAACGCGGCGCTTCAAGACCTGACCGGTCAGCTCGCTGTAGTGACGCTCGATGTCATTGACGATGTTTTCCTTCAGTTGATCCAGGCTCTCCAGACCGACTTTCTTGGCCAACTCGTCGTCGATTTCAGCGGCTTTGGTCACGCGAACTTCTTTGATAGTGACGTGGAACTTGGTGTCGTTGCCCGCCAACTTATCAACGCCGTAGTCCTCAGGGAACTTGACGTCCAAATCGCGCTCTTCACCGGCTTTGGCGCCGATCAACTGCTCTTCGAAGCCCGGCACGAATGAACCAGAGCCGATTTCCAGGTTGAAATCATCGGCGGACATGCCCGGCAGGCTCTCGCCATTCACTTCGCCCTTGAAGTCGATAATAGCGATGTCACCTTCTTCGATGGCCTTGCCTTCAGGGGCTGCTTCGCTGTCCTTAGACTGGCTTGCGATGCGCTCCAAGGTGCTGTTGACTTCATCTTCAGGCGCTTCGACTTTGACACGCTCCAAAGTCAGACCCGCGAAGTCCATAGGCGCGATTGTCGGCAAGATGTCCAGAGAGACGCTGAATTTCAGGTCTTTGCCTTCGTCGAAATCGACTTCTTCGACTTTCGGCTGCGCTGCCGGCTTCAGTTCATTGTCCTCGATGGCCTTTGCAACGCCTTCGTTGACGCTGGCTTCAAAGATCTCGCCCATAACGGACTTGCTATAGCGCTGGCGCAGCAAGTTCATCGGCACTTTGCCGGGACGAAAACCGGGGAGCTTGATCTCAGTAGAAAGCTCCTTAAGGCGCGCATCGACCTTCTCGGCGATGGTCGCCGCAGGAATGACAATATCGTAGGCGCGCGCTAGGCCTTCGGATTTCGTTTCGGTAATTTGCATGCTGTTTGAATCTTCGGAGCTGTTATTTGTGGTGCGGGTGGAGGGACTTGAACCCCCACGCCCGAAGACACCAGAACCTAAATCTGGCGCGTCTACCAATTCCGCCACACCCGCAAGGAAGCCGCTCTATAGCGCGCTCCTTGGCTGGGTGCAAGCCCTGTCTTGCTCAAGCTTGGCTTCTTATGCTCCTTGGGGGCAAACCAGGGCAAGGGCGTGCCAAAATGGCTCAGGTATTTTCCACCGGTGGCCGCCATGCCAAAAGCCCCACGACCGAGAACCCACTACCGGGGCCTAGAGACCGGGGCCTGGAGACCGGGGCCTGGAGACCGGGGCACCTAGTTCGCCGCGCTCGCCACATCGTCCACCAGCATTTGCACCGCTTGGGGCCCCGACCAATTGTCGGCACGCAAGTGCCCTGCGATTGCAATCGGCTGCTTGCCAGCCGAGGCCTGCTGCAAGAACTGGCCCAAAGGCGAGCCTGCAGCACGAAATGCCATGGCCTTTAGTTTATAGCTTTGCCCGGCCTGGCTCAGGCGAAGACGATAGTGCTCCTTGCCCGCTCCCACAGCGCTTAAGTGATCGACACTGACGCCCGCCAGGGCAAATCTCGGCTCGGGGTTAGCTTGGCCAAAGGGCGCGGCTTGCTGGACTTCCTCGACCAAGCGGATACGCGCGCCCGGCAGGCCAATGACCGCATCGACACCAAGGCGCGGGACCATGGTATCCTCGTCCAGACTTTCGAGCTGCTTTTCGGCAAAAGCCAAGAAGGCCGGCAATTGCTCCCGAGTCAGGCTGAGGCCAGCAGCCATGGCGTGCCCGCCACCTGCGGTCAACAGGCCGCGATGTTTGGCCTGCAAAACCAGAGCCCCGAGGTCAAAGCCTGGAATAGAGCGCGCCGAGCCCTTGGCCTCATCGCCGTTCCAAGTCAGCACGAGTGCCGGGCGGTGGTAGCGTTCCTTCAGGCGGCCCGCGACAATACCTATGACGCCTTCGTGCCAGCCCTCGCGCTCTGCGACCAAGAAGCGGCCTTTGTGATGGCGCACCTGATCTTCAGCCTGTTCGATCATGGCCGCCTCCAGAGCCTTACGCTCGTCGTTTTGGCGGTCGAGTTGCTGGGCGATGCGCTGCGCACGATCAAAGTCGCCGGTAGTCAGCAGCTCCAGACCCAGGCCCGCACTGCCGATGCGACCCGCCGCATTGAGGCGCGGGCCGAGCTGAAAGCCCAAGGTCGAGGCGTTGAGCGCTTCGTGCAGGCGACAGCATTCCAACAGCGCTCTAAGACCGATGTTATCGCGCTGACCCAAAACGCTGAGGCCCTGCTTGACCAACACACGATTGAGCCCCACCAGCGGCACGACATCGCAAACGGTTGCCAAGGCCGCCAAATCCAGGGCTTCGCGCAGATCAACAGGGCGTCGGTCGCTTGTAAAAAAGTTTGCCTCTTTAAGGCGGCGCTGTAGGGCGACCAAAAATAGGAACACCACCCCGCCCGCACAGAGATAGCCAAGCTCGCTATCGTCGTCGATTCGGTTCGGATTGACCACCGCGTCCACCTCGGGCAGTCGAGCTTCGGCCTTGTGGTGATCCAAAACCAAGACCTGCAAGCCCAGCTCCTTCGCGCGATCTAGCGGTTCAAAAGCTGTAATTCCGCAATCGATGGTGATGAGCAGCTCGGCGCCCTGCCCGGCCAAAGTCTCCATGGCAGCCACGTTGGGGCCATAGCCCTCCTTTTGGCGATTTGGCAGGTAGACAAGGGGCTCATGACCATAGGCCACAAGCGCCTTGCGCAGCATGGCGGTCGAGGACATGCCATCGACGTCATAATCACCAAACAGCGCGATCTTTTGGCCGGCCGCTAGCGCGCCCGCAACCAAAGCCGCGGCTTGGTCCATATCGGCTAGCACGCTGGGATCGGGCATCAGCTCACGCAGGCGCGGATTGAGAAAATGCGGCGCATAGTCGAAGTCGATTTGCCGGGCTTCCAGCACCGCACCCAGCGTGGCCGAAATCCCAAGTTTTTGTGACAAAAACTCCGCCTGACGCGCGTCCTTGCCTCGAAACTCCCATCGCTTGCCGCTCGCCGAGCGCTCAACACCCAGAACAAGCCTGCGTTGCGGAGGAGCGGAGGACTTCATAACCAGCGCTTTATAGCTCTTGAATGATCATCATGTGCATGGGCTCAACCACTATCGGCAAAGCGTCCAGCTCCTTGCGTGCGGCACGAATATTAGCGAACCGCGCTTCATGCGTGATGATAATCAAAGAAACAGGCAGCCCTTCGCGCCCTTCGCGCTGAATGAGGCTTGCTATGGAGATTTCTTCACGACCGAAGATCTCCGCCACTTTGGCCAGAGCGCCCGGTTGATCCAAAATTGTCAGATGCATATAGACCGCACGATAGAGGTCTTCGTCATTGGAGAGCTTGGCTGGCGTCAAGGCATCGCAAGGAACGCCCAAGGTCGGGACCGATGTGCCGCGCGCCAGGTCCACTAAATCGCTCACCACGGCCGAAGCCGTTGGCCCCGCGCCCGCGCCGCGGCCAACCATCATGACCTCATCGACATAATTGCCATTGGCAACGACCGCATTGAAAACGCCCTCGACCTTGCCGATTTCGCTCTCCTTGGGCACCAAGACTGGGCGCACAAACTGCTCGATGCTGCCGTCAGGCAAGCGCCGTGCAAGGCCCAGCAGCTTAATGCGATAGCCCAGTTCGTCGGCGATTTGGATATCGGGAGCGCTGATGCGCCGGATGCCTTCGACCTGCAGTTTGTCGAAGTCTAGTTGGGTGCCAAAGGCCATGGAGGCCAAAAGGGTCAGCTTGTGGGCGGCGTCATATCCGTCCACGTCCAAGCTGGGTTCGGCCTCGGCATAGCCCAGCTCTTGAGCCTCTGCTAGAACCGCATCAAAGCCGCGACCGGTCTCGCGCATGCTGGAAAGAATGTAGTTACAGGTGCCGTTCAAGATGCCGTAGACCATCTTGATTTGGTTGCCGGCCAAGCCTTCGCGCAGGCCCTTGACCGCAGGAATACCCCCGGCGACCGCAGCTTCAAACAGCAACTGCACGCCATTTTCTTCGGCCAGGCGGCTCAAGCGCATACCATCGTGCGCCAGCAGGGCTTTATTTGCCGTGACCACCGACTTGCCGTTTCGAAGCGCGGTTTCAACCAGCTCCAGCGCTGTGCCGGTCTCACCGCCGACCATTTCCAGCACCACGTCAACGTCGTCCCGACGGGCGAGCGCAATCGGGTCTTCTTCCCAGGCCAAATCTGACAGATCCATCCCGCGGTCTTTGGTACGCGAACGCGCAGAGACGGCCACGACCTCAAGGTTCTTGCCCGTGCGTTGACAAATCACCTCGCCATTGTCGCGCAACAACGTCAGCACACCCATCCCGACGGTTCCAAGACCAGCAAGAGCAATGCGAATGGTAGAGCGAGGCGCAGGTTTGTCAGACGACACGAGAGAGATCTTTCCTGTAAGGGGGGGCATGATCGAATTAGCAGATCGCCGCGCCCTCAATCGGGGCGCAGCGCGCTGACTGCTTAAACCATCTAGCGCCAGGCTGGCAAAAGGAAATACGCCCAAAAGGGTGCGCACATTGGCACAAAAAAGGGGAGCCAGGCTCCCCTTTTTTCATACATTGCTTGGACTGAGCTTATTGGCTGACCAACAATAGCTCGACCCGGCGGTTGTAATCAGCACCACCAGGCACTTGATTCGCGGTGCCTCGGGCTTGCGGGATGATGAGCTGCTTTGGCACCTTCAGGGTCTCCATCAGGTAACGCACCACAACACCTGCCCGCTTTGCAGACATTTTGCGGTTGACCTCTTCGCTGGTCTTACCGTCCTTCGATGCGTGGCCGATGACCGCCAGGCGACCGCCCTTCTGCTTCAGGATCTGCACGACGTCTTTCAAGATCAGCGTATCGCGGCGCGACAGGCTAGACGAGCCGTTTTGGAAGTAGATCACCGCAAGCTTGGCAACGTTCGGCGCCGCTGACGGGCTGCTGGTCGAAGCAGCGCTACTGGCTGTGCCTGCCGATGGAGACAGGCTTGCCGTTGAATTATTGAGCGCTGAGGGCGTCACAATATTTGACGGTGCTGGCAAGCTGGTGCTGCTGGTCGTTGCGCCCGCGGTTCCCAAACCAGAGGGAGTGCCGAGGCTTGGTGCGGTGGCCGCGCCGGTCGGAGCGGTTGGGATTGATGACAGATTCGCGACCTGCTGATTGAGCTGCTGACCGCTGGATGAATACTGCTGGCGCATCGCCGCCAAGCGGTCATTCGCGCTGCTCGCCGATGCGTTGGGCTGCGGCAAACCGGTGTTTTGAGCCGTCACAGGAACGGCAGGCATCGCGGGCGTCGAAACGCTGGGCGCTGGTGCGCTCGCCAGGCTCTGACCCGTGCTGGAGACAGACGCTGCCGTGGTGTTCAAACCGTCTTGGATGGTGTTGACTTGTTGCGCAGAGCTGGTTTGTGGCGCTGGTGGCACGGAACTCAAGCTGGGATAAGGGTCTTGATACAGCGCCTCATCCGAATTGCGTGAGAACTTAGGCAAGCGGTTGCGCAGACCACAGCTTGTCACCAACATGACACCCACCAACGACAGTAGGATAAGGGTTGTGGATTGCAGTCGCATAAGGATCCCCAAATATTTCGTAATGTGTCTTCCCGGCCAGGCTTGCCCGTTCAGTCAGACCTATAGCGCTGGTTCTTATATGATTTTCCAGCTAAATGCCTCGGGCAGCCGCTTTGAAGCGCCGAGGCGACTTATCCCAAGCTTAGCCGCAAATGCGCCTGATTTTAGGCATTTCGCTGCAAAGCGCGACCCGATTGGCGCTACCTAATGTTTCATTTTGCATAGGACTTTGCAAGTTGCACGTAGTGCTGAGCCGACTCCTTAAAGGATCGATCCTGCTCCGGGCCCAGCGCGCGCATAAAACGTGCTGGCGAACCGCCCCAAAGCTGACCGCTCGGCACGCACTTGCCGGGCGTTAGCAATCCGCCCGCTGCCAGCATGCCACCGGCCTCAATTTTCGAGCCGTCCAAGAGGCAGGCTTTCATGCCGACAAAGCCTCCATCTTCGACCACACAAGCATGCAGCAACGCCATGTGGCCGACCGTGACGCCCGCCCCCACAATGGTGGGAAACGGTGTCTGGCCAGGACGGTCAGCAGCCACGTGAATGACCGTGCCGTCCTGTATGTTGGTCCCCGCGCCGATACGGATGTAGTTCAAGTCACCGCGCAAAACGCAGCCGTACCAAATCGAAGCCTCTGGCCCGATCTCGACATCGCCAATGATCACCGCGTTATCAGCAACGAATGCTGAAGGATGAATACGGGGGCTCTTGCCGTGATGATCGCGTATCAAAGCCATGGCGCGCGCCTTAATTAAAGGCTGAAGCGCCAGCGTAGACCGCGTTGTGGTCCAGATCCTGCTCAATGCGTAGCAGCTGGTTGTACTTGGCGATACGATCCGAACGTGACAGCGAGCCAGTCTTGATCTGGCTAGAGCCCAGGCCAACAGCCAGATCGGCAATGGTGGCATCTTCAGTCTCGCCAGAACGATGGCTCATCACCGATGTAAACCCGGCCGCATGCGCCATGCGCACCGCCTCCATGGTCTCGCTCAATGTGCCGATTTGGTTGACCTTGACCAGAATCGAATTACCGGCGGCTTCTTCAATGCCGCGCGCTAGGCGCTTTGAGTTGGTCACGTACAAATCATCACCCACCAGCTGCATGGAACCGCCCAGTTTAGCGGTTAGCGCTGACCAGCCTGTCCAGTCTTCTTCGGCCATGCCGTCTTCAATCGAGCGGATGGGATACGCCGCGCACAGATCGGCCCAATAATCCACCATTTGCGCGGCATCCAGGCTCTTGCCCTCGCCCGCCAATTCATAACGCCCATCTTTGAAGAACTCGGTCGAGGCCGCGTCCAGCGCCAGCACAACATCTGAGCCCGGCGTATAGCCTGCGCTTTCGATCGACTTCATGATGTAGTCAAGGGCTTCACGCGTCGAAGACAAGGCTGGCGCAAAGCCCCCTTCATCGCCAACGTTGGTGTTGTGGCCAGCTTGCTTGAGCTGCTTCTTCAGCGCTTGAAAGATCTCAGCGCCAGCGCGTAGGGCTTCGCTGAAGCTGTCAAAGCCCACCGGCATGACCATGAATTCTTGCACGTCAATCGGATTGTCTGCGTGCGCGCCGCCGTTGATGATGTTCATCATAGGGGTCGGCAGCTGCACCGCGTTCAAGCCGCCAAGATAGCGATAGAGCGGCTGTTCGTAGGACTGAGCCGCAGCCTTAGCGCATGCCAGGCTGATACCCAACAGCGCGTTCGCCCCCAAGCGGGTCTTGTTTTCGGTGCCGTCCAACTGGATCATCTTATTATCGATATAGAGCTGATCATCGGCGGGCAGGCCAACCAGCGCGTCGCTCAATTCGCCCTCGATGTTTTCGATGGCGCGGCGCACGCCTTTGCCGCCAAAGCGCTCGTCACCGTCGCGCAGTTCGTGGGCCTCAAACGCGCCCGTCGAAGCCCCTGAAGGCACCATGGCACGGCCAAAAGAGCCATCTTCCAACAATACATCGACTTCAACGGTAGGGTTACCGCGCGAATCGAGGACTTCGCGGCCTTCAATCAGGGCAATATCGGTCACAGGCACTCACCTTTTCTTTGGTGTTGGGGTAATTTTGAGCAGCACGGAGCTTCTAGGCGCCCGATATATCAACAGGGTTGGCCTTCGCCAAGGCGTCGAATTGTTTCATGAGCGTCAACAAAGCGGGCATGCGATCCAAGGGCACCATGTTCGGGCCGTCGCTGGGTGCGCTCTCGGGGTCTTGGTGGGTTTCCATGAAGACGGCCGCGACGCCGATCGACAGAGCCGCACGCGTCAGCACAGGCACGAACTGGCGCTGGCCGCCCGATTTACCGCCCAGACCGCCGGGCTGCTGCACCGAGTGGGTCGCATCGAAAACCACCGGGTAGCCCGTCGCCGCCATGGTCGGAATACCGCGAAAGTCAGAGACCAGGGTATTGTAGCCAAAGGATGTACCGCGCTCACAGAGCATGATTTGCTCGTTACCTGAAGCGGCCAACTTGTTGGCGACGTTCTCCATGTCCCAAGGGGCCAGGAATTGCCCCTTCTTAACGTTGACCACACGGCCTGTTTTTGCCGCCGCCACGAGCAGATCGGTCTGGCGGCACAAGAAGGCGGGAATTTGCAGCACATCTACGGTCTCGGCCACTTCGGCGCATTGGGCAGGCTCGTGAACATCGGTGATGACCGGCAATCCGAATTCTTGGCGAATATCTGCAAAAATCTGCATGGCCTTCTCAAGCCCTATGCCGCGCGCCGAGCTCGCCGAGGTACGGTTGGCCTTGTCGAATGAGGACTTGTAGATCAATGGGATGTCCAGGCCGCCGCAGATGTCTTTAAGCTGGCCAGCCATATCGAAGGCGTGCTGTCGGCTCTCCATAGCACAAGGACCTGCAATCAGGGCGAATGGCCGATCATTGGCGATGGAAAATTGAGGAAGCGTTACTGTCTTGCAAGATGTCATGGGCTCGGCCGTCGCTGAGGCTTGGTCGCGGCGCTCGAACGAGCGCGCACCAGCACGGGGGAAAGTTGCTTTGGTTTAGCACTCCCCCCGAATGGGGCAAACGACAAATCGCCCTACAGCCTGCCCGCTTCAAGATCGGCAACGAATTCCTCACAGGCGTTCAACACCAGAGTGTTATTCTTCGGCGAGGCCAGGTTGCCACAAATGACATGGCGATTGCTGTGTTCGCTTGCTACTTCGATGAGCCGCTTGGGGGCGGCCCAGCGCGGAATAACTCCTTGGGTCGTCACGCTGGATTTTACGGTCTTATCACTTGGGTCCAGCATGAACAAGGCGGGCGTGGTCATCTCCTCAAAGGGCGCGCGCCTAGCCGCCAGCGCCGCCACAGCGACCGGCAATGCTGCTGCGGTGTCGTGCTCCATGGTGCCGATATAGCGCGCGCGCTCCCACTCGGCCTCGCCCCACCAAGGTTCGCCGACCCAACCGCGCCGGGGCGGCTCGACCAGCCGCATGAGTTGACGCGCCCAGCGGGTGGTCAACAGGAACGACATGGGATGATTGATTTGAAAATTCGGAGCGATGAAGATTGAGGCATCAACCGCTTGCGGCATGTGCTGAACCGCCCATGTCGCCAGGGACCCGCCCGTCGAACAGGACATCAGAAGGGTCTTGTCGCCCAGCTTGCAGCCCACTCTCAGCGCCTGCTGTACGTCATTGATCCAGTCGGCATAGGTGACTTTTGCGATGCCCGTGCCATTGTCATCCAAACCATGCCCGGCAAAGCGCACATAATAGGCATTGGCCTTCAATGACTTGGCAAGCTCCTGAGGCACCGGGTCCAGCTCTAAACGCGAAGCGGTAAAGCCGTGCAAATAGACCAGCACCCACTCGCTGGGCTTGCCAACTTCATCGTACCAGACGATTTGCTTTTCTAGCCCCGGTTTGATGCCCTTGCCCGCTTCGCAGTCTTTTAGGTAGGCGTCCAAGGCCTCCGGCTCTTCGGGGATGTCATGGCGCGCCCAGCGCCAGCGCCGGGGTTCCCTTGGCCCCAACCGATAGGCTAGGCCCAACAGCAAGATAGCTGCCACGATAACCACGGCCCAAAATGACATCGGCTATTCCCCTTTTTTGGCTGTCACAAAAGGCAAGTTCGCTGTATCGCCTCCGGTGCTAAGCTCTAATATATGCAGTGAGCCTTGCCGCTCCAAGTCAACGAAAGGCAGCGCCTTGACCAAAGATAGCTCAAAATTACCGCAGGCGAAATGCCCAGCCGAGGCCTTGATTGAACGCTTGGACCTGGCGCCGCACCCTGAAGGCGGTCATTTTCGTCAGACCTACTGTTCAAGCGTCCAGGTAGACACCCCGCGCGGATCGCGTCCGGCCTCAACGGCCATCTTTTTCCTGCTGAGTGGCGATGAGCGCTCGCACTGGCACCGCATCGCGAGCGATGAGTTGTGGTATTTTCACGAAGGCGCGCCTTTAGAAATCTGGGAAATCGACGAGGAAGGCCGCCTCCAGACAACCACGCTATGCCCCGATCACCCGCAGTATCGCGTGCCAGCGGGACGATGGTTTGGCTCGCGTCTAGCAGAGCCCGACGGCTATGCTCTGGTCAGCTGCGGGGTCGCTCCAGGCTTTGTGTTCGAAGACTTTGAGCTTGCGGGCTCGATTGAGGCGCTGGGCCTTGAACCTACCGCGCTCTTATCCTCTGACACGAGACGCCAGCTTGAAATGCTGCTGCACCCCGAAGCCCGAGGGCCTGGCACCTAACCTGTTTGGCCGCTGTGCAGGCCTCACGTACCGTCGTAGAAGCGGCCGCGCTCGGCTTCGATGGTAAATCGACCAATGGCAACGTGACGGTTGATATAGACCGACATGACCAACCCCAAAGACAGCATGGTGGTCAGCATGATGGTGCCGCCATAGGATATCAGCGGCAAGGGCACGCCCACGACCGGCAAGCTGCCCGAGACCATGGCAATGTTCACCGTCACATACAAAAACAAGTTGGTCGCCACGCCCAGCACCACCAAGCGGCCGAACTGATTGGGAATGCGGGTCGCCAATATCAGCAGGTAGGCGAACAGCAGACCATAGATGGCCAGGACGAAGAAGGCCCCAAACAGGCCCCATTCTTCTGAGATGAGCGCGAAAATAAAGTCGGTTTGCTTTTCCGGTAGGAACTGCAGTTGGGACTGCGTACCGTTCATAAAGCCCTTACCGAACAAGCCGCCCGATCCCATGGCAATCTTGGACTGGATGATCTGATAGCCGTCGCCAAAGGGATCTGCCTCTGGATTGCGAAAGGTGATCAGTCGCGCTTTTTGATAATCCTTCAGCAAATATTCCCAAGCGGCCCAAAAGGCCAACAGCGCCGACATGAGACCCGCCAGAACCTTCCAATGGCGCAGCCCGCCCGCGTAGAGCATGATGCTGCCCAAGAAGAACAGCAGCAAGCCTGTGCCCAGGTCCGGCTGAATGAAGATCAAAATAAAAGGTAAGAGCAACATGACAAACGGCAGGATCAAGAACACCAAGTAGCCCATCTGCTCGTAGGTACGCTCGTGCAAATAACGGGCGAGAGCCAGGATCAAAAAGACCTTCATCAGCTCAGACGGTTGCAAATTGAAGACATACAGGTCCAGCCAACGCTGCGCACCACCGCCTTGGGTGCCAACCAGCTCGACCAAGACCAACAGCACGATACCGATGACGAACCAAATATAGGCGCTGCGCATCCAAAATCGCACATCCACCATAGCCACCGCCACCATGATGACCAAACCTAGGCCAAAACGAACGAGGTGATTGAGCGCCCAGGGCGTCCAAGAGCCTTGAGCCGCCGAATAGAGCGAGAGAACTCCGATGAGCAGCAAAACCAAGGGGATCAACAACAAGCCCCAATTCATTTCAATCAGGCGCTGGCGCAAAGATAGGCCAGTGGCTTCGAAACCGTCCTCATAGTGCAGGTTAAAAGAACGAATGGGCCTCATGCCGATGCTCCCTGAGCGTCCAAAATTTCGGCCTCTTCGTTATAGCGTGCAGACATCGCCGCCGACAGCAGGTCGCGCGCGATGGGGGCCGCCACCGCAGAACCTGAGCCGCCGTGCTCAATCACGACCGAGGTCGCGTAGCGCGGCTGATCAACGGGGCCATAGCCAATGAACAACGAATGGTCGCGCTGCAAATAGTCGATGTCCTCGTTGGTCAAGACACCGGACTCACGCTCTGAAATTGAGATGCGCCGCACCTGAGCCGTCCCGGTTTTACCCGCCATGCTCATTTCAGGCGAGCGAATGCGCGAACGGCGCGCGGTCCCAACCTCAGAATTGACCACGTCATCCAACATGCGCTGAACCAACAGCAAGTGATACGGATCAACATCGAGCTTTGGCGCCAGGCTGCGACCTTGACCCGCCACGAAGTGCGGCTGCACTTTGCGGCCGGTGGCCAATCGCGCGCTCATCGTTGCGAGTTGCAAAGGGGTTGCCAGCATGAAACCCTGCCCGATGGATACCTGGATCGTATCGCCAACATTCCACTTACCACGGTTAAGCTTGGTCTCTTTCCACCGCCGCGACGGCAGCAAGCCCGGATTTTCGAATTCGTGATAGTCCAGTGAGACGCGCTCACCGAAACCGAACTCCTTGGCCACTTCGGCAATGCGTTCGATGCCGAGACGCTGCGCCAGCTCGTAATAGTAGACATCGCAGGAATGCACGATGGAATCGTGCATATTGACCAAGCCGTGCCCCTCACGTTTCCAGCAGTGAAAGCGCTGGTTTGAGACGTCGATAAAACCCTTGCAGTTCACCCGTGTCTCGACCGAGATATTGGCCTTCATCGCCGCAAGCGCTACGATCATCTTGAAGGTGGAGCCCGGCGCATAGACGCCCGAGGAAATCTTGTTATTGAGCGGCGCTGCGGGATTACCGATGATCGTCTGCCATTCTTCAGTCGAAAACCCACGCACGAAACTGTTGGGGTCAAAACCGGGATGAGAGACTGCAGACAGTACCTCGCCCGTATTGAGATCCATTAGCACAGCCGCGCCTGCCTTGTGCTTGGCAAGCTGCTTGTGGGTTAGAAGCTGCAAATCGCGGCTGAGCGTCAGTTGCAGATTCTCACCGGCCGCCGGTTGCAAACGCTCCAATTCGCGCCGGGGACGCCCACCTGCATTGACCTCGATTTTCTTCAGGCCGGGTTTGCCCATCAAGCTGGCATCGAACAGCCGTTCAACACCTTGCTTGCCAATCTTAAAATTGGGCATGCGCAGCAAGACCCGGCTATCCCGCTTGACGTCTTTGTCAGTAACAGAGCTAACGTAGCCGACGATATGGGCAAAGCTATCGCGATCGGGATAATAGCGCTGCAAAACCTCGCGCACTTCAATGCCCGGCAGTTCGGGTAAGCGCGTCTCTAAGATCATCGCCTGGTTTTGGGTCAAGTTACGCTTGACCAGGACTGGCACAAAGGTCGGTTTGTCTTTTAGCTGAGCGTGGATATCGTCAACCTGACCAGGCGTGAGCTCGGTATAGCGCTGCACTTCGCCCAGTAATTTATCGACGTCTTGTGCCTTGTCGGCAGTAATGTACAGCTCGAACGACGGTACATTTAGCGCCAGCGCCTTGCCAAAGCGGTCGGTAATCAGGCCACGGTTGGGAACCAAAAGGCGCGTGGCTATGCGGTTGTCTTCAGATTGCGAGCGGTACAGTTTGCCGTCTGATATTTGCAAGGCATAGAGGCGCGCGCCCAACGCCGACAAAATGGCCGCTTGCAACCCGCCGACCATCAACGTTCGGCGGGTAAATACGTTTGACCTAAGGTTTTCGTGACGTTTCACGCCTTAACTCCGCAAGACACGCGCTGGCGTCAGCGCGACCTGATCGATTTGAGCTGTCCTGTTCCAATTGCACCGCAAGGCATGCCCGCATGGCGCCTAAAAAGCCCAATTCAGCCCGATTTATTTTAGGGTTCTTGCACCGGAATCGACCCCTTTTGTGGCGCTAGAAAGGCGGATCTCGAACCAAGCGAATCCGATCGCGATCAAGGGATAGATAAGAATGGCAATGCCATAGCGCGACGCCACCGGTCGCACGTCCAAAATTTGCCAAGCCATGGCACAGCTCACCGCGTAATGAACAAAACCGCTCATGGCCATGACCAAGATGCACAATATCCAAGAGAACCAAAAGCTGGAGCCAAATCGGTTGGCGGAGCGGCTGCGCGTGACCAGCACGATGGGCAGATAAGTCAAAAAACCGAGCCCCAGCATGTCACCAAGCGCCACATCTTGCATGAGACCCAACAAGAGGAGCCCCCATAGGGGCATCAGGCCCGGTAGATGCAGCGCCCAATAATAGACAACCAAGGTGCCGAGCATGGGCACAAAGCCGTCGGCGTGCCCGTCGGTCGAAAATAGCGTCGAAATCAAAATCGCCCAAAAGGCCATTTGCACGGGAAAACTACGCTCGACCAAGGACCAAATTGGCGGTAACTGCCGATGTCCGATGAAGGGAAGCCGCATGGCTGTTCTCCGCCCTATTCCAAATCCGCGCTCGGCGCGGGCCGGCTTCCAGACACGACTTGCACTTCCATCAAGGCGTCTATCTCCAGGTAGGGCAAGACCGATACGCCTTTCGAGGAGACCGTCGCGACGATGCCAACAGGCAGTCCCGCGGGATAGAGGCCCCCCTGCCCCGAAGTTACAACCCGATCCCCGCGCTTGAGCGAACGCTGGATGGTTTGGTTGATATAACGCATGTCGAGCATGTTGGTATTGCGGCCAGCCACCATGGCAGTCCGGCGAACTTGTTCGATGAACACGGGTACGCGGGCGTTGATATCGGTGATCAACATGACCCGGCTATACGAGGCCCCGACCTCGACCAAACGCCCAACCAGTCCGCTGGGCCCCACAACGGCATCGCCGATTGAAAAGCCCTGCGCCAACCCGCCTTCGATCAGCAAGGAGCGCGCGTAGGCGGAGCCTGGATCGGTCACGATACGGGTGGTATGGTATTCAAAGCTGAAGGGTTCAAGAAAGTCCGTAGCGGCGCGCAGGCGCTCATTTTCTGCCTGGACCGTGCGGTACGCGCCTTCCCATTGGATGAGCTGGTCGTTTTGTCGTCGCAACTCCACGACCTCGGCTTGCAGGTCGGCATAAGAACGGACCCCGGTTGCGGTCTGCTTGATGACCTCGGTCGGTTGGGCGATCAAATTGATGACGGGCGCAAGAAAGGTCAGCAAGGCCGAGCGTGCACGGCTCTGCGACGCGGGTGCCAGTTGGCCCCAAAGGATTAGGAAGAAGGACAGGCCAATCGTGCCAAACAGGGCGAAACGGCTCAGTGGTACTCCCAGATTGGGCGAAGTCGATAAAAATGTCCGACTTTGAATGCGACGGCTCATGGAAAAAATTCAGCTAGCAACAAATATCCTCGTGCCATGCCGCCCAAATGCGGCAAAGGTAAGAAACTCTATTTTAAATAGATAAATGCGGCAGAATTTCGCTTTACAGGAATGTCGAATTCGCAGCCTGCGCCAGCCCAGCCTAGGCGTTTGCAATTTGCGATGCTAATTCACAGCAGCCAGCACAGACTTCATGCTGTCTAGCTCTTCCAAGCAATGACCACAGCCCAGCGCCACGCAATCCAGCGCATTTTCGGCCACCGCGACCGGCAGGCCTGTCGCTTGGCGGAGGACAAAATCAAGATTGGTGAGCAGAGCGCCGCCGCCGGTCAATACAATGCCGCGATCAACGATGTCTGCCGATAGCTCGGGCTCACAGCGCTCCAGCGCGGTGCGCACCGCTTCGACGATGGCCCCGACGGGCTCGGACAGAGCCTCCGCGATTTGGCGCTCAGAGATGGGCACCTCTTTGGGCACGCCATTCATCAGGTCGCGGCCGCGGATCTCCATGATTTGGCCGTCGCCATCCATCGGCGGGAAAGCCGTTCCCAGATGCAGCTTGAGCCGCTCGGCAGACGCTTCGCCGATCAACAAATTGAAGTTACGGCGCACATAAGAGACGATGGACTGATCCATCATATCGCCGCCAACGCGCACCGAGCGTGAATAAACCACGCCACCGAGTGACAAAATGGCGACTTCGGTAGTGCCGCCACCGATATCGACCACCATGGACCCTGTGGGAGCCATGACGGGCAGGCCCGCCCCAATAGCAGCTGCCATGGGTTCTTCGATCAAAAAGACTTTGCGCGCACCCGCCGCTTCGGCGCTCTCTTGAATCGCCCGGCGCTCGACTGCCGTTGAGCCAGACGGCACACAGATCACCACCAAAGGGGCAGCGAAGGAGCGGAAATTGTGAACCTTGCGGATGAAGTGTTTGATCATCTCTTCAGCGACTTCAAAGTCGGCGATCACCCCATCACGCAGCGGGCGCAGCGCTTTGATGTTGCCCGGTGTGCGGCCCAGCATCATTTTGGCTTCGTCGCCCACAGCCATAACCTGGCGACGCCCCTTCACTTCCGCGATGGCCACCACCGAAGGCTCGTTCAAAACGATCCCCTGTCCTTTGACGTAAACCAGAGTGTTCGCGGTACCCAAATCAATCGCCAGGTCCGACGACAGCCACCCCAGAAGCCGAAATAGCATTCTTGGTCCTTAAATTCCTGGCCCTGCTTCTGGGCCTCACCGCGCCTTAAATACGCGTTTCGCGCAAAATGACAAACACATCAAGCGGGCAAAACGCGCAAAAAAGCGCGCAAAGGCCTAGCTTCGCGCGCTTTTCCTTATATTTCACCCCCTGAAAGCCACAGCTTTAGGCAGCAGCGACCTCAGAATCTGCCTTTTCGCGCTTAACGATATAGCGATTCAGCGCATTGGCATAGGCACGCGCAGAGGCGACAAGCGTATCCACATCTGCGCCCAAACCGGTCACGGTCCAGCCGTCGTGCTCCAACTTCACCGACACTTCCGCCTGCGCATCCGTGCCGCCGGTCACCGCATGAACTTGATAGAGCTTGAGGTTGGCTTCGTGCGGATAGGCTTTGTGGAAGCCATTAAAGATCGCATCAACCGGACCATTGCCTTCGGCCGTCACGGGCACCCGCTGACCATCAACACGCACCACCAAACTTGCGACGTGGGGGCCTTTGTGGCCACAATGGATGGACAGCTCTTCGAACTTGATCGTGTCATTGGCCCGCGCCGTATCGTCCACAAGGGCAATCAAGTCCTCGTCGAACACGTCTTTCTTTTGGTCCGCCAAGTCTTTGAAGCGCTGGAACGCGTCGTTCAATTGATTATCGGCAAGCGTGTAACCCAATTCAGCCAGCTTGGTCTTGAAGGCATTGCGGCCCGAGTGCTTACCCATGACCAAGTTAGAATCGGTCAGACCGACCCACTCCGGGCGCATAATCTCATAGGTCTCGGCGTTCTTGATCATGCCGTCTTGGTGAATACCGCTCTCGTGGGCAAACGCGTTGGCACCGACGATTGCCTTGTTCGGCTGAACGCCAAAGCCGGTGATATTCCCCAAAGCCTTAGAGGCCTTCATGATCTTGGTGGTGTCGATATCGGTAAAGAAAGGCAAGCGATCTGCACGGGTGCGCATGGCCATGACCACTTCTTCCAACGAAGCATTGCCCGCACGCTCGCCGATGCCGTTGATGGTGCATTCGATCTGGCGCGCGCCGGCAAAACAGCCCGCCAAGGAGTTGGCAACCGCCACGCCCAAATCGTTGTGGCAGTGGGTTGAGATTGTCGCCTTGTCGATGTTGGGCACCGAGTTCATCAGCATCTCGATCAACTCCTGATACTCGTCGGCCACCATATAGCCCACCGTGTCAGGAATATTGATGGTGGTCGCGCCGTGCTTGATTGCGGTCTCGACCACCCGGCACAAGAAATCGCGCTCTGTGCGGGTGCCGTCTTCGGGCGACCATTCGACATCATCTACCTTTGAGCGCGCATAGCTGACGGAATCAACGATGGCGTCCATTACCGCGTCCGGCTCCATGCGCAGCTTGTACTTCATGTGGACCGGCGAGGTTGAAATAAAGGTGTGAATGCGCGCGCGCTGGCCGCCGTCGGCGTGTTGCAGCGCCTCCCAGGCACGGTCAATGTCCTTGCGGTTGGCGCGGCACAGGCCAGCGATGACGGAGCGCGTTGATTGCTCGGCAATGGCCTTAACGCTCTCGAAGTCGCCGTTTGAGGCGATGGGGAAACCGGCCTCAATAATGTCTACACCCATCTCTTCCAAGATGGCTGCAATGCGCAGTTTTTCTTCAAGGTTCATCGAACAGCCTGGGGACTGTTCACCGTCGCGCAAAGTCGTATCGAAGATCTTGATGCGATCGCGGTTTGTCGTGTCGATACCTTGGATGTTGGTATTGGTCGTCATAGTAGCACTCATTTAGCTTGGCAGCGCGGGGGCCCATTTGGGCCAAGGCGCGTCTGTATTATCGGTAAAATACGGCTTCAGCAAGGTGCGTTCCAGATCAAAGCTGGGGAACGACGGTGCCCCTGAGCGCTAGAATCGCGCTCAGCCAAACACGATCCCGTCTGCCCTCAGGGGCAAAATAGGCCTAGGTTTAGAACCAGCAGGAGGCGTGCGGCTTTGATCATGCAAAAAGGCTAGCGGCTCGCTGAGCCGCTGCCAAGGAAAAATTGCGCGCTTGGGAAATTTTGTTAGCCCCTTCCTCGCCGCGATAGCGCATCGCGGACTAACAATTGGCCGATAGACCAGGTGCTAGATCAGATGCTAGACGGGGCGCTAAACCGGGCGACGGCGCACCCATGCATGAACACGCCCGCGGTTGCGAATGGCTGGCAACTTGGCCTCGCGTAAGGCGATATACAGCCCCGAAGCGCAGATCAAGGCGATGCCAGCCCAACCAAGAGCATTGGGCATGGTGCCAAAGACCAACAGGCCGAACAGGCTCGCCCAAATAATCGTGGTATAGTCCATGGGCGCAACGAGGGACGCTGGAGCGAGCGAGTAGGCTTGCGTCAACAGGTATTGCGCCAAGGCTCCGCCGACAGCAAAGCCAGCCAACAAAAGCCATGCTTCAAGGTCCGGCCAGCGCCAGACCCAAAATTGAATCGGACCGGTCAAAATCAAAAAAGCGAACTGAGTATACCAGAAGGTCGTGATTCCCCGATCGGTCGCGCCAGCCTTGCGGGTCAAAACGTTAGAGAGGGCGTAGAGCATCATCGATACCAGCGCGATGCCGGTATAGGCCGACACACATTGCGCGCCCGGTTGTGCCACCATCGCTACGCCGACAAAGCCCAAAGCCACTGCGGCGCCGCGATGCCAGCCAATTTTCTCGCCCAGCAAGGGCACGACCAGGATCGTCACCGCGATGGGCGCGGAATAGACGATGGCCACGGCGTCGGCCAAAGGCATCGCCGAATAAGCAAAGATGGCGATCAGCATGGAAACCGAGCCCGCTGCCGCGCGCCCGACCTGCACCATGGGCTGAACAGTTCGCAAGGTCTGCCAACCGCCCCTAGACCGCGCCAACAGCACACCCAAACCCAGCCCTGCCAGACAACGCAGCAGCAAAATTTGCGTGGGATGATAGTCGTCCGCCAGCAGCTTTGAGACCGTCTCGAGCATGGCATAACAGAGCATGGCGGCGGCGGCGCACAGAACCCCGATTAACACGGCTGACTGGCTGGCATTGATGCCAGGCTGGGGCAGCTTGACCGTCTCCAGTTGGATCGACGGCTCGGGCGGTGTGGGCAAAGGCAAAGACGTGGTCATGGCGCGCACCTAGGCAAAGCTGCGATCCGCCCACCAACGTCGGATCGCGTGTTGGCCCAGCTAACCTCAGCCAGGTGATACAACCCGCTCAATCGCGTCTACTGCGCCGCTTTTAGGCGGGTTTGCCCAAAAAAACTCACCGCGAAATATGTTGGTTACGGCCTCGTTACAAATGTTTCCAATTTCCCGGCCTGCCGACATGTCCGCGTTACACGACAGGCGCAAGTTCATAAGCGTTCCCAGAGCACAACCGCTCAAAACAAACCGCTCAACGCAACCCCTTCTTACGAGGATCTCTGTCATGAAAAAAGTAACGCTTATTGCACTCGCAGGCCTGGTCGGCGTTTCAGCCCTCGGCACTTTTGCCGTCGCCCAAAACGCGCCCTTCCAGAACCAAAGCCAAAGCTTTGGTGCCTTTGATCAGACCCAGTTCGCTGATGCCTCTGGCAATCGCGGGCACGGCTTCAATCGCCAAGGCCCAGGCAAGGGCCACGGCCCACGCTTTTGCAACGCGCAATTCGAAGAGCGCATGGAAGAGCGCCAAGATGCTGTCGATAATTTCGTATCTAGCTACTTAGGCCTCAACGCCCAACAGCAGGCGCTGTATGCGGCGGTCGATCAGGCCAAGGAGAGTGTTGAAGACCAACAAGAAGCCGTTTGCGAACAGATCAGCCAAGGACAGCGCCCTGATCGCCAAGCCATGCAGGGCCTGCACGAGCCGGTCAAGCAAGCCATGGATGCTTTTGTCGCAAGCTTGAGCGACGATCAAAAACAGGCCTTCAGCCTCGTCGCGCCAAAGCCCATGGGTGGCCCTGGCGGTCACGGCGGCCCCGGCGGTCATGGCGGCAAGCGCGGTAGCTTCAACAACTAGAGCCAAGCTTCCCCTAAGGGCGCGACTTCCCGCTCGCGCCCCCCTTTTCCCTGAGGCCTTTGCCAGGTTCGCACACGTGGGCCTGGCACTTTTTTTCGAGCCGCGGTTTCGAACGCCGATATGGCTAAGGTACTAAGTGCCCAAGTATTAGGTGCCTGAATAATGGCGGGTCAGCCAAAGCGCCGACAGCGCGGGCTTGTCATGGCCTTCAATCTCGACTTCCACCCGCCAGGTCGCGGTGAACTCTTGCGGCTTGCGCTCCTCAAAGGCTTCCAAGTGGAAATGTCCGCGAATGGCCGTCCCGCTGGGCACGGGGGCCAAAAAACGCAACTTGTCAAAACCATAGTTGATGACCAGCCCCATACCGACGAGCTGCGGCAATGCTTTTTCCATCATCCAAACCAAGCGCGAAACGGTCAAGAACCCATGCGCGATGGTGCCTGCAAAGCCCGCCCGCGCGCGCGCTTCCTCGGCGTTCACATGCACGAATTGATGGTCGCCCGTAGCGTCTGCGAAATCATTAATGCAGGCCTGCGTGACCTTGTACCAGTCCGACACACCGACTTCCTGCCCGACGTATCCGGCTAGGTCTTCCAGGCGGCTCAAGGTCAATTTCGAGTCTTGGCTCATCGTATCGCCTCCTATGACGTGCGTTTTTCGAGCGCCTGCTTGGCTTCATCGAACAGCGGTGGACCAGTCATGACATTTATGCCGCCACTGAGCGGTAAGACCGCCCCCGTGACATAGGCGCCTGCCCGACTACAAAGATAGATAACAGCGCCGGCCATGTCCTCTGCTGCACCGATCCGCCCTAAAGGCACTCCTGCGCCAACGATATCTTGGCCTTCCTGGTCAGCGGTCACAAAGGCGGTCATTTTGGAGGCAAAGGGTCCGGGAGCCAAGGCATTGACCGTGATATTTTGGTCGGCCAACTCTTTGCCAAGAATTTTGGTCAGATGAACAACGGCGGCCTTGGAAGCCGCATAAGAATAGCTGCCGTCACCCATGGCTTGCTCGCCCATGACGGACGCCAAGTTGACAACACGTGCTGGATCACCCGCTGTGCCGCGGCGGCGCAGCTCGGGCAGAAGAGCCTGGGTCAGGGAAAATAGTCCTGCCACGTTGAGGTTCATAACTTTGTCCCAAGCCTCGAACGGGAAGTCGCCCAGCGGCGCGCCCCAAGCTCGGCCAGCGTTATTTATCAATAGATCAATGCCATCAGGGCAGCGCTGGCGCAGCGCTTCAACAAGCGCAGCAACGCCCGCCTCGTTGGCCACATCCCCGCCAAAGCCTTCGACGCGACCAGCGTGGCCTTGTTGGTTGATCTCTGCGGCGGCCTGCGCGCAAGCTTCGGCCTTACGCGAAGCAATCAGCACCCGCGCGCCCGCCGACGCCAGCCCCTCAGCAATCATGCGTCCAATGCCCGTCGCACCGCCGGTGACCAGGGCCACCTTACCTTCTAGGCTAAACAGCGCTTCTAGAGCGTCAGATATGGGGGTGGTCATGCCGAAAGCTCCTGGCGCTAGTGGTCTTGCAACCCGTATGCTAGCGCTGCAATCGACCGCTCGCAACACGCCGACTGGCCGCAGCACAAGCCGATCGCGCCCAGCGGCGAAGAACGCAAACTTTGGTAAGGCACAGCCGTTAGCGCGCGCAAGCCAAAGCACCGGCACCGTACATGTCTTTGAATTTCAAGGAGATAATTTCTGGTCGGGGCGAAAGGATTCGAACCTCCGACATCCTGCTCCCAAAGCAGGCGCTCTACCAGGCTGAGCTACGCCCCGATCCAGGCGGCTTGGATAGCTCCAACCTGCACGCGATGCAAGCCCTATCGGCAGGTTGCCCGTACTTTTTCAAATACTGCGCTTATCCGGTGAGCAAGTTGGGCCGATCCCCGCTCTAACTGCGACCAGATGCGCTAACCGCAAGGGCTATCTCCGCCAGGGTCTGCGGTGTAGCGTGTCAAAGGTGGGTGGCGATACAGCGAGTGCCCGGTTGATCGCGGCGGTTTGGGGCTCAAGCGGCCCCGCTGGCGGCCTGGCCACGGCAGGAGAGCAGCGCATGCAAGACTACGACATTCTTATCGCGGGCGCGGGCCAAGCGGGCAGCCTTGCGGCCTTGGCACTTGTGCGACAAGGCTGGCGCGTGGCGATGATTGACCCACGCCCCAACTTCAACGCCGACGCTATCATCGACCACGGCCGCACCGCCGCCATTATGGCCGACGGCTTGGCTTTTCTAGAGCGCCACGATCTGTTGGCTGCGATCCAAGACCGCTGCGCCCCGCTTTGGAAAATGCGCCTGATCGACGGTATTGGCGCGCGCCGCGGACGACCCGACATCATCACCTTTGACGCCCGAGAGATCGGCGATCAGCCCTTTGCCCTCAACATTCCGAATGCGCCTTTACTGGCACAGACCTTTGAGGCCCTCGCCAGCCAGGAGAATCTTACCGCTTTTCCCGGCCGCAAACTGGTGTCAGCGCGCAATGAACAAACGGAAGCGATTGTTGAGCTGGATGACGGCCAGATTTTGCGCGGCCGCCTTTTGATCGGTGCGGACGGCAAGGGCTCTTTCGTGCGCCAAGCGCTGGGCTTTGCCACCCACAAACGGCCAAGCGAGCGCCTCACCTTCACGCTCGCCGTTACCCACAGTCTGCCGCACGATTTCGTTTCCACCGAATTCCACTACGACGACGGGCCGCTCACCTTTGTCCCCATGCCGGGCCAGGAATCGGCGGTGGTCTGGAGCCACAACCCTGCGCGCGCCCAAGAGCTGCAAGAGGCCAGCCCCGAGGCTTTTTTGAACGCTCTGCAGCACGCTTCGCACGGCATTTTGGGACGCCTTGAGATATCCCTGGAACCCGCCGCGGTGGCTCAAGAGCCCGTTTTGACCCGCGCCTACGTCAAGGGACGTTGTGCTTTGATGGCAGAGGCCGCGCACGCCTTACCCCCCATCGGCGCGCAGGGCCTCAATCTTTCTATCGGTGATGTCGATGCCCTGGCGGACTCGCTGCAAGGTCAATTCGATCCCGGCGATGAACGGGCGCTGGCGCAATACCAACGCCGCCGCCTGCCCGACGCCCGCTTTCGCTTCTACGGAACGAACGCGCTCGATCTTGTCACCACCTCGCACAAAGCGCCGGTACGCAAGCTCCAGCAAATTGGCTTGCAAACCCTCAGAAGCAGTGCCACGCTCCGCCAGTTGGCGATGCGGGTCGGTTCAACCCCACTGCGCCTTCCTTCTATTTTCATGACATAGCAGCATTGCGCCAGGCCAAGCGACCTGCGGGCGCGCCGCATGTCGTCTTGGGGTGACCGTCTTGGAAATCATTGGACTTTTGGCAGCGCTGGGTACCGCCCTGGCTTGGGCGACCTCCTCACTGGTATCGACGGATCCAGCGCGCGCCTTGGGCAGTTTGGCCTTCAATCGTATACGTCAACTCTCGGTCTTCGTTGTGTTGGCCGCCTTGGTGACCGTTTTGGGTCGTTGGCAGGGATTCGCCACCCAAGACGCACTTATCATGGTGGCGTCGGGATTGGTGGGGATCTTCCTGGGCGACACCGCGCTGTTCGCCACGCTCGCCCGGCTGGGCCCGCGCCGTACGCAGCTCGTCTTTTCCTCGCACGCCCCCATTACCGTGCTGCTGGGCGTGTTGTTCCTGGGCGAACGCCTGTCGATTTATACCGGCATCGGCTCTTTGATGGTGGTGATTGGCATTTGGATCGCCATTGTCTATGGCAAGCGCCGTGCTCAGCTTCATACTTGGGAACAAGTTCGCGGCCCGCTCTGGGTCGGGGTAGCCTTTGGGCTCTTGGCCGCTTGCGGTCAAGCCACGGGCGTTCTGATCGCTAAACCGCTGATGAACGCTGGCGTTGACCCCATGGCGGCGGCGGCCCTGCGCGTGGGAGCGGCGGGGTTTTGTTTGGCCGCCATTCGGGCGTGGCCGCTGCGCATCGGCCTTGCCAAGACGCCCTACACCCCGCGCCTTCTTAGTCTAGCGGTACTGTCAGGCTTCCTGGGCATGGGGCTTGGCATGAGCCTTTATATGATCGGCCTGGCGCATACCTCGGCGGGCAACGTCGCCATTCTATCGTCCACCGTGCCCGTCCTGACCTTGCCGCTCATGTGGATCACCACCCGCGAGCGTCCGGCGCTCATGGCTTTTGTCGGGGCCTTCTGCGCTTTTTGTGGCACTGCCATCATTATTCTTGGCTAGTTTTCGGGCTAACCGCAGCACTTTTTATTGCGCCCGCTCTACTTACTCGGCCAACGCTCTGGGCGCGGCCACCATTTGCTCCAAGGTCGTGTGCCTTGCCACGCTCTAACTTCCCGCAATTGCCAGCCCTTGCCGCTGCGATACACCGCCACCGCGCCTCGCTCCTTCAGGCGCGCATAGTCTATCAACGGCACGCCGCAGCCTTGCATTGAGGCCTGCAGCGAGACAACCAACGCCGAAGACTGGCAGTCTTCAATCAGGCTTTCATAATCCTGGCTGATAGCGATGGGATGCCTCCCCGTCGTCACGCAAGCCAGCTCATCACAGCGGATCAGCCCCTGTGCTTCGGCCTGCTTGAGGCTCAAGACCGGCTGCCAGCCTTGGGCGTGCGACCATTGATCGGCGACAAACGAGCCCGCGCGCGTTCGATACAAAATCAGTCCTTCGGGGCTCTGAATCGCGACCGAGCGCGCATTGCCCGCGATGTAAGCGCGGGCAGGCTGGGCCGCCATGGGCCCAACAAAACTCGCCATTAACAAGAGCGCAGCCGCCGCGCGCAGAACGCCACGCGTCAACAGTGACATCCAGAGCGCAAGCCCGGTCAGAGCGGTCCAAGCGCCGCTGAAGCTGGCCATGTAGATGAGCCCGATCTCTAGCCCTGAGAACCAATGCGCCCAGTCCAGCAACAGCCTCACGCCCCAGCTCATGGGCACAAAGGCAAGATCGCCTAGACCCAATGGAGACAGCAACAGCCCCACCATGCCCCAGGGCAAAATCCACAGCCCGGTCAAAGGGACGGCGAGCAGATTGGAAAGGATGCCCGCCAAGGCCAAGCGGTGAAAGGTCGCCAAGACAAAGGGCGCCGTCGCCAATGTGGCCAAGATCGATGTCACCATCAGGCCCGCCGCCTTGCTGGCAGCCAGCAGTCCCAGGCTGCGTTCCTGGCCATCGGCACCGAAAAAACCACGATTGAGCAGGCGCTGCCAAACCGGCGCAAAGGCGATCAGCGCCGAAACCGCTGCAAATGACATTTGAAAGCTAGGCGTCAACAAGCTCTCGGGCCGCGTCAATAAGATGACCGCTGCCGCCCATCCCACCAGTCGCGGTGAAAAGGCGCGTCGATCAAAGGCCACCGCTGCCAAGACCAGCGCCAGCATCAGAAACGCGCGTTGGGCCGGAATAGCAGTGCCGGAAATCAACAGGTACCCTGCAGCAACCCCCAGCGTCAGCACGGCCGCAATTTTCTTGGCATGCAACCGTACCGCCGGAATCCCAAAGCCCAGCAAGGCAAACCGCAAACAAAGGAAGGCAAAGCCCGCGACAATGCCCATGTGCAGTCCAGAAATGGCAAACAAATGCGCCAGACCTGATCTGCGAATGGCTTCTTTGCCCGCTTCCGAAACCCCCTGACTGTGCCCCACCACCAGCGCAGCCATGGCTTGGCCGATATCGCCCGGATAGCGTTGTCGCAAATGCTGTGCCAAGCCTTCGCGCCAAATTTCTAGCGCCGCGGTCATGGTCCAGGCGGGCGCAGCCTCAACGAGTTGCGGAGCCTCCATAAAGCGCCCGTAGCCACCGACCCCCTGGAAGAACGCCAGGCGCTGAATATCAAGACCACCCGGACGCACGGGCTCTGAAGGAGGAAAGGCCTGAACGCGCCCACGCAGCCGCGCGCCGACGCGCAGCAACTCCGGCGCGGCTTCTGGCTCCGACCAGCGAAGGCGCAACAACTTGGGCATGGGCCGGTCAACGGGCCAATCGTCGATGACCTCGGGCTCAATCCACAATCGCCAGGCCTCGGCTTCTTGCTCGCTTCGCCGTACAACGCCGGTTAGCTGCTTGGCGAAGATGGGCCGTTCAAGTTTGAGCGTGGCCTTGCTAGTGGTGCGCAAACTGGCCGCGGCAAAGCCCAGACTGCTGGCAGACATCGCAGCCAACATCAGCGTTAGAACAGACAGCAGCAGGCCGCTGGCCCACACCGCGCTTGCAGATGCCGCCCAGCGCCGAAATGCCACGATCAGTGCGCCGCAAGCGACCAAGGCCACGATCCCAAGCCACCACGGCGGTTCGACGGGCAGAGCAAAATAGACCAAAATACCAGCCGGCAATCCGGTCAGCGCCATCAAGGGCCATTGTGCCAACGACTGGCTGGCATCCAGCGCCAGCCTTCGCGCGACGGCATCCAGCAACGCCCGCCACGCTTTGCCCCATTCCTGCTGTCCGTTAGCGTCAATCCCCGGCTGATCGGCCGCCGCGCTGTCACCGGCAAAATCCAGAGTCGCGCCCCAAGGTTGGCGAGCCGCCTTGACCTCGCCTTCTGCGCCGCGCGCAACGGCGTATAGCCACGCCGGTCTAGGGCGCAGAAGCGACCAAAGATGTGCGAACGATGGGAGCCATTTTGACACTCTTTACCTCGAAAGGCGTGCAGACAAGCTGCGACTTGGTTCACTTTGCAGCCTATGGTATGGAAGCCGCAATAAAACCAATACCTCCTGATTTGATAAGCAATCGAACCCTCGATGACAATTGTTACGCGCTTTGCGCCCTCCCCGACCGGCTTCTTGCACATTGGCGGCGCCCGTACCGCCTTGTTCAACTGGCTCCTTGCACGCCACCACCAAGGGCGATTCTTGCTGCGCGTCGAAGATACCGATCGCGCGCGTTCGACCCAAGAAGCCATTGACGCCATTGTCAGCGGCATGGCTTGGATGGGATTGGACCATGACGGCGATATCGTTTTCCAATCTCAAAACCTGGCGCGTCACCAAGAAGTTGCGGCCCAGTTGTTAGCCGATGACAAAGCCTATAAGTGCTTCACCAGCCAAGAAGAACTAGCCGCATTGCGCGCTGAAGCTGAAGCCAACAAGCAGCACTTTAAGTTCCAGAGCCCTTGGCGCGACCGCGACCCCAATGAGGCCCCGGCTGACACGCCCTATGTGGTGCGCATCAAGGCCCCGCAAGATGGCGAGATGACGATCGACGACCAGGTGCAAGGCGCCGTCACCAAGCCTGCAGACGACCTGGATGATTTGGTCATGCTGCGCGCTGATGGCACCCCGACCTATATGCTGGCGGTTGTGGTCGACGATCACGATATGGGCGTGACCCACGTTATTCGCGGTGACGACCACCTGAACAACGCCTTCCGCCAAAAGGTCATCTTCGATGCCTTGGGCTGGGATTTTCCCGTTCAAGCCCACATCCCGCTGATCCACGGTCAAGACGGCGCGAAGATGTCGAAGCGGCACGGCGCATTGGGAGTCGAGTGGTACGAAGAAGCGGGCTTTTTACCTGAGGCCATGCGCAACTACCTGCTGCGTTTGGGCTGGAGCCACGGCGACGAGGAAATCATTCCAACCGATAAAGCGATCGAGTGGTTTGATCTGGACGCCGTGGGCAAGAGCCCGTCGCGCTTCGATTTGGAAAAACTGAAGTTCATCAACGCGCACTACATGAAGACCGCGGAGCCAGAAGCGCTCTTGACCTTGCTGTGGCAGCACTTGGAAGCACAAGGCATTGAGCCCAGCGCCGAGCAAAAAGGCTGGATCAAAGCGGGCTTGGCCAGCTTGGTTGAGCGTTCAAAGACCCTGCCCGAATTGGTCGAGCAAGCCGGCATCTATTACCGCGCTCTGCCCCTCCCGCTCGATCCAAAGGCCGAGAAGGCCCTGGACGCAGACGGCTTGGCGCTTTTAGTCGCGGTAAAAGAATTTGCGCAAGGCATGAGTGACTGGCAAGAAGAGGCCATCACGTCTTCTTTGAAACAATTTGCGGCGCAAAGAGAGCTAAAGATCGGCAAAGTCTTTCAGCCATTGCGCGCAGCCCTCACCGGCTCGATGGCCTCACCAGGCGTCAGCGAGGTGATGTCGGTGCTTGGCAAAGAAGAAACACTTCGTCGTATTGAGAGCCGCCTGGCCTAGGCCAGGATCAAAGAGCGCGACGAACCCCCAAACTGGATTTCGGGCCAGCCTAAAGGTCCGAGGAAGGGAAACAGAATATGAGCGTCTTGCACAAGATACTCGGGAACATCGTCGGCCGAAAGGACCCAACGGCGGACACCGCTCAGGCCCTGCCCAACAACAAAACAAAGGAAGAGAATATGGATACATCAACCTCACAATCCTACACCCTTCGCAATAACGAAGACGGAACCGAAATCGAACTGCCGGTTTTGCAAGGCTCCGTAGGTCCGAGTGTAATTGATGTGCGGGCGTTGTATAAGAACACCGGCCATTTCACCTATGATCCAGGTTTTACTTCAACGGGCTCAACCGATTCGGCCATTACCTACATTGATGGCGACCAAGGCATCTTGCTGCACCGCGGCTATTCCATCGATGACCTGGCCAGCAAGTCCGACTTTATGGAGACCTGCTATTTGCTGTGGTACGGCGAGCTTCCCAACGCCCAGCAAAAGGCTGAATTCGTCAACACGGTGACACGCCACACCATGCTGCACGACCAAATCACCTACTTCTTCCGTGGGTTCCGTCGCGATGCCCACCCCATGGCAATTATGGTCGGCGTCGTTGGCGCGCTGTCGGCTTTCTATCACGACTCAACCGATATTACCGACCCGCAGCAACGCCAAATCGCAGCGATCCGCCTGATTGCTAAGATGCCGACGATTGCCGCTTGGACCTACAAGTATTCTGTCGGCCAGCCCTTCATGTATCCGCGCAATAACCTGTCTTATGCGGGCAATTTCTTGCAGATGGTTTTCGGCGTTCCGACAGAAGACTACGTGGTCAACCCCGTGCTTGAACGTGCAATGGATCGCATCTTCATCTTGCACGCGGATCACGAACAAAACGCGTCGACTTCGACCGTGCGCATCGCTGGCTCTTCGGGCGCCAACCCCTTTGCTTGTATCTCAGCGGGCATCGCCTCGCTTTGGGGCCCCGCCCACGGTGGCGCCAACGAAGCGGTTCTGACTATGCTGGAGCAAATCGGCCACAAGGATAACATCCCCGAATACGTCGCTCGTGCCAAAGATAAGAACGACCCCTTCCGCCTGATGGGCTTTGGCCACCGCGTCTACAAAAACTTCGATCCGCGCGCCAAGATCATGCGCGAAGAAGCGCACAAGGTTCTGGGCGAATTGGGCATTAACGATCCCAAGTTGGAACTGGCGATGGAGCTGGAGCAGATCGCTCTCAACGACCCGTACTTCGTTGAGCGCAAGCTGTACCCCAACGTTGATTTCTATTCTGGCATCATCTTGTCAGCTATGGGCTTCCCCACTTCCATGTTCACCGTACTGTTCGCGCTGGCACGGACCGTGGGTTGGATCACACAGTGGGAAGAGATGATCGAAGATCCGTCGCAAAAGATCTCTCGCCCGCGTCAGCTCTATGTGGGTGAAAAGCACCGCCCTTACGTCGATATCGACAAGCGCTAGGGCAAAAAAATTGTAGGTTGGACGGGCGATTCCAGCGCATTAGGGCTTGAATTTCCCGGCCACTTAGTCTTAATACAAGCCAAATTTACGGGCACTTCGGGCGAGGTGCCCGCTTTTGTCTGCGATACTCACGGCCCTTGGGGTGGCCTTTGCCAATCCATGTGGATGAGTGCCGGACCTTGAAAGGATTACGAAATGGCAACCAAAAAGGCTGGCGGTAGCTCGAAGAACGGCCGCGACTCAGAATCGAAACGCTTGGGCGTGAAGAAGTACGGCGGCGAAGCTGTACTGGCTGGCAACATCATCGTGCGCCAGCGCGGCACCAAGTTCCACCCTGGTACCAATGTTGGCATGGGCAAGGACCACACCCTCTTCGCTCTGACCGAAGGCAAGGTGAAATTCCACTCTGGCCAACGCGGCAAGTCTCTGGTCTCAATTGAGCCCGCAAACGACTCTGCCGATCAGGCCGTGGCCGCTGAATAATCAGCGCCTATAAGATACGAAAACCGGGTCACCCAGTAGGGTCGCCCGGTTTTTTTATGCCTTGCGTTCGACCCGTTGTCGTTAGAGCGCCAACGCAGTCTTGCGGCCTTCAAAGATGGCAAAGGCCGCATTGCGTGGGGCATTCGCGTCTCCAATCAAACGCGGCTCCAGACCCAGCGCCAACAGATCGTCACGCAGGCTCATGTCGGCATAGTTGGCCGTCGCCAGCACCAAGGTGTCGGCCGCCAGCGTCTCTTGCGTTCCATCAAGAAGGCTCACCAACTCAGCGCCCTCGTCGATCCAGGCTGTGATCGCTCGCTCGGTAAACAAGCGCACGCCTAAGCCAACCAAGGTCCGACGCAAGGGGAAGTCAGCCGCTGAGCGCTGTAACTCCTTGCCAACAAGGGGATCAGGCGTCACAAGGCTGACCTCGTGACCTTGCTCGGCCAGATGCCAAGCCGTGCCGCAGCCCTTCCAAAAGCCGCCTTCGTCCAGCACCACAACGCGTTTGCCGATCGGCGCTTGCCGGGCCATGACATCCGCTGCCGACATGCCCCCGCCCCTTTCAATACCCGGCAGGCGTTCTAAGTGTGGCAGTGCTTTTTGAAATCCGGTCTCAGGCGGCAAGGAACCGGTCGCCAAGACAACCTGACCCTCGCCCCAGGCTTGAATCTCCTCTGCCTCCCAATAGGCATTGAAATGTTGGTCCACACCCAAACGGGTGAGTTCGCGCTCGTACCAGTCGATCAGGTCAGTGATTTGAGCGCGGCGCGGCTGCATACCCGCTAAACGAAATTGTCCGCCGAGCGAAGGCCCCGCTTCAACGAGGGTCACATCAAGGCCGCGTTCGGCCGCCACACGCGCGGCCTCCAGTCCTGCCGGACCGCCCCCCACTACCAGTAGGCGCTGACGGTCGGCTGCCTGGCCGCGCAAATAGGGCTCTTGGCCCCAAACGTGTTCGCGGCCCGCTGCCGGATTCACCAGGCAAGATATCCAATAGTCGCGACTGCGCCGCCCCCAACACTGCTGATTGCAGGAAATACAACCGCGAATGCGCTCGGCCTGATCGGCCCTGGCCTTATTGACCAGTTGCGGGTCAGCGATTTGCCCGCGCACGATCGAAACCAAGTCAGCTTCGCCTGCCCCCAAGACCGTATTGGCGTTGTCGGGTGTGCGGATATGGGCCTCAGCGATCACCTTGGCGTGGGACAGCTTAGATTTCAGAGCTTGTGTCAGACCGACCGTTGGCTTTTCGCCATAAAGAAAAGTCGGCATGAGTTTGTAGAAATCAAAATAGCCGCCCGAGCCCACCGTTACATAGTCCATGAGTTGTTCGCGGTCATGCAGCGCTACGATATCGATCAAGCCCTCCCCACTCAGGGCCACGGGCACATCGGGCTCATCGCTGACCGACAGTCCAACAATGAAATCCTCGCCGCAGGCCTTGCGGATACGCTGTAGAACTTCGCGCGAGAAACGAGTCCTGTTTTCAAGGCTACCGCCCCACTGATCGTCGCGGGTATTGGAAAACGGCGTCCAAAATTGGTCGAGCATGCCATGATAGGCGGCCCAGACCTCCACCCCATCGAATCCCGAGTCCTGACAGCGTCGCGCGGTCTGGACGAAGCCGTCAATCGTGGCTTCAATTTCGGCCTCGCTCATAGTGTGGCTGCCATCGCTGTCGTGCCAAGACGGCCCGCCCGAAGGCGACCAAGCGGCGTGCCAAGCGTTGTCGCCGTCGCCGTGCGCGCCCACGTGGTAGAGCTGTTGGATCATGACCGCGCCTTCGCCCCTGCAAGCTTCAGTGAGGCGACGAAAGCCTGGCACCACGGCCTCGTCATTGACCCGGAAATTACCCCGCGTCAGTACGGCTGCCGGATGCACGGGCATGGGTTCAACAACGATCATGCCAGCACCGCCGCGCGCACGAGCCAGGTAATAGCCCAGGTGCTGATCGCCCGGCAGCCCCAACTCACTCATGTTGGTAGTGTGGGCACCAAAAACGATGCGGTTAGACAAAGTTTTATGCCGCAAAGTCAGTGGCTTAAAAACGTGTTCAAATGCCATTCTGGCCATCTCCTTGTCAGTCGTACCGCGCCTTGAGACCGTCCAGACCCTTGTTGAGCGCCTCGTAGGCTCCTGCCTGCCCCAGCACTTCGCGCAGTTCAGCGTTGAAGCCACCGGGCGTGTTCAGAGCCGCGATAAGATCGGTTAGCGTGTCACCATCGGCCAGGGGCCGCGCCATCAAGCTGTTGCCGATAAGTTGACGCAAAAAGGCTTGGCTCGCTTGCGGGTCAGCCTGACCACCCGCCTCCAGATGCACTGTGAGCCAATCGTTGGCTTCGCAAAGCAGCTTGACTACCGGAGAAAGCACCGCTTGCGCCGACATATAGGATTGCAGGGCCGCATCGCTGGCCATGGGGTAAAGGCTATCTTCCGCGCCAAACAAATCCTGCAACACGTCAGAAGCTGGCTGCACCAAGACCGGCGAGCCGCCTTGCGCGATGCCGGGAAAGGGGATCATCAGCGCTTCAAATTGCGCAGGCGCGACCAACTTGGCAACTTCGCGAACGTCCAGGTCGGCCATAAAGGACACCACGCGCTGATCGGCACGAAACGTCAGCTCTGATAGGACGCCTGGCGCTTGCGCCCCGGTCGTGCCGATGAAGACCAGATCGGACGCATCCACGACGGCCTGGTTGGGCGCCACGGTGACATGGGTAAACTCCGCCCCCAGCTTTGCGGCATTCGCCGCGCCGCGCTCAGAGACCGTGAGCGCAAAGCCGCGCCGCGCCAAGCTGGTCGCGACCGCGGTTGCAATGGTCCCCAGCCCGACGATACCTAGCCTCAGCGTTTGCGGGTCGCTCATGAGATTTCCTCCACTCTCATTCATAGAAACTTGGCTTAGCTATTGTTTTTGTGGCCAAGTATCGCTCAATTTATAGCCGCCTGGCCAGGGGTCGTCCGGGTCCAACATGTGTTGATGCACGCCGGTTATCCAGGCGCGGCCGGTGATTTGCGGAACGATGGCTGGGCGGTCGCCGACTTGGCAATTTTCGATAACCTCTCCAATGAAGGTCGAACCGATGATCGAGCGCCCGATTAGCTTATCGCCCTTCTTCATGCGCCCCTTGGCCGCTTCCACCGCCATACGCGCCGAAATCCCTGTACCGCAGGGTGAACGGTCCAGCTTGCCCGGTTGAATAGCGACCGCAGAGCGCAAGGTCCGGCCCTCATCGCAAGGCTCGAGAGGACTCATGAAGTTGCAAAAGGAGATGTGCCGCCAGTCGGGGTTATCTGGATGGTGAAAGCCCAACTGCTCGTTGGCTGAATGGGTAATTTTCGCACCTAATTGCGATAGATCGCGCGCTTCATCGGGTGCAATGGCAAAACCTAGGGCCTTGGCATCGACGATGACAAAGCTATCGCCGCCAAAGGCTGTGTCCACGGTCAACGTCCCCAACCCTGCCACCTCCAGCGCTATGCTAAGATCGCAGGCAAAGGACGGCAGGTTTTGCACGCTGACACGCTTGGCCTTTCCGCCTTGGCATTCAGCGCGCACTTTGACCAGTCCGCCCGGAGCCTCCAGCAGCATTTCTGTGACCGGTTCTTGCATGGGCACCAGCCCGGTATCCAGCAGTACGGTTGAAACGCAAATAGCGTTTGAGCCCGACATGGGCGGCGTATCTTCGGGCTCCATGATGATAAAAGCCGCGTCGGCATCTGGGTGTTTGGGCGGCACCAGCAAGTTGACGTGTCGAAACACACCGCCGCGCGGCTCGTTCAGCATGAAGCGGCGTAGCGTCTGATCCTCAGCTATAAAGCGGCGCTGATCCCAAAGCGTTTCGCCCGGTGGCGGCGCAACACCACCAACGATGACGTCGCCTACCTCGCCCTCAGCGTGGCAGGAGACCGTGTGAATGACCTTGGAGCTGCGCATTCTAAATGTCCTTTACCAAGCGCAAGGCATCATAGATGGCTGCATGGGTATTGCGCGCTGAGACCGCATCGCCGATGCGAAACAGCTGAAAGCCGCCCTCAGGGTGGCGAACAAGGCTCTGCGGTTGCCCTGCTATTAGTGCATCGTAGTCCACCGCGCCCCGATTGCTGGCCAGTGGCTTGAGCTCGAAATAAAGATCATCCAACGGCATGGTGCCATAGTTCAGGACGACTTGGTCCACGTCTTGACGGCGAGTCATGTCCGAATAGTCGGTGCCGATAGTCGCCGACAGCCGATTGCCATTGCGCTCTACGGATAACAGACGCCGGGTCACGGTAAAGGTGACATCCTTGTCTTGCAGCGCGCGCATATAGGGCACCAGGTTCATCGCCATGATGTCCGGCGCAAAGACACGATCCGGGGTCATGATTTCGACCATGGCACCCGCCGCCGCGGCAACTTCAGCGGCTTGCAGGGCGGCGTGATCCCCGCTCTCGTCATAGATCAAGACATTCTGTCCGGGTTTGACATCGCCTGAGATGATATCCCAGGAGCTGACTACAAGTTCCGCCTCGCCATGGGTCTCGAACAGCTCGATGTTGGGTTGGCCGCCAGTGGCGATAATGACCACATCGGGGTCTTCCGCCAGAACCGTATCGGCTTCGGCCCAGGTGTTGAAGTGAAAGGCCACATCGCGCGCCGCGCATTGGGCCATGCGCCAATCGATGATGGCCAGCATTTCCTTGCGTCTTGGCGATTGAGCGGTCAGGCGCACTTGTCCGCCCGGATCGGGGGCCGCCTCAAAGACCTTTACCGCATGGCCACGTTCTGCAGCGACCCGAGCGGCTTCCAAGCCCGCCGGTCCCGCCCCCACCACGACAACGCGCCGTTGCTTTGCTGCTGCTGAAATACGGTGCGGCATGGTCAGCTCGCGCCCAGTAGCCGGGTTGTGGATGCACAACGCCTCGCCGGCCTGATAGATGCGATCCAGGCAATAGGTCGCCCCCACGCATGGGCGAATATCTTCCTCGCGACCTTCGCGGAGTTTTTCTACAATGTGCGGATCGGCCATGTGAGCGCGAGTCATGCCCACCATGTCCAGCAGACCTTCCGCCACAGCGTGCCTTGCGGTCGCCAGATCAGGGATACGCGAGGCATGGAAGGTAGGCATGCCCGTCGCTGCGCGCACGGCGCCGGCAAAATCCAAGTGCGGCGCAGAGGCCATACCCTGAACCGGGATGATGTCCGTCATGGCCGGGTCGGTGTGGATGCGCCCGCGAATGACATTGAGAAAATCGACCATGCCGCTGTCGGCCAAACGCCGGGAGATCTCAACGCCTTCTTCTGGGCTTATCCCGCCCTTCTGGGCCTCATCGGCGGTATAGCGCACTCCGACGATAAATTCGGGGCCGACGCGCTCGCGAATGGCGCGCAGCACATCGAAGGAAAAGCGCAAGCGGTCATCCAGGGTTGCCCCGCCATAGGGGCCCTCAAGCCGGTTGGTGAGCGGCGACCAAAACTGGTCCAGCAAGTGCCCATAGGCTTGCAGTTCGATGCCGTCCATGCCGCCCGCTTGCATACGCTCGGCCGCGTCGGCGTAATCGCTGATAATGCGCTCTATGTCCCAGTCTTCAACCACCTTGGGAAAGGCGCGGTGTGCGGGCTCACGGTGCGGACCCGACGAGAGCGATGGCAGCCAATCACCCTTATTCCAGCCCGTGCGCCGCCCTAAGTGGGTGAGCTGGATCATCACCGCGCAATCATGCTCGTGACAGGCGTCGGTCAGCTCCTTAATCCAGGGAACCACCTCATCCTTGTAGGCCAAGATGTTGTTGAAAACCGGCGGGCTGTCCTTTGACACCGCTGCCGAGCCCGCCGTCATGGTCATGGCGATGCCCGCGCGCGCACGTTCTTCATGATAGGCACGATAGCGCTGTTTGGGCATGCCGTCTTCGGGATAGGCCGGTTCATGACTGGTGGTCATGATGCGGTTCTTCAGCGTCAAGTGTTTGAGCTGATAGGGCTGCAATAGTGGATCTTGCGACATGCGGCTTCCTGAAAAATCGGACTTAGCTTCCTCTCATGCTGCCTTTACTCGACACAAGTGTCAAGTCGCTTGTTCATACCTGTCAATCCCGATATAAGAGAGGCATGACTGACCTTGCACCGCTTTCGAATGACACCAACTCTGGCCCGGCCTTGTGGCTGGACGCTGCGTATGCGCTGTTGCTGGAAGGCGGCGTCGAGGCGGTCAAAATCATGCCACTGGCGCAACGCGTCGGCCAATCGCGGACCAGTTTCTATTGGCATTTCAAGGATCGAAAGGCCCTTTTGGAAGCGCTGGTGCAGCGCTGGGAGGCCCTGAATACGGACCAGCTCGTCGCACGTGCCCAAGCCTATGCCGATGATATTTGCGAAGCTTGCTTCAACTTGTTCGATTGTTGGCTCGACACGCGTTTGTTCGACACAGAGCTAGAACTAGCAATTCGCGCCTGGGCCAATGCTGACGCAAAGCTGAAGCAGCGCGTAGACAGCGCCGACGCTCAGCGCTTGGCGGCCGTAAAGGCCATGTTCGAACGCTTTTCTTACCCCAAGCAAGCCGCAGAGGTGCGGGCCATGACGCTGCTGTTTACCCAACACGGCTATATGGCGCTGGGCAAGGTCGAGAGTAACGCCGAGCGATTGGCTCGCATGCCCGCCTATATCGAGGTCTTTACCGGCCAACGCCCCAGCTTGCGCCAATTACAGCGCTTTTGCGCGCGCCATAGCTTGGAGCCGCCCGCTGAAGCCCTGAGCATACTGGCCTGACCGCTGGCGGGCTCGTCTGGCTACCAGTTGGCTTGGCCCAACAGAGCGACTTCGCCCGCAAAATTGGTAACGCGGACCGCGGCCGACTGGCCGCTTGCCTCGGCATCCAAGGCCGCCGAGACCTGAATTGGGCGATTGACGAAACAAGGTTGCTGGCTGCGGAAATCAAAGCGCTGCATCGGCTCTTCGCGCAACTCCGCGCTAGCTTGGGCTGCCAAGAACCCCATCAACGGCCCATGAACCACAATGTCGGGGTAGAACTCGTGCTGCTGGCAAAACTGGCGATCGTAATGGATGCGATGGCCGTTCCAAGTGAGGGCCGAGAAGCGAAACAGCATAACCTCATCCGGCTGATAGGCACGGCTCACAGTCGAGGCAAAGGGCTCGACGGGGCGCCCCATGGTCTCCGGTGCCATGCTGGTCGGTGCCTCGCGGTAGACAACGGTGCGGGTCTCGACCAAAGCACCGCCCGAACTTGAAGAAAACGCCCGCTCCAAAGACACGAAGACCAGCGTGCCGCTACGCCCATGCTTTTCGGTCACGGATCGAATGGTCGAGCGTCGCTCAATGCAGTCCCCGATCTTGATCGGCGCTTGAAATTGCGTGTCCGAGCCCGCCCACATGCGCCGCGGCAAGGGTACCGGTGGCATGAAGGGGCCGCGCTTGGCGTGCCCATCGACGTTAAGCTCTGCTGCGGGCGTCAGCTCATTGCAAAAGAACAGATGCGCCAAAGGGGCCAATGGCGCGCCTGCTACCAACCCCTCCTGGGGCCAATTGAAAGTAGCCGCCAATTGCTGCATGCGCCCCAAGGAAACCGTGTCAACCTGGGTCTCGCTGCGCCCAACCCACGCTTGCAGCTCATCAATGTTCAAGGCCTGCTCAGTGCTCATGTTCGGCTCCCTCCATCAGCAATTTGTGGATACGCGGCAAGCGGCTGCCATCCTCGGGCAGAGCCAAGCAAGCGGCAATAAGGGCTTCACCCTGATCGGCATCGACCTGTCCCAGCGCCAGCAAACCCCGCGCTTTAGCGACAACGGCTGTTTCGTCCAGAGGCTTAGCCGGATCACCCAGAGCCTGATCGGTCTCGGCGGCAAAGCGGCGACCATCGCGCAATGTGACGGTCAAGGCGCTGCCCCAGGCGTCTGGGTAGGCGGTTTCGTAGGCCTCGCCTTCTTGCAACGTCACCCGCGTACTCCCCCCTTGCAGGCGGGCCCGCGCTTCACCATTGAAGCTGTCAAAGCCGATTGCGCCTTGGGTCAGGGCCTCAAGCAAGGTGTGCTGAAGCGAGAATTTAGCTTGATAATCGCTGCTTGCATCAGGGCGATCACAGACGTTGAGCGCCGCGGCATAGGTGGCCAGCGCCACTTTTTCGATCTGCTCCAGCGCGAGCGGCTGCCCCCCGGCCTGCGCCACGATATCAAGCGCGCAGTCTATGGCTGGATGGGTATGACGGCAGCACGGATAGGGCTTCATCGAGGTCTCGACCAGTGCCCAAGGAGCATCTGGATCGCGAACAACTGCTTGCGGATCGGCATCAGGACAAGCCCCCGCGAACAGCCCTTGCGCGCCCTCAAGGATATGGGCGGGACCCGTAAAGCCGTGCGCGGCCAGGTCTGCGGCGGTCATGCCCGCCTCGCAAGCACGCGCTGTATGCAAGTGCTTGGACATGGCCCCATCGGGCAAGAATTGCCAAAGTCCCGCGGACTGGGTGCCAGCATTGCCGAGCGCCCAAACGCTGGCTTCCTGGTCCAAGCCCACGAGGTTCGCCGACGCCATGGCCGAGCCAAAGGGCCCGCAAGTGGCGGTATTGTGCCAAACCTTATAATGCGCGGGGCCTACCGCCGCTCCCACTCGGCAACAGGCCTCATAGCCGTGCAGAACAGCAGTCAGAAAGGCAGGGCCCGAGGCTCTGGTATCCAGCGCCATCGCCAGCGCGGGCGGCACCACGACACCGCCCGGATGCGTGACAGAGCCGCGATGCAAATCGTCCATCTCAACAATGTGCGCCAGACCGCCGAACAAGAAGGCCTGCATGGCCGGAGCATCGCCGCGATGCGCCAAGAACTGCTTTAGTGCCATGGCTTGCGGCGTATGACGTCCCGCCAGAGCGCAGGCCAGCGTATCCAGTACAAACAAGCTGGCCGCTTTCAGATCGTTATCAGTGATTGGCTTGCCACGAATCAACTCTATGAGTTGGCTAGTCAGGCTGCCGTCAGCGTGCTTTGTCATGTGTTGTTTCCAAATCGAGCGATAATCTCGTCTGTGTGCTGACCAATGCTGGGCACCGCGCCAAGGCTGCGCTCGTGCCCGGCCCAAGTCACCGCGGGCGCAGGAATGCCTGCCTCCTGGCCGGGCGTCACTTCGATGGAAGACCGCTGCAATTGCGGGTGCTGGGACAGGCCGTCAACGCCGTTTACTCGCGCATAGGCCAGTTTGGCCGCCTCCATACGCGCTTCCAGCTCCTCAAGCGACAGGCCCGAGAATACGGCATTGATCTCTGCGTCCAGCTCTGCCCGATTGGCGACCCGCGCGTCGTTTGAAATGAAGCGATCTTGCCCAGCAAGTTCGCCCTGGCCCAAGACCTGTGCGCAGAGGCGCTGCCATTCGCGCTCGTTCTGGATCGAGAACATCAGCGGGCGACCGTCGGCGCTAGCATAGGCCCCATAGGGCGCAATGGAAGGATGATTGAGCCCGACGCGCTTGGGCGCCTTGCCGCCGTAATCATAGTGCAGCAAAGGCACCGCCATCATGTCGGCGATTGAGGCGAACAGCGAGGCCTTCAGATGGGCGCCCCGCCCTGTCTTTTCGCGCAGCATCAAGGCTTCCAAAATCGCCGCGTGCGCGAACATTCCAGTTGAAATGTCGGCGATGGAGATGCCAACCCGTCCCGGCGCTTCGGGCGAGCCGGTTATCTCGGCCAGCCCGGTCTCGCACTGCGCCAACAGATCATAGCCGCGCCGCTGGGCATAGGGGCCGTCTTCGCCATAGCCGGAGATATCGCAGGTAATGAGGCGCGGGTTCAGGGTCTCCAGCGCGGCGTTGCCCAGCCCATTGCGTTCAGCCGCGCCGACCGACATGTTCTGAATAAAGACGTCGGCTTTGGCCAGCATGCTCAGCAAGACCGCTTTGTCGTCGGGGTCTTTGATGTCCAAGACCACCGACTTTTTCCCGCGATTGAGCCAGACGAAATAAGAGCTTTGGCCGTGAACAACTGAATCATAGTTGCGGCCAAAATCGCCTTCTTCGCGTTCAATTTTGATGACTTCAGCGCCCATATCGGCCAAGCGCGAAGACGCAAAGGGCGCGGCGACGGCTTGCTCAAGACTGACAACCAGCACCCCGTCCAGTAGGCGCTGCGGGTTCGTTTCCTTGTTCATGTCTGTCCTTAGAATACCAAAAGATCGGTCGGGCGATGAGACAAAGGCGCGTTGCCATGCGCGGTGACTTCAACGCTGTGGCCATAGCACATGGCGGTGCCGCTGGCGCTGTCCATGATGATCATATGAGCAAAAATGACCATGCCCGGTAGGATCTCAACAGGATTGTCCTGATACATCATAGGCCAATCCATCCAAGTCGGCGTAAAGGTCGTGCCCAAAGAATAGCCGCTGGCGTTTAGGCGATGTTCGGACAGGCCGAAATCGTCCATCACGCGCGCATGTTCAGCGAAGGCCTGGCCATAGGTCTTGCCGGGCACCAAGCTTGCGCAAGTCGCCTCCAAGGCGGCGACAGATGCTTCGTGCAATTGGCGGTGGCGCGCGCTGGACTCGCCGATGCACCAGGTGCGCATCATAGCGGCGTGGTAATGGCGATAGGCTCCGGCCCATTCTAGGGTCAGCTGATCGCGCGCTTGCAAGATCCGGCGGCCAGATTGATAACGGCACAACAGCGCGTGGTCGCCCGATCCAATGATGAATTCGTTGCCAGGATAATCGCCGCCACCGGAGAAAATGGCGTTGTGCATGGCCCCCAAAATGACCCCCTCATCAGCCCCTGCCCGGGTCTCGGCCGCGGCCGCATCCAGGGCCAAGTCAGCCAACTCACCGGCCTTGCGGACATAAACGAGTTCGTCTTCCGATTTGACAACGCGCAGGCGGTCCACCAGCCCGCTTGCATCCTCCAAAGCAGCCTGTCCTTCAAAGGCGGCGTCCAAACGCTTGCCGAGCGCTGCGGTGAGTCCATAGGCCTGATATTCGACGCCCAGCCGCTTGCCCGCCAAGCCGCGATCCTTCACCAGCGCCAAGAGATCGCGCGCAGGCTCTGCATCGGCGGCATCCTTCCAAATTGTCAGGTCGGAAACGATAGAAGTCAGCTCAACCTGACGCTTGTCTGCCGAGCGTGTCAGTATGGCATAAGTGCCTTGCGCATCGACCACGAGACACTGAAAAAAGCAGTAGCCGAAGGTGTCATAGCCGGTGAGGTAGAACATGCTCTCTTGCTTGAATATGAGCATGCCATCCAAGTTTGCCTCCTGCATAGCAGAGACCAAAGCTTGGCGTCGGCGGGCGAATTCTTGGGGCGTAAAGTGCAGAGCCATGGGCCACCTCGACGGTTGGGCGTTAGAATTGCGGTCGTCGCAAGATAGGGCCTTGGCCAAAGATGGAAAGCGCTTTTTTCTAGGCTCTTGGCCCGACGCCAGCGCGAAGCGTACCGAAATTTCTGACAGTGGGTCTACCGCCGCCGCGCCTAGGCCATCGTAAACAACACGATGCAGAACAAGCACAAGAGGATGACAGCGACCGCCATCAAGGCCACCTGGTGACGAAACTTCTGACACCATCGGTCGAAGCGGGACGCCTGAGACGCCAGGGAGCGATCATCTTGAAGCAAAGGGCGTGGCATGGGGATCCCTTTCTGACTGGTTGTTTTTGTCGCGCCTAATGAACAGAATGTCACACCCCGGGTCAACTCCAGATGAGAGAAAGGCGCAAATGGCAGTCAAAAATTTTACTAGAGGCTGCAAAAACCAGTAAAACTACCCAGGCATTTCTTCGTTTCACACACTATTTGCGATTTATTCAACGCCTATTACTTTTTAAGTGTCATTCAAATAGAAAACCCCCAAAGATGAACGCACATCTTCAGGGGTGCGATTCGCATTGCGAGTCGAGGATAGACCAATTTGGCCTAGACCGCCGCGCTGCTCAAATCAGGCAATCGCGAGGAGGAAGCCCACCCCGCGCCACCTAGCTTACGCCAACGGCGAGCTGTAGATCGGGAAGCGATCACACAGCGCTTTAACCTGCTGTGCGACTTCTGCTTCAACCGCCGCGTTGCCTTCTTCACCATTGGCAGCCAGACCGTCCAAGACCTTGGCGATAAGCTGGCCGATCAGGCGGAATTCATCTTCCTTGAAACCGCGCGTGGTGCCCGCAGGGCTGCCCAAACGGACCCCAGAGGTAATCATCGGCTTTTCGGTATCGAAGGGAACCGAGTTCTTGTTGCAGGTAATGTGAGCACGATCCAGGGCCTTTTCCGCCGCATTGCCTTTGACGCCTTTGGGGCGCAGGTCGACCAACAGCAGGTGGGTCGCGGTGCCGCCGGAAACGATATCCAGGCCTTGCTCCTGCAACGTTTCGCCCAGCACCTGCGCATTGCGGACAACTTGCTGGCTGTAAGCTTTGAATTCGGGCTTCAATGCTTCGCCAAAAGCAACGGCTTTGGCTGCAATGACGTTCATCAAAGGACCGCCTTGCAGGCCGGGGAAGACCGCCGAATTTATCTTTTTGCCCAGGTCTTCATCGCGGCTTAGGATGATGCCGCCACGCGGACCACGCAGGGTCTTGTGCGTAGTCGAGGTAACAACGTGGGCATGATCAAGCGGATTCGGGTGGCAGCCGCCAGCCACGAGTCCTGCGAAGTGGGCCATATCGACGTGCAAATAAGCGCCGACACTGTCAGCGATTTCGCGGAAGGCTTTGAAGTCAATGATCTGCGGATAAGCAGAGCCACCGGCGATGATCAGCTTGGGCTTGTGCTCTTCAGCCAGCGCGCGGACTTGATCCATGTCGATCTGCTGATCCTGCTCGCGCAGGCCATAGGCAACGGCGTTGAACCACTTGCCCGATTGGTTGACCTTAGAGCCGTGGGTCAAGTGTCCGCCGTGATCCAGCGACAGGCCCATAATGGTATCGCCTGGCTTGACCAGCGCCATGGTCACGGCCTGGTTGGCTTGCGCGCCCGAGTGCGGCTGCACGTTGGCGAAGCTACAGTCAAACAACTGCTTCAGGCGCTCAATCGCTAGGGTCTCAGACACGTCAACGTACTCACAGCCACCATAGTAACGACGACCGGGGTAGCCTTCCGCGTATTTGTTGGTGTGGACCGAGCCCAGCGCCTGCATGACCGCGTTGGACACAATATTTTCTGAAGCGATCAATTCGATGAAGTCTTGCTGGCGAACAAGCTCCTGGTTCAGCGAAGCGAACAGCTCAGGGTCGGCTTGCTCAACATCGGCGGTCCAGAAGCCCTGAGGCACTTGATATTCCATTTGGGTATCCTGTCTTTTGTCAGATCAAGGGGGTATCAGATCGGGGATCAAAAAGGTAGGGGAGTGTCGCCGGGCCCGCTATGCGCTGGCATCGTCGCCTAGACTGAGCTTATCGACCCGTCGTTGATGACGGCCGCCTTCGAAGGCGACCTCTAAAAAGGCAGCCACGACATCCTTGGCGGTCTCGATCCCAATCAAGCGCGCACCAAGGGCCAAAACATTGGCATCGTTGTGGGCGCGGGTCAGGCGCGCGCCGGTCACATCGTGGCAGAGCGCTGCGCGGATGTGCTTGTGTCGGTTTAGTGCGATCGAGATACCGATACCCGTGCCGCACATGGCGATACCGCGCGCATCGGGGTCTGCACTCAAGGCTTGCGCCAGCTTGTTGGCATAATCGGGATAGTCAACCGAGCTGTTGTCAAACGGCCCTAGATCCACAACATCGTGACCCTGTTGCTTCAGCATATCGAGCAAGGCCGCTTTGAGTTCAATCGCGGCGTGATCGCTGGCAAAATAAGTGCGCATGGCGAACGGCTTCCTTCGCTTAGATTTTCATGGTGGGCTGAGGACGGCAGCAGCCTAGCGGGCTAGACCAAAAAGGCAATGCGATCCGCCGGGAAAGATAGAGCCTGCGCCACTTGGTCCGGTGTTACATCGTCAACCTTGCTGGGGTGCCAGCGCGGGTTGTGGTCCTTGTCCACCAAGACCGACCGGATACCTTCGAAGAAATCGCTCCGCTCCAGCCGTTTGGGGTTGAACAGCCATTGCGCGACATTGAACTCCAATTGCAGGCATTCTTTAAAACTGCGGCCCTCGGCGTTCCGCTGCAAGGCCAAGGAGAGCACCATAGAACTGGGGCTACGGGTCTGCATGACCTCAGCCATGGCGGCGGCCTCCCCGCCCTCGTGGTGCAGGCGCTCCACGATCTCCGAGACTCGATCCGCCGAAAAACAGCGCTCAATCATGGCCATTTGCTCGGTCAGTTGTGAGGGGCCGGCCGCCTCTTTCGGCTCCGCGAAGCGGTCCAGCGCGGCACGGCTGCCCTGCTCCTTGGTCATATCGATCAATGCTGGCAAGTTCTCTTGGGGTACAAAGTGCGTGGCCAAGCCAACGGCCAGGGCATCGGCTGGGCTCAGGCGTGCGCCGGTCAGGGCCATGTAGGTGCCAACTTCGGACGGCAAACGGCTCAAGAAATAGGTCGCGCCCACGTCCGGGATAAAGCCGATCGCGGTCTCCGGCATGGCAATCTTGGTGGTCTCGCTGACGATGCGATTGTTGGCATTGATCGCCAGGCCCATGCCGCCGCCCATACACACGCCGTTCATCAATACGCTGAAGGTCTTGCGCAGTTCAGACAAGAGCGCGTTGAGCTGGTACTCGTAATAGAAGAAATCGCGCGTAATCGCCACAGCTTCGCCCTTCGGCGCTGCAACCGCTTCGGTATAGAGCGCCTTTACATCACCGCCCGCACACAGCCCCTTATCAAGGCTGCCGACCATCAGGTATTCGCTAATGCTTTCGTCCGCTTCCCATGCCACGATTTTATCGCGCAGACCGGACACCATCTCCATGCTGAGCGCATTGAGGGCCCTGGGTCGATCAAGCTGCAAGAGGCCAAGGCCGTTGTGTTGAGAAAAGGAAAGGTGTTCGCTCATAAGGGAAAGACTTAACTGCAAGGACGAGGGACAAAACGTAGGCACTCTGCTTTAGCGCATCTGGCCAGCGCTTGGAAATAGGCAAGCTGCCTCAACCCCCAAGGCAAACGCAGAAAAGGGAGCAAGCGTGGCGGTTACGGGCCCTTTTTAGTTGCAAAAGGCGCCGACTTTGGCTCCGGCCATACGCGGCAATCGGCGTTTCAGTCCGCCATTGCACCCGCCCACGAAGGCGTATACATCAATGTGCATCTTGGAAATCGTGGCCCATAGCCCCGCTCCCCCATTTCGACAGCCTAGAGGATTCCCCATGACAGACCGCCCCACTTCGGCCGCTTCGGCTTCTTCGTCGGCGGTCAAGTTGCCCGGGACAACAGCCGGTCTCAGTCAATTTCCCGCGGTACGCCTGCGCCGCCGCCGTTCGTCGGACTGGATGCGCCGTCTGGTTCAGGAAAACCATCTTCAGACCAGTGACCTGATTTGGCCGATCTTTGTACAAGAAGAAAACGGCCGCAGTCCTGTGCCCAGCCTGCCGGGCGTTGACCGCATCGGCCCGGACCTTTGGGTCGATGTTGCCGGTGAGGCCAAGGCTTTGGGCATCCCCGCGATTGCCCTGTTCCCGGTTGTTCCTAGCCACCGCAAGACCCATGCCTGCGAAGAAGCGTGGCGAGCTGACAATCTGGTCTGTCGGGCCATGCGCGCCATCCGCGCTGAGGTCGATGGCCTGGGCCTGATCGCTGACGTTGCCTTGGACCCCTACAACGCCAGCGGCCAAGATGGCCTGTTGTCTGATACGGGAGAAGTGCTGAACGACGAGACGCTGGAAGCTTTGATCAAGCAATCTTTGGCGCAAGCCGACGCCGGTGCCCATATCCTGGCTCCGTCCGACATGATGGACGGGCGGATCGCGGCCATTCGCGCAGCATTGGACGACGCCGGCTACAGCGAGGTTGCGCTCATGTCCTACGCCGCGAAATTCGCTTCCGCCTTCTATGGCCCCTTCCGCGATGCGGTGGGCTCATCCGGGGCGCTCATGGGCGATAAGAAGACCTATCAGCTCAATCCAGCCAACGTGCGCGAAGCCGAGCTTGAAGCTCGCTACGATGTCGACGAAGGCGCGGACATGCTGATCGTCAAGCCCGGCCTGCCCTACTTGGATATTTTGCAGCGCATCGCTGCCACCAGCCCTATTCCTGTCTACGCCTACCAAGTGAGCGGTGAGTTCGCCATGTTGAAGGCCGCCGCCGCCCAAGGCTGGCTAGACGAACAAGCGACCGTCGCCGAAACGCTCATGGCCTTCAAACGCGCCGGTGCTGACGGCATTTGGAGCTACGCAGCGCTGGATATCGCCCGGGCGATGAAGGGCTGAAACGCCCGTAACGCGGACGACACTTGGAGGCTGCACCAACAATGGCCTGGACACAAAAAAACCCGCCAGACCTATGCGTCTTGCGGGTTTTCTTACTTTAACATCAAAGCGTAAATAAAGTTACGCGCAGACGAATTCCAAATTTTTGCTGCCATTCGGCATGGCCACGGCAGGTTGGCTACGCGCGGATAGGCCCATTTCCTGGCAGGATGCACTCGCTTGTGCGCGGGCCTCTTGCTCGCTCATGCTGTCAGCAAAATTTACATAGCCGCGATTGTCGTTGATATAGACCCTAAGATCAGAGCTACTAGAGCTCAATCCGACATCAGAATTTGAAAAAGCCCCATTGCCGCTCTTAATTTCGGCGCCAGACCCAACAAAGTTCGGCCCTTGGCTAGCACTCAAGTTGACGTATTGGCCCGGCATGGGGTTGAGCCGATAGAGGCCTTCAGCGGACTTTTCAGCCTTCATTCGCTCGCCAGTAGCAGCATTATAGTAGACATGGCCAACCTGGAGCACCTCATTCGAACGCACAAAGGAGCGCTGTCCATTGACGTAGGTAGGGATCAGAATATGGCCGCTCTTTTCCGAGAAATAGACCGGATCAGGCGCTTCCGCAGGTTTAGCATTCGGATCGATTTTGGAGCGGTCGATGACCCGTTCTGCGGTCACGCGATAGGGGTGGCGATTGGCGAAAGGAGCCTTGGCGCCGGGTTTTGGCGCGCAAGCGGTGGTCGCCGCTACCCCTGCCAGCGCCAGAAAAATCAGCGCGTATTTCATATAATACCCTAAAAAAAATCAGCACAGGTCGAATACGCCTATGCAAAAGTCTATGCTGCGTGTTTTGGGCTTAGAATGAGCCTTTTCTATGGCGTCAAAGGTAGAAAAGTCTGACACCTGGCCGGCTTTGCAACAATTGCTCAAGTTGCCCGCGACCTTTGGCGTCCACCTGCCCGCTCAAGACGATAAAGCTGTCACGGCTCTGATCAAACGCCGGGCTTTCTTCGTCTTGTTCGCCAATATCGTGCTGTGCGACCGGGTCATGATCTTCAGCCACATTGCGCGCAATTTGATAAATGCGCGCTCTGGCGGCGCCGTCGCTGACCGGCAGCACGGCTTGGAAATGCTGATCCTTGTGCTGCAAGCGCGCTTCGATCTGGGCCAATAACTCGGGCACTCCTGCCCCCGTTATCGCCGAGACTGTCTTCAAGTCCGCGTCTGGCAGTCGATCACGCTGGGAGGGCTGCAAACGGTCAATCTTGTTGCCGACCTCTAGCACGCGCTCGTGGCAAGCTTGCTCGCCGATCAGCTCCAGCAATATCCTCAGCACATCGCGCCGCTGCGCACCGGTGTTGGGATGCGAGAGATCGCGTAAATGCAAAATCAAATCGGCGCTCTCGACCTCTTCCAAGGTCGCCTTGAAGGCTTCAATCAGCTCGGTCGGCAAATCAGCGATAAACCCAACCGAGTCCACCAGCATGCAGACCCCGCCACCGGGCAGTTCCAAACGGCGGTGGGTCGGGTCCAGGGTTGCGAACAGCATGTCCTTTGCCATGACTCCTCCCTGGGTCATCGCATTGAACAGAGTGGATTTGCCCGCATTGGTATAGCCCACCAGCACCACCACGGGATAAGGCGCCCGCTCGCGCGCTTTGCGATGGAGCGCGCGGGTCTGGCGGACCTTGGCCAACTCCTTTTTGAGGCGCAAGATGCGATCATCAATGCGCCGGCGGTCCAATTCCAACTGCATCTCACCAGGGCCACCGCGCATGCCGCGCCCGCCGCGTTGGCGATCCAGGCCGCTCCAAGCGCGTACCAAGCGCGAGCGTTGGTAGGTCTGCGCGGCTAGCTCGACCTGCAATTGGCCCTCGCGGGTCTGGGCGCGCTGCGCGAAAATCTCGATAATGAGGCCGACGCGATCCATGACCTTAAGCCCCAAAGCCCGCTCCAAATTGCGTTGTTGCAAGGGGGTCAAACTGGCATTGAAGACAATCAGCTCGGCCTTGCTCTGCTCGACGGCTTCTTTGATGCTCTCAATGTGGCCACCGCCAACTAGGGTCGATGCCTTGGGTTTGGTGACGCGAAAGTTAAGACTGGCCGCCAAGTCCAAGCCCAAAGCCTGACAGAGGTTCTGGGCTTCTTCCAAGCGCTCTTCGCTCGATCGGCTGTCGGGCTCGCTGGCGTTTTGCGCAACCTGGGCTCCGGCGAACACCCCACCGTGGAGATTGGGCAGCCCGTCGGGTTGCACCAAAATGGCTCGGCTTTTATCGCTGTCATCGCGATTTTCTGCCATTGAAGTTGTATTGTACGTCTCGCCAGACATGCTCATCGACCATAACCGTGAATTGCCAAGTCCGTCTGCTCGCTCACCGGCGCGCAGCATGCACAAACACCAAAACCCGGCGCACGCAGACGGCGTGCCCGGCTTTGGGCGTTCAAATAGTGATAGGCCAGATAGCGATAGGCCAGACGGGGCTTAGTCGTCTTTTTGCTCTTCATGCAAATTGACAGGCGCGCTGGGCATGACTGTCGAAATGGCGTGCTTATAGACCAACTGCACGTGGGTATCGCGGCGCAACAGCACAGAGTAATTGTCGAACCAGGTTACGATTCCTTGCAGCTTGACGCCGTTTACCAGGAAGACCGTGACGGGAATTTTGCCTTTGCGAATGTGATTGAGGAATACGTCTTGGACGTTTTGGCTTTTTTCGGCGGCCATATTATTGGACTCCAGTTTGTTCTTTATTGCGTTTGGAGGAGTCGAGCGGTTCGACTTGGATGCTATCCTCATCCAGACTTAGGAGAGATTGTGGTAAAAACCAGGGGGGATGTGGATTTCTCCACATTTTGAACCAGGTTTCCCACATTAAGGCAAGCCATCGGGCAAGCGCGCCGGTCAAATACCCAGCTGCGCCGCCAATTCTGCGTCTTTGCCATAGACGTCGGGGTAAAGCTTCAACTCGCCCTGCGGATCAATGAGAGCGGTATAATAGACCAGATCGACCGCAACCGGCTGCTTGAGAAGCTGAATATGGGTCTTGCCCGACCCCATGGCGCGTTTGACCTGGCTACGTGACCAGCCTTGGTCCTGCGCCAAAATCCAGCTTGCCAGCTTTTCAGCATCGGCGACGCGCACGCAGCCTGACGAGATCATGCGCACCTTTTCTGAGAACAACTCGCGCTCGGGCGTATCGTGCAAATAAATGTCTTGGGGGTTGGTCAGCGAAAAGCGGACGCCGCCCATAGCGTTCTTTGGACCCGGTCGCTGGCGGAAAGTATAGGGAAGATTGGAGGCCGAATAGCGGTTCCAATTTACAGACAGCGGATCGACCGCTTTGCCACGCCGGAACGCTTGCAAGCCCATTTTATCAACCAAAGCTCTGGCATCGTGTTTCAACAAGGGCAGCAAATCCTCGCCCGCCGCAATTGGCGGAACGCTCCAATCGGGGCTGAACTTCAAATTTACAATCTGATCGCGCAGCACCGGTGTTGCGCGATCAGGCTGGCCAACAATGACCGGCATAGACATTACGTGTCTTTGCCCATCAAAGACGTCCAAATTGTAGCCCGGCAGATTGACCCGCACGCGCCGCCCGCCGGCTTGCTCTTGGGCGGTACGAAAGCGGTGCATATTAAGTGCGATCAGCCGCTTGGCGCTGTCGTCCATGGACTTTGTCAGCACTGCCTTGCGTAGCCCCTGAAACTGAGCGTCCTGCGGGCGCAGGCGCTCCAAAGCTGTCGCGAAATCGCCGGAGGCCAGCGCCGCTTCGAGCAGCGGCAAGCCGTTTTGAGAACCTGCCGTCAACCCTTCGCGTAGTTCGGGCAAATACAGGATCATGCCTTGGGTTAGGGCAAGCTCGGTGCGCGCGATGCTTGCCAGCGTGTTGGCATGTGACAGGTCGATCCCTTCCGCCGGTACATAGCGGCGCGGCGGCAGGCCGTCTGCCCAAGACTTTGCCAAGCTGGCCTGGGCGACTTTGGCTTCTTTGGACCAGGCGCCCCGGTACCAAATCGGCTGATAGCCATAGCTGCTGTAGAAACGGTCCAAGGTTCGCGCCCAATCTGGGTGCGTCTCGGCGCGCTTTGCGATCAGGCTGCGAACTTGGCGACCAATGTCTTGGCTACTAAAGCTCTGCTGGTCCGCGCTCAAATCCAAATAGGGTTGTTGGGTCGCCGTCGCTTGTTGCTGGGCGTTCGGGCTTTCATATTCCGATTGAAAGTTGCCCGCCTCTTGCATGTAGGCACTCGGTTGTTGGATGTAGGCGTCAGCGCTGTTGCTCGAACCTGGGGCGGCATAGGTGCTGCCAGCGCCGCCGGAAGACACGACCTGCCCCTGCTCGGCTAAAGGCGGCATGGCCATTACCGCGCCATTCACCTCAGAATAGCGCTCGTAGCGCGTGATCGAGCGACTTGGCGCCTGGTTGAAGCCGCCCCTTTCAATCACACCACAGCCCGACACCAACAAAAGCGCGCTGACTAGGAGCCAGCCCTTACGCAGGCTCGCGGTCCGCAAGCAATCCGTGCGGTGCCCCCAGTCCGGTCGCGCGCTCGCAGCGCTGCCCGTCAGTAACGCTGATGAGCTGAACACTAGTGACTTGTTCACCTGATCGGCTTCAAAACCAGCCAAAACGGGGTCTAATTTGGCGCTAGAAATCCCCAAACCCATGAATTTTCTCAAAATGGCATTAAATAATCTTGGTGTCAGTCGCACAGCAATTCGACCAGAACGAGGCCAGCCTATCCTTTATTGAGAAGGGATAGCCCTATTTGCGGTGGCTTTGTGACAGCCATGCTGGAAATTGCGGTCGTTCACTACGCTGGTTGACGGACACCCCGCGGCCCCTCAAACCCTCACAAATATGTGACGGCGCGGAATCCCACGATTTCCTTTAAGTTGAGCAACCTGCAAAAACGGATAAACCGAAAATGGCTCGTTTTCGGTTGTAAATTTCGCAAGTTGACCAACCAAAGGTTGCATTTTGCAATTTACTATGCAAATTCAGAGCAAATCCATGTGGACAAACGCGATTTGCTCTGCGGTCAGCTCCCCAAGCAGTCAAGGATGACATCAGTCGGACGGGACGCGCTTTGGCCGCTCCAGTCCATATCTTGGTTTAGGAGACGACATTAATGCGCTTTGGATTGTTAGCAGTTCCCGCGGTGGTGGTCTTGGGGCTTTCGGCGTGTCAACCGCTGGAAAGCGCAGACACAGTTGAGACCGCAGAAGTCGCCGCACCGGTACACGACGGCATTTGTACCCCTCGAGTGGTTCAGGCTCAGCCTAACCTGCCCCCGCAGACGATTATGGATGACCCCGATTGTGCGCCAGCAACCGTCGTTGCTCCCATTCAATCGGTGGCCGCCTATTCGACCGAGCCTCTGGTGACCATCAGCGGTGACGTGGCGTTTGATACAGATAGCGCCACCATCAAGACCCGCTTCAAGAGCGAGCTGGACGATATTGCAGCGCGCCTTATGTCATCAGGCGGTACCTCCTTTACCGTCGTCGGCCACACTGACACCCGCGGTTCAGAAGACTATAACCAGAAGCTATCTGAAAAGCGCGCTCGCTCAGTTGCAGACTACTTGGTCACTCGCGGTGTACCGCGTGCCTACTTGCAGGTTCGTGGTGACGGTGAGACCAGCCCGATTGATCCGGGTTTCAGCGATGAAGCGCACCGCCGCAATCGCCGCGTAGAGATCATCGGCACCGGTGGCGCAAGCTTCAGCGGCGCAGGCTACCAGCAGCAACTGCCTGCTGGCGCTCAAGGCTACAGCTACACGCAAGCAGCACCGCGCTATACTTACGGCGCTGCTCCGGCGGCTGGCATGCAAGCCGCGCCTGTTCCAGCACAAATGCAGCCTGGTTCGCACGCAATCACCAACTACACCCAGGCTCCTAACGGTGGTTACGTAGCCCCGGGTTACGGCGCGACACCTGGCTATCCGCCAGCCTACGGCGCCCCCGCATACGGCGCTGCGCCGACCTGTGGCGCTTACCCGCTGCAGCCCTGCCCGCAGCCTGCCCCTTACGCCTATCCTTACCAGCCAGCTCCGCAGACCTCTCAGGCCGCCCCGTCGCAGCCGCAGCCGGTTACCAATTCTAACGGCACAACTTTGCGGTCAACCTACGGCACCTTTAACGGCAACGTCTAAGGGCGCACCCGCTGGCCTATAAAAAGATCGAACCCTCTGCCCCGAAGGCAGAGGGTTTTTCTTTGCCCGCTATTCGCTAGCCCCCGTCCGCTGCTTCGCGAAGCCACCGCAAGCAAACTTGCAGGCTTTGCACGACTCATCGCAAAAGCGTCTTATTTCACCAATCCAAGATGCACCTAGCTTCTCCACTTTGTTGGGGATCGGCCCGCAATTTTGCGACGCCGACCCTTGTTCGTGCTCGCCACGTTCGTCCCCACGAGAATTCAAAAGGTGCCCCGATGAACACCCTACCTCGCTTTGACACCCCCGCGCTCACCCAAACATTGGCTCGAAAATCTGCGACTGCTGGCCGCTTTGCCACTTGGTCAAGCTGCCTCGCCCTTGCCGGCTTGGCCTTAGCCTACAACGCCCCGGCTTTTGCGGCCTCGCTTGATATGCAGCTTAGCTTTGATCGCCCCGTGGTACTGGCTGGCCAGAACGATCAAGAGATCTACGCTCTTATTCGCCTGAAAGCCGACAAACCCGCCGAGCGCGAAGATCACGAAGACGTCCGTCTCAACGTGGCGCTAGTGCTGGATCAATCGGGTTCCATGGAAGAAGCGGGCAAGCTCAGCTACGCAAAGCGCGCGGCCAAAGATTTTGTCTCGCGCCTTGATGCAGATGATCGCGTTGCGCTCGTGGCCTTTTCTTCCCAAGTGCATCTGCTGGCCCGCGCCGACGCGCCCAATGAACGCCGACTTCACCGGCTCATTTCCCAACTGGAGCCCACCAACGCTACCAACATTTCCGGCGGCATTGACATGGGCGGACGCCAGGTCAAAGGCGATCTGCTGGAGCGCGGAATTAACCGGGTCATTTTGCTGTCCGACGGGCTGGCCAATCGCGGCGTGGTCGATGAACAAGAAATCGGGCAATTTGCACGACGCTGGCGCGAGCGCGGCGTTAGCATCACAGCCATGGGCCTGGGCGCAGACTACGATGAAGACTTCTTGGCCACCATCGCCAGCAACGGCCAGGGCAACTATCATTTCATCGAGAGCCCCGCACAAATGGCGCGGGTCTTCGATCAAGAAATCCGCTCGCTACAATCGACGACCGCCCAAGACGTTGAGTTGCGTTTCGACATCAACAACAAGATCGTTCGCGATGCGCATTACTTCTCTATTGAAGAGGAGCCGCTGAGCAAACTGGCCGACCTTGGCACCTTCTTTGGCGGCGAGCAGCGCGCCTTTTTGATCAAGATGACCTTGGATGCCGACCAGACTTCCACGCTCGATCTGGGCTCGGTACAACTGGCCTACATCGATGCCCAAACAGGGCTGCGAAAGACCCAGACCTCCAATTTGATGCTGACAACCAGCGACGATGAAGCCGCGCTTGAGGTCAACGTCGAGATTGAAGAAAAGGTCGCGCTGATGCGGGCCAACCAAATCGAGCAAGAAGCCCTGCGCTTGGCACGTGAGCAGGACAATCAAGCGGCGGCTGGCTACCTGCAAAGCGCGCTAACAGAGCTGGAAGAAGCAGCACCGGCGGTGCCTGGCGTCGCCAAGAAGCTGCAAGGTCTGGCCCTGCAAGCCGACGAATACAGCACCTTGGATCAGCAATCGGACGCAGAGCAAGAGCTCTATTTGAAGGCGCGCCAAAATGCGACCGTCAACGTCAAGCAAGGCAAAGGCGCGCTGGACCTTTTGGGCGAGGGCGACACCGGCTTTATGGTTGAGCGTTTGCAAAAGGCGCTCAAGGCGCAGTTGCAAGGTCAGGCAGGCGGCAGCCTGGATCTAGACACTATGGCTACCGGTCAGTTCGACGCAGCCACCGCCGAAGCCGTTCGCGCCTTCCAGCGCAGCCAGGGTCTGGATGACGACGGTTTGGCCGGCCCCCTAACGCTAGAAGCGCTAGGTCTGCGCTAAGCCAAGGCTGTTAGGCCTTGAAAGCGCTGGCCTGCCCTCTCACCTAAGGGGGCGGACCAGTGAATGCGGACCAGTGAATGCGGACCAGTGAATGCGGACCAGTGAATGCGGACCAGTGAATGCGACCAAGCCAATGACGGGGCAAAGCCAAAGATGCAGCAAAGCCAGTGGCGGAGACGGCAGCAACGCTGCTTCACTTCACGACGGGCCACGCCAAAGCTGCTTCGCGCTAAACGTCTGCGATCAAAGAACTTGCTGACAAGCCAAGGCGCGAGCGGGTTCAAGACCAGCGACGGCGGCGCGGCGTTCGATTGTCGCGCCATCCACAAGGCCCATCACACATGGACGAGCGCAAAGTTAGCTATTGTCAGCCTTGCGTGGCCCGGGCTAACCTAGAGGCCGTATTTGAACGGTCGAATAGAAGACGGAAAATTCAATGAGCTCCACCGGAGATAAATCCGACGCCAAATCAACTCTTTACTGCTCGTTTTGCGGCAAGAGCCAGCACGAAGTGAAAAAACTGATCGCAGGGCCGACGGTCTTTATTTGCGATGAGTGTGTTGAGCTGTGCATGGATATCATCCGGGAAGAGACCAAAACACAGCAGCTTAAGTCGTCCGGGGCGGTGCCGACGCCCAAAGAAATCTTCAAGATTTTGGATGACTATGTCATCGGCCAGAGCGCAGCCAAGCGCATGCTGGCGGTCGCCGTTCACAACCACTACAAGCGTCTGGAACACGCGGCAAAAAACAAGGACGTCGAGCTGGCTAAATCCAATATCCTGCTGATCGGGCCGACGGGCTGCGGCAAGACGTTGTTGGCTCAGACCTTGGCGCGGATTTTGGATGTGCCCTTCACGATGGCCGACGCCACCACTTTGACCGAGGCCGGTTATGTGGGCGAGGACGTGGAGAACATCATTCTCAAGCTGTTGCAAGCCTCAGACTATAATGTCGAAAAGGCCGAGCGCGGCATTGTCTACATCGATGAAATCGACAAGGTAAGCCGCAAGTCGGACAACCCCTCCATCACGCGCGATGTCTCGGGTGAAGGCGTTCAGCAAGCACTTCTAAAGCTGATGGAAGGCACGGTTGCCGCGGTCCCGCCCCAAGGCGGACGCAAGCACCCTCAGCAAGAATTCCTGCAGGTTGACACCTCCAATATCTTGTTCATTTGTGGTGGCGCGTTTGCCGGGCTGGATAAAATCATCTCCGCGCGCGGACAAGGCAAGCAGATCGGCTTTGGCGCCGATGTGCGCGATCCGGATGACCGCAAGGTCGGTGAGCTGTTGGCCGAAGTGGAGCCCGAAGACCTGCAGAAGTATGGTCTGATCCCCGAATTCATCGGCCGCCTGCCGGTTCTGGCGACCTTGCACGACCTGGATGAAGACGCGCTGATCCAAATCCTGACTGAGCCCAAAAACGCGCTGCTTAAGCAGTACCAGCGTTTGTTCGAAATGGAGAACGTCTCGCTGCACTTTAACGACGAAGCGCTGGCTGCGGTCGCCAAGCGGGCCATCGCCCGCAAAACCGGTGCGCGCGGTTTGCGCTCGATCATGGAAGATATCTTGCTGGATACTATGTTCGACCTGCCCGACCTGAAGGGCGTCGAAGAAGTAGTGATCAATCAAGAAGTGGTCGACAACGAGGCGAGCCCGCTGTTGATCTATTCCGATGTAGAGGCCAGCGCCTAGGCGTTCGCCAAACAGCCTCCGCGGCGCTGGTCGGTCGGCCAGCTTTGTTTTCGCTGCCGATCGCAGCGCTTGGGGATGTTCAATTCCCTCGCGCCAGTGATGGTGGTGTAAGCGAGAGCGGCCTTGCGCACTAAAATCGCGCTGCCAGCCGACCAATTGCGCAAATTGCGACCAAATTCGAAGCCGCGCACACTTGGCAACGTTGAAAAACTAACCGCGACGCCTACATGTGCCTAAACACTAGAAAAGACTCAATAATCTGACCTGGATGGCGCTGATTTCTAGCGCCGAACCGATCCCCAGCCCCGTTTGGAGAATTGCATGAGCCAACCGGCCAGCCCCACTACTGAAAAGCTCAACGTCCCGGTTTTGCCGCTGCGTGATTTGGTGGTCTTCCCCCACATGATCGTCACGCTGTTCGTCGGTCGCGACAAGTCCGTCAAGGCCTTGGAAGCGGTAGAGAGTGGCAGCAAGGAAATCTTGCTGTTGACCCAAAAAAATGACGATCAGGACGATCCGGCACCTGAAGACCTGCACACCTTTGGCACCATGGCCAATGTCTTGCAGTACATTCGCCTGCCCGACGATACCATCAAGGTCCTCGTCGAGGGCATTAGCCGCGCTGACGTGCGCGAGCTGCGCGATAACGGCGAGTGCTTTGAAGCAGACGTCGTGCTGCCGACCGAAACGCTGGAGCCTAATGAAGAGACCGAAGCGCTGAAGCGGTCTGTCGTCAGCCAGTTCGATCAGTACGTTAAGCTCAACAAAAAGGTCGTGCCCGAGGTCATGGTGACCGTGGGGCAGATCCAAGAGCCCTCCAAGCTGGCCGATGTTGTCGCCGCTCAACTCTCAATCGAGCTGCCGGAAAAGCAAGAATTGCTGGAATGCCTCGACATCGCCGAGCGCCTCGAAAAGTCGCTGATGCACATGGAAGGCGAGATCGGCGTTTTGAAGGTCGAAAAGCGCATCCGTAGCCGCGTCAAGCGCCAAATGGAGAAGACCCAGCGCGAGTACTATTTGAATGAGCAGATGAAGGCCATTCAAAAGGAGCTGGGCGAAGGCGAAGACGGCAAGGACGAGCTAGGCGAGCTGGAAGAACAGATCAAGCAAAAGGCCCTGAGCGATGAAGCGCGTGAAAAGGCCGAAGCTGAGCTGAAAAAGCTGCGCAACATGAGCCCTATGTCCGCCGAGGCCACGGTCGTGCGCAACTACCTGGATTGGATGGTTGGCATTCCTTGGTCGGAATCGACCGAGGTCAAAGAAGACCTGGCGGCGGCGCAAGCCATTTTGGACGAGGACCACTACGGCCTGGAAAAGGTCAAGGAGCGGATCGTCGAATACTTGGCCGTACAAAAACGCACGCAGAAGATGAAAGGCCCCATCTTGTGCCTGGTCGGCCCGCCGGGCGTCGGCAAGACCTCGTTGGGTAAATCGATTGCGCGCGCGACCGGTCGCAACTTCGTTCGCATGTCGCTGGGTGGCGTGCGCGATGAGAGCGAGATTCGTGGTCACCGCCGGACCTATATCGGCTCCATGCCGGGCAAGATTATCCAGGGCATGAAGAAAGCCAAGTCTTCTAATCCCTTGTTCTTGCTAGATGAAATCGAAAAGCTGGGCCAGGATTGGCGTGGCGATCCGTCTTCGGCCCTGCTGGAGGTTTTGGACCCTGCGCAGAACACCACGTTCAACGACCACTACCTTGAAGTCGATTACGACCTGTCGGATGTCATGTTCATCACGACGGCCAACTCCTTGCGCATGCCCCAGCCGCTGCTGGACCGTATGGAGATCATCCGTCTGTCGGGCTACACCGAAGAGGAGAAGATCGAAATCGCTAAGCGTCACTTGATCCCCAAGTCGGTCAACGACCACGGCCTTGCGCCTGAAGAGCTGATTATTGAGGACAGCGCGCTGCGCGATCTGGTGCGCTACTACACCCGCGAAGCCGGGGTGCGTAACCTGGAGCGTGAAATCCAGAAGCTGGCGCGCAAAACCGTCAAAGCTCTGGAAGTCGATGGCTTGGATAAGTTGGTCGTTTCAGACGAAAATCTGGGCGACTTTGCCGGCGTGCGCCGCTTCCGCTATGGCATGGCGGAGACCGAGGACACGGTCGGCATGACCACCGGTCTGGCCTACACCGAGGTTGGGGGCGACTTGCTGACCATCGAGAGCGTGACCGTGCCCGGCAAAGGCCGCGTTGTGGCCACCGGTCAGCTGGGCGATGTCATGAAAGAGTCGGTGCAAGCCGCTGAATCTTACGTGAAATCGCGCGCGCCCTTGTTCGGCATCAAGCCGACCATCTTCAACAAGCGCGATATCCACGTGCACGTGCCCGAAGGCGCAACGCCGAAGGATGGCCCATCGGCGGGTGTGGCGATGGTCACTTCCATCGTCTCCTTGCTGACCGGCAATCCCGTGCGTCACGACATCGCTATGACCGGTGAAGTCACCTTGCGTGGCCGAGTTCTGCCGATCGGCGGCCTCAAGGAAAAGCTGTTGGCGGCGCTACGTGGCGGCATCAAGACGGTGTTAATCCCGCAAGAGAACGAAAAAGACCTGACAGAAATCCCCGAGATTGTCACCGAGGGGCTGGAAATCATCCCGGTCAGCAACGCCGACCAGGTTCTCAAGCACGCGCTCAGCCGTCCTCTGTCGCCGATTGATTGGGACGAGGCCGACGAGGAAGCCGCGCTCAAGGCCGACATGCAGCGCAGTTCAGAAGCCAGCGCTTCGCGCCTGACGCATTGAAGGAACCGGATGGATCAAGTGCTAGCGCATTTGATCCATCTAAATCAGACCCGCCCCGTGCGCTTAGTCCGCCTGCCCGTGAGCGATGGTAAAGCGGGCGAAGCGGATAAGGCGCTTGCGCGCCCATCTGCGGACCCGGAAACCGGCGCGGGCAGTGTGCGCCCGGTGCCTGACAAAGCGCCAAGTCCGGCCATGGCGGATGCTTTGAGGCCAGCGGTCGCCAAGGCTTCTGCTGAACCGCCAGCGGCTATCAAGGTTACTCCGCCTGCCAAAGAACCACCGGCGACCGAACGCCGCCGTTCTGGGCTGTGGCCTTTCTCACGCTAGGAAGGCCCTGTTCGCCCTGGGATCGCCTCTGCTCTGCCAAGCGCGGTTGATGCGACGACAAGCGAGCCATTAACAGGCCCAAGTGTCTCCAGGCCCAAGTGTCTCCAGGCCCAAGTGTCTCCAGGCCCAAGTGTCTTCAGGCCCAACCACGGCGACAAGCTGCGGTGGGGTTTCTTGTTGCTCGCCCCCGCGAGCCAGGACGCTGGGTCGCAGAGCACAAAGGGGGCAAGGGCTTGGCCCGCCGCGGCCTTGGCCCTAAAGTGAGCGGGTCAAGAGCACCCTTCCCTGACCCTAGACACTTGACCTTCAACAAAAGAAAAGCCTGCCCGCATGATCCCCCGCTATACCCGCGATGTCATGGCGTCGATTTGGACGCCCGAAAACAAATTCCGCATTTGGTTTGAAATTGAGGCGCACGCCACCGACCGCCTCGCGCAGTTGGGCGTTGTCCCTGCCGACGCTGCCGCTGCTATTTGGGAGCGCGGCAAGCCCCCATTCGACATTGACCGTATTGACGAAATCGAGCGCGAGACCAAGCACGATGTCATTGCCTTCTTGACCCACGTGGCTGAAAAAGTTGGCGATGAAGCCCGTTTCTTGCACCAGGGCATGACCTCAAGTGACGTGTTGGACACCACGCTTGCCGTACAAATGCGCGACGCCGCCGACATCCTGTTGGACGATTTGGATAAGTTGCTGGAGGCGCTGAAGCGCCGCGCGCACGAACACAAAGATGACATCTGCCTTGGCCGCTCGCATGGCATCCATGCCGAGCCGACCACCTTTGGCGTCAAACTGGCCGGTCACTTTGCGGCTTTCCAGCGCTGCCGCCTTCGCCTGGAGGCCGCCCGCGCAGAGGTGGCCACTTGCGCGATTTCTGGTGCGGTGGGCACCTTCGCCAACATCGACCCCAGCGTCGAAACCTACGTGGCCGACAAGATGGGCCTTGCGCCCGAGACGCACTCGACCCAAGTCATTCCGCGCGACCGTCATGCCATGTTCTTTGCAACGCTGGGCGTCATCGCGTCTTGCGTCGAAAATCTGGCGACCGAAATTCGCCACTTGCAGCGCACCGAGGTCTATGAAGCTGAAGAGTTTTTCTCAAAGGGCCAGAAGGGCTCTTCGGCCATGCCGCACAAGCGCAATCCGGTTCTGACCGAAAATCTGACCGGCTTGGCTCGTCTGGTTCGTGCAGCCGTCACCCCCGCCCTGGAAAATGTGGCCCTGTGGCACGAGCGCGATATCTCGCACTCCTCGGTAGAGCGTGGCATCGGCCCCGACGCCACTGTGACCCTGGACTTTGCTTTGGCGCGCCTGACCGGCGTCATCGACAAGCTGTTGGTCTATCCTGAGCGCATGCAGCGCAACCTGGATCAGCTCGGCGGCCTGGTGCATTCCCAGCGCGTGCTGCTGGCTCTAACGCAGGCCGGATTGTCGCGCGAGCAAGCCTATTCGGCGGTGCAGCGCAACGCTATGAAAGTATGGACTGAGGGGGCCGACTTCTTGGAGAGCCTACTGGCCGATGACGAAGTGGTCGCCCACATCAGCAAAGAGGCCCTGACGCAGGCCTTCGATCTCAGCTACCACACTAAGCACGTCGACACGATCTTTCAGCGCGTCTTTGGATAGGCTGTATCGGGAACTCGGTGTCCTGAACTCTTCGGCTTAAACTCTTCGGCTTAAACTCTTCGGCTTAAACTCTTCGGCTTAAACTCTGCGGCCTAAACTCGATGTCCTGGCCGCTGCGGCCAGGCGGCGGATCTTCGCGTCACCGCCTGTGCCAAATTTCACTTCT
>JAUIDR010000016.1 GCA_030428565.1 Alphaproteobacteria bacterium
CGCCTAATTGAGGCGAAACGCGGGGGAGGCATCTCTCCAGTCGGGCTACGCCCTCCCTGCAAGACACCACCCCCGCGTTCTCATCCTGATTGACGCTGGATTCTCATCTTGTTTGTCGCGCTGCATCGGAGCAATCAACCGTGACAAGGTTCAGGCCAGCCTTGAGCAAATACGACAAAGCGGTTTCAACAATGACATGCTTCGAAGATTCGAAGGTCAGGTCGCGCTCTTTCAAAGATTTTGCCCACACTTCCAGGCCATTCCCATGCCCGCATCGATTGAAGAGGCCAACCAAATCGCCCAGCTAGCAACTTATGAAAATCTTGATGCCCTGGAGGCCGTCTACCAGGAGTTCGTCCATGCCATTCGGGATAGCGTTGGGGTCGCGAGCCTCACAAAGAACCCCAAAAAACTGCCGATGTGGGCCCACTATGCCAACAATGCAAAGGGATTCGTTCTCGAATTCGCACACCTGGTCGATGCATTCACAGGTGACAAAACACAGCTACTCAATGAACCGAGAGATTTGCGGTATTCCCAAGCATTCGAAGGCGTCACATTTGACCCTCACAGCACCCAAAATCTGTTCTTCTGGAAATTGGCTGACTGGGCTTACGAAGAAGAAGTTCGCATCGTTCGCGCCCTGGGAGATTGCGAAAATGTTGGCAAAGACACCGATGACTTATGGATTGCTCGGATTGACCCGCGACATGTGACCGGCATCATTGTCGGCTGGAATGCTGATGCAGGCGACAGGGATGCGCTTGTTGCGTTTTGCAAAGACGCCAAGCGCCCAATTAGGCTCTCGCAAGCAACATTCAAAGGAGTCGATATTCAGTTCGACGACATCTCCTACTGAAGATGCACCTTCTGAAAGACTCTATGTTTTCGCGCGAAGTAACCAGCAGGCTTTCTAAGCCGCCTGCGCCTCGCCGATACCGTTCTTCAGCTGAGCGTAGGCGTCGTTGACCGCCTTGAGCTGGCTTTCGGCATGCGGGTTGTCCGGATTAAGGTCAGGATGCAGTTTCTTGGCCAAGGTGCGATAGCGCTTTTTGACCTCGTCGGCGCTGACCGGGGCATCTAGACCTAAGACCGCCAAGGCTTCGCGCTGTTCGCGGCTCAAATGCAGGCTGACGCCGGTTGAAAACGGCCCCCGCTCCTCGTCTTGTTGATGGCCGAAGCGCTGATCCCAAAAACCAAAGCTATCGTTAAAGCGCGGTTCACCCGAAGCATAGGGGTTCTTGCGCTTGTTTTCCGCGCTGCCAAAGCGGTAGGTCTCACGCCCCCACAGGATATCAGCGCGGCGTTGTTCTTCCATTTGCGCGGGATTCATGCCCTCAAAATAATTCCAGCTCGAATTGTAGGCTTTGACGTGCTCCAAGCAAAAGCGCCAATACTGGCCAGGCACGGTACCGCGACCGCCGGGTCCGCGCTTGGGCGCCCTATAGTCCCCTTCGGCCTGACAGCCCGCGTGCTCGCAGGCCGTCGAGCGCGGCTGCTTGCGCTGCTGTTCGCGCTGGAAGGGCGCATTGATGGCATCGGCTGAGGCTTTACGCATAGATATTGGGGTCGGCTCCAAAAACGACAGAAGCGGGGCGCCTCATGGGCGATAGGCGCGCGAATTCTCAAAATAGCGCATGCGGCAGCGCGAATCCAGGGGCCAGGGTGCAAATTTGCGCGTGCTTGGCCTGCCAGGCGTGAACCGCGGTCCCAAGGCCTCAACCGGGCTTGCCGTGTCGCTCGCCCTAGATTATGCCAATAATTGCCTGCATCATCCCCCCAGCGTTCGAGTGACCCGGCGCTGGAACCGCAAACTCAAAGAGGCGCTGCATGTCCGTTGCTCAGACCATCAAAGACAAACTGACTGCCGCTTTGGCGCCTAGCCTTATGGAGCTGGAGAACGAATCTCAGCAACACGCAGGTCATTATCAAGGCGAGTTGACCGGCGAGACCCACTTCGCCCTTATGCTGGTCTCTGAGGCCTTCGCCGGCAAGACACGGGTTCAGCGTCACCAAATGGTAAACCAGGCGCTAAAAGAAGAACTGGCGGGACCGGTACACGCGCTGCGCATGCGCCTGCTTGCACCCGATGAAGCCTGAGGAAACGCTGGCCTTGGAGCGTGCAAAAACGGCCCCTATTACTTGGGAAATCTGCAAGGCCGAGCGCGAACAAAGCCTGGCATGCCGCTTGCTCGCCATCGAATACGCTTGCTCCCACCCCTTTTTATTTGTGGGCCTGGAGCGGGTGGCTTGGCGGCCGCTACCGAGCCTTACCAGCTATCGCCAAGCGCTAGTGGACGGCCGTGTTTGGATCGGTGGCCCGCCCGCTGATCGGGCTGGGCCGTCGCGACTTGGCCCGCTCGGGTTTTGCATGGCCACGACCAGCGGCAACGACCTGCACATCGACGAGCTTGACGTGCTGCCGAGTTGGCAGAACAAGGGCTTGGCCAGCGCGCTCATCGCGCAACTGGCCAAAGATGCCAAAGCGCAAGGCCTGGCGCGCTTGACGCTGACCACCTTTGTTGCGGTGCCCTGGAACGCTCCCTTTTACGCAAGGCGCGGCTTTCGCAAGATTGCCCCAAAGGCCGGCGGCCCGTGCGTGACCCGCGAGTGGCAGCGCTTGATTGACAAAGGTATCGACCCAAGCAGTCGCTGCGTCATGGCGCTTGATTTGTAGCGCGTTTGGCGGCTTTTCCGGCGCTAGAGCGTCGGGCGTCGGTGTAGCAACGGTCCATCCGCTCTAGCTGATTGTCTTCTGGCGCAAGTCCATGCTCACTCGCATTGCCACGCGTTCGCGGCTTGCGCTAGAGCGTCGGGCGTCGGTGTAGCAACGGTCCATCCGCTCTAGCTGATTGTCTTCTGGCGCAAGTCCATGCTCACTCGCATTGCCACTCGTTCGCGGCTTGCGCTAGAGCGTCGGGGCTGGTGTAGCAACAGCCCATCGGCTCTAGCTGACTGTCTTCTGGCGCAAGTCCATGCTCACTCGCATTGCCACGCGTTCGCGGCTTGCGCTAGAGCGTCGGGCGTCGGTGTAGCAACAGCCCATCGGCTCTAGCTGATTGTCTTCTGACGCAAGTCCATGCTCACTCGCATTGCCACTCGTTCGCGGCTTGCGCTAGACCAGCCGCGCCGTGAGGATCTTGAGGCTTGCAGCGGTAAAGGCCAAGGCCAAGACCCCTTCAATCCCGCGATGCATCTTCAAATAGACCCGCGTGACGGCCTTGGAGGAAAACAAAAACGCGTAGCAATGAAACAAAATGGCGCTTTGCAGCCCGACGGCTGCGACCACGAGGGCCAGATTCGCACTGCTGGTTTCTGGCGGCAGACCGATCGAATAGAGCGATCCAAAGAACAAGATGGCCTTGGGATTGGTCAAGTGTAAGGCCAAGCCTTTGAGATAGAGCACCCGCCAATCGCCGGTAAAGGATTTGGTGGCGACCGCCTTGCCCAAAAGGGCCGAACGCGCCGCTTTTATGGCCAAATACATGAGGTAGGCCACACCCAAGTAACGTAGGATTTCCAGCATCCAGACGTGCGTGGCCATCAAGGCCCCCAGCCCCAGCGCTGCGGTCATCGACCAAGCCAGCGATCCGGTGGTGATACCAGAGGCCAAGGCCAGTCCCGCGCGACGCCCAAAGGCCATCGAGGTGCCCGCCAGCGCTAGCGTCGCTGGCCCCGGGCTGACCATAGCGATGAAAGCGGCGGCCAATAGGGGCAGCAGATTTATGTCCAAGACCATAAGGGGCCTTTCTATACAAGGGCTAGAAGCAGGGGCTATAAGCAGGGGCCACAAACTGGAACAACAAACAAGCACGCGCGTTCTAACCTGGAGCTTACGGCACGCGATAGTCATAAAAAAGGGGCCCCCAAATGGGAGCCCCTTTTGCACGCAAACGGCAATGCGCCGCCCGATTTTTTGACCAGCCTTACTTCTTCAGGCCAGACAGGGCTTCGCCCAGAATGTCGCCCAAAGACGCGCCAGAATCGGCTGAGCCGTACTCGGCCATAGCTGACTTTTCTTCGTCAACTTCGCGGGCCTTGATTGACAGGTTCACCTTGCGGGTACGCTTGTCGATCATGGTGATCTTAGCATCCAGCTTCTCGCCAGCGGCGAAACGGTCGGGACGCTGCTCATCACGGTCACGCGCCAATTCAGCGCGGCGGATGTAGCCGGTCAGGCCTTCAGCCAACTCAACTTCGATACCGCCGTCCTGGACCTCTTTAACGGTCACAGTCACGATCTGGTTCTTAGAGAAGCCGTCGATGGCGCTCTCAAAGGGATCGTCAGCCAGCTGCTTGATGCCCAGCGCGATACGCTCCTTGTCGATATCGACTTCCAAGACCTTGGCTTGAACAACCTGGCCCTTCTGGTAGTCCTGCACGGCTTCTTCGCCGGAGCGGTCCCAATCCAGGTCGGACAGGTGAACCATGCCGTCGATTTGACCGTCCAAGCCGACGAACAGGCCGAACTCGGTGATGTTGCGGATTTCGCCTTCGATGGCTGAACCAACAGGGTGAGCCGCCTGGAAAGCATCCCAGGGGTTTTCCATGCACTGTTTCAGGCCCAAAGAGATACGGCGCTTGTCCTGGTCCACATCCAAGACCATGACTTCGACTTCTTGAGACGTTGAAACGATCTTGCCGGGGTGAACGTTCTTCTTGACCCAAGACATCTCTGAGACGTGTACCAGGCCTTCGATGCCGTCTTCCAGCTCGACGAAAGCACCGTAGTCGGTGATGTTGGTGACGCGACCAGCCAGCTTGGCACCTTTGGGGTACTTAGCGACGGCGCCTTCCCAAGGATCAGAGCCCAACTGCTTCATGCCCAACGAGATGCGCTGAGTTTCGGGGTTGAACTTGATGACCTGGACTTTGACTTGATCGCCAATGTTCAGAACTTCTGACGGGTTGTTGACGCGCTTCCAAGAGATATCGGTCACGTGCAACAGGCCATCGACGCCACCCAGGTCCACGAAGGCACCGTAGTTGGTGATGTTCTTGACCACACCATCCAGGATATCGCCTTCCTTCAGGTTCGATACCAACTCGGCACGCTGCTCGGCGCGGGTCTCTTCCAAAACGGCGCGACGAGAGACAACGATGTTGCCGCGTGCGCGGTCCATCTTCAGGATTTGGAAGGGCTGGGTTTCACCCATCAGCGGGGTGATGTCGCGCACGGGGCGAATGTCAACCTGAGACCCAGGCAAGAAGGCCACTGCGCCACCCAGATCCACGGTAAAGCCACCTTTGACTTTGCCGAAGATAACGCCGTTAACGCGCTCGTTCTTGTCTGCTTTTGCTTCCAGCTCGATCCAAGCTTCTTCGCGGCGGGCTTTGTCGCGCGACAGCATGATCTCACCATTGCGGTCTTCGTAGCGTTCTACGAAAACGTCAACCTGGTCGCCGGTCTTGATCTCCAGCTCTTCACCAGGGGTTGTGAATTCCTTCAGAGCAACGCGGCCCTCTGATTTCAGGCCAACGTCGATCAAGACGAGGTCATTCTCGATGCCCAGGATGGTGCCTTTAATCACCTTTCCTTCCAGGGTTTCTGAGAAAGTTTCGTTAAGGAGGTCTTCGAATGATTCCATTGTGGCAGATGCCATGTGATGTGGGTCTTCTAGGTTAGAGGGACGGGTCAGCATTGCGCCGAACCAAATGCGCCCCAGGGGTTAAGGTTTAAGGGGTTCGTTCCGTTACGGGAAACCGCACGGGTGACCGATAGGAAGAACTGTCGAAGCTTCAAGCGCCAAATGTCTGGGAAGCCAAGTCAAAAGCGCGTTTAAAGGCCTGATCGGCGTCCATTTCGCTGGTATCCAGCAAAATAGCGTCCTCTGCGGGCTTTAAGGGCGCGGTTGCCCGGGTCCGGTCCCGTTCATCACGGTCCTTTAGATCCGACAATACTCGCGCGTATGTAGCCGAGTCGCCGCGGTTCTGCAACTCTTGAAACCGCCGCATGGCGCGCGCTTCTTCATTTGCGGTGACGAACAACTTCAGCGCTGCGTCCGGCAAGATGACGGTTCCGATGTCCCTGCCGTCCAGAACGACACCGCGGCATCCTTCGGGTGGCGCTTCGGCAAAGCGGCGCTGAAAAGCGACCAAGGCCTGGCGTGCCTGGGGCATAGCAGCAACAACCGATGCCGCTTCGCCCACCGCTTCTTTGCGCAAATCATCGCGCTGAAAGGCCTGTGCAGAGCAGCGGGCCGCCAAATCGGAAATTGCGTTTTCGTTTTTTAAATCAAGGCCTTGCTCCATTGCGATCGCACCCAATCCCCGGTAGAGCGAGCCGGTATCAAGGTAAGCAAACCCCAGGCTTTGAGCCAAACGGCGGCCAATAGTTCCCTTGCCCGAGGCCACCGGCCCGTCAATTGCAATCGCCCGTAACTTGTCGCCAATCGGCAGACTGCCGGGGTCATATGTGCTGGCCGGGGCCGAAGATTGCGTCGCTTTAGACATGGCTACCTTTATCTACTTTCCGTCGGATGGGTGGCTTGACGCGGGCCGTGCGGCTTTTGGTGCCACACGCAGACACCGCAACATTTTTGCTTGTCTTTAGTGCGACGGTGCCAATTACACCTAAATTTGCGTGAGAATCCAAGCTCACAACCCAAGAGGCTGGCAACCTAAGCCATGACCTTCGATCTGTCCACGTTGCAAGCAAGCTGGCTAAGGCCGGACAGCGAGCATCTGGTGCCAAGACGCGCCCGCGCCACCAGCCTTGCGCATAAGTACAAATCCACCCATTGACAGCCCGATGCGGCTATGTCAGTTGCAAACGCCATTTTGTACTGGCATTTATGACGGCGCGTGCCTAACTCGGGAAACCTTGGGGCGGAGCGCTCACGCAGCTCCGCGTTGCCAAACCGTCGTCATTACGCCGTCCAGAGCCCTGCTCTGGCCCGTCAACCGTCTAGCCTTTTGCGCCTAGCTACTTGCAAGGAAAAACCTGTCATGGTCCAAGCCGACTGGGGTTTGAAACGCCTATGCCAATCCTGCGGCATCAAGTTTTACGATTTCCATAAATCGCCGATCATCTGCCCCGACTGTGGCGACGAATTTGATCCCGATGCTCTGTTGGTCGGCCGCCGTCGCGTCGCTGCCAAGGAGACCGTCGAGGACGAAGCAGAAGAACCCATCAAGCCGCTGGCCACCACAGAAGAAAGCGACGTGGATACCGACGACATTGATTTGGAAGATGACGTTGATTTGGGTGACACCTCAAACGACGCGATTCTGGAAGACGATGAAGACGACATGGACAGCAATGACCTTGGCGTCGAGACCTATAGCGACAACGACGACGAAGACGATTCCTAGTCAGCGCCCTAGGTCGCGCCCCGTCAGCGCCCTGGTTTGCCGCGCCATGGTCCGCATTCGCAGAATTGTTTTTGGGCTCGTTTGCCGGGCCCAACTGCAATCTGAAAAAGCCCTTGCGTCGCCACGTCGCGAAGGCGATTCGGCGCTGTTTTATGACTAGTTTTCGGTCTGTTAAATTCAGCGCCAAGCCATGCTAGGCGGCCAAGATCGGGTAAGCGCGTTGATCTTTTCAGGCCGCGATCCGATCAAAGGGGCTGCCTTTTTGGTATTTGTGCCAAGGCGAGCGAACGTTTGACCAAGGCGCGCCTCCAGGTCGCAAAAATTTTTGCGCCAAACTGCAAAAAAGCATCTTGCAATGCCGGGCTAGCAGCGCTAGCTATCCCCTACTCAGCGCGTGGGGCTATAGCTCAGCTGGGAGAGCGCTTCAATGGCATTGAAGAGGTCAGCGGTTCGATCCCGCTTAGCTCCACCAAATTCTCCGAAAATCTGTAGTTTTTTGATCTTCAGGCTGTGCATTGAGCTATCCTGGGCCTGCGTGTGGCTGGGCTTTCCTGGGCCTGCGTCTTGCAAACCTTCGGTCAGCCCCTTAAAGGCCTGCGCACAGGCACCTTAAAGCAATGCCCGAGCTGTCGTTCTCGATTGAGCCAAGAGGTGCTTGACGGGCCCTTGCGGTCAAATCAAGCAGATAGAGCGTGATGCGCGATCCCGTTCGAGCCAATAGGCGCTGAAGCAAACAAGCCAGCGCAGCCAGCGGCCGATGGGCTAAACTTGCGCCTGCCAATCCTCATAGAGCGCATCCAGATAGGCCGCCAACTCCTCGTCCAGAGCCGTTATGCCGCCGGCGCTGTGGGTCGTCAGTTCAACGTGCAACCAGCGATAGACGTTTTGCCATTCTGGGTGATGGTTCATTTCCTCGATCTTGTTGGAGGCGGCAACCATGAAGGCCAGCGCATCGGTAAAACTCTTGAATTTGAACGATTTACGCAGGCGATCTGGCGCCCGTTCCCATTCCTGTGCCATCTTTTTACGCTCCTCCAATCCTGGGGTTGAAGCGCTAGAGCGTCGGGCCTGGGTGTAGCGCCCGCCCATCCGCTCTAGCTGATTGATTTCTAACGCAAGTCCATGCCCACTCGTGTTGCCATTCGTTCGCGGCTTGCGCTAGTATACACAAAAACAAAGGCCCTGACCGTCACCGATCAGAGCCTTTTTCCCTTGCCCCGCCTGCCCGCAGCTATCGAGCACGGGTGGAATGTGGCGCGCGTGTGGATTTTTGCGTGCGCGCGGGTTTTTGCGTGCGCGGTCTGGCGTCAGCGCGCGCGCAGAGCGCTATTGCCCTTGGCGAGGAAATACAAGGCCACCATCAACAGCATGAACTGGTAGGAAAAGCCGCCGATCGGCGTGCCGTCCCTCGGCATGAAGTGGAAGCCTTTTGACCAATGAATCATGAAGATGGCGCCCAGCATAACGGGAATGATCGCCAGCCCTGCCAAGCGCGTCACCAGATCGCCCAAGGCATGGCGACCCGCGATTGCCAGGATGAAGCCCAAGAAGATGCCAAGACCGCCGGACAACTCAGCCGCTGTGACCAGTGATGCCAACAGCGTGTTGCCGCCCAGCATGTTGTTTGCAAACCCCGTCAAGCCGGTCAGTTTGAGCCATCCATAAAAGATGAAGGTCACGCCAAAGCCAAACCGCAAGACCAAGGGCCCCAGGCCTGCAAAGGGGCTCAGCATGTCGGCCAATGGATTTTGAATGGAAGATGTGTTCTGGGTCATGATCGAAAAGCCCTTCTGCTTTGCTTGAGAAACCAACAAGCTCCAGGCTTAACTTATGACGCGACAAAATCACCCAACATCGAATCACATGAGCGGAACCGGGCCGTGAGGCAAAGCATGGCTAACCTCGCCCAAGAACCCGGCACGCCTCATGAATGCGAGCCCAACGATCGCCGCCGCTCATAAATCGCACAAAAAAAGCGCGCATGCCGGGGAGCACACGCGCTGCCTCTATACAAGAGGGCCAAGTTGGGTTGGCGGGTTAGGGAAAGTGAATTAGGCCTTGGTGTCGCCAGCCTGCGGCAAGAATTGTTGGAAGCCCCCATTACGCAGGGTCTGCATTTGCTCCTTGGTCAAGGAGTGGCGCAATTCCATCATCAGACCACGGATCTCATGGCGTGCCTTTTGCTTTTCTTGCGCTGCGGTGCGCAGTTTTTCAGCAATGGCTTCCAGAGCTTGGCGGTCTTCGTCTGACAAGGCGGGATTGTTCAAGATGCGCTCCAAGCCGAGGCCACCAGCACGTTGTCCGCGTCGATCATCATCGTGGCGGCGCTTGCCGTGACGCCCCCAACGTTCTTGATCGCCTTTGTGACCATATTCATGGCCGCCGAACTCATGGCCGCCGAACTCATGGCCGCCAAACTCATGGCCGCCAAACTCATGACCGCCGCGACGATGGTCGCGCATATGACCCCAGAAGCCGGGCTTCTGACCTTGGCGGTATTCGCGCTCATCGTCGTCGTCGTCGTCATCCATGTCGCCGTCCATGTCGCCGTCCATGCCTTCATCCATACCATGGCCGCGCATCATGCCATGGCGCTCGCCCTTGTGACGACGACCCCAGCCGGGCTTGTCGTCGCCGCGCTCGGCCATACGCTCCATGCGCTCGCACATGCGGGCGATGTTATCGCTGTCGGCTGTGATTTTTTCGATGATGCTCGCCACCAATGCTTGCTGATCGGCGCTCAGATCAAGGCCGCTGGTCAGGTTGGCTTGAAAGGCCGCAATGTCAGCTTCAGCGTTCTCACCGCAAGCCAGTCGAGCCAGCGGCAGCATGCCGCGACCGCCAGGCCCACCGGGGCCGCGCATATGCACCATCTGTGCCTTGGCTTGTGCGAAGCCTGGCGCTTGTGACTGCGGTTGATCGGCAAAGCTGGGGCCAGCGAGTGCTAGCACGAGAAACGTTGTGCCAAACAGGGCTGTGCGGCCCATAGTGCGAGACCTGGTTGAGTGAAACATGGGGGAACTCTCCTTTGCTTGCAGCGGATTGTTGGGGAGCTGCGTTGTTGATGGAGATAAATTTGCCTGGCCTGTGTAACGCCAGCGTGTCATCGCATCCGGTTTTTTGTTTCGTTTGTAACGCAAATAAGGCGATTTGTTTCGCTTTGGTAAAGCCGATTGCAGCGCGCGGGCCAGGCTTTACATTATAGGCACGGCCTGTTCACCGGCTTCGGTGGATCGCCCTGTTTCAACCGCTCGCCTGCCGGGCCAGCCCAGCCATACGTTGCCGCCCATGTCCCTAGACACCGCCCATCAAGCCACCATCGTCGCGGTCGACGATGAGACCGAAATCGCCGAGCTGATCGCAGATTATCTTGGCCGCCAGGGTTTTGAGGTGCTGACCGCCAATTCTGGCGAGGCCATGTTCGACATCCTAAAATCCCGCAGCGTCGATCTGGTGCTGTTGGATTTGATGATGCCGGGCGAAGATGGTCTTTCGGTCTGTCGCCGACTGCGCGCTGAACCCGCCTACGCAAACCTGCCGGTCATTATGGTGACCGCCATGGGCGAGGATATTGATCGCATCATCGGTTTGGAGTTAGGCGCTGACGACTACATCGCCAAGCCCTTCAATCCGCGCGAGCTTGCTGCGCGTACCAAGGCCGTGCTGCGCCGTTCGGCGCGCCCCGAACCACAAGCCCAGCCCAACAGTCAAAGCGGCGCGCGCCTCTATGGCTTCGCCGATTGGCGGCTGGACCTGGACGCCGCCCGCCTGCACAACCCCGAAGGCGCAGAGGTCGAGCTAACCGCAGGCGAATTTAGCTTGCTAACCGCGCTGATCGAAGCCGCGCCGCGCGTGCTGTCGCGCGATTACTTACTGGATATCACCGCGGGCCGAGAGGCAACGCCGTTTGACCGTGCCATTGATATTCAAATCAGCCGCTTGCGCCAAAAGCTGGAACCCAACCCCAAAGCGCCGCTGTTTATTCGTACCGTGCGCGGCCAAGGCTATTCCTTCGCCGAGCCCGTCGCCAAACTCAGCGCCTAGCTCGAGCAAGCTCTATCATGGACCCCCGCCCCTCTTTCTTTTCCCGTTTTCGGCTCAGCCCCACTTTGGGTCTGGGCACGCGGGGCATTTTGGCCCTACTGGCTGTCTCGCTGGTGGTGCAGGCGGCGGCCGTGGCCATTTTCTTATGGGATCGCAGCCAACGCGTCACGCCTGCCTTTCAACGCTTGATCGCGGGACAAGTCAGCGTCGCGGTCGAACGCCTGGATGAAGCGACCCCGACCCAACGCTTGCGCTTGGCGCGCCGCTATGCCCAGCGCGGCTTGGTCCTTGTTCCCGCCGAACTGCTGCCGGTTGGTGCGGTGCAGCCGGTCGCGGGCGCGCTCAGTCACCACGATTTGATGGGCTTTAGCCCGCTCATCCAACAGCGATTGGCGGCCCAAGGGCTCGATAGCATCGCGCTTGATTCGGTCTTTTTGAATGCGCAGACACTGCCGCAACCCTATCTTGAAAATCTATTTGCCGCGCGCTTGCTGCCCCGCCCGCTGGGCGCCCCGCCACCACCACCGCAACCCCTACAAGGCGGTGATCGCGGCTTTGGACAGACCGGCGATCGCACGCATCCACCCGGACTTTTTGATCAGCGCCATCAACAGTTTCACCAAGACCGCAATCGACGCCACCGAGATCGAGAGCTTGCCTCCGACCACGATGATGAAGACCGGAGCGACGACCGGGAAGACAACTGGGACGACAACGAACGCCCTTACATCCCGGGCTGGGTACGCGATCTGCGCGCGCGGCTCAGACCGACCCCGGCCTTGTCGCTGCAACTTAGCGACGGCAGCCAGGTCTACGCCTTGCTCCACTTTGAAAACAAGGCGCCCGGCTTGGCGCTGACGCCCTTGCTGCTCATTGGGCTGTTTGCCTTTCTGCCGCTGCTGTTGGCCTTTGTCGCGCTGCTCAAGCTACGCCAGTCGACCTTGGGCTTGGGTGAAGCGGCCCGCCGCTTTGGCGAGGATTTGGACGCACCCGCGCTCCGCTTAAAAGGCCCCAATGAAGTCACCCAGACCGTCGATGCGTTCAACGCCATGCAACAGCGCATTCGCGGTCTGGTGGGCGAGCGTACACGCATGCTCGCGGCCATCTCGCACGATTTGCGCACCCAGCTCACCAAGCTGAGGCTGCGTGCCGAATTCATCGAACCGGAGGGCCAACGCGAAAAAGCAGTCCGCGATATCGAACGGCTCGACCGCCTTTTGGGCCAAGTGGTGCAGTTTGCTCGTATGGATGCCGGCGTTGCCACGCCAGAGGCCGCCAGCCGTCTGGACGCCGCTAGTCTGCTGCGCGCGCTGTACGACGACATGGCTTGGCAAGATAAAGTCAGCCTGGAACTGCCACAAAGCCTGGTCTTGAACCAACAGCGCGGCAATCTAGAGCGCGTCTTGATCAATCTGATCGAAAACGCGTTGCGCTATGGCGAGCGCGCCAGCGTCCGCCTGGAGAGCGCCGCAGACGGGGTCAAGATCACGATAGACGACCAAGGACCGGGTATCCCGCAAGACGAGCTTGCACGGGTCTTTGAGCCTTTCTATCGCCTCGAATCCTCGCGCAATTTGGCGACCGGCGGCTCTGGCTTGGGCTTGTCCATCGTCAAGGGGCTGGTCGAGCTGATGGGCGGCACGATCACGCTCAGCAACCGGCCAGAAGGCGGGCTACGGGTCGCGCTGGTGCTGCCCGACCTGGCGGCCTAAGCTAAAGAGGCGACCTAAGCCAAAGAGGCGGCCTAAGCCAAAGAGGCAGAAAGAATCGCGATCCAGACCAAAAAGCCAAACTGTACGTTGGATTTGAACACCACAAGGCAGCGCGCTTGATCGTCGATATTCGAAGTGCGCACCTGCCAAATCAGATGGCCGCCCGCCACCAACATGAGCAGCAAGAACACAGCTCCAGCGCCCGCGCTCAAGCCAGCTGCCACCAGCAACAGCCAGCAGGCCGCATAGAACCCGCTGACCCAAATTAGGGTCTTGTCACCAAACAAAAGCGCGGTGGATTTCACACCAACAATAGCGTCATCGCTCTTATCTTGGTGCGCATAGATGGTGTCATAGCCCAGCGTCCAAGCGATGCCCGCCAGATAGAGCAAAAATGGCGGCCAAGACAAGCTGCCATACCAGGCTGTCCAGCCGACCAGCGCGCCCCAATTGAAGGCCAAACCCAGCACCACTTGCGGCCAATAGGTCACGCGCTTGGCAAAGGGATAGACCGCGACGATGGCTAGCGAAGCAAAACTTAGCGCGATGGTCGTGGCATTGAATTGCAGTAGCACAGCCAGGCCGCCCAAGGCTTGCAGCCCCATAAAAACGGCGGCTTGCTTGCGCGTCACCCGCCCCGAGGGCAAGGGGCGCCCCGCTGTGCGCTCGACCGCGCGATCAAACTCGACGTCGGCCATATCGTTGAGCGTGCAGCCCGCTCCGCGCATGAAGAAAGCGCCAAGCCAGAAGAGCGCAATGAAAGCCAGCGGTAGCGGTGCAAACTGGTGATCTTGCTGCTGAGAGGCCAAGCTCACGGACCAGGCGCAGGGCCAGAACAAGAGCCAGGTGCCGACCGGGCGATCCCATCGGCCCAACTGCGCATAGGGGTGGGTCCAACGCGGCAGAAAGCGCAGGAAAGACTGACGAGGAATATCGGTATAGCCGGTCATGGGGGCTCATTCGTGCTTGCAAGATGTCGTAAGGATAGGCCAGCTTGCTGTTAACTCAAGCATTTGACCCAACAAATAAGACATATAGACCATGGCTTCCCCAACATCTGCTTCGGCTGCGCGCCAGCAAAAGCCCCGCGCACGCCTGTTCGTAGACCAAGACTTGAGCGCCGATAGCCGCTTTGAACTGGATAAAGACCAGAGCCATTACCTGCGCTCGGTCATGCGCGCACAACCAGGGCAAACCGTGCTGGTCTTCAATGGGCGCGACGGTGAATGGCGGGCCAGCATCGAGGCCGTGGGCAAGCAGGCCGTCACCTTGTGCCTGCAAGAACAGACACGCGTTCAGACAGCAAGCCGCTCGATCTGGCTCTGCTTTGCGCCGCTAAAGAAAGACACAACCAACTTTGCGGTTGAAAAGGCCAGCGAAGCCGGGGCGAGTCGGATTTGGCCGGTGCTAACGCGTTATACCAATTCCGATCGCGTCAAGCTGGAACGCCTGCAGGCCGTCGCCAAAGAAGCCGCCGAGCAATGCGAGCGGCTGAGCTTGCCCCAACTCGAACCCGCGCGCAGCTTGGACGATCTGTTGGCGCAGTGGCCCCAAGATCGCCCCCTGATCGCTTGCGCTGAGACGGGCGCGACGCGCCGTCCTTTGTTAACGGCCCTTGAGCAGATCAGCGATACGAGACCTGCCGACCAGGGCCTTGGCTTTTTGATCGGTCCCGAAGGCGGCTTTCACCCAGATGAACTAGAGCTGTTGCAACGCCAGCCCTTCGTTATAACCGTCAGCCTCGGCGCGCATATCTTGCGGGCCGAGACCGCCGTCGCGGTCGCTTTGGGGGGATTGCAGCTTTTCTTGGAAAGCGCACAGCCCTAAGCCGCCGACATCGAACCCACCCGACACCCCGAGATCGCGACATTGCGACATCGCAGCCCCTCTCCACCTTCTGGAAAATTGCTGAACCAGGCCTTGCCCTATAAGCCGCCAGTGTCTATTTGCAGCGTCAATGCCCATCGAGCCCTGCTCAAACGGCGCTGCCCCAGTTAAGGAAACGCCCTATGTCCGGTCCTTCGGCCCCCGATCTGCGCCCTGTTGAGAGCAAAGATGACCTCATTTCCTATTTCCAAGGCGGCTGCAAGCCCAAGGAAGCCTGGCGCATCGGCACCGAGCACGAGAAATTCAGCTTCAACACCAGCAGCTATGAAGCGGTTCCCTACGAGGGCCCGCGTGGGATTGAAGCGCTGCTGACCGGCCTGCAAGAGAGCTTTGATTGGCAACCTTTGACCGACAACGGCAAAGTTATCGGCCTTCAAAAGAGTGGCTATGGCTCCGTCAGCCTGGAGCCCGGTGGTCAGTTCGAACTGTCCGGCGCGCCACTGGAAGACCTGCACCAGACCTGCTCTGAGGTCCACACCCACCTTGATGAAGTGCGCAGCGTCGGCTCGCAGCTTGGCATCGGTATGCTGGGGCTGGGCTTTACGCCGGTCGGCACGCGCGAGGCGACACCTTGGATGCCCAAGTCGCGCTATAAGATCATGCGCAACTACATGCCCAAGGTCGGCAAGCTGGGCTTGGATATGATGCTGCGTTCTTGCACCATTCAGGTCAATCTGGACTTCGCCAGCGAGGCCGACTTCGTTGACAAATTGCGCGTGGGTTTGGCCTTGCAGCCGGTGTCTACCGCCCTGTTTGCCTCGTCGCCTTTCGCCGAAGGCAAGCTGAACGGCTACAAATCCTATCGCGCGCGCCTTTGGCAAGATACCGATCCCGACCGCACCGGCAATCTGCCGTTTGCCTTCGAACAGGGCATGGGCTTTGAACGCTACGTGGACTACGCCCTGGACGTGCCCATGTATTTTGTCATGCGCGATGGCCAGTACGTTGATGTCGCGGGCCAATCTTTCCGCGATTTCCTGAAAGGCGACCTGCCTGGCCTGCCGGGCGAAAAACCCAATATGGGTGATTGGGCCGACCACATCTCGACCTGTTTCCCTGAGGTCCGCGCCAAGACCTTCTTGGAGATGCGCGGCGCCGATGGCGGTCCCTGGTCGTCCATCTGCGGCCTGCCCGCGCTCTGGGTCGGACTGCTCTATGACGAGACCGCACTGAGCCAAGCCAAGGATCTGATCGCCGACTGGAGCGCTGAGGAGCGGCACGACATGATGATGCAAGTGCCCAAGTTGGGCCTGCAGACACCCTGGCGCGGCGGCCAGCTGCAAAGCTTGGCACAAGAGGTTGTAGCGATCGCAGAGGGCGGTCTGGAGCGCCGCGCCCGCCTGGATCGTAACGGCCAAGACGAACGCCGACTTCTGCGCACGGTCATGGAGCGCGCTGAGAGCGGCCGCAACCCTGCCGACGATCTCATTACCTTGTTCCAGGATGATTGGCAGGGTGATATCCGGCGCGTGTTTACCGATTTTGCTTATTGATCGCTGTTATCAGCCTGCCTTGCCAACGCGTCTTGCGGACCGGATTCGCCGGTCCTCGAACGGCACTTGGCGGACAACCTCGCCATCTTTCCATGAACACCGCGCTTTTCCCGGGACAATTCTCGGGACGAATCCCGCGCCAAAGCGCCGCGTGCGACAGCCAGAAAAGTCGCGAATCCGGCTCGTGCGACAGGCTGGCTGCCCGCTAGACCAATTCGGCCAGTCCTTGCGTCAAATTGGCGATAAACAGGCCACCGGCACGGCTTGACGGCCCCAAACCATGCGGGCATAAGGACGCTGCGTTTGCAGACCCGGCTCGCAACCCTAGAAGCTTGCCCGCAGACCTTATACTGAGACACCGATGTCTGACCCTAAGTTTGACGATTTCAAACGGCGCCTGGACGCCGCGCAAGACGCGCAGCACCCCAAGGCAAAACCGCGGCCCAACACAGCCAGCGGTATGGGCGCAGGTATGCGGATCGCCATCGACTTCGTCGTCGCTGTGGTGGTGGGTTTCGGGCTCGGTCTCTGGCTCGATCGGCTCCTTGGAACCAAGCCGTGGTTGATGCTCGTCTTGTTCTTTCTTGGCATCGCCGCTGCGTTTCGCAACGCTGTGCGCACTGCCAACCGTTTGGACGCGGAGGCCAAAGCGCGCCGCGAGGCTGGCGCTGGAGAGCAGGCGCAGGACGCAATGAATTCAACTGGGCCGGAGACACGCTCCGCTCAGAAACAAGAACACCCAGGCTTGGCTTGGTCGGATGACGACGAGGACGAGCCTTGGATACACGACACGAAAGATTAGGAGCGCGTTGATGGCCGATCCCATGCACCAGTTCCAGGTATCAAAAGTCTTTGATACCGCGAAACCAACAGAATTTGGTCCTTTCGACCTGAGCTTCACCAACTCGGCTTTGGCCATGGTTGTTGTCGTGGTGTTGGCCACTCTGGTCATGGGCATGGCCGCGCTGCGGGGCTCTGTTGTGCCGGGCCGCATGCAAGCGGTCGGCGAAATGCTCTATGACATGGTCGCCAATATGGTTCGTGAGAACGTGGGCAAAGAAGGTCGGGCCTTCTTCCCCTTCTTCATGGCGCTGTTTTTGTTCATCTTGTTTGCCAACGTCTTGGGCATGTTCCCGGTCTTCTTTACCGTGACCAGCCACGTTGCGCTTAACTTCTTCATCGCAATTGTGATCTTCATCGCCGTGACCGTAATCGGTCTGGTGCGCCACGGAGCACACTTCTTCAGCCTGTTCCTGCCGCACGGCACGCCTTGGTACATGGCACCGATCATTATTCCGATCGAAGTAATCTCGTATCTGTCACGCCCCATGAGCCTTTCTGTACGTTTGTTCGCAAACATGCTGGTGGGTCACGTATTGCTGAAGGTCATCGCGGGCTTCGTCATCGCGTTGGTCGCGGGCCCCTTGGCTCTGCAAGCTTTGGGTGTTGTGACATTTGCAGCTCTGCTGCCCATCGTGGCACTGGAGTTCTTGGTGGCAGGCCTTCAGGCCTACATCTTCACGATTTTGGCGACTGTATATCTGCACGACGCCATTCACTTGCACTAAGGGTCGGTCGGCTCTTCATTTGCACTTTTCTCACCTTCAAAACCCCTTCTTATGGAGATGACAATGGACGGTTCTATTGCCGAAATGGGTAAGTACATCGGTGCTGGTCTGGCCGCTGCAGGCATGATCGGCGCAGGTATCGGTGTTGGTAACATCTGGGCTTCTTACTTCAACGCACTGTCTCGCAACCCTGCGTCTAAGGACGACATCGGCGCGAGCGTATTCATCGGCTTTGCGGTAACAGAGGCGATTGCTCTGTTCGCGCTGCTGGTTGCCCTGATCCTGTTGTTCGCAGTTTAATCTGCAAGCAACCGGTTCGACTTGTTGCGATGGGTCAGGGTTGAGCCTGGCTGCGAGACCGTTCGAAATGCTGTAAGGCATTGGGTCTTGGCAGGCGCGCTCAGCCCCCCACGCAATAGGTGGCCCCTATCGGGTCGTTTCTTCGGTGCCATTCCTTCGATGCCACCCTCGATACCGTCGCACCATTAGCCAAACCCCGCAAAGAGTGGGTTGTTTCGCTTTTGAATTATCGCATCGCCACCATCAGCGTTGCGGTTTCAAAAGCCAAGCAAGCCGCGGGCTCTACCCTAGCGGCCTTGGTTGCAACGACGCTTGAGTGTTGAGCGATGATCCTCGTTTCTCAATGCGCCCTTTAAACAGGCCCAAACATGGCTGTGCAAGGCAACTCGAGCTGTCAGACCAACCCGACCTAGGCTCTGCCTAGACCGCCAACGCCGACGAGAGCTCTGTACGAAGGAGACAAACATGCCTCAGTTTCAACAGGTCGATACCTTCATCGGCCAAATCTTTTGGTTCATTCTGACCTTCGGTGCGCTCTACGTACTCTTGACCACCTACATTTTGCCCCGCATGGCAGCGACCTTCGAAGCGCGCACCAACAAGATCGACGGTGATCTGGCAGCGGCTGAAAAGATGCGTCAGGAAGCCGAAGAAGTGCGCGCCGACTACGAAGCCCAGTTGGCGCAAGCCAAAGCCGAGGCCCACGAACAAGCGCGCCAGGTGGCCGACGAAGTGGCGGCAGAAGCCGCGGCCCGTTCGAAAGAACTGAACGATCAACTGGCAGAGCAAGCGGCCAAGGCAGAAGCCAACATCCGCGCCGCGCGCGAACAGGCGCTGGCTGAATTGCCCGCGATCGCCGAAGAGACCACCGCCGCCATGGTGGACAAGCTGATTGGATCAGTTGATCGCAGCGCGATTTCCGGCGCCCTGTCGAACAACGCCTAAGATCAAGGATAGAGCAGAATGAAGATTGCAATGACATCTTTTTCGAAGCTGGTCATGGGCGCCGCGACCATGGCCCTAACCAATTACGCGCTTGCTGGCAGCGCTGCTGCAGATGAAACCGCTGAGGCGGGCCATGGCGAGGCAGCAGAAGCCACTGCCGATACAGCTCACGGCGCAGCCGCAGACACGGGCCATGGCGCTGCAGACGCTGCGCACGGTGCCGGCGGCCACGGTGAAGAAGGCTGGTTTGTAGCCGAAAACATCGTACTTGTTGCCGTTCTTCTGTTTGTCTTCTTTGTCATGTACAAAGCGGGAGGCAGCATCCTGGCTATGCTGGACGAGCGCGGCAACAAAGTGCGCGCGCAACTGGCCGAAGCCCAAAAACTGCGCGAAGAAGCGCAAGCGATCTTGGCCGAAATGAAAGCCAAGCAAGAAGCCGCCAAGGAAGATTCCGTCAAAATCGTCGCTCAAGCCAAAAGCGATGCGCAAAACGCCCGCAACAAGGCCATGGCTGACCTGGAGGCGTCGATCGCCAACCGCCAAGAAGCCGCGGCACAAAAGATTCGGCAAGCCGAGCTGTCAGCCATCGACGAAGTTAAACAAAGTGCGATCACGCTGGCCGGTCAAGCAGCCGCCAAAGTTCTGGCGAACCATATGGCCGCGGGCAATGCCTCAAGCTATATGGATGGCGCATTGAAGGAAGTCCAGTCGCGCCTCTAAGTTTTATTGGATCGTCTATACAACCTCGCAGGCGATCAAAAGGCACAAATCAAGCAAAGCCCTGCCCTGCGCAGGGCTTTTTTGTATTCTAGCTTGGCCAAATCTCGTCTAGCATGGCTGCGTTTGAGCCATGGCGACCAAAACCGGCACGCTCAACGTTAACCTCATTTGCCCAGAACAGGTTGGACCAGAGCAGGTTGGCCCAGGTCTGGTTTTCCTAGGTCAGGTTTTCCCGGGGCTGGTGATAGCGAGCGGTCGCGTAGCACCGCCTTGGCCACGACTGAACCATTGCTGCCAATCGGCAGGCAGGACCAGCGCGGCCAGAGCGGCCAGTGCCAGGGCGCTCCATCGAGCGTTTCGCTGTGGTGTGTATCCGTGTTCGCCGGTTCGGGCCTAACCCAGCCTGCCTAACCCAGCCTGCCTAACCCAGAAAGAGAGCGCACTTGCCCCTATCCTTGCGCCCATCACAAGCCAACCATGTCGCGCGGCCCGACCGCGCGAAGGGCGGCGCTGTGGCAGGAAGCGATCACAAGCCTGGGGACAATCTCAAGACTGGGGACAATCTCAAGACTGGGGACAATCTCAAGACTGGGGACAATCGCAAGGCCGGGAACAATCACAAGTGCCCAGCGCTTTGGAAGACCACGCGCAGAATATCCCTGTTCGCAGCCTTGCTCGCGGCTCTAGCCGGGGCGCTGTTTTGGGGCCTCAGCGCGAGCCAAGCCAGTCGGCCGCCTCAGCTACCGGGCCAGCTAGAGCTGCGCGGCTCGCCCGTGGCTTTCATGCCGCGCCTGCCCGGTCCCGCGCGTATCGGCGCTCTGACCTATCTAAGCGGTCTGCTGCTCAGTTCCAGCAATCCCCATTTTGGCGGCTTGTCGGGACTATTGGCGCAACAAGACGGCTCAGAGCTGACCCTGGTTACTGATCGCGGCTACCTGCTGACCATCCCCGCACGTTTCGACGCCCGGGGCGTGCTTGCGGGCGTCAAGCCGGGCAAGATCGGACGCCTTCCGCTTGAGCGTGGCCTCAATCCGCGCCGGCTCGCCAACAAGGACGCCGAATCGCTTGCCTTGACCCAAGACGGCCGCTTGACCATCGCCTTTGAGCGCAACGACCGTATCCGCCAGTATAACAGCGATATGAGCGCCCGAACGCTGCCCAAGCCCGTCGCGCTGCAACGTAGTCGTTGGAATGGTATCGAGGCTCTGACCGAGCTGCCCGATGGCCGCCTGTTCGCGCTATCTGAAGGCATCAAGCGCCAAGGCGGGCTGCGCGGTTGGATCTACCACAACGGCCACTGGTCTACGCTGGTCTATCGCTCAAAACCGGAGTTCTCGCCAACCGGCGCGAGCCTATCGCCCGACGGGCAAACCGTGTTCATCGTCGAGCGGCGTTTTATCTCCTATTTCCAAGGCTTTGAAGCCCGCGTCGTGCAAGTACCGGTCTCTGCGCTCAAGGCAAACGCTGTTTTACATCCGCGCCTGATTGCCGAATTCCCGGCGGGCTCGATCGCCCAGGCCAATTTAGAAGGCATCGCCGCGCGTCCCTTGGCTGATGGGCGCGTCGGGCTCTTGCTGGTCTCGGACAATAACTTCGTCCCCTACCTGCAAGCCAACTTGCTGCTGCACTTTGCCTACGACCCAGAAAACCTGCCGCTCGATCCCCTAGCGCCGCCAAAACCGGTTGCCAAGCCCGCGCGCCTAGCGCTATAGCAAGCGCCTGATTGCAATCCTGCTATCGAGCGGGCTTCGGCTCCCTGAAGTCCCGCATCCAGCCGCCTATCTCGCGGCCTGACCTTTCTGGAGACTTCGATGCGTCCTATTCTAATCATCCTGGCCTTGGCCATGGGCTTTGTCGTTTTGGCTTCTAACCTTTTGGTGAACCACAACATCGACATTCAAGCCGACTACATTTGGTTCGGCACCCCCGGTTCCGTCAATTTTGCCAACTGGCTCACCTTCGGCACCTTCAGCTTTCCTTTTGCCTTCCTGATTACCGACGTGACCAACCGCTTGTTCGGTCTGTCGTCAGCGCGAATCGTGGTGCTGGTCGGCTTTGCGGTCGGTGTCGTCATGTCGGTACTCGTCGGCGATGTGCGTATCGGCGTTGCGTCGGGCGCGGCTTTCTTGGTCGGCCAGATGCTGGACGTGGTGATCTTCGACCGCCTACGCGCCGGTCCGATCTGGCAAGCGCCGGTCATCTCTTCGTTGGTGGCCTCACTGGTTGATACCGTGCTGTTCTATGGCCTGGCCTTCGCCCCCTTGGGCGTCTTTGGCCTGGTGGGCGCCGAGTTCCCCTGGGTCCAAGTCGCCATGGGCGATTTCGGCGTCAAGATCGCCATGGCCTATGTGCTGCTGCCGATCTACTTGGTGCTGGTAACTCTGTTGTCCAACCTGCGCAACCAGGACTAGCCCATCATGAAGGTCGATGCCTTCGACTTCCAACTGCCACCCGAGCGCATTGCGCAAGTCCCGGTCGAACCGCGCGACAGCGCACGGCTGTTATCGTGCCTGGGGGGCAGCTTGGCAGATCGCAGCGTGCTGGACCTTCCCGGGCTATTGCGTGCGGGTGATCTGCTGGTGGTCAACAATACGCGGGTGCTGCCGGCCCGCTTGACCGCCATGCGGGGACAAGCCCGCATATCCCTGACGCTGCACCAAGACCTTTCCTTGCTGGCAAGCGAGCAGGGCGGGGCCCCCGACCGCTGGCGCGCCTTCGCCAAGCCCGCCAAGAAATGCCGCCCCGGCGATGTACTGGTCATTGGCCCGCGCCTCAGCGCTACGGTGCTGGAGCGTAACGAGGGCGAGGTCACGCTCGGCTTTCAACACGACTTCGACCATCTGACCCAAGCGTTTGAGCTCTATGGTGCGATGCCGCTGCCACCCTATATCAAGCGGGACGGCAAGGATGCGGCAGACGATCAGCGCTACCAGACCCTGTTCGCTGACCGGCCTGGGGCGGTCGCGGCACCCACCGCGGGCCTGCACTTTACCCCGCGCCTGATGGCGGCCCTTGACCAGCGCGGCGTCCAGCGCTGCGACGTGACCTTGCACGTTGGCGCAGGCACCTTCTTGCCGGTCAAGGTCGACGAGGTCGCTGACCACCGCATGCACTCCGAATGGTGCGAGGTCAGCGAGGCGAGCGCGGAGGCCATCGCGCGGACTCGACAAGCAGGCGGGCGCGTCGTGGCGGTCGGTACTACCAGCCTGCGCACGCTTGAAGCTAGCAACGGTCAGCCCGGTTGGATGGATACCGATATCTTCATCACGCCCGGCTATGACTTCAAGCAGGTGGATTTGCTTGTGACCAATTTCCACCTGCCCAAATCGACGCTGTTCATGCTGGTCTCGGCCTTCACTTCGTTGGACTTCATGCAGCGCGCCTACGCCCATGCCATCGCGCAGGAGTACCGCTTTTTCTCCTATGGCGATGCCTGTCTTTTGGAACGATTTTCATGAGCCTTTCTTTTCAGCTTCTCGGCCAAGACGGCAAGGCCCGGCGGGGCCGCGTTGATACCGCCCACGGCAGCATCGAGACCCCCTGCTTTATGCCCGTCGGCACGGCTGGCACGGTCAAAGCCATGCTGTCCGAGAACGTCGCGGGCACCGGCGCGCAAATCATTTTGGGCAACACCTATCACCTGATGCTACGGCCGACGGCTGAACGGGTCGCGCGCCTTGGCGGTTTGCACGAATTTATGAATTGGCCCGGCCCGATCCTAACCGACTCTGGCGGCTTTCAAGTCATGTCCCTGGCGGAACTGCGCAAGCTGACCGAAGAGGGCGTGACCTTCCGCAGCCATATTGACGGTTCGCGCCACACCTTGACGCCCGAACGTTCGATGGAGATCCAGAACCTTTTGGACGCCACCATCACCATGGCCTTTGACGAATGCACCCCCTACCCTTGCAGCAAAGAGCAAGCGGCTAGCTCTATGGAGCTGTCGATGCGCTGGGCCGGGCGTTCGCGCGCAGCCTTTGAGCAGCGTCCGGGCTACGGGCTATTCGGTATTCAGCAAGGCTCGGTGCATGCCGACCTTCGCCAGCAGAGCGCCGAAGCGCTGACAGAAATCGGCTTTGAAGGCTATGCCATCGGCGGCCTGGCCGTCGGTGAGGGCCAAGACATGATGTTCCAAACGCTCGATTTTTGCGTCGACATGCTGCCCACCGATAAGCCCCACTACCTCATGGGCGTTGGCAAGCCCGACGACCTCGTTGGCGCCGTGGCGCGCGGCGTGGATATGTTTGACTGCGTTTTGCCCACCCGCTGCGGGCGCACCGGTCAGGCCTTTACCCGGCGCGGCGCGGTCAATATCAAGAACGCACGGCACAAAGACGATCCGCGCCCGCTTGACGAGGCTTGCCGCTGCCCGGCCTGCAGCCAGTATTCACGTGCCTATCTGCACCACTTGATCCGCGCCGATGAAATCTTGGGCCTCATGCTCATGACCTGGCACAATTTGCAGTACTATCAAGACCTGATGGCCGACATGCGCCGCGCGATTGAGACCGAGACCTTTGGCGCCTTTTACGAGGCCTTCCATCAGGTCTATACCGGCGGTGACATCGAACCGCTCTAGCACATCGTGGAAAGCCCTATGACTGATGAACAGACCTTGCCCCCCTGCCCTGCGTGTGGCTCCATTTACGCCTATGAGGATGGCGCGCTGTTGGTCTGTCCCGAGTGCGCGCACGAGTGGGACCCCAAGGCCGCCGATCAAAGCGACGATGACGCCCTGATCATCAAGGACGCCAACGGAGCCCAGCTTCAAGATGGCGATACCGTCACCGTCATCAAAGACCTGAAGGTCAAGGGCTCGTCGCTTGTGATTAAGGTCGGCACCAAGGCCAAGAACTTGCGCCTGTTGGGCGGCGACCATGACATCGAGGGCAAGGTTGACGGCCACGGCACCATGGGTCTGAAATCGCAGTTCGTGAAGAAAGTCTAAAATAAAAGCCCCAGCAGGCGCCAATCGCTGGCCGTCTGCCGGGGCTTTGAGTGCGCTGAATGCAGCATTATTTTGCAGGGCTATTCTGCAGCCCCACTTTGCGGCCCTATTCTGGCGCACGCGCCAGTTGCACCATGGCCGGTCGCAGCAAACGATCACGCAGCTTATAGCCGCGGGCAAAGCAGATCGCGACCTTGCCGGGTTCGACATCGGCGGTGATCATCTCCCCCATGGCCTGATGCGCGTTGGGATCGAAGGCCTCACCCACCGGATCGATGATTTCGATTTGATGCTTGGCAAAAGCGTTTTCAAAGTCGCGCTGGACCATAGCAACGCCTTCCAAGACCTGTTGCAGCGCCGCGCTGGCCTCAACGTCTTCTGGTGCCACCGACGCCAGACTGCGCTTGAGGTTTTCAGCCACTTCCAGCAGGTCTTTGGCCAGGGGCTCGGCGGCGTACTTGGCGGCGTTCTCTCGGTCGCGCTGGGCGATACGGCGCGTATTTTCCGCTTCCGCCACGGCCCGAAGAGCGCGATCCCGGTGGCCGCCCATCTCAGACTTCAGAGCTTCGATCTCATCCAAGGCGTTGGCTAGCTGGTCTTCGAGGCTCAATTCCGCCTCTTCCTCGCCAGCGGCGCCTTCTTGAGCTGCGTCACCGGCCTGTCCGTCGTCAGCCAGGATTTCGGTCTCGTCTTCGTTAGCCTGTTGAGCGTCGGCGTATTGATCTTGCGTGTTGGTGTTGGACATAGATTTGCTGGGTTCCGAATAATTGGAATGTAAGAATTTGCTGGCTTGTTCTGACCGCGCAAATGCAGGCGCGGGCTGCCATCAGGACAAGAGCCGCCCCATGACATCAGCCGTGTAATCCACCATGGGTATGATGCGCCCGTAATTCAAGCGCAAGGGACCAATTACCCCAACCGCGCCGATGATTTGCTGATCGGCATTGCGATAGGGTTTGATCACCACCGAGCAATCCGACAGGCCGAAAAGTTCGGTCTGCGAGCCGATGAAAATGCGCACACCCTCGGCTTGATCGGCGGCCTCCATGAGCTTTAGGTAGGTCTGGCTCGACTCCAGCGAGCGCATGAGCGCGCGAACCGAAGCCAAATCGCCCACCGCCTCAACGCTATCCAATAGATTGAGCTGGCCCTTGACGATCAGAACGCCGTCGTCGTGGCCGTCATTCGAAGGCGTCACTACCCCCAGTTCGACCAACTTTTGAATATGATCATCCAGCGCAGCACGATCGCGCGCCATGTCGGTGACGATCTTGGCCCGCGCTTCGGCCAGGGTCAGTCCCGCCAGCCGCTGGGTCAGGTAGTTGCCCGCTGTCACCAGGGCCGAGCTGGGCGTGCCCGCGGGTAGGCGCAACAGCCGGTTTTCCACCGTGCCATCGGCCAGTACCAGGATGGCCAGCGCGGAATCATCGCTCAACATGGTGAACTGAATTTGCTTCAATGGGGCATTGTTGGTCTTGGGCGAGGCGACCAGCCCAGCAAACCCCGACAGGCCCGACAGCGCGGTTGAGGCGCTTTCGATCACGTCGCTGGCGCGACTGCCCCGCTCAGCGCACTGCTGTTCGATGCGCGCGCGATCCTGGCGGCTGACCGTGCCCACCTGCATCAGCCCCTCAACGAACAGACGAAGGCCGCTTTCTGTCGGCAAGCGCCCTGCCGAAGTGTGCGGCGAATACAAGAGCCCCAAATCCTCCAAATCCGCCATGACATTGCGGATGGTGGCGGGCGACGCATCCAGATGCTGCAATTTGGAAAGGGTCCTGGAGCCGACCGGCTCACCGCGCTCAACATAGGCCATGGCGATTTCCCGCATCACCTCTTGGGCGCGCGGTGAAATACTGGTCAAAATATCGCTGACGGTCCGATCTTGGGACACCTGATTATCACTCTTGTGGAACATTAGGACGCGCCGCCGGGCCTCTGCCCAGCCTTGGGGCTTTCCCTAGCGCTCTATCCCATGTAAGCAAGCCCCAATTTAACGTCAATTCTTGAAGTGAAAGCCAGCCTATGTCTCGCCCCTCTGGCCGCAAATTCGATGCCCTGCGATCTGTTATCATTGAGCCCCACGTCAACAAGTACGCCGAGGGCTCTTGTTTGATCAAAATGGGTGATACCCACGTTCTGTGCACGGCCAGCGTCGATGAGCGTATTCCGCCATGGCTGCGTGGCAGCGGCAAGGGCTGGGTGACCGCTGAATACGGCATGCTGCCCCGCTCAACCGATAGCCGCATGGATCGCGAGGCCGCGCGCGGCAAGCAATCGGGCCGCACGCAAGAAATCCAGCGCTTGATTGGCCGCTCGCTGCGCGCTGTGACCGACCTGGTGGCTCTGGGCGAGCGCCAAATCAAGGTCGATTGCGATGTCATCCAAGCCGACGGCGGTACGCGTTGCGCTTCGATCACCGGTGCTTATGTCGCCTTGCATCTGGCCTGTAGCCACCTGCAGTCGCTCAAAGCGCTGAAGAGCTTGCCGCTGACCGATCAAGTCGCGGCGGTGTCTTGTGGTCTTTACGAGGGCCAGGCTGTCCTGGACTTAGACTATGCTGAGGACAGCAGCGCCCAAGCCGACGCCAATTTCGTTTTGACCGGCCGAGGCGGCCTGGTAGAAATCCAGGGTACCGCCGAGGACGAGCCCTTCCAGCGCGATCAGTTCAACGCGCTGATGGACTTGGCTGAAAAGGGTGTCGGCGAATTGGTCCGCGCCCAACATCAAGCCCTGTTCCAATTGGGCTAAGGGACAAGGCTATGCGTCGCGTCACAGAAAACAAGCTGGTCATCGCCAGCCACAACGCTGGTAAGGTGCGCGAGATCGGCGCCTTGCTCGCCCCCTATGGCCTTGAGGTGGTGTCGGCGGGCGATCTGGACCTGCCCGAACCCGAAGAGACCGAAGACAGCTTTATTGGCAATGCCGAGCTGAAAGCGCGCGCTGCCGCCAAGGCCTCCGGCCTGCTGGCCCTGGCCGACGACAGCGGCTTTGCGGTCAATGCTTTGGACGGCGCGCCCGGCATCTACTCGGCGCGCTGGGCGGGCCCGAGCAAGGACTTTGGCATCGCCATGCAACGCGTCTTGGAAGAGATGAGCGCCAGCGGTCGCAAAGATCGGGGCGCGGCCTTTATCTGCGCCCTAACCCTGGCTTGGCCCGATGGCCATGTCGAGAGCTTCGAAGGTCGGGTATCTGGCCAGGTTGCAGAGGCACCGCGCGGGACCAACGGTTTTGGCTATGATCCCTTGTTCATTCCGGACGGCTACGAGCAGACCTTTGGCGAGCTGGAACCGGCCACCAAACACGCCATGAGCCACCGCGCCCGCGCTTTCGAGCAGCTCATCGCCACCTGTTTGGCCTAGACCTGGCTATGACGCCGCTCGCCCCGCCTGAGACGGCCTTTGCGATCTATCTGCACTGGCCTTTTTGCAAGGCCAAGTGCCCCTACTGCGACTTCAACTCCTTCGTTGCCGAGGCTGAGCCGCAGCCCGAGGTTTGGCTGCAAGCCTACCGCCGCGAGTTGGCGCACTTCGCTGCCTATACGCCTAATCGCCGGGTTACGTCGGTGTTCTTCGGCGGCGGCACGCCCTCCTTGATGCCCGAAGGGCTGGTTGGCGGCCTGCTGGAGCACATCGACGCGCTGTGGGGCTTTGCTGATCAGCCCGAGATTACGCTGGAAGCCAACCCCACTTCAGCGGAAGCTGCGCGCTTTCGGGGCTATCGCGCGGCCGGGGTCAACCGGGTGTCGGTCGGTTTGCAAGCACTAGACGACACAGCCTTGCGCTTTTTGGGTCGCCAGCACAGCGCTCAAGAAGGCTTGGCGGCCTGGGATCTGGCGCGCGGACTGTTTGATCGCGCCTCGCTGGATCTCATTTATGCGCGCCCGCAACAGCCCTTGGCGGCTTGGCTGACCGAGCTAGATCAAGCGCTGGCCCTAGCGCCCGATCACATCTCACTCTACCAATTGACCATCGAGCCCAACACCGTTTTTGCCTCCCAAGTGCGCCGCGGGCTGTGGCAACCACTGGACGACGAACCCGCCGCCGATCAGTTCTTGGCGACCCGCCAGCGCCTGGCCGCCGCCGGGCTGCCTGCCTACGAGGTCTCGAACCACGCCAAGCCTGGCCAAGAATCGTGGCACAACCTTTGCTATTGGCGCTATCAGGACTATGTCGGTGTCGGCCCGGGTGCCCATGGCCGCCTGACCCTCAACGGCCAACGCTGGGCAAGCCGTCAGCACAAGGCCCCCGCCGCATGGCTGCAGCGCTGCCAAGACCAGGGTCACGCCACCCGCCAATGGCAAGACCTAGCGGCCGAGGACGCCTGGCAGGAAGCGTTGATCATGGGATTGCGCTTGGCCGAAGGGCTACCGCTGGCCCGCTTGGAGGCCTTGGCGGGCAGGCCTATCACCGAGCTGCTGGATTGGCCCATTCTCGAGCGCTTGTGCCGCTCGGGGGATTTGCAGCTCGATGGCAAGGACCAAGGCAAAGTTCAAGACAAGGCCGATGCGCCGGCTCGCCTAACCGCCAGCGATGCCGGCATTGAGCGGCTGGACGCCATCCTAGGCGCGCTGGTAAAGGTTTAAGCTCCGCACTGGTCGCAGAAAGGCCCCCAAAATGAGCAGCACGCGCGTAACCGGCGGCCCAGCATCTGGCCGCTTTACCATCGTTGGCACGCCAATCGGCAACTTGAGCGATCTAAGCCCACGCGGCCAAGCCGCCCTAATGGACGCCGATGTCATTTATTGCGAGGATACGCGCGTGACCGGCAAGCTTTGCGCGCATTTTGGCATCAAGACTCCCTGCCGCGCCTACCACGAACACAACGCCGAGGCTCTGCGCCCGCGAATCTTGGAGGCGCTTGCCCAAGGCCAAGCCGTGACGCTGGTCAGCGATGCGGGCATGCCCTTGATCTCTGACCCTGGCTACAAGCTGGTGCAGGCGGTGATCGGAACGGGCATAGAGCCGCAAGTCGTGCCGGGACCAACAGCGGCCACGACAGCGCTGGTACTGGCAGGCCTGCCGAGCGATCGTTTCTTTTTCGCAGGATTTTTACCACCCAAAAGCGGCGCGCGTCGCAAGGCCCTGGGCGAGCTGGCACAAATCCCCGCCAGCTTGATCTTCTATGAAGGCCCCTCACGCCTGGCGGCCATGCTAAACGATGCGGCCGAAGCCTTGGGCGACCGCTCAGCCGCGGTCTCACGCGAACTGACCAAACTCTATGAGGAGACCCGCCGCGGCCGCTTATCAGAGCTGGCCGAACACTACCAGACCCAGGGCGCACCCAAGGGTGAAATCGTGGTGGTTGTCGGGCCACCCGCGCCCGCTGAAGCACCCAGCGAAGGCGACTTGGATGCTATGCTTGAGGATGCTATGCGGGAAAACAGCTTGAAAGACGCCGTGGCCTATGTCACAAACATAAGTGGAACAAAGAAAAAACTAGTCTATGAACGCGCGCTCAAACTCAAAGAACAGAGCCAATGAACCACAGCCCTGCGACGCCCCGCATGCACTAACAAGCTATCAGCGTGGCTTGGCGGGTGAGGCCCGCGCTTGTGTCGCCTATGAGGCACGCGGCGCGGAGGTTCTGGGCCAGCGCTGCCGTATGTCAGGCGGCGAAATCGACTTGGTGTTGCGCCAGCCGCATGCGCTTTACGGCGATATGATTGTCTTTGCTGAAGTCAAACGCCGCAAGACCTTACAACAGGCCGCTGAATCCTTGCAGCCACGCCAGCAAGCCCGCATTGCCCGAGCCGCAGAAATTTGGTTGGCAGACCATCCTAAGTATCAATCGATGACCTGCCGCTTTGATGCGGTATTGCTGGATGACCAAGGTCGTATTGAGGTTATCGAAAATGCTTGGATGGCCTAAGGGCGTGCTGACTCGTCCCGCTCATTGAACGGGTTGACAGGGCCAACCGAAGGCCTTTTGCTGTTAGGCCCCCTGGAACATGGCGATGGTCGCGCTAACGCCCGTGATAAGCGAAATGACAACAGCAGCAGCTATTAGCAATACCGCCCAGTACTAGATCTTGATCCAAAAAAAGTCGTGACGGGTCTTGAGCCGCAGCATTTCGCCTGTCTCAACATCCTGCACCAACTTGTCATTGTTGGCATTGTTCACTTTGCGCCCAAGCCACCAGAGAAAAGCGCCCGGAATTAAGCCATTCAGAACGAAGATCAAGCTAGAAGGCAGACCGAGCGGCTCGTTCGCCAACACCAGTGCAAAAAAGGCGACAACCACAGAGATCGGGACCAGGATCCCGTATCCGCGCCAAACAATAAACACGACTGTAATCTCCCTTATAGGGGTGAAACGCGCAGCACCGAGGGCGCGATATGTCTTTGCTATGAGCGGCAAGCTGCAAAGGGACTGGCGCTAGGCCAGCGCCCCTGCTTGGACTTCTAGCAGCCGATGTAAGAGCCAGCGCGCTGGTCGTCGGCGCTCAGAATACCGCCCCATTGGTAGCCATTGCGGCCATCAAAGGCGATACGGAACCACTCGTAACCGTTCATCCAAACGCCACTTGATGTCAAAATCTCAATCCGCTTTCCTTGTCGTAGCGACGTGACGCGGCGCGAGTCCATGGACGGGCGCGCACGCACGATGCCGCCGCAAGACGTGGCGTTGTCATAGCCAGCGGGCGGTTGGGGAACATTGTTGCCCGGATCTCCTACGACGCCGATGAAGCTCAGATAGTCTGTCGGAATCCAGCCGGTCTGGCCGTTGAAATGGACCTGGATCCACTCATGGTACATGGTCTGATGGGTAGGACCGTTGCCAACCACCGTCTCGCCACGCGGGACTTTGGCCAAACGATGCGCCTTGGTCGAGGGCGTCGCGCGCAAGCTGGCCCAATGCTGCACATTGACGATTTCATACTGGTTTAGGCCGCAAAACGCGCAGGCCTGCGCCGAGCCCGCCGCCCCTAAGCTGACCAACATCACAGCAGGGATAAGGAAAAGTCGCAAGAATCGCATAGTGGTGTCCCTTTTATAGAAGCCATTATTGGGGACCGATCATCGCGGTGCTTGTCCTCTGCGCTCTTCTGCCTTGGGGCGCTGCTAGTTCTGTCCTTAAATCAACTAATGGAGCGGTCAGGCTAGGAAATGCGCCCATAGCTCGCTCCACAAAGCGCTGCGCCGCGACCTATGGCAAATCCCAACAGGACTTTTGCTCGACGCTATAGCAAGCGCCGAGGCTATGGCCACAGGGCTTCATCTAGCACTAGGTGATGACGTCAGGCTCCAGGCGTCCCAACAGTTTCTCGAAACGACCCAACTGGCGAACGGCGTCACGTAGAGCTGCCAGCGCCGCCTGAGGCTCTTGGCTGTGATCACCATCTGCGGGCTCGAATATCTCCAAATAGACCCGCAACGTCGCGCCTTGTGTCCCGGTGCCCGATAAGCGCAGCACCGCCCGCGCGCCTTCAAAATAGAGCCGCAGACCCTGATTGCGACTGATGGAGCCATCGATCGGGTCTTCATAGGCGAATTCATCGGCATGGCTGAGCGTCAGGCCGCAGAACTGTTTGCCGCCCAGATCGCCCAACTGGCCCCGAATTTCCTCCATGACCGCTTGGGCCTTGCCCACTTCCAAGGCTTCGTAGTCGTGGCGCGAATAGTAGTCACGACCAAAGCGCTGCCAGTGAGCAGCCAGAACTTCTGCCACCGACTTGCGCTGCACGGCTAGAATATTGAGCCACAACAGCACCGCCCAAAGGCCGTCCTTTTCCCGCACATGATCCGAGCCCGTACCCGCGCTCTCCTCGCCGCAGATAGTGACCCGCCCGGCATCCAGCAAATTGCCAAAAAACTTCCAGCCGGTCGGCGTCTCAAAAGCCTCGATACCCAAGGCATCGGCGACACGATCAGCGGCCGCGCTGGTGGGCATAGAGCGCGCAATGCCCGCCAGCCCCTTAGCATACGCGGGCGCGGCGGTAGCATTGGCGGCCAGCACCGCTAGGCTATCCGAGGGCGAGACGTAGACCCCGCGTCCGGTAATCATATTGCGATCGCCGTCTCCGTCCGAGGCCGCGCCAAAGTCGGGCGCATCAGGGCCCATAATGGCGGCCATCAAGTCCTTGGCCCAAATGGGGTTGGGGTCGGGATGCCCGCCGCCGAAGTCCTCCAAAGGCACCGCATTGCGCACGCTGCCGGGCGCCGCCCCCAAGTCGCCCTCGATGATCGCCTTGGCATAAGGGCCGGTCACGGCATGCATGGCGTCGAACACCATGGTAAAGCCGCTGGCGAACAAGGCGCGGATGGCATCGAAGTCGAACAGCTCGCGCATCAGGGCGTGATAGTCAGCCACCGGATCGATGATATCGACCTGCATGCCTTCGAGTGCCGTGGTGTGACAGATCGACAAATCCACGTCGTCCGCATCGCTTATGGCATAGCTTTGGATCGTTTGGCTGACCGCATACATAGCCTCGGTCATGGCTTCGGGCGCGGGGCCGCCATTAGCGGCATTGAACTTGAGCCCGAAATCCTCGTCCAGGCCGCCTGGATTGTGGCTGGCTGACAGGATAAAGCCGCCATCGGTCTGATTGAGGCGAATAAGGTGCGAAGAAGCCGGGGTTGAAAGCAGCCCGTTTTGCCCGACGATGACCCGCTTGGCGCCGTTGGCCGCCGCCATTTTCAAAATGGTCTGGATGGCTTGCTTATTAAAATAGCGTCCGTCGCCGCCCAGCGTATAGGTCTTGCCTTCTGCCCCGCCAGTCGCAACAAAGATGGATTGCACGAAGGCCTCAAGAAAGCCGGGCTCCATGAAAACGCGCGTCTTCTTACGCAGGCCAGAGGTTCCTGGCTTTTGACCGTCAAACGGCTGTATCGCAATGTTTTGGATTGCCATCAGGGCCTCCTATCTTTCGTTAAGCCGACGCTCCAGCACGGGGCGTGGTGGTATGGCGTGGGGTATCTTGCGGGGCCAGGGTCAGAACAACCAAGCTATCGCCGGCAAGCTCTAAATAGGGCTGGCTCAGCCGCTGTTCACGGGCAGCCGCGGCCCCCTCGTGACGCGTGTCCAACACCAGCAACCAGTTGCGCCCCGTCGGGCAGGCGGGCAGTGTAAAGCGGAGCGGCTCCTTGCGTCGGTGGAAACAACACAAGAGCCAGTCTTCGTTATCCGCTGGGCGCAGCAACAAGCCAAGGCTCGACAAATGGTCGTCGTCCCAGTCGGGAGCTTCGCCATCGGGGGCCAGCCATTCGACGTTGGCAAGCCCCGAGCCGGTCAGCGGTTGGCCGTGCAAATAGGCGCTTTCGTGTAGGGCTGGCAGGGCCTGCCGCAGCGCCAAGAGGTCAGTGACATAGTCAAGCTGGCTCTGATCGCTCGCCTGCCAATTCAGCCAGGTCGTTTCATTGTCTTGGCAATAGGCGTTGTTATTGCCGCCCTGGCTATGGCTCAATTCATCGCCCGCAAGCAGCATGGGCCAGCCTTGCGCTAGGAACAAGCTGGCGAGCAAATTACGTTGCCGTCGGGCCCGCGAGGCCTGCACTGCCGGATCATCGCTCGGCCCTTCGATACCAAAATTGTCGCTGTGGTTCATGGGGTGGCCGTCGCGGTTGTCCTCGCCATTAGCCCAGTTGTGGCGTTGCAGGTAGCGCGTGGTATCGGCCAGGGTAAAGCCATCGTGGGCAGTGACGAAATTGAGGCTCGCCCAAGGCCTGCGTCCGCTGTGATCGAAGCGATCGGCGCTGCCCAATAGCCCGGTTGCTAAGGCCTGGGCGCTGTTCTCATCACCGCGCCAAAAGCGCAGCGTGGAATCGCGAAACTGATCGTTCCATTCGCTGAAAGCAGCCGGAAAGCCGCCCAGTTGATAGCCGCCCGGTCCAACGTCCCAGGGTTCGGCAATCAGGCTCACGCGCCGCAAAACGGGGTCTTGGCTGATGGCGGTCAGCAGGCGGCTGTGGGTCTCAAAGCCATGCGGCTCGCGCCCCATGCAGACCGCCAGGTCGAAACGAAAGCCGTCTACGCCCATAATTTCCACCCAAAACCGCAGGCTATCCATGACCAGGCGCAGCACTTGGGGATGGTTGAGGTTCAGCGTGTTACCGCAGCCGGTATCGTTGATGTAGTGGCGTGCATCGCCAGGCATCAGCCGGTAATAAGAGGCGTTGTCGATCCCGCGAAAGCTGAATGTTGGCCCCAGCGCGTCGGCTTCGGCGGTGTGGTTATAGACCACATCCAAAAAGACACGCAGGCCCGCGTTTTGCAGGTCGCGTACCGCCGCGCGAAATCCCGCTAGACCCTTCGGCCCCATGTAGCTCGGCTCAAGCGCAAAAAAGCTGAGCGTGTTATAACCCCAATAGTTGGACAGCCCTCGGTTGAGCAGCGCGCGTTCATCGGCAAAGGCCTGCACCGGCAGCAGCTCGATCGCGCCCAGGCTCAGCGCATTGTAGTGCGCCAGCATGGCCGGGTGCGCCAGTGCCTCATAGCTGCCGCACAGGGGTTCGGGAATATCTGGGTGGCGCTGGGTCAGGCCTCGAACATGTACCTCATAGACGGGCCCGCGCCGATCGGTCGGCTGCAGCGGTGGCAACCGGCTGGGCTGGGGGCGAAAATCGGCGGGATCCCATACCTGTGCCTTGGGCATAAAGCCCGCGCTGTCACGGGTGCAAAAGCTAAGATCATCGCTGCCGCCCGCGCTGTCGTAGCCTGTCAGCGCCGGATCATCGCCGACCTGCCCCTGCCAGAGCCGTGCGTAGGGGTCCAGCAACAGCTTGTTTGGATTGAAACGATGGCCTTGCTCGGGCGCATACGCCCCCTCGACGCGATAGCCATAGCACTGCCCTGGACGGATGCCGGGCAAGTAGCCGTGCCAGATATCGCCGCTGCGCTGGGGAAGGGCGTGGCGCGCCAGCTCTTGGCCACCGTCTTCGTCATAGAGGCAGAGTAAGACCCGTTCGGCGTTGGCGGAAAACAGCGCGAAATTGCAGCCCTGCCCGTCATAGAAGCTGCCCAGGGGATCTGGACGCCCGGCCTGCATACCTACGCTCATTCTTGCTAGCCCTTTGACCTATCACCGCTCTGGCCGGGCACCGGCCTAGGGGCGGCGGCTCGATCGGCGGACGCTTTGGTCTGTGCTTCGGTCTTTCCATTTGCTTTGCCCGGGGCCTTAGCGGTTGCTTTTTCGCCGAGCTTTCCCGCCGCCTTGGTCGCAATCCTGGGGCCCTTCAATTTGGGCCCATCTGCTTTGAGCCGGGACTTGGGCAAGGGAGGAGCGGCAGGAGCCCCCGCATCATTGGCCCCCGCGTCATTAGCCCGCACGATGTCAGCCGGGGCCTCATCAGCCTCAGCGCGAGCGGCATCGTCTTTGGCGGCCGGTTTTGCCGGGGTCGCGGCCAATCCCGCCGCTGACAGCACCCGCTGATAGAGCTGCAAATAAGCTTGCGCGGAATCTTGCCAGCCGACCGGGTGCTCCATGGCGGCTGCCCGCATTGATGCCCAGCGCTCTTGATCCTGGAACAGATCGCAGACCCGGTGAATTGTCTGCTCTAACGCCTCAAGATGGGCGGAGTCGTGCAAGAAACCGGTCGCGCAGCCCCGCATCAGCGCGGCTTCATTGGCGTCGATCACGGTGTCAGCCAGGCCGCCCGTGCGCGCCACGACCGGCACCGTGCCATAGCGCAGGCCATAGAGCTGGGTCAGACCGCAGGGCTCAAATCTAGAAGGGATCAAAATGGCATCGCTGCCGCCTTGCAGCAGGTGTGCCAGGCCTTCGTCATAGCCGATAACGCAACCGACTGACTGCGGAAACCGGCGGTTCGCGGCCCTAAATCCAGCCTCAAGATCGCTGTCGCCGGTGCCTAGTACGACCAACTTAGCACCCCGCGCGACCAAGCTCGGCACCGCCTCCAGCAGCAGGTCCAAGCCCTTTTGGCGAGTCAAACGACTAATGACGCAAAACAGCGGCGCGCTTGGGTCGTGCTCTACGCCAAACCGCTCGGCTAGCTTTTGCTTGTTGATCGCCTTGCCAGCCAGGTCCGCAGGCCCATAATTAGCGGCGAGCTGGGCATCGCTCTGCGGATCCCAAGCTTCCAGGTCGATCCCATTGAGAATACCGACGAAATCACGGTGACGGGCATGCAACAGCCCCTCCAGGCCCATGCCAAATTCCGGCGTCATCAGCTCTTTGGCGTAGGTGGGGCTAACGGTGGTCACCGCATGGCTGAAGGCCAGCCCCGCCTTCAAGAAGCCCAGCCTACCGTAGAATTCCAGACCGTCGGCGTGGAACAGATCGGGTGACAGCCCCAATGGCCCCATCAATTCCGGCTCAAACAAGCCCTGGAAGGCAATGTTGTGGATGGTGGTGATGCAAGGCGGCGTGGGTTCTGGCATCTGTTTCAGATAGGCCGCGACAAGGCTGGCTTGCCAATCGTGCGCATGCACCAGGTCCGGCCGCCATCCGTCGATCCCCTGGACCGCGACTTGCGCAGCGACCCAAGCCAGAGCGGCAAAGCGCTGGGCATTATCCGCGTAGTCTTGGCCCTGCGCATCCAGGTAGAGCCCGCCGGGCCGCTGAAAGAAGTGCGGCGCTTCCAGCAACAACAGCTCTAGGCCCTCAGCCTCGACCGCCAGCAGCTGGGCAGACCCGCCGAACAGATCGTCGCTCTGCCATACGCTCTTGCCCTTGGCCGCCCACTTTGCGAGCGCCGGATAGGCGGGCAACAAAATGCGACTGCGCAGCCCCAAAGCGCTCAGCGCCTTGGGTACCGAACCGATGACATCGGCGAGCCCGCCGGTCTTAACGAAGGGCGCGCATTCTGAAGCCAAGTAGAGCAGTTGCATGCGCTTAGAGTTCCAAACGATCGATCATGGGTTTTGTGATAAGACAGATGCCACTATCGCTGCGCCGAAAGCGCTTGGCGTCCAAGTCTGGATCTTCGCCGACGACCAGACCCTCGGGAATTACCACGTCCTTATCAATCACAACGTTTGTCAGCCGTGCATTGCGATTGATGGTGACGTGCGGCATGGCAATGACGCCCTCCAACTGCGAATAGGAGTGCGTGCGCACCCCGGTAAACAGCAGGCACCGGTGCAGCTGTGAGCCAGAAATGATGCAGCCGCCCGATACCATCGACGACAGCGCATGCCCGCGCCGCCCCTCCTCGTTATGGATAAACTTGGCCGGTGGGGTCAGCTCTGAATAGGTCCAGATCGGCCAATCATTGTCATAGAGATCCAGCTCGGGCGTGAAATCGGTCAGGTCGATATTGGCCTGCCAGAACGCATCGATGGTCCCCACGTCGCGCCAATAGGGCTCGGGCTCGGCCCCGCTGCGCACGCAAGAGCGGCTAAACGGATGCGCAACCGCGCCGTTTTGGGCCACGATCTGCGGGATGATATCTTTGCCGAAGTCATGGCTGGAATTGGGATCAGCCGCATCGGCCATCAACAAGTCATAGAGATAGTCGGCCTCAAAGACATAGATGCCCATACTGGCCAGAGCCAAATCGGGATGACCCGGCATGGCAGGCGGATCGGCGGGCTTTTCGACGAAATCCAAGATGCGGTCGCTCTCATCGACCTTCATGACGCCAAACCCGGTCGCCTCCATACGGGGCACCTCGATGCAGCCGACCGTGACTTGCGCGCCGGTCTCGACGTGCTGCTTGAGCATCAAAGCGTAGTCTTGCTTATAGATGTGATCGCCCGCCAAGATCAGGATGTACTTGGGCCCATAAGCGCGCAGAATGTCGATGTTCTGCGTCACAGCATCGGCGGTGCCTTTGTACCAGTTTTCCTCGTCAAGCTGTTGCGAGGCCGGCAAAATATCCAAGAATTCGTTGCGTTCTGCGCGGAAGAAAGACCAGCCGCGTTGCAGGTGGCGGATCAAGCTGTGCGCCTTGTACTGCGTCGCAACGCCGATACGCCGAATGCCCGAATTGACCGCATTGGAAAGAGCAAAGTCGATGATACGGCTCTTGCCGCCAAAATAGACCGCGGGCTTGGCGCGCCGGTCGGTCAGCTCCTTAAGGCGGCTGCCGCGCCCCCCGGCCAAGACAAAGGCCATGGTTTGTTGGGAAAGCCGTTGATATTCGCGTTCCATGTTGCCTCCTGTTGATTGCGCCTATCTGGCACTTGATTGACGGCCTCTTGCTGGGCCTTGTTTTTTGTTTGCCCGCCTCTTGATCGCGACAAGGGCCGGGCGGTTCGCGAGACCTTTGGGCCCTAGGTGCCCTGAAACTCGAAGATGAGCGTCGAGAGCGGTGGAATAGTAAGCGTCAATGAATAGGGCCGCCCAGATGCCGCTACGGCCTGGCTCTGTACCCCGCCCATGTTGCCGCGTCCGCCGCCGCCGTAATGGTGAGAATCGGTGTTGATACGCTCGGCCCAATAGCCCGAACAAGGCACGCCGATACGCCGATCCCGGCGCTCGACCGGGGTGAAATTGCTGACCACCAACACCGGCCGCTGGCGCGCCACATCATAACGCAGCCAAGCAAAAATGGATTCTTCGTGCGCGCCCTCCTCGACCCACTCAAAGCCCTGCGGCTTGCTGTCGAGCTGGTGCAGGGCAGGCAGATCGCGATAGAGCTGGTTTAGATCGCGCACCAAGCTCTGCACGCCTTGATGCCAGGCATGGGCCAACAGGTGCCAATCCAGGCTTTGGTTGTGGTTCCATTCGCCCCCTTGCGCGAACTCGCTGCCCATAAACAACAGCTTCTTGCCCGGGTGGCCCCACATGAAGCCGAAATAGGCGCGCAAGTTGGCGAACTTTTCCTCACCGCCGCCGGGCATACGATCCAATAAAGAGCCCTTGCCATGCACCACCTCATCGTGGCTGAGCGGCAAGATGAAGTTTTCTGAAAAGGCGTAGTGCAGCCCGAAGGTCATCTTGTGGTGATGATATTTGCGATGGATGGGATCTTTGCTCATGTAGGACAGGCTGTCGTTCATCCAGCCCATATTCCACTTATAGCCGAACCCCAGACCGCCCGCGTTGGTGGGCGAGGAGACACCGGGAAAGGCCGTCGATTCTTCGGCCACCGTCATGATACCCGGCACCTCGCCGTAAACCACCTCGTTCAGGCGGCGCAAGAAGTCGATGGCTTCCAGGTTTTCGCGACCGCCAAAGACGTTGGGCACCCACTCACCGGGTGCGCGCGAATAATCGCGGTAGAGCATCGAGGCCACCGCATCCACGCGCAGGCCGTCAATGTGGTGTTCTTTTAGCCAATAGAGCGCGTTGGCGATGAGGAAGTTGGACACCTCGCGCCGCCCATAGTTGAAAATCAGCGTGTTCCAATCGGGGTGGAAGCCCTCGCGGCGGTCGGCGTGCTCATAGAGCGGGGTGCCGTCAAACTGGGCCAGCCCGTGCGCATCTTCTGGGAAGTGGCCGGGCACCCAATCGATGATCAAGCCCAGGTCGCTGGCATGGCAGGCTTCGACCAGTGCGCGGAATTCCTCTAACACGCCGTGGCGGATGGTCGGTGCGAACAGCCCCACCGGCTGATAGCCCCAAGAGCCATCAAAGGGGTATTCGCTGATCGGCATCAGTTCGATGTGGGTAAAACCCAGATCTTGCACATAGGCCACCAGATCTTGTGCCAACTCGATGTAGGACAGGGGGCGGTCGCCCTCTTCTGGCACTTTCTTCCAAGAGCCCAGATGCACCTCATAGATCGAGATCGGGCGGTCGATCTTGTTGCGCTTTTCACGCGCGGCCATCCAGTCGCTGTCGTGCCACGTATGGTCGTCCAGACGGCGCACAACCGAGCCCGTTTTGGGCGGGTGCTCGCTGCCAAAGCCATAGGGATCCGCCTTGAGCGGCAAGACCTGCCCGTCGGCACCGATCAGCTCATACTTATAGATTTCACCGGCACTCAGGCCGGGCATGAAAATCTCCCAAACGCCGGTATGACCGCGGCTGCGCATGGGATTGCGCCGTCCATCCCAGGCGTTGAAATCGCCCACGACAGAGACCCGCTTCGCATTGGGCGCCCAGAGCGCAAAATGCACGCCTTCGACGCCTTGATGGGTCATGGGATGTGCGCCTAAAACCCGCCACAGCTGGCGGTGCGCGCCCTCGCTAATTAGGTGTTCATCCAGCTCGCCCAGCACGGGGCCAAAACGGTAGGGATCATCGAAGACCCAAGTCCCAAAGTCACTCTCGGCTTTCAGACGATAGTCGCGGCTCTTAGCCAGCGAAGCCGGTACGGGGCCGACAAACAGTCCGGGGCTGCCTTCGATCAGCGGCAGATCGCAGACGGCGCTTTGCCCATCGCTCGCTAAAACTGTCATGCGGTGAGCGGCTGGGATCAAGACCCGCAATTCGGCGGCATCGGGCGCGCCGTGCAACCCCAAGATCGAAAAGGGGTCATGGTGCCGGCCTTCGATTAGCTGCTGGCGCTGCTCGTCTTGGATGCCTGACATGGCTCCAGTCACTCCCGTTATTCGGCCAAGCCATGATGGCCAGGTCCGCGCGCTTTCGCGCGATTATCGTTTCGCCGCAGCGGTCCTAGGCCGCCAGTCCTAGGCCAATTGCCTGGGCCACTTGCCTGGGCCAATTGCTTGGGCCCCTTGCTTAGGCCGCTTGGCTTGTCGGCGCCTTTACGGGCTCGATGCCCCAAACCGCCTCGGCGTAGCCTTTGATGGTGCGGTCCGAGGAGAACCAGCCCATGTGCGCGATGTTGCGAATAGCCATCTCAGCCCAAGCGCCGCCCTGCAAATAGGCGCGATCAACCCGGCGCTGGCTGGCGTAGTATTCGTCGAAGTCACAGCTTACGAGAAAATAATCATGTTCGTAAAGCCGGTGGACAATACCCGCGTGGCGATGCGGATCGCCAGGCGAGAAGGCCCCGTTGGCGATCTGATCCAAGACCCGCACCAGACGCGGACTGGCTTGGATAGCCTGGCGCGAAAAATCGGGTTGCTGGCGGCGTTCGACAACCTCTTCAGCGGTGAGGCCAAACAAGAAGAAATTGTCAGCCCCGACATGTTCGCGGATTTCCACGTTGGCACCGTCCAGCGTGCCGATGGTCAGCGCGCCATTGAGCGCAAATTTCATGTTGCCGGTGCCCGAGGCTTCTTTGCCAGCGGTCGAGATTTGCTCGGACAAATCGGCGGCTGGAATAACATGCTCGGCCATGGTGACGTTGTAGTTCGGCGGGAACGCCACTTGCAGACGCTCGCGGGTCGGCTGGTGCGCGTTCAGCGTCTTGGCCACATCGTTGATCAAGTGAATGATCTCCTTGGCCACGTAGTAGCCGGGCGCAGCCTTGCCGCCAAATATCTTCACCCGTGCGGGCGCTTCAAAGTTGGGGTTATCTTTCAGCTCGTTCCAAAAGGCGATGGTCTCCAGAATGTTCAAAAGCTGGCGCTTATATTCGTGGATACGCTTGACCTGCACGTCGAATAGGGCGTTCGGATTGAGCGCGATTCCGTCGCGGCTCTTGATCCAATCGACCAAGCGGGCCTTGTTCTGAGCTTTGGCCGCCATCACGGCTTGCTGCAACCCAGCCTCGCCCGCCCGTGCGTCCAAGCCGATCAAGCGCTCCAGATCGCCTTGCCAACCTTGCCCTAAAGCCTCGTTGATGACCGCGCGCAGCGGCGGGTTGCAAGCATTGAGCCAACGCCGCGGTGTGACCCCGTTTGTCTGATTGATAATGCGATCGGGGTAGACCTTATGCAGGTTCGAAAAGACTGTTTTCTTGACCAAATCGCTGTGCAGCGCCGACACGCCATTGACCTTGTGGGCCATGATAAAGGCCAGCTCACCCATTTTGACCGAGCCGTGCTCGATAATGCACTCAAAGCTGCCCGTGGTCTGGAAGTGCAGGTTTTGAATACCCTGAATGATCTCCAGATGGCGCGGCAGAATGCGGCCAAACAGATCGACCGGCCAGCGCTCGAGCGCTTCGGGCAACAGCGTGTGGTTGGTATAGCCCAGGCAGCGGCGCGCCAGCTCAACGGCGGCTTCAAACTCCAGGCCGTGTTCATCGACCAACAGGCGCACCAGCTCGGGGCCTGCCACGGCCGGGTGAGTGTCGTTAAGCTGAAGCGCGGCATAGCGGTCAAGTTCCTCGATGCGATGGCCTTCGCGCAAGAAGCGGCGGATCACGTCTTGGATTGATGCGGCGGTAAAGAAATACTCTTGTCGCAAGCGCAGTTCCTTGCCCGCATCGGTGCTGTCGTCGGGGTAGAGGACGCGCGAAATAGCCCGCGCCAGCGCTTCGGAATGGCTCGCGCCCAAATAGTCGCCGCGGTTGAAAGTGTGCAGGTCGAACAGGGTCTCAGGCTTGGCCGACCAGAGCCGCAAGGTATTGGCCCAACGGCCTTGCCAGCCCACAATCGGCGTATCATAGGCGACGGCTATTACGCGCTCGCTCGGCTGCCAGACCCGACCTTGATCGCTCTGGCTGACGTGGCCACCGAACCCAATAGCGTAGGAAATGGCGGGGCGCTCAAATTCCCAAGCATGGCGCTGATTGAGCCAGTCTTCGGCGCTCTCAACCTGGCGGCCGTTCTCAAAGCGCTGTTTAAACAGGCCATGTTCATAGCGAATGCCATAGCCCATGGCGGGCATGTCCAGCGTCGCCAAGGATTCCATAAAACAAGCCGCCAAACGCCCCAGACCTCCGTTGCCCAGCGCTGCGTCGGGCTCGTTGGCAACCAAGGTATCATAGTCTTGGCCCAGCTCAGCAATGGCCGCGCGCGCTTCGTCCTCGATCTCAAGGTTAATGGCCACATCTTCGATCAAACGGCCGATCAAGAATTCCATGGACAGGTAGTAGACCCGCTTGGCTTTGGCAGCCCGCGCGCCTTCGATGCTCTTGGACCAAACATCTACCGCGTCATCGCGCAGCGCCAGTGACAGCGCCATGCGCCAATCGAACAAGCTGGCCTCTGACGCCGTGGTGCCCAGCGAATAGGTGAGTTTATTCATAATCCGCGCACTGAGCGGTTCACGCGCTCCGTTAGGGGCACGATCAGCGCGGCCAGAGGACGGCAAAAGGCGGTTCAGCATGGGGCAAGTTAGCTCTAATCGGGGTGGCAGGAAGAAGGCTGGTTCGACGTTTATTTTGCCCTCGGCCAGGCAACTACGTGAGCGGCAACCTTGACCAAATGCGCGCTTAGTCTAAAGAATGCGACCGATAGGTCCAGCACAAAAGCACGCTTCGTTTTCATTTTCTAACATTTCTTGTTCGATTTCGCTAATTTTGGCCGTCGGCAATCCCCTGTCGAAGCCCTAACGAGCCCATGAAGGCTTTTCTTGGCCACCGCGGCTTGCATCCAGCCGACCAAAGGCGCAGACAGGTTGATGTTGCCAGCACCACGCCGCCATGACCGTGCTGCGGATACATAGACCGTCGACGATCGTGGCAACCTCTATACGTGCGTATCTGGGTGCGGCGGCGCTTTTGGCACAACCATCCTACCAGGCCTAGGTCCCCCCTATTCTATGCGACAACCCATCTTGTTTTCCCTGCTAAAAGGGTATGACTTGGCGACTATGCGCGCCGATATTTTGTCCGGCATCACCGTCGCCCTCGTTGCCTTGCCGTTGAGCTTGGCCATCGCTATTGCCTCAGGTGCACCGCCGGAAACGGGCCTCGTCACGGCCATCGTCGCGGGCTTTTTCATTTCGCTATTGGGTGGCAGCCGGGTGCAAATCGGCGGTCCGACCGGCGCCTTCATTGTGGTGGTCTATGGCGTGATCGCCGAACACGGCTATGACGGGCTGGTGTTGGCGACTTTCATGGCCGGGATCGTGCTGCTGATCGCGGGCTTTTTCCGCGCGGGCCGGTTGATCGCCTTTATCCCGGACGCGGTGGTGCAAGGCTTTACCATTGGCATCGCGCTGATTATTGCCACTTCGCAGCTTGCCAACGTCTTGGGTCTAACCATCCAAGACCTGCCCGCAGACTTCCTTCACAAATTGCCCGTCTTGTGGAGCGCGCGCGCCGATACCAACCTCTATGCCTTGGCAGTGGCGGTGGCGACCATGGTACTGATTGTGGTGCTGCGCAGAACCGCGCCGCGCTGGCCCGGTCTAATCGCAGCAATCGCGGTGACCTCAGGGCTGGTAGCACTGGCAAACCTGCCGGTCGAGACCCTGGTTTCGCGCTTTGGCGCGCTGCCTTCAACGCCCTTACCCTGGCCCAAACTGCCCGAGCTCAACCTAGCGCATGTGCTTGAGCTGGTGCCCTCGGCGCTCATCATTGCTTTCTTGGCAGGCGTCGAATCGCTGTTGTCTGCCATGGTGGCCGACCGCATGACCGATAGCCAGCATCGTCCCAACGCGGAATTGAACGCACAGGGCGTGGCCAACCTAGCCTCGGCTCTGTTCGGCGGCTTGCCCGCCACGGGTGCTATCGCGCGCACCGCAACCAACATCAAGGCGGGAGGACGAACCCCTGTTGCTGGCATTGTACACGCGCTTACCATCTTACTGGTCATGTTGATTGCGGCGCCCATGGCGGGCTATATGGCCATGCCCGCATTGGCGGGCCTGCTGCTCATAACCGCGTGGAACATGAGCGAGCCGCACAAATGGCGCGACTACGCCAAGGCCCGCGCCGGTGATCGGGGCTTGTTGGTCTTGACTTTGGTGCTAACGGTTGCGGTTGACCTCACGGTCGCGATTGGCGTCGGGGTCGCGCTCGGCTTGGCGCTGCGCCTACGCCGCCGTTCGGTTAGCAGCGATTGGCACACGCCAGAGCGCTGATATCTGGCGCGCCCGCCCGGCAGGCCCCGTTCCCCGTTCCCCGTCCCTGGGGCTAACGCTTTTTCGCCAGAGCCTGCATCTCGGCGCGCTTGGCATCGCGCAGCCAGCGCCCGAAGGCCAAGACCACCGCAAAGTAATAGCCCTCGACACCGGCGGTGTAGTAGCCGCGGATGATATAGTGCTTGAAGAAATAGAACGGGAAGATGAAGAAAATGCGCGCCAAGACCCCGGCGCGGCCTGGCAGTTTTGTGCCTTTGGCCACCATCGAGCTGTTGCCATTTTGCTTGATGACACAGTGGCCTAGATCATCGAATGCATAGTGGTCGAGCGATCCGTCTAGCGCTTTGATTTTGCGCCTATCTTTCAGCTTGAACTGGTCCCAGGCGACGTGCGCGGGCATGCGGTAGACGGTCTTGTTATAAAGCTTCTTGCGCGGCACCCGAAAGCGGCGCGCTAAGCGTCGGCCCGTTGGCAAAATGAAATCCAAGGCCAGCGCAAAGCACAGGTCTGCGGGCGGCTGATTTGCAAGAGCCTGCTGGATGTCCTGAGCCAGCTCAGGCGTAACGATCTCGTCGGCGTCGAGGTCGAGCAGCCAATCGTTTTGACACTGATCTTCGGCAAAGCGCTTTTGGTGACCAAAGCCCGGCCAGTCGTTGTGTACGACCCGCGCACCCGCCGCCTTGGCCAGCGCTATCGTGTCGTCTGTCGAGCCCGAGTCAACGACCACCACTTCATCGGCCACCACCAACGCGGCCTTGACGCAGCGTTCAATGTTAGCGGCTTCATTCTTGGTGCGGATATAGGCGGAGAGCATAGCAAGGGTCCGTTGGTCAGCAGATGTCCGGCCCCGCCGCGCGCGGCCAGCGCGCCGAAACTGCGCAATGGGACTAGCGAAAGCAAGCAGAATATGGTGAGTAGGCCAGGCACGACCCAGGTGCAAGCCTGAGCACAACCCGGGCGCACACCCTGAGCAAACCGGGCCAGCGCCCCGACCAAGAGACTCCACCATGGTCCGTTCAATATGACCACCCCTTCCCGACCTACAATCCTTGTGACCGGTGGCGCAGGCTTTATCGGATCCCACACAGCCCACCAGCTGCGCGCACGCGGCTATCCGGTGGTGGTCTTTGACCGCCTCAGCAACGCCAGCTGCCCAGCGGGCCTGGTCGAGCCCTTTGTTCGGGCTGATCTGAGCGACGCCAACGCTCTGGACGCCGCGATCACGGACCACCAGGTACAAGCGGTCATTCACTTTGCCGCCTCGATCGAAGTCGGTGAATCGGTACGCGACCCGCTGAGCTACTATCAAAACAACGTCGCGGGCAGTTTGGCGCTGCTCGCCGCCATGCAGCGCCATGGCCTTTGCCACCTGGTATTTTCCTCAACGGCGGCGGTCTATGGCAACACCAGCGTGCCTTTGATCCCCGAGAATGCGCCCTTGGCGCCCACCAGTCCCTACGGCCAATCCAAGGCCACGGTCGAGCGAATCCTTGCCGATCAAACCGCCGCGGCTGGCCTCAATGCCACCGCTCTGCGCTATTTCAACGCCGCCGGGGCTGCACCCGAGTGGGCCTTGGGCGAACGCCACCAACCCGAGACCCACTTGATCCCGCTGGTAATCCAGGCCGCGCGGGGCCAGCGCGATCATATCGCTGTCTTTGGCCAAGATTATCCCACACCTGACGGCACCTGCATCCGCGACTACATCCATGTCAAAGACCTAGCTGAGGCCCACATTCTGGCGCTAGAGGCCCTGCTGGAGGGGCGCCACGACGGCTATCGCGCGCTTAATCTGGGCACGGGCCAAGGCGCGAGCGTGCGCCAAGTCATCGACGCCGTGCGCAGCGAGGCCTTGCACCGAGGCGATCGTGATTTTCCAGTCAAAGACGAAGCCAGGCGGCCGGGCGATCCGGCGCGCTTGGTGGCCGATGCTAGCGCGGCTCTTGTCGAACTCGGTTGGCGGCCGCGTTATAGTGACCTTGCCAGCATTGTCAGCGATGCCTACCGCTTCTTTGCTGAAGCCCCAGATAAAGCCCCGAATAAGGCTTAGGTTCGCACCCCGGCCTTGACCAATTTTTCCATGGCGAGGGTCAAGGCCAGCCCCGTCCAGAGCAGGTTTTCTGAAAAATTGACAAAGATGCCCTCTGAACTCAGCGGCGAGATCAACAGCGGCGCAAAGACCCAGAGCGGTAAAAAGGCCAGCACCAAGAGTTTGGGCTCTTGGCGCGCGCACCACAGCGCCCGCCCCCGGTCGATAAGGAAAGTGGCCGCCAAGACCAGCGCCAGTGCCAATGCGGGCAGCCCGCCCGCGACCGCAATATTCAGCCAGGACTGGTGCGGATGCGTGATGCAACCCACGCGGCGAGAATGCGCATCGCCTTCCAGCCCCAACACGTCACGGCAGTAAAAGCGAAAACCGCGCATGCCCAAACCGGTTAGCGGGTCGTGCTCGATGGCCTGCATACTGCGCAGGTGAATGTTGGCATATGAGCCGTCGGTGTCGGGGGGAATTTCGCCCGCTTCATAGATGGCGATCATCTCAGCGATATCGCCCAGGCTGCGCTCGATCAGGATGCCGCGCAATTTGGGCTGGACGGCCACAAAAAGGCAGCCTGCAAGCACCAGCCCCACCAAGCCTAACGCGCCCAAATCGACCCAGCGCTGCTGCTGAGCGATGCGGCTCTTGGGTCGGCTGACCAATAGCAAGGCCACCAGTCCCACCAGCCCCAGCAAGAACCAGAGCGCGAACAGCCGCTCGCCTGAAATCAAGATCGCGCCAGCTGTCGCCAAAATGCTGCCCCCTGCCACAGCATAGGCCAGGGCGCTGCCAATGCGCTTTTGCAGCCAGGGCCAGGGCCCAAATCCAGCCAGCGCGCTGGCCAAAATCACGGGGCTTAGATGCAGTAAAAAGAAGCCGAGCGTCGCTTCATCAAGTGGTCCAGTCAGGCGATATTTGCCCGCAAGTGGCTTGCCAAAGATATCAAAGCCAAACAGCCACTGAAACCAGCCGTCTAGCGCGACGAACAGCGCGGCGAGGGTAAAGCTCCAGGCGAGCGGTTGCCATACCGCAGCTTTGGGCTCGCGGTCCTGATGCACCAACCAAGCCAGCACCGCCGCCAGCAATAGAGGGTGACGCAGCCACAAGACCGCCAACGGCAAGGCGTCGGCGGGCCGCAAGGCATCGACAGCGCCGACGAGGAATAGAAGCCAAAGCCCAGCCATCCCGCCCAGCCAGAACCAGGAACGCGGACGGCGGGCTTGGCCTTGAAAAAAAGCTATCACGTATAAGACGCCCGCCAAAGTCGTTGGCAGATCAATGACAAAATCGGCGATCCAGAACCAAGGCGCGGCCGCCAGCGCCCAAGCCGCCCAGCCGAGCCCCCCTAAGGACGCGACACGTGCCAGGATGCGGGAAGCGATAGGTGGTAAGATCATGCCGTCGTGCCCTTTGCAGATCGCAGGTTCGTTTGACTCGTTTGGTCGGGTTGCTCCGCTTCGCTCGCGCTGGCCGACCCGGACATTGTGGCGCCTGCGGGCGCTTTGGGGCCTTTGGGCGCTGTTGGGCCCGCAGACACTGTGGTGCCGAGAATCAGGGCCTCATAACGTGGCAGCAAGGCCTCAAAGCTATAGCACCGCTCGGCCAGTTCCTTGGCAGCCGCTCCCATGGCTCGCCGCTGATCGGCAGGGGTATCGGCCAAGACGCGAAGGGCCTCTGCCAGGGCCGCGGAGTCTTCTGCTGGCACGCTGAGACCAAGGTTGTAGTCCGCGACCGGATCGCAGGCCCCCGAATAGGCGTGGATGATGGGACGCCCGGCCATCATGTATTCGGCCAGCTTGTTCGCCGATATGCCAAAGCGGTAGAGCGGCTGATCGTTCCAGCACAAAATACAGGCTTGGCTTGCGGCCAGCAGTGCGGGCACCAGCGCTGGAGACACCGGCTCCAAAAAGTGCAGCGCGCTTAGGCCTTGTGCCTGAGCCCTAGCCTGCAATTTCGCCTTCAGCGCCCCCTGGCCAACCAAAGCCACCGCCAGGCCCTGGTCGCGGGCTTGCCGTTTAAGGATAGCCAGCGCTTCCAGCAGGCCCTCCAAGGCGTTGGCTTGGCCCAAGGTGCCGGTATAGGTGATGACAAAATGATCGCGCGCTAGAGCCTCAATCGCCCGCAAGCTGGGGTGCTTGCGCTCCTCAGCGCTGAGCGCCATCTCGCTCCCTCGCACACCGTTGGGCACCCAGGCAAAGCGCGCGGCTTCTAGGCCGTGTTTCAGCATGTGATTTTTGGCGGCGGGCAAGGTGGCGATGGTCTGATCGGCTCGCTGGTAGGCTCGGTTTTCGATCCATTGCAAGAAGCGCACGAAAGGATGCTTGGGCGAAACGCCATCCAACAGCGTCAAAGATAAGGGCCAAAGATCGCGCACTTCGAAAATCAAGCGCGCCTTATACCAACGCGCCAATATCTCCGCCGGAAGATAGGCGACCAAAGATAAAGAAGAAATCAAGATCGCGTCGGGGCGTGGGCCCAAGCGCCAGGCATTCGCCAGCAGGGCGAAGCAAAAGCAAAACCAGGCGAGAACCCGCCGCTTGTCATGAGCGCCCGCATAGCGCGGCACCGTCAAGCGCACAAAGCGGTAGCCATCGATTTCTTCTTTAAAGGGCGCCGCCGTGCTGGCGTCAGCATCGCGCAAAATATGATGTCGGCGAGCCGCGATGACCGTGACCTGATGCCCCCGCTGTGCCAGCAGCCGGGCAAAGTTATGGTGCCGCCCGCCGATGCCAGTCGCGGGCGTCGAAGCATAATGATTGATGATCCAAATTCGACGTTGGGTCATGGGGGCTCATAAGACGACCGCGCAAAACGCGGCGCTGAAAGGGGGTTTGGCGCCTTCGCCAAGATAGGACGCGCTTGGGCCAGGTTTAAGCGAGCCCCCCGAGCCTGGCCAGAGGAAATACGGATACCAAAGCACGCTTCTGCTTATCGCCCCACGCAGGCACAAAAAAACCCTGAGAGCCCTAGGCCCTCAGGGTTTTGTTTTTATTCACCAAAACTGGCGAATTAGTCTTCCAGTTGCAGGTTCGCAGCCGAAGTCTTGCCTTTGCTTGTAGCCAGCTCGAAAGACAGCTTTTGACCGTCGTTGAGGCCGTTAAGGCCTGCTTTTTCAACCGCTGAGATGTGTACGAAGACATCTTTGCCACCGTCTTCAGGCTGAATGAAGCCGTAGCCTTTGGTTGCGTTGAACCACTTTACTGTACCAGTCGCCATGATCGTTCCTTTAGCGTTTCGGGTTTTGGGTTGGCGCGCAAAATGCCCGAGGGCCACACCAACCCGAGTTGGAAGGTCACTCTTATTCAAACGCTTAGGATCGTCGTTTCGGGAAGATCTTCAGTAGTCCCACATGGGCTGAGCCGGACGCCCTTACGGTTGGCAAAGGCGCCGCTGTCATGTGGTGGTGTTGCACCAAGAGGACTTGGGCAACGTCATTCTAGCAAGAGGTTTGACACTCAAGAGCGGTGGTATGGCAAGCCCCGGTGAATAGCAAGCCTTTGTTTGCCCCGCGCTGCTATCTGGCCACCTTGGCCACAAGAAACCCGCGGCGACGCCCCAAACAGCGCAAAATTCGCCACGTTTCAGCCCCAATTGGTCTGGGCCCAACCATTCAAGCCCCAGCGTGCCAAGGCGCGGTAGCATCAGTATCCAACAGGCCAGCCCCCACCAAGGTTCGTTCAAGAATCTTGACCTTGCCGACAACTGCCGCTCTGGTGCTCCCCGGCCCTTCCTATTTGAGATTTCCTGATGTGCGACCCTTTTTTCTTCGGCTACGGTTCCCTCGTTAACCGCCAGACCCACAGCTACCCAAAGGCCCAGCGCGCAAAGGTGCGCGGATGGCAAAGGGCCTGGCGGCGTGCTTGCGAACGCGGCTGGTGCTATTTGACGGCTGTGCCCGCCCCTGACGCGGTGCTTTGGGGGCTGATGGCCGCGGTGCCCGGTGGCGACTGGGCGGCCCTTGATCGCCGCGAATCCGCTTATGAGCGCCTCCCTACGCACCTTCACCCTGAGGGAAGCAACCCGCCAGCCGACGACAGGCCGCTCGATCTGGCCATCTATGCTATCGCTGCCGAGCGCCAGCGCCATCCCGACGAGGAAGCCCCGGTGCTGCTCAGCTATCTCGATGTGGTGGTTCAAGGCTACTTGCGCGAATTTGGCGAAGCGGGCGTGGCGCATTTTTTTGAGACCACGCAAGGCTGGGATGCCCCCGTCTTGGACGACCGCGCGGCGCCGGTCTACCCTCGTCACCAGGTCTTGAGCCCCGAGGAACGCGCCCTCGTCGATAGCCAGCTAGAACGCCTGTCCGTGCGCCTGATTCGTCGCGACTAAGCACGGGTTCATGGGCGCGGGTTCATCGGCTACACATCCGGCTCAGCACAAGGGCGACACCAGGCCTTGCATGCGACAGTAGCACGCAAAAAATCAATTCAAATCGACCGCCTTTCGTCGTAGGACTTGGCGCAAAGGCCCCTGTCAAAGGCCCCTGTCGAATGGGCGAGATCAAACGGCCAGGGCCAAACAAACTGAGCCAAACGGGCAGGCTTGGCCGTCGCGAAATCGGTTCGGAGCCCAGTAACATTCGAACCACGGATCACGAGGTAGCTTTGGTGTCTATCGAAGCATTTCTGGCAAAGGTCAGAGACAAAAGCGCAAAAATCGGCATCTTCGGACTTGGCTACGTCGGCATTCCCCTGGCGCACACCATCCACGAGGCTGGCTTTCAAGTTTTGGGGGTGGACATCGACGCCGAGCGCGTTGAGGGCCTGAACGCCGGGCGCTCGCCCATCAAGCATATCCCGTCATCGACAATTCAAGCGATGGTGTCAGAGCGCTTCGAGGCTACGCAAGACTTCTCGCGAACCTCTGAGTGTGACGCTCTATTGATCTGCGTACCCACACCGCTGAACAAGTACCGCGAGCCCGACTTGGGCGCGGTTGAATCCACCATGCAGGCCATGAGCCCCTATTTTCGCGCGGGCCAATTGCTGGCGTTAGAAAGTACGACCTGGCCCGGCACCACCGCCGAGGTCTTACTGCCTTATGTCGAAGAGCGCGGCCTGGTGATCGGCGAGACTTTCTTCCTTTGCTATTCGCCCGAGCGCGAAGACCCCGGCAATCCCAACTTCAACACCCAGACCATCCCTAAGGTCATCGGCGGCGACACAGCCGCTTGCCGCGCAGCGGGCGAAGCGGTCTATGGCAGCTTTATTGATCGTATTGTGGCGGTCTCCTCGACCCGCGCGGCGGAGATGGTCAAGCTGGTTGAGAACATTCACCGCTCGGTCAATATCGGCCTGGTCAACGAGCTGAAGAAAGTCGCTCACGCCATGGACCTTGATATCTTTGAGGTCATCGACGCCGCTGCTACCAAGCCCTTTGGTTTTACCGCTTACTACCCCGGTCCTGGTATCGGTGGACACTGTATCCCCATCGACCCCTTCTATCTGACTTGGAAGGCGCGCGAATTCGGTCTGCACACCCGCTTTATTGAGCTGGCCGGCGAAATCAACGCATCGATGCCGCAGTATGTCGTGGATCGCACCGTCGCAGCACTCAACCAGCGCGGCAAAGCGCTGTCAGAAGCCAAGGTCTTGTGCCTGGGCATCGCCTACAAGCGCGATGTTGACGATATGCGCGAGAGCCCGTCGGTCTTTGTGATGGAGATCTTGCGCGATTGGGGTGCCGATGTGGCCTACCACGACACCAACGTGCCGGTATTCCCGAAGATGCGTGAACACCATTTCGACCTTAGCTCGGTTCCGCTTAAGCCCGAGAGCCTGGCAGGATTCGACGCCGTATTATTGCTGACCGACCACACCGACATAGACTATGACATGGTGCGCCAACACGCGCCGCTGGTCATCGACAGCCGCGGGCGTTTTCGTGCCGCACAACAAGCCAAAGAAGCGCAAGATCATGCAGGCGACAACGTCGTCGTTGCCTAGCGCCCTCGCGACCTAGCGTCCGCACGATCTGGCACCCGTAAGGCCTGGCTGCCGGTCAAGCCCGCTCAAATTTTCAGGAAAAGTACATGACTAAGATTGCACACGTGGGCTGCGGATACTGGGGGAAAAACCTGGTTCGCAATTTCGCCCAACTGGGCGCGCTGGCCGCTATCGTCGAACCCAACGAGGCTCAGGCGGCCAAACTGTCGGCCGAACACGGCGTGCCGGTTCGCAGTCTAGAGGCGGTTCTGGCCGATCCTGAGATTGACGGCTTATCCTTTGCAACTCCCGCTGTGACCCACGCCAGTTTGGCCATCCAAGCCATGCAAGCGGGAAAGCACGTCTTCATGGAAAAGCCCCTGGCCCTGTCCGTCGATCAAGGTAAGGAAGTGCTGGCGGTCGGCGAACAGACCGGCAAATTGGTCATGGTTGGCCACTTGCTGCAATACCACGGCGTTTTCGCCAAGCTGCGCGATCTTGTCAAAGCGGGTGAGCTGGGACGCATCCAGCACGTCTATTCCAACCGCATGAGCTTGGGCAAATTTCGCTTGGAAGAAAACGTTTGGTGGTCTTTTGCCCCGCACGATATCTCGATGGTGCTGGCTTTGGTCGGCGAAGAACCGACCAGCGTGACGGCTCAAGGAAACGCTCAAGTGACGCCTGGCATCGCCGATTGGTGTACCGCGCAGTGCCGCTTTGCTTCGGGCGCTCGCGCGCACTTTAATATCTCTTGGTACCACCCCTTCAAGGAACAACGCCTGGTGGTTATCGGCGATAAGGGCATGGCGGTGTTCGAGGATTCCAAGCCTGACTGGTCGCAAAAGCTCGCCATTTATCGCCACGGTCTGGAACACGCAGCGGGCCTAGCGCCGGTGCCGGTCAAGGCGGAGCCCGACTATATCGAGGTCGCCAAGAACGAGCCGCTGAAAGCCGAATGCCAGCATTTTATCGACTGTATTACCAGCGGACAGCAGCCCTTGACCAATGCTCAAGAAGGCTTGGCGGTGCTGCGCGTCCTGCAATTGGGCGAAGCTGCTCTGCAAGCCAGCTTGGCCGAGGCTGACAAAGGAGACGCTTGAATGTCGATTGATCCCGCCGCGCAAGTCCACCGCGATGCCTTCGTCCACGAGAGCGCCTATGTCGATGGTCAGACCCAAATCGGCGCGGGCAGCAAGCTTTGGCACTTCGTCCACATCCTGCCGCGCACCCAGATTGGCGAAAATTGCTCGCTGGGGCAAAACGTTATGGCCGGACCCGATGTCCGCGTTGGCGACGATTGCAAGATCCAAAACAACGTGGCGCTCTATAAAGGCGTCGTGCTGGAGGACAAGGTTTTCTGCGGCCCCTCTTGCGTCTTTACCAACGTCTTGACCCCGCGCGCCCATGTCGAGCGCAAGGATGAATTCGCCCCTACCTTGGTCAAACAAGGCGCGACCATCGGAGCCAATGCCACCATCGTTTGCGGCAATACCCTGGGCGCCTACTGCATGATCGCCGCTGGCGCGGTTGTCACCAAAGACGTGCCCGACTTTGCGCTGATGGCGGGCGTTCCCGCACGGCGCATCGGTTGGGTCTCGCGCAGTGGCGAGCGCCTGATTGAGCGCCAGGGTGACAATTTGGGCGAGGATTTGGTTTGCCCGCGCACGGGTGAGCGCTATCAAGAGAGCGCCGATAAGACCACGCTGGTCTTGCTCGACGCAAACTAAGCACCAACAAAATCCGGCGGCCAGCAACCCGCCTTCGCCCCTTTTCAAGCGGCAAGCAACGCCGCCGCTGACGTTCTAAGGACCGACACCATGAGCATTGCCTTCATCGACCTGGCCGCCCAACAAGCGCGCATCAAGGATAAGATCGACGCCCGCATTCAAGCCGTGCTGGCCCACGGCAAGTACATCATGGGGCCTGAGGTCAAAGAGCTGGAGGCTCAACTGGCTGACTTCTGCGGCGCAAAACACTGCATTTCATGCGCCAACGGCACCGATGCGTTGATGCTGGCGGTCATGGCGCTGGGAGCGGGCCGTGGAGATGCTGTCTTCTGCCCCAGCTTTACTTTCGCCGCCACCGCCGAAGCGGTCTATGTCATGGGCGCGCAACCGGTCTTCGTCGATATCGACGCCGCCACCTATAACATGGACCCGGCCAGCCTTGAACGCGCCATTGCCCACGCCAAAGCACAAGGCCTGACGCCAAAGGGCATCATTCCCGTCGATTTGTTTGGCCTGCCCGCCGACTACGACGCAATTCAAGACATCGCCAAGCGCGAGGGCCTGTGGGTCTTGGGCGACAGTGCTCAGGGCTTTGGCGGCGTCTATAAGGGCAAGACCACCGGCGCCATCGCTGATATCACCACCACCTCGTTTTTCCCGGCCAAGCCTTTGGGCTGCTACGGCGACGGTGGCGCGATCTTCACCGACAACGAGGACATGGCCAAGTTGATGGACAGCTTGCGCGTCCACGGCAAGGGCAGCCACAAGTACGATAACGAGCGAATCGGCACCAACTCGCGCTTGGATACGCTGCAAGCGGCGATCTTGCTAGAAAAGCTGGCGATCTACGAAGATGAAATCGCCGCCCGGCAGCTGGTCGCCCAACGCTATACCAACGCGCTCTCCAACAGTTTCATCACCCCGCACGTGCCCGCTGGGCTCAGCTCAGTCTGGGCGCAGTACACCTTGCGGGTCCAAGAAGGACAGGATCGCGAAGCCATCCAAGCCAAGGCCAAAGAACAGGGCGTACCCACCGTGGTCTACTACCCCCGGCCCTTGCATCAGCAGACCGCCTATAAGGACGCACTGACCGACCCTGAAGGTTTGCTTGTGTCAGAGGCCGCGGCCCAAAGCGTGTTTAGCCTGCCCTTCCATCCCTACTTGGAGGAGGCCACCAGCGAACAGGTTATCTCGGCGCTGAAAGCCGCGCTGTAAGGGCGGCGCATATGTCGGCACGCCTGGGCGACCGAGTCGGGTACATTGTGGGCGGCAGCGGCGAAGAGCGCGCCTGAGCGCAGCCGAATGTGCCGATAAATGCTATTACTTGAAAGGCCGAGGGTGCTGCTCTCGGCTTTTTCTATGGCCGAATGAGCGCAATCGCCAGAGACCGGCGCAATGGCGAAGCGCCCAGCTCGACTTGCCCAGCTCGACTTGCCCCCCTGCTATCAAAACCATGCGTCGCCCGTCACAACGCAAAAAAAAAGCCGTCGCACGAGGCGACGGCTGAAAGTTCCGTTTCATAGAGTAAGCGATCGGGGTGCTTCGGGGCTGTCTCCAGCTCCAAAGCTATACGTAAGAGACACGAACTATGCCTTAAGGTCAAGCATTAATCCGCATGAAAGCAAAAAAAAGGGATAAATTCCCATTTACCTAAGTTACACCCCACGCCACAATCAGTCGAACCGTTTGGTTTCTTTGCGTCGCGCGTCTATCCGCATTTTGCAGTGAAATGACAGGGGTATGTGATCGACAACTAGCGTTTTGCACACAAGGACTCGGAGAGTTTTCCCGTCAAGCCTCTCGTTTTACGGGCTCGACAAAAAGTAAATGGGAATTTATAACATTTCGTGTTATCGACTGATAAATCGATTGTAGCAGTTTGCAATTTTTCAACCGCGACCGCCGAGAGCCCACCTTGACCAACCCCGCCCTTCCTTCACCCGCATTGCAGATGGCCTTCCAGCGCATTCTTGTGCCCCTGCTGCGCGGCATGATTCGCATGGGCCTGACGCTGCCGCTGTTCTTGCCGATCTTGAAGGCGGCCTATGTCGAAGCGGCCGGACAAATCTTGGCGGCTGACAAACGCAAGCTGACCTTGAGTCAACTCTATTTGCTAACCGGCGTGCATCGCCGAGACTTGCGGGTCTTGATGGCCCAACCCAACCTGCCGCCGAGCGATAAGGTGCCTCTGATCGCCGCGGTGCTCAGCGAGTGGCGCCAAAACCCTGCCTTTTTAGACGACAAAGGCAAGCCACGCGGATTGCCGCGTGAGAGCGACGATCCCGACACACTGACCTTCTATCGTCTGGTCTCTATGCTCAGCCGCGATGTTCATCCAAGCGCTGTCTTGACCGAACTTGAAGCCCGCGACCTGCTCATTCGCCTGCCCGATCACGAGACCGCAAGCGACAGCGGACAAGAACGCATCTATTTGAAGGATGAAGATGAGATGGCCAAGCAGAGCCAAATCAACAGCCTTCAAGCCATGTCCCATATCGTTGGTGGCCACTTGGAGACCGCAATTGGCAACACCTTTAAAGAACGCGACCCACACTTTGAGCGCGCTATCGTCTATGATCGCATGTCGTTGAATTCGGTCCAGGAATTGAAGCAGCTGGCGGAGCAACAATCTGAGGATATGCTCAATACCTTGAACCGTCGCGCTAACGAGCTGGCACTGCAAGACCGGGATCAAGTCGACAAATCAGGCTACTTGCTGTTCGGCGCCTTCGTACACAGCGAAGAGAAGCAAGATGCTACAGAGGTTGCAAAGCCTTCAAAAAGCGCCAAAAAATAGGAACGCACCTGGCGCCCAACAAAGCCAGCGCGCTAACAAGCCTAACGCGCCGCCCGACAATACAAGAAATCATGTTGCCGAACACTCGCCCTGCCTCCGATTGCCCAACGTCGAACACCCGACCCGGAATCGATACCCGCCCCGGAATCGCTACCCGAGGCAGCGCGCGCTGGCGGCACCTGGCTTTGGCGTCTTGGCTGTGCCTTGGACTGGCGGCGAGCCTTGTCACCCTCGTCGGCAATCCTGCCCAGGGCCAATCGGGCGGCATCATCGGCACCGGCACTCCTTTGTCAGCGCCGAGCCTTGGCGTGGTTGGTACCGTGACCGATTTCGGTTCGGTCATCGTCAATAAGCTGCGCATCGAGGTGCGCCCCGAGCAAATGCGAGTCGGCCCAGATGCCCGTCCCCTTAAGCGCGGCGAGCGGGTCTTGATCAAAGCCACCCGCAATGAGCAGGGCTTGCAGGCGGTTGAATTGAGCCCCTTGCCCAAGGTCCAAGGACAACTCAAGCGCCAAGGTCAGGATTTGACCCTGTTGGGCAAACGCCTGGCCGGGGCGCTCGAAGGCCCCAGCAAGCCCCAGATTGAAGCCCAATTGGCGCGGTTACAGCCGGGCCAGTGGGTCGCGGTGGACGCGATTCAAGTCGGCGACCAAGACTTGCTGATTGGTTCGATCGCGGTCATTCCAGCACCGCCGGTCATCGCCACCACCGGCGTGCTGGCCTTGGCCCCTGACAGCCATCGCTTTCAAGTTGGCGGCCAGCCGATTGTGCTGAGCAAAAAGGCAACTAGAGGCATGCCCTTTATCCGCACCGACTTGTTAGGTCGTGTGGTTCGCATCGAGGGCAAAATGCGCTTGGACGGCTTGCTAGAGGTCATTACCTTCACTCCCGATCCGGTAGCCAACGCGCTGAAGCAAGAAAAACCGCTGACGGTCGAGCTTGAAGGTTCCTATGAACGCAAAGGCGCAACCCTGGTCGTCAGCAGTGATATCGCGCGCATGCAGGTCGCTGCAGCCGCTTATCCCAAAGTTACCGCGAATGCGGGACCAGCGCTGATTTCCGCCCAGCTCTTGCCGACGGGCTTCTTGCAAATCACCGATGTCCGCCCCTGGCAGCCTGCGGTTAAACCCAGCCCACCGCCACCACCACCGCCGATGGGCTATTGGTATTTCGACGGCTACTATTGGCATTTCATGCCCGTGGTTAACCCGCGATAACGCCTTGCCGTCAAATCGACTCCAGCCGCCGCTTGCAAGTCTGGCGAAAAAAGATGGCTCCGCGCCGCTGCGCCAATCGACCGGCTTGCACCGGCCTCGATCATGCCCGACACTAGGGCCACCCTAGCCAGCTATCGGCCCAGTGCCGACCGCATATGCCGACCGCATGGCTAGGCACGAGCCTCCTGCGCAGACCTCGCCCTTTGCGTTAGGGGCCAAGCAACAAAGCTGCACGCCTGCCCATTTGCGGGTTATGATGGCAACCGCACAAGAAAACGGCACCGCGAGCCGAAAGGACGAGCCCCATGAATTGGTTCCCTGGAACTTGGCCCCAGTTGGATTGGCAACTGGATCAACTGACCGCGCTTGGCTTATTGGCTGGGGTGCTGGTGCTCTTCATTTGGGGCAAACTGCGTTATGATCTTGTGGCCATGACCGCCCTGATGATGGCGGTTGTGCTGGGCGTTGTGGCCCCCGAAAAGGCCTTCAGCGGCTTTGGCCACCCGGCGGTCATTACCGTGGCCTTGGTGCTGGTGCTCAGCCAAGCCATCCAGCAATCGGGCGTCATCGACATCATGGCCCGTCCCTTGTCCCGATTGTCCGACCGTCCCATTTTGTTTTTGGTGGCCTTGTGTGTCTTTGCTGCCCTGCTTTCCGGCTTTATGAACAATGTCGGCGCGCTGGCCTTGTTGATGCCGCTGGCGCTCTCCTTGACGGACCGCCCCTGGCTGGTGCTGATGCCGCTGTCGTTTGCAACCATCCTGGGCGGCATGACAACCCTAATCGGCACCCCGCCCAATATCATCGTGTCCTCCTTTCGCAGCCAAATCGTCGGCGAGGGATATGGCTTGTTCGACTTCAGCGCGGTCGGCTTCAGCTTGGCCGTTTTGGGTGTCCTGTTCGTGGTCTTTATCGGCTGGCGTTTGCTGCCGCAGCGCAAAGACACACAGCGTCATACAGACGTCTACTCTGACCATGATTTTTTGACCGAAATCGAGGTGCCCGAAGATTCCGAGCTGCTCAACACCCGCATCGGTGATCTTGAGCACAACCACGCGGGCGAAGTCACCATCATCGGCCTAATCCGCCGCTCGACCCGCATCTATGCCAATCTGCGTGTCGCTCTGATTCGCCCCGGCGATATTCTGATCGTGCGCGCCTCGCCCGAAGAGCTAGAAGCTTTTCTGGACGATACCGACCTTCGCGTTTGGGGCGCGGATCGCTTCGAAGAGGAGCACTTGACCGATGCGGAAGTCGGCCTGCTGGAGGTCGTCGTTTCTTCCGGTTCCGTGCTGGTCGGGCGCACTCCGAAGGATATGCGCTTTCGCCGCCGCCACGGCGTCAACCTGCTGGCCATCTCTCGCGAAGGCGAGGCGATCCACAACCGCCTGGCGCACGTGGTGTTGCGGGCCGGCGACGTTCTGTTGATGCAAGGCAGCCAAGAACACCTGCGCGATACTATGGTGGGCTTGGGTTGCCTACCGATCGCGTCCAAGCAAATCTCCATCTCCCGCGGTGAGCTGCGCTTGCTGCCCGTGGCCTTTTTCATGGCCGCGATTGCCGCGACCGCATTCGGTCTGCTGCCGATCTACATCAGCTTTGCCTTGGCGTTGGGCGCAACCGTGCTGACGCGCCAGTATTCGGTCGAGGGGCTGTATAGCGCCATTGACTGGCCCATCATTGTGCTGCTGGCGGGCATGATTCCTTTGGGCGAAGCGCTGCTGTCGACCGGGGCCACGACCCAGATTTCGACCCTATTGGTCCAGCTCACCCAAGGCCTGCCGGTCTGGGTCATCATAACCGCCATCATGCTTGTCACTATGACGCTGTCGGACCTGATGAATAACGCTGCGACCGCGGTGGTCATGGCGCCCCTCGCCGCCGAGGTCGCCAATAAGCTGGGCTACTCGCCGGACCCTTTCTTGATGGCGGTAGCGCTGGGGGCTTCCTGCGCCTTCTTGACCCCAATCGGGCACCAAAACAACCTGCTCGTCATGGGCCCGGGCGGCTATCGCTTCGGCGATTATTGGCGCATGGGACTGCCAGTACAGCTCATCATTGTTGGCGTGGGAATTCCGCTCCTACTGCTGGTTTGGCCGCTCTAGCAGGCCGAGCGACCGCCAGAAAAGACAAAAGGGCGCGCCCCAATGCCTAGCACGGGACCGCCCTTTGTCTTGCAACCAGCATAGCACTGGTCTTCCGTCGTCAAGACCATCGGTGAGGCCGAAATCACGCTGCCCGCAAAGCCACCGTCACGGCCGCAAGCGCCCGCTCGGGTTTTGGCACTGGTATTACCTCAAAGCCACCGTCACGGCCGCAAGCGCCCGCTCGGGTTTTGGCACTGGTATTACCGCAAAGCCACCGTCACGGCCGCAAGCGCCCGCTCGGGTTTTGGCACTG
>JAUIDR010000083.1 GCA_030428565.1 Alphaproteobacteria bacterium
ATGCCCAAGCTCGCATGGCCAAGGGGAAAGCTTATCTCAGCGATGGACGCCTCGAGATCGACAACAACATCTGTGAAAACAAAATCCGGCCCGTGGCGGTTGGGCGCAAAAACTACCTGTTTGTCGGGTCACAGGGTGGCGGAAAAGCTGCGGCCGTGGGCTATACCTTGATCGAAACCGCTCGCATGAATGGCGTCAATCCCGAAGCTTGGCTTACATGGGTTCTCGAACGCATTCAGGACCATAAGACCAACCGCATTGAAGACCTCATGCCCTGGAGCTTCAACGCTGAATAAGGCAACCGCAGTTAGACCGGACGCTTACGCTCGAGCCACCACAAAACAGGACGACCGGGCTTTTGTGTTGGACAAGGGCCGCATCGTTCAGGAGGGCACGCAAAGGACCTTGCTTGCGGAGCCATGGCTCGAAGCCCACCTTTGGCCAGGCCAGCCCGCGGCCTCGATTCAGGTTTCAGCCCCGATCCGATGCGCTAGCCCATGCGTCATCCTCCTAAAAAGGATGAATCGCAACCTAGACCAAAAGGGAATCCCAGCGACTCATATCAACAATGAAATGCTTTAATCAGCGCGCCTTTTCACCGCTGTTTTCAACACCGCTCAGAGCTGCCAAGCGGCGGCACGACGCCATCCAGTTGAAATCATCGCGCACGGCAAGCGGCGCGTCTGGCTCCGTTGTAAGCGCGGCCTGAAGGGCGGCAACGGCCCCCTCCAGGCTGGAATAGAAATGCGCGTTGGCGTAGCCTTGAAACGGCAGATTGCCAGGGCAATCGGGCAACACCACATGCCGCCCTGCAAGTAGGGCTTCCACCGTCGCCGTGCAGAGCACCTCGCTTCTGGAAGGATTGACAAAGACGCGGTAGCGCTTGATCTCCTCCCAAAATCGAGCATTCGGGCCGTGAAACGCAAGGGCTGCGCCGCGTTGAGCAACTTGGGCGCGAAAGGCGTGCTCGTCGCGCCCGTTGCCATAGACCGCGATCGGCTGGCCGCTGCCAAGGGCAATGCGCTCCAGATCAGCCAAACCTTTTTCCCAAATCAAGGCCCCCAGAAAGTAGGCCCCACCCGTCTCGGGGCTGACCGGCGGCACTTGGGCGTAAGCGGGCAGACCACCGGTGATGCGCGCATCGCGAAAGGCCACGTTAGGAAGCGTCAGCGCTGGCGACAAGCGCAACGGCAGGTCGATGCGTTGGTTGATGGCCCAGCCATTCAGCCAAGAGATCACTTTGCTCAGTCGTCCGCTGAAGGGCAGACCCGAGGCCTGAACAAAAGCCTCATAATTGGTCATGGACAGCCCAATGGTCTTGGCCGAGCGAATGGCCTTGCGGCCTGCTGTCAGGGGCGGATACCAGCCCAAATGCTCCGGTTCGTTGGCGACTAGGCAACGGCTGGCGGGCGCTGCTTTGAACACGTCCTGCACAGGGACAATGGAACGCAGAAACGGCAGATAGACTGCGCGGTAGGGCTGGCAGGCGGGCAAAGACGGGCAGCCAAGCGCCAGGACCTCACCTTGCAACCATGTAACCTGCTCCTGGAAGGTGGCGAACCGCTGCTCGCCCCACAAACGTTCCTGCGAACCACGGTCGAGCCAGGGGATCAAATAGACCACGCGAAAGCCGAGCGCTGCGAGACCGCAAGCATGCCAGGCAGACAGCAGTGCCGGCCCCGTCATCCAGGGCAAAGCGGCGCTGGTGGTGACGACAAAATCGACCAAGCCATCGTCAGGGGTGCGCGTTTTCTCGCGATCCTTGCCATTCCGCGCGACTTGATGGTCCATTCTGTCTGCCTCTATTGAGCGTCCGCGCCGCTTTCATTCCCTGGCAAGCAAGCTCGACAGCGCGGCTCTGTCAAGCCGCGTTTCACCGCGCAACTACCTGGCCAAAGGAACAGGGCTAAGCGAATTTCACAGCAAGACCTATGGGGCGAGCTCAAGCGTCTTCAGCTATCAAGACATGCAAAAGATCCGGCCGGGCGTCCTGGCAAAAGTCAAAGCCAAACAACCACCGGAAACAAAATAGAGGTTTGGTTCCAAGACGAGGCGCGTGTTGGACGAAAGAACGGGCTGACCCGCAGCTGGACGAAGAACGGCTACTGCCCTAATCATGCCCACCTGCAACACCCAAGCCCTGCAGTTGCACTTGGCCGAAATCTCAAGGCACGTTGAGCCAGGTGCCCATGCCATTGTCATTCTGAATCAGGCCGGCTGGCATACGGCTGCCAAGCTGGATATACCGGCGACCCTAACCTTGATTTGCCTACCGCCGAAATGCCCTGAGCTAAACTCAGCTGAAAACGTTTGGCAGTTCCTGCGTCAGCGTTATCTCTCAAACTGGGTCTTTCGCGACGACCAACACATTGTAGATGTATGTGTTGAAACTTGGAATGCGCTGATCGATCAGCACTTGCGCTCAGCGGGTTACTTACCTGGGCACTCGCATTAACCTTGCGCGATTGAGGATATGATGATTCACTTGGGTAAAGGAGAAGCCTATGCCCGTGATCAAGCAAGAGCCGTTGCTGTTCGGTATGTCGGACCATCTGAGGAGCCTAAGCGAAAGCGGCGATCCACTGGCCGTGCTGGAACGGACTGTGGACTTCGAACAATTCCGCGGTTTGCTTGAAGCCGCCCTTGCTTACAGCGATGGGTGCAAGGGTGGACGGCCCCACTTTGACCCTGAGGCGATGTTCAAGGCGGCGATTTTGCAGACCCAGCACAACTTGAGTGACGCCAAGACGGAGTTCATGATCAAGGACCGTCTGTCCTAGATGCGCTTTCTGGGCTTTGAGTTAGGGGCACGTACACCCGACGAGAATACCATTCGGGCCTTCCGCAACAGGTTGATTGAGGCTGGAGCCTTTGAGGCGCTGTTCCAAGCCTTCGATCAGCACTTGCGCTCAGCGGGTTACTTGCCCATGGGTGGGCAGATCGTCGATGCCTCGTTGGTCCAAGCCCCCAAGCAGCGTAATACCGAGGACGAGAAGGCCGCAGTCAAAGAGGGGAAAAGCGCTGAGGAGATTTGGCCTGACGAACCCAACAAGGCCGCACAAAAGGACACCTCGACCAGGTGGACGCTGAAGATAGGCGGCTAGATCCGCTACCGCCCGGACGGCAGCCCCTTGCCTCAGATCGCAACCCCTACCTTCGGCTACAAGACGCATATCAGCATTGATCGGCGCTTTGGCTTTATCCGCAAAGGCCATGTTAGGTCAGCGGCAGACAGTGATGGGCGCCAGTTGAAGCATGTTATCGACAAAGGCAACACGGCTTCCAGTGTCTGGGCAGATACGGCCTATCGTTCGAAGAACAACGAGGGCTGGCTCACCAAGCGCATGATGGCCAGCAAGATCCATCGCAAGAAGCCCAAGGACAAGCCCATGCCCCAGGCGACAAAGCGCAGGATAGGTGCGTCCAAAACCGCTGAAAGCGGCCCAACCAGCAAACGAAAACGGGCAAACCTGACCCAGAACGAAGCCCGTCATGGTCACCGTCAGCCAGCCATTCCAAAACCTTGCCTCCATGCGCGACGGTCAGCCGTTGTTGCGGGTGTCCGGTTGATGATGCGACAAAAACCGTGGTTTCTAAGGCACCTCCGACCTTTGCTTTCGCTCGGAGCTACATCGAATTAGGGCTTTGCAGCTTGGTTTATCCTGTGCTTTATTTTTAGCCTCGAGCGAGCTCACCGCCGACGGAGCAAACCATGAAGCTAAATCCTTCATCTAGGGCTGAAAAGTCGCTGGATGTCTTTCGCCCGAGCGAGTACACCTGCCTGGTCCTCCAATACCTTCAAGATCATCCTGAAGTCGCGCGCGAGCGGCGGACTTGCGAAATCGGAACCGGCAACGGGGTCATCGCCGCGCAAGCGGCCATGCAAGGGGCCTCTGCCGTCGTGGTCAGCGATATCGAAGATCAAGCGCTTGCAGCCGCCAAAGACTGCCTGGCATCGCTTGACGCGCCATCATGCAGCTTTGAATTTCACCTCGGTCCCATGTGGAGCCCCTTTGCCAACCGTCGCTTTGACCTGATCTTGGCCAACCTGCCCCAATTCCCCTGCGAGGCCTCCGTCCTGTCGGACCGGTTGCACAGTTGGTCGGTCGGCGGCAGCGATGGGCGCGCTCTGCTAGACCGTTTTGTCGCGGGACTCGACGAACACCTCGCAGTGGGCGGCAGGGCCGTCTTTGCTCACAACAGCTTTGTCGGCCTTGACAAAACCCGCGCTGTGGTCGAAGCGGCCGGTCTTGAAATGACCGTCGAACGGGCCGTGACCGTGCTGCTCGCTCCCACAAAAGTGGCGGCCTTGCCGCTGGGTCTGGCCGCCTATGCCCCACATATTTACCCCGTTGGCAACTACGTGTTTGGCCATGTGAGCCTGGCCGTTGTCTGCAAAAACCACTAACTGAAGACTTTGTGATGTTGATACGCATGCTCCAAGCGCTTCTTATCCTCCTCCTCGCATCTGCGCCCTGGAGCGCCCAGGCCGAAGATCCGGCAGAAGACCTAGGGGCAACCTTGGCCAAGGCGCGCGCAGCCGCGGCTAGCCGGTGCGGTGAACTTGCCAATTCGGACAGGCTATATCGCGTGTTATGCGCGAACAAAATTCGCATCGGCGTGCGTGACAATTATCCGCGCTTTGCCGAAAAGAACCAGGATCAACGCAGCGGCTTTGAAATCGACCTAGCAAAGACGATCGGCGAAACGCTGGGAGTGGCGGTCGAGTTTGTCGACGTCGCGCCCGTGTCCCGCATTTCCTCTCTGACCGATGACCGGATCGATTTGGTCATCGCCACCATGGGGCATAACACACTGCGCGACAGCAGTGCGCGCTTTATCCTTCCACACTATTATTCCAGCCAAACGGTAGTCGTGGGGCCAAAGAAGATCGCGATCGCCTCGTGGGCCGACATGGCCGACAAGACTGTCTGCACGACGGTCGGCAACTATTCGAACGCTCTGATGGTTCCCCGTGTCGCGCGTTTGATGCTGTTCGATTCGCCCGCCCGTTTGCTCGCCAACCTGCGTTCGGCCAGCTGCACCTTTATCGCCCAAGATGACAGTGTTTTGGCCGCGGCCTTGGCCGACCCAGAGTTTTCGGCCCGCTTCGATGCCAAAATTGGCTTTGGCGAAATTCCTTGGGGCATGGCGGTCTCGCTGGATGGCAGTGATGCGCTGGCCGCCGTTCTGGACCAAGTGCTCGCCACCTACCACCGGGACGGAACGATGCTTGCGCTGGCAAAACAGCACACCATCGCCACCGACTTCTTGGCGCGCATGCAAGTGCTTTGGTCGCATGAAGACTGCAAGGCGGCGCCAACGAAATGCGTCGCGCCGCCGTTTGAACTCCAGCTGGCGCCTGGGCCGTTTAAAGGCTTCGTTGAGGACGCCTTTACCTGGGCACAAAACAATCTGTCGGTCTTCTACAGCGCGGTGGCCTGGGACTTGTTTACCGGCGGCATCGTGATCTCTTTGATTGCGGTCGCTGGCGTACTGGTCGCCACCTTCTTTTTGGCGCTGTTCTTTGCCAGCGGCATGTCCAGCAGCAACAAAATCCTGAGGATCTTTTTTAGCAGCCTGTTGGCGGTCTTCCAAAGCAGTCCCCCGATCTTGGTCTTGATCGTTGTTGCAGCGCTTGCCAACGAGCTGTTCGCCTATTCCCAGCCTGTTGCCTTGTTGGTCGCCATCTTATCGATTGGACTGATGAACGGGGCCTTTGCAGGGCAATCGATCAATGATGCCCGCAAGTCTTTGCGACAAGACCAAAATGACAGCGCTGGCCCTGCGGATGCCGGCCCAGTCCCGCACGAATGGCGCCGCGCAATCGTCCGCGCCGCACCTCAAATCGAGGCTTTTCTTGCAAATGCAACCCGCGGCATATCAGCAGCCAGCTTTGTCGGTGTGGCGGATTTGACCAACGCCCTGAACGACATCACTTCGTTTTCCAGAAGCCAGTCCATGACCTATTGGATTTTGCTCGCCTTCTACGTGGCCGTTCTCTTGATCGTTGTGCGCTTGTGCCGGTTCGGGCGCTCAGCGCTTGAAGCATCTTCAAAGGAGCCCTAAGCGATGGCGACCTTATTTTCTTCCGATTTCTTCACCCGCCTGGCGTTGGGGCTGCTGGTCAACTTCGAAATTTCCATTGTGGCCTTGGTATTGGGCCTGGTCTCTGGCGGAGCGCTGGCGCTGATCTACACGACGTTGTCACTGCCCCCGCTGCGCTGGCTCATTTCGGGTTTCATATCGATTTTGCGTGCGACGCCTGTGTTTATCGCCATGTTCTTCCTGGCGGGCTTGCTACGCCCTCACTATGCCAGCATCGGCCAGTATATCGACGATCCCAAGAAATTCTTCGTGGTGATCGCCTGCCTGCCCTACATAGCCTCTTATTCTTTTGATCAAGTAGGCGAGGCGGTATCGCAGCTAAAAAATGGCACGGCACGCGCTGCTCTGTTGCTCATTCCCAATATGGCCCGATCGTTCCAAGTGCTGGTGGCGACCTCCTGTTTTGGTTCGGCGATCGGTGTCAACGAAGGCATGAGCGCCGTCCTTTCCGAGGCCGAGCTGCTGGGCGAGTCCCCTTCGCGCTATGTCTTGTTCGCAGGCACTGTAGTGATCTTCTACCTCCTCATGCAGACCGTGGTCGCGTCATCACGCTGGCTACACAAGGCGATTTCACATCGGGTTCTCTAGGTTGGCGCCGCAGCCCCAGACTGGCAGTCAGCAAAAGGCACAACAAACGCGCACATTTGAACTTGTGCAGCCCAATTAGTTTGCGCAAAATTATTGCGAAAACCAGGCTAAAAACACAGGTATGATGATGGCTACTGGCACGGAGAATCGAGGTCGTCTGGATCAACATACTGGCCTGCGCTTTTTCGCGGCGTTTTTGGTCTTCGCCGTCCACTTTCGATGGGACACCTCACCCAAGGCACTGACCGATCTCCTTGCCCAAGGCTATGTCGGGGTGAATTTCTTTTTCATCTTGTCCGGTTTCGTGCTGACCCATTCGTACAAAGAGCGTATCCTCTCGGGGCGATCTCCTTCGCCTCCTACGGTTTGCAACGGGTCGCGCGCCTGACACCACTGCATGTATTAACGGCGCTGCCCTTCGTTTATTTCGCGATCGTCCAAAACCAGGCGATCTATTCGGAGTCCTTTGGCATCATCAAAACCGTCCTGAACCTAGGCTTTCTGCAAAGTTGGGTGCCGGTCTCCGATTATTATTTCTAGCTGAACGCGCCGTCCTGGTCGCTGTCCAACGAGATGTTCTATTATGTTTGTTTCTTTGCGCTTGTCGTGCTGTCAGCGGCGCGCTTGTTGAAGCTGACCGTCGCGTTGGCTGGCTTTATTTTGGTCGCCGCCTTGCTGGTGCATGTCTTTTTGGGCGACACCCAATTCTTTGGAAAACACTCCTTTTCCCACTGGCTGTTCTATGTCGTTCCAGGCTTTCGAATTTTGGAGTTCTTGGTCGGCATGCTGTTGCACGCGCTTTGGCAGTGGGGCTATCGCTTGCCCACATCTACCCTCTTGCCATCCTATGCGCTGTTGTTCGCAGCCATGTGGTTTGCCCCTGCGATTGCGGCCCCCTTCCGCTACTCGCTGTATTTTCTGCCGGTCATTGTGCGTCGTCAGATAATTTGGGACATCTGAGCGGTTTTCCGTTTGGAGGCTCTGGCTCATCCTTGATTGAGTTTATTCGTTTTCAGTTTCGTGGCGCAAGCGCCGGGTGAGCATGGTTTTTCGTTTGATCTCCTCTCGTTGTTTCAGGATCTGCTCTGCGCGTCTGTAATAGACGTTAGCGGGCGTCAGATTCCCAAGGCTC
>JAUIDR010000017.1 GCA_030428565.1 Alphaproteobacteria bacterium
TCCGACCATGCCAACATCAAATCACCTTGACGCTCTGTCTGACGCCCCATCGCCATCTGCATGTCCCCCGTTCAAATCGAGCTGGCAGAGAATCATGCATACGCGACTTCGTCAACGGGCTGTTAGGCCACTGGCAGCCTTCAACCGCTGCCTTCAACCGTTATCGGGCCAAGGCTCCGGCGTTTGTTTGCCGCTTCTCAAACAGACAGCAATAAAAGCCTTGCCAGAAGCGCCCGCCCGCGCTTGATCTGAGGCCATGACAACGCCCGCCTTTATCCTCGCTGCCCCTTCCAGCCACAGCGGCAAGACTTCGGTCACGCTGGGCTTGCTGCGCGCGCTCAGCCGACGTAGCGGCCCTGCATTGCGGGTAAAGGCCGCCAAAATCGGGCCTGACTATATCGACCCCGCCTTTCACCAAGCCGCCTGCGGTCAAGCCAGCCAAACGCTCGACCCTTGGGCCATGACGCGCCAGCGCTTGGCCGACCAGCTCCATCAGCTTGGACAGGCGGGCCAACTGGTGCTGATCGAGAGCGCCATGGGGTTATTCGACGGAGCCGCCGACGGCAGCGCCAACAGCGCCAAACTCGCCAAGGATTTCGGCCTACCTGTAATCTTGGTTGTCGATTGCAGCGGTGCGGCAGGCTCAATCGCCGCGCTTGTCCACGGCTTCAACAGCTTTGACCCCGACTTGTCCTTGGCAGGCCTCATATTAAATAAGGTCGCCTCGACCCGCCACGAGCAGATCTTGCGACAGGCGCTGGCGCCGCTCGGCCTGCCGGTTTTGGCTTGCTTGCCGCGCCAAACGGATCTGCATTTACCCTCGCGCCATTTGGGCCTGGTTCAGGCGGGCGATACCCCCGAACTGGACCGCAAACTGGACGCTCTGGCCGATTGGGTGACGGCGGCGGGCCTTCCTGCGGCGCTATTGGCACTGGCCGCCACCTGCAAGCAGCCAAAGCCCCTGGCCGTTTCGCCGCCGCTGGGCTTGCCCGCTTTGGGCAGCCATATCGCCATCGCGCGCGACCAAGCCTTCAGCTTTATCTATCCGCACGTGCTCGCAGATTGGCGCAAACAAGGCGCGCGCCTGTCCTTTATATCCCCCTTGGCCGATGAGCCCCTGCCGAGCGGTGTCGACGCAATCTACCTGCCGGGCGGCTATCCCGAGCTGCACGCCGAGGGTCTCAGCGCGGCCAAGTCCTTTTGGGCGAGCCTGCATCACTTGGCAGCCCAGGGCGGCACCATCTATGGCGAGTGCGGGGGCTATATGGCGCTGGGCCGGGCTTTGGTGGATGCCGAGGGCAGCGCTTGGCCCATGGCGGGCCTCTTGGATCAGACCACGCGCTTTGACAGGCCGCAGCGTCATTTGGGCTACCGAGCCATGTGCCTGGCGGGCGATTGTGCCTTGGGCGGCACCGGCGCGAGCTATCGTGGCCACGAATTTCACTATTCGATGCAAGATCCCCTGCCGATGCAAGACTCCCTGGCACACAAGGTGACACCGCTGTGGCTCTGCCAAGATGCGCAAGGCCAGGAATTGGGGTCCGCTGGCCAGATAAAAGGCCGGGTTTTTGGCTCGTATCTCCATCTGGTTGATTCGCGGCCCTGATTTTGGGCGGTCTACTCGCGCTTAAGGCGCACCCACGAAGGCCCCAACCAAGACCGACTGCGCTCAAGAAGGCGTGATCGGGGGCCAGTTAAAGGCCGCTTGTACCGGGCTGTGGCCAGAATGCGGCCAACTGGGATGACTCCAAGGCGACGGCCTCAACAAACCCCTATTTGAGGGCCACTTTCCGGCTTGCAGCCAATTGATCGAGCCTCGCGAATCGCGTAGTATCCATTTTGTCCTCAGGGTGAAGCGTCACTTATTTCAAGGCGCTTTCGATGACGAAGATTTTAGCAAAAATGCATAGATAAAAGAGACATTAACCATGCCATTTGATTTTTCTGACGAGCGCGATTTCCACGACCGTGATGAGTTTGGCGGCCAATTTGAACAATCAAGCCCCGAGTCATTCCGCGCTTGCTTGGAGTATCTGCAAGAAGAAGCCCAGCGTAACGGCTATGTCTTCCCTGGCCACCTGATTGCTTGCGCCGCCGAAGCCATGGACTGCTTCGTTGAAGATCACCGCAAGGCCAGCCAGGCCTAGGCCTTCCAAGACTGGGACGAGCCAAGTTTAGGCCCGCTAAGCATTTGGGCCCTCTAAAACCATGGCTAGCCAGCTCTAGAGCCATTCATCGCGCGGCCATCGCCACAAACCGAGTGACGACCTTGGCGCGCCGACAGATTTGAACAGCGCAGGCTGTGCAACACCCTCCTTGTTAGGGGCTTGGGGGATGTGGCACGGCCTGCCTGCTTTGGCGGCCCTTCGACGGGCTCGCGTGGTTTTCGCGCCTATTCAAGGCCTCGAACTTGGGCTAGAAGGCGCGCATGACCGCTTCAACACTTCGCTCGATCCTTACGATCAACACCCAAGCGCTGGGTGAAAACTGGCATCGCTTGCAAGCCCAAGCGCCGCAAACTCCTTGCGCCGCTGTGGTCAAAGCCGACGGCTATGGCCTGGGGATTGTGCCCGTAGCAAAGGCCCTGTGGCGTGCAGGCGCGCGCTTTTTCTATGTCGCCCACTTCGAAGAGGCTCTAGCGCTTCGCCAGACCCTGCCCGAAGCTGAAATTGCGGTGCTGAACGGATTGGTAGCCGAGCCGCGCGCCTTTTTGGAGGCCCGCTTGCGCCCGGTGCTCAATAGCTTGCCCGAACTTGAGGCCTGGGGCCGCCTTCCCGCCCCTGCACCCGCCAATCTGCACCTGGATACCGGCATGGCCCGTCTGGGCTTGGACGATGACGAGCAAGCCGCGCTGTTGCAGCGCCCGGCCATGCTGAAGGCCATGCAGCGCCCCTTTGTCATGTCCCACTTAGCCAGCGCCGAAGAGCCCCAAGACCCCAGCAATCGTTCGCAGCTAGACCAACTCAAAGCGGTGACGGCCCGCTTGGGCCTGCCGGTCAGCTTTGCCAACTCCAGCGGCATTTTCTTGGGCCCGGACTATCATTTCGACCAACTGCGTCCAGGCGTGGCGCTCTATGGTGCCAACCCGACGCCGGGCCAGGTCAACCCTATGCGCAGGGTCGTGCGCTTGGAGTGCCCCATCTTGCAAGTCCGCAGCCTGCCGCAAGACCGCGCGGTCGGCTATAACGGCACCTGGCGCAGCGCCAAGCCCAGCCGCATCGCGACGGTCCCGCTTGGCTACGCCGACGGCTTCTCGCGCCAACATTCCAACACCGCAAAGCTGTTCTGGCAGGGCCAACCCGTGCCGATCGTTGGTCGAGTCTCGATGGATCTTGTCACGCTCGACCTCAGCGATTTGGATGCAAGCCAAGCGCCTTTACCGCAGGCCGGCGACACCTTGGAATTGCTCGGCGACCAACAATCCGTTGATCACTTGGCTCAAAGCGCCCATACCATCGGCTATGAAATACTGACCTCGCTTGGCGCGCGCTACGAAAGACGCTATGAGGCAGCATAGAACAGGGTAAGACGGTGCCGCGCAAGGCACCGCTAACAAAGGAACGAATCGCGTGCTGGGCTTTGTCGGATGGATCGGGCACCGCAGCTTGGGGCTGTTGGGTGCGATAGGTCACTTCACCATGTTCATGGGCATGGCCATCAGCCAAACGCTGATGCCGCCGTATCGTCCAAAGCGTATCATTGGCGCTTGCCTCGATCTGGCGCTGCTATCGCTGCCGGTGGTGGGTCTGACCGCGATTTTCAGCGGTATGGTGCTGGTGCTGCAATCCTATACCGGATTTGCGCGTTTTTCTGCCGAATCGGCCATCCCGCAAGTGGTCGTCGTCTCGCTGACGCGTGAGTTGGGGCCCGTGCTAGCGGGCTTGATGATCGCCGGGCGCGTCGGAGCCGCCATTGCTGCCGAGCTTGGCACGATGCGCGTCTCAGACCAGATCGAAGCCATGCAAGCCATGATCAAAGACCCCATCTCCTACCTTGTGGTGCCGCGTCTGATCGCGGGCATTGTCGCCATGCCGATTTTGGTGCTGGTGGCCGATACCATCGGGGTCATGGGCGGCTATATGGTGGCGGTCTATCGCTTGGGCTTTAACTCGGCCAGCTATTTGGCGGCGACGATCGAATACCTGGAATTCTTCGACGTCGTGTCGGGCTTGGTCAAAGCCGCGGTCTTCGGATTCATAGTGACGGTTGTGGGAGCCTATAAGGGCTACTACGCCAGCTCAGGCGCGCAAGGCGTTGGCCGCGCAACGACAAGCGCCGTCGTACTGTCGGCGATTTTGATTTTGATTTCTAACTACCTGATTACAGAAGCTTTCTTTAATCGTTAAGCCAGCGCATGAAGGCCTCGTTCGCGCAAGTACTGTGCATGGACGGGGCCTTTGCTTTACCTGCCGCCCGGCTGCGCTATAACAGACGGCAAAATGCAAGCGTCGGGACCATCAGCATGACAGACCCCTCTTCCCAGGCCGAAGAGCTGGAGATCCAGTTCATCAACGTCAGCAAGGCCTTTTCGGGCCGCAGCGTGCTGAGCCATCTCAACCTGGCCATTCCTAAGCGTCAATCCATCGTGATTTTGGGCCGCTCGGGCTCGGGAAAATCGGTCATGCTCAAGCACATTACCGGTGCGCTGCGCCCCGATCGCGGTCAGGTTTTGGTCAAGGGCCGTAAGCCCGACCGCGCCTTGATGGAGAGCATCGGCGTCTTGTTTCAACAAGGCGCGCTGTTCGATTCGATGAAGGTCTGGGAGAACATCACCTTCAGCTTGCGCGACGTCGAGGGTTGGAACGCACGCCAAGCCCGTGATTTCGCCATCTACTTGTTGGAGCAAGTCGATCTGGCCGCCGATGTCGCCGATAAATTCCCGCGCGACCTATCCGGCGGCATGGCCAAGCGTGTCGCCCTGGCGCGCGCGGTCTCGACCCGCCCAGAGATCCTTTTGTGCGACGAGCCCACCACCGGCCTTGACCCGGTCTCGGGCCTGGTCATCGACACCCTGATCCGCCGCCTGGTCGATCAATTCAACATGACCTGCTTTACCATCACCCACGATCTGGCCAGCGCCCAGCGCATCGCCGATCGCTTGGTGCTGTTGGCGGACGGGCGGATCGCCTGGGATGGTCGGCCGAGCGATTTTGCTTCCACCGACAACCCAGACGTGGCGGCCTATCGCCAGGCCGTCAGCCAAGCCCACGTTTAGAGCGCAGCCATGGCCAAAGCCACCAAGCAATACGTCTGCCAATCCTGCGGCGCGGTCAGCGCCAAGTGGTCAGGAAAGTGCGACGCCTGCCATGAATGGAACACCCTGGTCGAGGAGCTGATCGAAAAGCCAAGGCCCGGATCGCTGGCGGGCAGCGGGCGCGGTGGCGCCGGTATCGGTAGTTCCTCCTTGCGCTTTACCGGCCTGAAGGGCCAATCGCAGGCCGCCCCGCGCATGGTCAGCGGCAACAAGGAGTTCGACCGCGTAACCGGCGGCGGTCTGGTGCCAGGCTCGGCCTTATTGATCGGCGGTGATCCGGGCATCGGTAAATCGACGCTGCTGCTGCAAATCTGTGCCGCACTGGCCGTCGGCAATGGCGAGAGGGACGGCATGGCCTGTGCCTACATCTCGGGCGAAGAAGCGGTTGAGCAAGTCCGTTTGCGCGCCGAACGGCTGGGAGTCTCTGAGGCGCCGGTTGCTCTGGCGACCGGTACGTCGGTACGCGCCATCGTCGAAGCGCTGCAGGTCGAACCCATCCCGCAAGTCGTGGTGATTGATTCCATCCAGACCCTCTATATGGACACGTTGGATTCAGCACCGGGCACGGTCAGCCAAGTACGCGCCGCCAGCCAGGAGCTGATCTCGCAAGCCAAAAAGCTGGGCTTTGCCTTAATCCTGGTCGGCCATGTCACCAAAGAGGGCATGATCGCCGGTCCCAAGGTGGTCGAGCATATGGTCGATGCCGTACTGTATTTTGAGGGCGACCGCGGCCACCAGTTCCGTTTGTTGCGTGCCATCAAGAACCGCTTCGGCCCAGCAGCAGAAATCGGCGTGTTTGAGATGGCCGAGGCGGGGCTGCAAGAAGTCGTCAACCCTTCGGCTCTGTTTTTGGCCGAACGCCAAGAAGAAGTCTCGGGCGCTGCTGTCTTTGCGGGCATGGAGGGCACGCGGCCCGTCCTGGTGGAAATTCAGGCGCTAGTCGCCAATTCGCCGCTGGCCCAGCCCCGCCGGGCCGTGGTGGGCTGGGATTCGGCGCGCCTATCTATGTTGCTTGCGGTACTTGAGGCCCGCTGCGGGGTGGTGCTGGCGAACAAGGATGTTTTCCTCAACGTCGCGGGCGGTCTGCGCATCACCGAACCTGCCGCCGACTTGGCGGTGGCCGCCGCCGTGCTGTCCTCGATTACGGATGTGCCCGTTCCCGCCTCGTGCGTGGTGTTCGGCGAGGTCGGTCTATCGGGCGAGGTGCGCAGCGTCGCCCAGGCCGAAGCCCGCTTGAGCGAGGCCGACAAACTGGGCTTTACAGCAGCGCTGATGCCGCCCTTGCGCGGCGCCTCTGGTAAGGCGGTCAAACCCAAGGTCGCCAAGGCGCTTAAGACCTACCCCTTCGCCCAGCTGATGGACCTCGTGATGCACTTTTCTAAGCGCTCGACCCAGCGCGGCGGGCCGGGCCTGGATTCCCAGGATGATGAGAACTAAATGAGCGATCAAGTAGCAGCCCATCCCACCAACGTCCCCTTTGTCCGTCATGTTGACGAACTGGCCAGCGTCTACGGTGAACCCGCGCCCGCCTCCTTGCTCAAAGTCACGCCGGTCCTAACGCCCAGCTATCGACGCTGGATCCAAGCCTCGCGGCTATGCATCATTTCAACAGTGGGTCCGGGCGGCACCGATGCCAGCCCACGCGGTGATGAAGGCCCCGTAGTGACCATCCATGACCAGCGAACTTTGCTGATGCCCGATTGGCGCGGCAACAACCGCATCGATACGCTGCAAAACCTGGTCCAGGACCCGCGCGCCTCGCTGATGTTTTTCGTGACCGGCAGCACAACCGTCATGCGCATCAATGGTCAGGGCTTCGTTAGCCTTGATCCCGATCTGTGCGCTCGGTTTGAAAAGAAGGGCAAACTCCCGCGCTCGGTACTGGTCTTTAAGATCCAAGAAGTCTACCCGCAATGCGCCCGCGCGCTGATGCGCTCGCAGGTTTGGCAGGAGGCCGCCCACACGCCAGAGCTACCCAGCATCGGCGATATGTTGAAGGAAATTAGCCAGGGCGACTTTGACGGCGAGAGCTATGATGCCCAATGGCCGGACCGGGCCGCCAAATCCATGTGGTAGGCCTGGACCGCCCGGCGCACTTGTCTCCATTCCAGGCCGCCAGGTTGCGCAGACAGTACATATTGCGGGCCAAGCGGGCTAGCTGGCAGGGTCAAGCCACGCTAACTCTGGAGCCTCTGCTGCAATGAGGTGCCTATGTCTGACCAGCCCAACCGCATAAATGAGTCCAGCGCTGAAGCCCCGAGCCGCCCCGCCCGTCGTGGCCGCCGCCAAGCGGGCGCACGCAGCGGCCCAGCCCTAAACCAGCGGCCCTTCAAGCAGCCCCGGCGACCCTTTACGCCCACCGCCATTGTCTCCGACGATCAGCTTGAGGCCATCCACCAAGCCTCCTTGCGCGTGCTAGAAGAAATCGGTCTCGACGTTCTCTACCCCGAGGCCAAAGCGCTGTTGAAAGAAGCGGGCGCGGAGCTGGCGGCAGACAGCGACCGCATCCGCATTCCCCGCACGCTGGTGGCACAAGCCTTGGCAAGCGTGCCAAGCGAGCTCACCTTGCACGCGCGCAACCCGGACCACTCGCTGAAGATTGGCGGCGACTGGGCCGCGTTTTGCGCCGTGGCCTCCGCCCCCAACGCTTTTGATCGCGATAAGGGCCGCCGTTCGGGTAACTATCAGGATTACAAGGATTTTCTGCGCCTGGGTCAGAGCCTGAATTCGGTACATCTTTGGGGCGGCTATCCGGTTGAACCCGTCGATCTTCACGCCTCGGTGCGCCACCTGCACGCCATTCGCGATATCATGGTCATGACCGACAAGGTGCCCAACGCCTATTCGCTGGGGCATGATCGCATTACCGATGCCATGGAGATTGTGCGCTTGGCCCACGGTCTCAGCGAGGCCGATTTCGCCAAGACGCCCTGCATGTTCACCATCATCAATTCCAACTCGCCACTGAAGCTGGACATGCCCATGCTCAACGGCGTTATTGAGATGGCGCGCCGAGGTCAATTGGTGGTGCTGACCCCCTTTACCCTGGCTGGCGCCATGGCGCCCGTCACCATTGCCGGTGCCGTGACGCAGCAAAACGCCGAAGTGCTGGCGGGTCTGGTGGTGCATCAGCTCGCCAATCCTGGCGCGCCCTTTGCCTACGGCGGCTTTACATCGAACGTGGACATGAAATCTGGGGCGCCGGCCTTTGGCACGCCCGAATACATGAAGGCGGCCATGTTGGGCGGCCAGCTCGCGCGTAAATACGGCCTGCCCTATCGTTCATCGAATGTCTGCGCGGCCAACACCCTGGACGCGCAAGCCGCCTACGAGAGCGTCTTCTCACTCTGGGGCGCGGTGCAGGGCGGGGTCAATATTCTGATGCACGGCGCGGGCTGGATGGAGGGCGGTCTGCATGCGGGCTTTGAAAAGATGGTGCTGGACGCCGATCTGCTGCACATGGTTTGCGAGTACCTGGAGCCGCTGGCGCTCAGCGATGACGATCTGGCTTTGGAGGCCATGGCCGAGGTCGGCCCAGGCGGTCATTTCTTTGGCACCGCCCACACGCAAGCGCGCTATAAGACCGCTTTCTATGAGCCGCTGATCTCAGATTGGCGCAACTTTGAGACCTGGAGCGAGGCGGGTAGCCCCAGTGCTTATGACAAGGCCAATGCGCTCTATAAGCAGATCCTGGCAACCTATGAAGAACCGGCCATGGACCCGGCCTGCCTTGAAGCGGTGGATGCCTTTGTCGCCAAGCGCGTCGAGGCAGGCGGCGCGGCGACCGATTTTTAGCCGCCCAGCGCCGCGGCCATGCGGCAGTAGCCCAGCACCGGAACTTCTTCAGCGCGCTGAGTGGGGGCAACGTTTGCAGCTTCGCACAGCGCTTCGGGTGCCAGCGCCAGCCCTTTTAGCGATTGGCGCAGCATCTTGCGCCGCTGGCCAAAGGCGGCCTGCGAAACCTTTTCCAGAGCCGTCAGCGGCAAATCCAACAAGGGCTGCTTGCGCGGGATAAGCTGCACCACGCTGGAAGTGACCTTGGGCGCAGGCGTGAAGGCCTCGGGCGGGATATCGAACAGCCGCTCGCAATGGCACAGCCAAGAGGCCAAGACCGCCAAGCGGCCATAGTGCTTATCGCCCTGCTGAGCGGTGATGCGCAAAGCGACTTCTCGCTGAAACATGAGCGTCATGCTGGCAAAACTGCCGGGCGTCGCGGCCTCGCGCGCCAGCCAAGCGGTCAGCAAGGTCGTACCAATGTTATAAGGCAGGTTGGCCGCCACATGGCGCGGCGCGCTGGCCAAGCCCGCCAGGTCCAAGGTCGTGGCGTCGCCCTCAATGACCTGCAAACGGCCAGGGTAGTGATCCGCGATCTCCGCCAGAGCCGCCAGGCAACGGGCATCTTTTTCAATGGCAAAGACCGGCAGGTCGGTCTCGTGCAACAAGGCCCGTGTCAAGCCACCAGGACCGGGCCCGATCTCGATCAAGCAACCAGTCGTGTCTTGGTCAGCTGCCCTACTGGCCACCGGCACGTGTCGAGCGATTTTGGCGGTCAAATTGAGATCGAAAAGGAAATTCTGCCCCAGGCTCTTCTTGGCCATCAGCTCGTGCTGACGCACGACTTGCGATAGGCTCGGCAGGCCGTCAAAGGCCAAGCGCGTGGGTATGTCCAGATCGCGCGGGGGCCTAGCCATGGGCCGCCCCTCCAGCGCTGAGTTGGCCCGCCATGCGCAGCGCTGCTAGCAGGCTGTCGGCGCGTGCGATGCCCTGGCCCGCGATATCCAACGCCGTGCCGTGGTCCGGCGAGGTGCGCACAAAGGGCAGGCCCATGGTGATGTTGACACCTTCATCAAAAGCCAGCGTCTTAATCGGGATCAGCGCCTGGTCGTGGGTCATACAGAGCGCAGCATCATAGTTCTGGCGCGCGCGGGCGTGGAACATGGTATCGGCGGGTAGTGGGCCGCGCAGATCCAGCCCTTCGGCGCGCAAGGCCTCTAGGGTCGGGGCGATCATATCGAGTTCTTCGCGGCCCATCGCGCCTTGCTCACCGGCGTGCGGATTGAGGCCCGAGACCGCCAGGCGCGGCTGGGCGATGCCCAAGTGATCGCGCAAGTAGGCGTGGGTCACGCGGCAGGCGTGGGCCAGCGTATCAGCATCCAACTGCGCGATGGCCTCTTTCAACGATACGTGCAGCGTGACCGGCACGACCCTTAGCTCATCGCAAGCCAGCATCATGACGGTGGGTTGCGACAGACCGGCAAGATGACCCAGGTATTCGGTATGGCCCGGAAAACGAAAGCCCGCGTCATAGAGCGCGGCCTTGTTGATGGGGTTGGTGACGACCGCAGCTGCCTCACCCGCTTGCGTCAAAGCTACCGCGCTTTCGATTGATTGCAGCACGGCAGGCGCATTGGCTGGATCGAGGTGCCCCGGCTCGGCGGCTACAGCCAAGGGGTGGTGCAGCACCGGCAGGGCCTGGACGAAGGTGGTCGGCGCTTGGCGCGGCGCATCGATCCGCGCGATCGGTACCTCGAGCCCCAGTCGGCGACCGGTTTCAGCCAATAGGTCGCCATCGCCGATATAGAAAAATGCCGGCGCTTTGGGATCGCCGCTTAAGGCCTGCCACGCGCGCAGGCTGAGTTCGGGCCCGACACCCGCCGGATCGCCCATGGTGAGCGCTAAGGCTAGTGTGACCACCGCTCAGCCCTTGACTTCGATGAAGGCTTGGCGGCGCAATTCGCGCAGCAGGCGCTCGGCATAGCGTTCGGCCTTGGCGGCGATCAGCCGGGTGCGGATTTCGCCTTCTTCCAGCTCTTGCACTTCGTTGCGTTTGTTGCAGACCATAAAGATGGACGCCCCGTTGGGCACCGGCAGCACTGGCGAGGCGCGGCCAATCGGCAGTTGGGCTATCACCGATGCCACTTGCGCGGGCAAGGTGGTCACATCGATGCCATTCAGGTCGCCCGAGCCCTGGTCGCCGGCTGAAATCATGGCCTCGTTGAAGGCCGCACAGCCCGTCACGCCTTGGGTCACGCGCTGGGCCAGAGCCAACTTCTGTTGCGCTTCCAAGCTGTTGGTATCGGCGGGCAAGCGCAAGAAGAGCTGCTTGATGTCAAAGACGCTACGGCCTTGCTTCTGTCCGACCGTGCGTTGATCGCGAACCGCCACCAGATAAACCCCGTCATTGGTCTGAATCGGCTGCGAGATGCCACCTTTGCCCAAAGCCTGAACCGCGGGTGCGATAACCGTGGGCAGATCGGCGTCAACCAGCCAGCCCAGCGAACCCCCAGCTGCCGCATTCGGGCCTTTGGAATACTGTTTGGCCGCTTGGGTAAAGCGCAACTGGCCCGCCCCCATGGTCTGGATCAGAGCTTGCGCCTGGGCGACGACCTGTTGTGGGTCTTGCCCGGTGTAGGGCAAATAGATCTGATAGATATCGCGCTCGACTTGTCCGGCACGCGCCTTTTCGGCCTCGATCTCGGTCTTCAGTTCGTCGCGGTCGATGATTTGGCTGGCCGGAAGGCGCTTAATGACCAACTTTTGCCAGGCCGAGCGCGCCCGCACCTGCCGCAAGAACGTCACCGGATCGACCCCCGCTTGTCGCAGGCCGCCCAAGAACTGCTCGGGGCTCTGATTGCTCTGCTTGGCCAGAGCGGTGACGAACTTGTTGACATCCTCGTCGCTGACGACAACGCCCGACTTTTTGGCTTCTTGCAGCTGCAAGGCCTCATCGACCAGCCCGTCTAGCGCGTCCTGGTAAAGCTCCTGGCGCAGCGCCTCGTTGTAGGGCCGGTTGCTGGTCAGCGCCAAAAAGCGAATGCGCGCGTCCAAATCGACGTTGGTTATGGCCTCATCGTTGACCACCACGATGGGCGTGATGGCATAGCTGACGCCGCTCGCTTGCTGCGCCAAGGCTGCGCCAGGTGCCAGCAGGCCCAGGGGCGCCACCAGGCCCAGGGGCGCCACCAGGCCCAGGGGCGCCAGTAGGCCCAGGGGCGCCAGCAGCGCAAAAGCTGGCGCCACAACGAGCCGCGCTAATAATTTGCGCACATAGTGCGGCATACCAGCAGCGTGCTTTGTGAGCCTTGCGGGGAATAAGACGATTGAGCGCCGGGTCGGGCGTTCAAGCATGGGCCAAGATCCTAAAAGGTTCGCGAGAAGGTCGAGCCACCCAGGGTGTCCAGCGACAAAGAAAAAGAGATGCGATGATCAATGCTAGAGGCATCGTCAAAGCGATCATAGGAGATGCCGATTTGAGCGCAAGGATGGCGGTAGCTGACCCCCAGGCCAATTTGCTCCAATCGCCCATCATCAAAGTCATACAGGTTTCTTTGTTGCAGCGTCCAGTTTTCAAACAGGCCCTGTGAGAAAGTTGTCCGCAATTGATTGGCCGCCGTCCCTTCCGAGCTGTCCGGTTGGAAGTAAAGGTAGGAGCCAGCGATGCCGGTTCGACCCAACTGCCAATCGAAACTAAGATCGTGCAGATCAAAGCGCGCTTCGTTCGGGTCCAGGCTGAACAGATAGGTGATATTGGCGTCGTCCTTGGGCGACAGGCTGACCTTGCCCACGACGTTGCGATAGGACAGATCGCGCCCCAGGCTGTCTTGCACCATATCATCGCCAGCGATGTGCTGGGACTGGCCCAGTTCGACCTGCGCCAGTTGGCGGTCCGCGTTGAACAGCGCCCATTCCATCCCGTAGTTGAAGCGCAAACCGGTATCAACGACATCGCTGCCCGCCGAACGATTGGCTCGGTCATAGTTTGTCACGTCGATGTTGATGCCAATACTGTCCTCATTGGGCATGGTGCCGTACTGGTCTTCGAACAGGCTGGTGGTCAGCGAGGCTTTGGGCGTCAGATACTGCGTATATTTGGGGCCTTGGCGCATCAGCGGGTAGGCGGCGGCAACCTCAGCGTAAGGCACGATACGATAACCGCTCTCGCCTGGCATGGCGGCACTGGCATCCTCGGTGGCGTAGTAATCAAATTGCCCGGCGATGGTCGCCTGCCAATCTAGCCCGAACTCGGTCTCAATCGGCATAACTAAGGCGGGGCGCAGCGAGGCCCGTAAAGAATCGCGACCCTCGGGACGGAAGATGCCACGAAGATCGGCCGCCGCTTCAATGTACGTCTGGCCCAGGACCGGTCCCGAATCATAGTTGTACTGAACCAAGCTCAAGGCTGGCAGCACCTCTTCGTTTATGGAGGCACGACCGGCTTGCACTTTCTGGGCCTTGAGCTGGCTGTAAGAACGCTCGTGGAAGCCCTCCAAGTGGACCTGTGATTCTAGAACGCTTGAATTGTCGATATTGAATTCATTGAGATAATCGGGGCTGGAGAAAATCTGCCCGTTGCCCGTCAGCCGCCATTCGCGCGCAAGGTCCAAGGAGATATCGCCCGCCAGAGTGCCCTCGAAAAAGCCCGCGTCGCCAGTGAGCATATCATCATGGCTAGGCATGAAGCTGGGCAGCATAGAGCCCTGCCCTTCAAGACCAATCGTTCCAATTGACAGCGCCTGATTGTAGTCAAAAGCCAGCGAGAGCCCGGCGAGGGCGTGCAGTTTAGGCGTCAGCGTCAGATCCTTTTGCCCGTCGATCGCCCAGAAATAGCTCGCCTCGGGCGACAGGCCTATCAGGTTGTTGCCGTCAATACCCGATCCAATCCAGCCCGACATGCGCTCAACACGCGGATCAGCCTGGCGGAAGTAGGGCAGATAGAGCACCGGTACGCCATAGATATCAAAATAGACATCGCGATAGAAGATTTGCTGCTCTTCTTCATCCAGCATGACCTGATTGGCGCGCAGTTGCCAAAGCAGCGGCTTACTAGGGTCATCTTCACAGGCCGGACAAGCCGAATAGACCCCGCGTTGCAGGCTATAGGTTTGACCGTCGCGCGCGACCCGGCTAGCTGCCAGGCGGCCTTGATTGGTCAATTCCAGATAAAAGTCTTTGACCTCGCCAGCGGTAAAGCGGTTGGTCAGATTGACCGATTCGGCGATAATTTCTTCGCCCTCATTGGTCACGGCATAGACACCGCCGGTGGCAATGATCGTCTCAGAGTCTTGATAGTAAATAATTTCTTCAGCGCGTAGGTGTTGCTTGCCAGAAAAGATTTCAACGTTGCCCGTAGCTCTGATGATGTTGTTGTCATCGTCATAGACGATCTCGTCGGCCGCAATAAAGATCTGTTCGCCGTTGAATTCAAAGCTGCGGGTGATGTCGCGCTCTAATGCGGGCTGCGCCAGGCTAGGCCCCGAGAATGACAGCAGGGCGGCCGCGCTCACTAAGGCCAGCATTAATATCATCGGCGCGCCAAGGCGTGTCCAAGCGGCCAGAAGACCCCTCGACCATCGCTCAAATACTTTGCGCGCCTTAGCGCTAAATTCGCTTGCAAGACCCATGTGCGGCTAAAAATTCAATCAATTCAAAATCCCAAGCTTGGACTGACACACAAGCGAGGCGCAAATGTGTAAGCCTTAGGCCTGGATAGGGGCAATTGCTCGCTGCCTAAGTCGGAGGTTAGGTGGGCACGGGTTTTGCTTGGATACTAGCCGCAAAGCCACCGTCGCTGCGCTCGGGTTTTGCTGGGTCAAGCCGCGTCGCTCCGAACCTTGCCATAGCCAGGCCGGTCCTGCGTGGTCCCCGCGAGCCCAGTCATCGACCTCTGCTGCGGCGCGGCGCCAAAAAATAGGCCCGCAAAGCCACCGTCGCTACGCTCGGGTTTTGCTTGGATACCAGCCGCAAAGCCACCGTCGCTACGCTCGGGTTTTGCTTAGCCATCCTCGCTGGATAGCAAATACACCGTACAAGCGAAAAACAGCAACGCCGCCGGGGCCCAAATCGCAACAGCGGCTGGCAACAGCCCGGTCGCACCGAAAGCCACGGTCATCGAACGGCCAAAATAAGCCAAGAGCCCCGCAACCACACCCGCCGCCATCAGCAGAGCCGCGCCGCCTTTGCGCTGGAGACGCAGCGAGAAGCAGGCCGCCAAAAGAGCCAGCGCCATATAGTAGAGCGGCAAGGACAAGAGCCGATGCCACTGCGTGTCATAGCCACGGGTGCGAAAGCCCATGCGCGCAGCCTCTTGGGTATAGCTCGGCAACTCATAGATACTGAGCGCATCGGGCGGCGCAAAGGAAGGGATAAAGCGGTCCAAATCCACCGACAGGTTCAGCACAAGCTGATCATGAAAGGCCAGCGGGCTATCGGGGCGCATCTCCCAAACGTCTTTCAGCACCAATTGCACCGCCTGGATGGTCATGGTCTTGGCCTCATAGCGCACTTCAAATTGGTTCTGACCATCAAAGCGCATCAGCGCCGCATTGCGATAACGTGTCGGTGTCTTGGTCTGGCGGCCAATCTTGATCGCCATGAAGCCATTGGGCAGTTTTTGGGCATACCAGCCCTTCGCATCGCTCGCGTTGCCAATCTCGGCGCTAATCCTAAGCTGGTACCGCTCGAACAAATCATCGGCCAAGGTCTGATTGAGGTGCTTGGCCATCGGATCCCAGACCAGCATCATAATCAGCCCCGTAAACAAGCTGAGCGTCACAAAGGGCCGTAAGAAGCGCCAAGCCGATACCCCAGCCGAACGCATAACCACCAGCTCTAAGCTGCGGGTGTTGCGCGACAGCACCACCATGCAAGCCAAGAACAGCGCAAAGGGCAGCACCTCGCGCGCCAAGAAAGGCAAGCGCATTACGGAAATATATAGGATCTCTATCTGCGCAAGATCGACGTAGGAGAAACGATCGAGGCCCGCCATGTAGTCGATCAAGAAGACAAAACCGACAAAGCCCGCGAGCAGGCCCAAGAACCAGGCGACCAACTGACGGCGCAAATATCCGTAAAGCGCCATGGGCGAACCCGAGCCTTTGATCAAGGCGCTGGTCGCGTTCTTGGTCGCTTGCAAAAGCTGGGCTTCACCATGATCGCCGCCAACACTAGCGCTCTGGCTGGCGCGTTCGACGGCCCCGCTCGTGTCGTCACCAGCCTTATCGTTCTGGGTCTCGGCTGCAGTGGCCATTTTTGCAGTGGCCATTTTTGCATGGGCCTTTGCTGCTTTGGCCTTTTCTTCTTTAGCGGCCCCCCAAAACCGCAACGGGCTCAAACTAAGCATGGCGTGAGGCCCTCAACGACAAGAACCAGGCCCTAAGGTTCATAAGCTGCCAAAACAGCAGCGCCAAGACAAATGGCATCAGCTCAGCCAGCACCAACAAGGGCGCAGCAGCGGTGCTCTCGGAAGCCAGGGATTTGGCACTAAAGCGCAGCACTTCGACCCCCACCAAGCTGCCGACCGCTACCAGGGTCTGCGTCGATGTCCCGCGCCGACCTTGCTGGGCTTGATTGATGATCGACAGGGCCAACAGAGCATAACCCAGCGGCAAGAGCGGCGTGGTAAAGCGATCAATCAGTTCGGCGATATAGGCCGTTGTGTATTTGGGCGTGGTCTTGTTGCGTAAGGCCGAAATCAACTCAGTGACAAACAGCTCGCGCGGCTTGACGTAGGGTAGATCGGTATAAGAACGATCCGGGGTATAGGTATAAACGTGGCGATCAAAATTCAGCAGGCTTGAGGGGCGGTCTTTTTCACGCTGCTCAAAACGCGTGGCGCCCTTTAAGACAATCGCAAAATTTCCGTCCCGTTCTTCCAGACGCGCTTCATCGGCGGTCACTGTCATGGGGTGATCGCGATCCCGGCGATCGTGCATGATGAACCCGCGATAGACCGAGCCTTGCGCTTTTTCACGGATATAAAGCGTGATGCCCTGGACGGGGCTAAAGAACACGCCTTCCCGGATGGCTGAGGGTGTCAGCGCGAACACCAGCTCGTTCTTGGTATCACGGAAGGCCCGGTTGACGCGCGGCATGAGGTTGGTGACCAGTAGGACCATCACCAAGCCCCCGACAAGGCCCAAGTAGATCGCTGGTCGGCCCAAAGAGAATTGACTAACCCCGCAAGATTGCATGACCACCGTTTCGGTATCATTGCGCAACCGCGAATAGACCACCATGATCGCCAGATAGAGCGTGATCGGTAGGACCAGCCAGACCGCCACGGGCACACCGAAGGAGACGAATTTCAGCAAGACCCAAATCGACATATTATCGTTGATGACTTTGGCCAAGAAATTCAACGAATTGACCATAGCCGCCAAGAACACCAAGCCCGTAATCAGACCGATCCAGAAGGGGGCCAAGAGCCAAAGAATATAACGGTGAAGAGACAGCAAAGGCAGGCGCTCTAGACAGACAAAAAAGGGCGTAGCCTTGCGAGGCAACGACGGGTGGTGAACAGGGGCCAACCGGGCGACAGCAGGCCCAAGCGATACCGACCACTGGCTTTGTAACAGGCCAGTGTGGCGAAAATCAAACCTTTGCAGCCCGCGCCGGACCCTCGTCGTTCATCGCCGCTTGGCTCGTACCCCCAAGTCGGAACAAAAAAAGGGCCCGAGTCCCGACGTTGCCGCCAGAGCCCGAACCCCAAAAAGGAGACGCCTTTGGTGAAGAGCCCCCGAAGGGTCCGCCATCAAAGACAGGAGCAAAGAGAAGAGAAGGACGGGATAACCGCGCGCCCCACGCGGATCAGGTTGCGTTAGGGCGGCCTATTTCTCGTAGACCGGCTTTGCCAGCCACTCGCGTCCTTTCAACATGGCATTCCAATAAATCGGCGGCAGAATCCGTTCCTTGAGCCACCAAGAGACGCGCGAGGGGCGCGTGCCGTTGATGATAAAGCGCGGGAAACTGGGCTGAAGCACGCCGCCATAGCCGAATTCGGCCAGCACAATCTTTCCGCGTTCGACGGTCAACGGACAAGAGCCATAGCCGCGGTACAGCGCCTCAAGTGTATTGGTCTTGTCTTTGATGTGTCGCAGCACGTTTTCCGCCACCACGGGCGCTTGCTTGCGCACGGCAGCCGCCGTCTTGGCGTTCGGCGCGTTGGTGACGTCGCCCAGCCCCCAAACGTTGTCAAACTTGGTGCTGCGCAGGGTGTATTGGTCCACATCCATCCAGCCGCTCTCGGCAGCCAACGGGCTGACGCGGATAAAATCGGGCGCGATCTGCGGCGGGCAGACGTGCAGCATGTCGAAGCTCTTTTCGACCCGCGAGACTTGGCCCTCGCTGTCGGTGACTTCGAAGGTCGCGACCTTATTCGGGCCATCGACCGCCACCAAATTGGAATTAAAGGCCAGATCAATGCCATAGCGCTCAATGTATTCCATCAAGGCGGGCACGTATTCTTTGACGCCGAACAGCACGCCGCCGGCGTTATTGAACTCAACCTTGATGTTCTTGAGCGCGCCCTGCTGCTCCCACTCGTAGGCGGACAGGTACATGGCTTTTTGTGGGGCGCCGGCGCACTTGATCGGCATCGCTGGCTGGGTGAACAGCGCTGTGCCCTCTTTGGTCTCTTGCACCAGCTTCCAGGTGTAGGGCGCCAAGTCATAGCGATAGTTTGACGTGACACCGTTGCGGCCCAGCGTCTCGGGCAGGCCGTCGACACCCTCCCAGTTCAGCTTGAGACCGGGGCTGACCACCAAGGCTTTGTAGGCCAGGCGCTGGCCATTGCAGAGTGTGATCTTGTTGTCTTCGGGTTGAAAGCTCTCAACGCCTTCCACGATGAGGCGGCACCGCGAAGGAATTACGTCCTTCATGCGACGCTTGGTAATCTCGGGCTGAAAGACCCCGCCGCCGACAAGGGTCCAACCGGGCTGATAGTAGTGGTTTTCGGACGGATCAACGATGGCAACCTTCAAAGAGCAATCGCGCGCCAACAAACTGGAAGCCGCTGCCACGCCGCCAGCACCGCCACCGATAATCAGCACATCCCAGAGCGTCGCGCTGTCTTCGGCCTGGTTAAATTCAGCGGCACCCACGTCCTGGCCGTCAGGGTTAGCCGCCAGCAAGCGGCCCCGAAGCGAGGTGATGTTATAGCCCGCCTTTTGCGCCGCGCGCAGCAGATCGTCTGCGGGGGCGTTTGCGGCTTGGCTCAGCGCCCAAAGATTGGTCGAGCGCGTACCCGTGCGGCAATAGGCCAGAACCGGTGCTTCGGCATCAGCCAACAAGCGGCCAAATTCAGCCGCGTGCTCGTCGTCCATTTGGCCCGAGATGATCGGCTGATAGTGCGCTTGCATGCCCAGCTCTTCGGCCAGGCGCTGGATCTCTACGAAGGTCGTTTGATCGGGGCCTTCGCCGTCGGGGCGATTGCAAATGAGGGTCTTAATACCCGCTTCCTGTGCTTGACGCACATCGTCAAGGCTGAGTTGTGGCGAGACGCTGAGTTGCGATGAAAGAGCCTGAACCTTCATGGCGGGCTTTCCCTAAATTGTGGACTTGATGAATAGCGACGGCCGTGGCGAGCACAGTCAAAGGCCTCTTTGATGCGAAAGCCGAGCCGGGATGACGGAGTTTTGAAGCGTTATTTTCATATATTCGATTGTTTGTATATAAACAAGATCACCCGCCATGCAAGACCCAAAACCTCGCAGGCCTGCGGCTTAGTGCCAGACCCAAGCTTCGGCTGGCTTTTGCCGGATCGCGCAAAACAAGCTGCTGATTTGTTTGCTGTCTTGCCCCTGTCCCGGCGCTGCACTAGGCTCACGGCGAACATTCGGGTCACGAAAGGCAAAGGACCGCTATGACTTGCACGCTTTCGGTCAACTTGAACGCCGTTGCCATGCTGCGCAACCGCCGGGATTTGCCGTGGCCCAGCGTCGCCCACATGGGGCAACTGGCGCTAGAGGCCGGTGCTGGCGGCCTGACGGTGCACCCGCGCCCTGACCAGCGCCACATTCGTTTTTCTGACCTGCCGGTGCTGCGCGGTCTGATCGACCGCTATGCAGGTAAGGAATTCAATATCGAAGGATACCCCAGCAAGGATTTCTTGCGCTTGGTCGAGGCCAACAGCCCCGATCAGGTCACGCTGGTGCCCGACTCGCCCGAACAAGCAACGTCGGACCACGGCTGGGATTTCATCGCTGACCGGGCCGTGTTGGAGCCGGTGGTCGCGCGCTTGAAGGCCCAAGGTATGCGCGTCTCAGCCTTTTGCGAACCCAACGCCAAGATCGAGCAAATCGAGACCGCACAGGAACTGGGCGTGGATCGCGTCGAACTCTACACCGGGCCCTATGGGGCCTGTTATGACGATCTCGCGCTGCAAGATGAACGGCGCGAACAGCTCTGCCGGACCGCGGTTCTGGCCGAACAGCACGGCTTGGGGGTCAATGCTGGCCACGATTTGACCTTAGAAAATTTAGGATTTTTATTTGAGACCTGCCCGCACATCGCGGAGGTCTCGATCGGTCACGGCATCACAGCCGCCGCCTTAGAATTGGGCATGGCCGAAGCGGTGCGCCGTTTTGTGTCCATCTGCCAGACCCAGACCGGCTAAAGCAAGCCGCGAACGAGTGCCAACACGGGTGAGCACGGACTTACGTTAGAAATCAGTCAGCTAGAGCGGATTGGCTGTTGTGACACCAGCGCCCGAGGCTCTAGTAATCTTGCGTCTTGTTTTAGGGCGAAGACTAGCAGCCAATCCAGGCCAGCACCCGGTCTTGCAGGTTGTCCAGCGGCTGTGTGGCGTCGAGGATGAGACCGCACTCGGGGTTGGGGCCAGCGTTTGTACCGCCAGGCGGCCCCCAAGACAGGTCTGAATCCTGGCCTGATAACTGGCCTGAATCCTGGCCTGAGGACTGGTTCAGTATCTGGCTCGAGACCTTCAAGGGCTCCAGGGTCGCTAGCTGACTATCCAGCAGGGCTGGGCCCATGAAGTGACCGCTCCGCGCCTGCAGTCGGTGCAACAAGACCCCGCGCGGGGCCTCGAGCAAAACATAGCACAAGGGCAGGCCGCAGGCGCGCTCCAGCGCCCGGCGATAGCGGGCCTTCAGCGCCGAGCAAGCCAAAATGGCGGGACGCTGCTGCTTTGACAAATCCGCCAGCGCTTCGCCCATGGTCGCTAGCCAAGGCCAACGATCCGCATCGTCGAGCGCAAGACCGCGCGCCATTTTGTCAATGTTGGCGGGCGGGTGAAAATCATCCGCATCCAGCCAATCGAGTTCAAGGCGAGCCGCTAGCCCCCTCGCCAGACTGGTCTTGCCGCAGCCCGAAACACCCATGATGACCAGGGCGATCGGTCCAACATTTCGCCTATTTCCATTGTCATCCTGGCGAGCAGCCATGACCCAAATCTCTGCTTGTCATTGGTCCGCAATCCTAACCGCTTGCTGCACAGGTAAGGAAACAAAAAAGGGGAGCGCCAACCAAGGCCTCCCCTTTCTTTTTGCATTGCCACAGGGCCCCAGCAGACCGATCGTCCGCCAAGCCCTTTGGTCCCAGCTTAGTCTTCCAGGTCTTCGCCGGTCTCTTGGTCAACGACCTTCATTGACAGCTTGACCTTGCCGCGTTCATCGAAGCCGATGCACTTGACCCAAACTTCTTCGCCTTCTTTGACGATGTCGCTGGTCTGCTTGACGCGGTAGTCCGCCAAGTTCGAGATGTGCACCAGACCATCGCGCGAGCCCATGAAGTTCACGAAGGCGCCAAAATCGACGATTTTTACGACCTTACCGCGGTAGATGCGGCCTAGTTCAGGCTCCGCAGCGATGCCGTTGATCCACTCGCGGGCTTGATTGATGGAATCCTGGCTGACAGACGAAATGTTGATGGTACCGTCTTCTTCGATGTCCACCTTAGCGCCGGTGACTTCCACGATCTCACGGATAACCTTACCGCCCGAGCCGATGACTTCGCGGATCTTATCCTTGTTGATCTTCATGGTCTCCATCTTGGGTGCGTGCTCGGACATGCCGGTGCGGGCATTCGGCAGAGCCTTGGCCATCTCACCCAAGATGTGCTCACGGCCAGACTTGGCCTGGTCCAGAGCGATCTTCATGATCTCAGGCGTGATCGAGGTGATCTTGATATCCATCTGCAAAGAGGTCACGCCGTCAGCGGTACCGGCCACCTTGAAGTCCATGTCGCCCAAGTGATCTTCGTCACCCAGAATATCGGACAAGACCGCGTAGTCGTCGCCTTCCTTAATCAAGCCCATCGCAATACCGGCCACCGGACGCGGCAGCGGAACGCCCGCATCCATCAGCGCCAGCGAGCCGCCACATACGGTTGCCATTGATGACGAACCGTTCGATTCGGTGATCTCTGACACCAAGCGGTAGGAGTAAGGGAACTCAGACTTGGTCGGCAGTACGGGGTTCAGCGCGCGCCATGCCAACTTGCCGTGACCGATTTCGCGACGACCCGGTGAGCCAACGCGGCCAGTCTCGCCCACAGAGAAGGGCGGGAAGTTATAGTGCAGCAAGAAGTGCTGCTTGTATTCACCGTCCAAGCTGTCGATGATCTGCTCGTCTTGGGCGGTACCCAGCGTCGCGGTCACAAAGGCCTGGGTCTCACCACGGGTAAACAGCGCCGAACCGTGGGTACGGGGCAGGACAGAGACCTGACCCAAGATGTTACGGATATCGGTCGTTGTCCGTCCGTCGATACGCGGCTTGCCAGCCAGGATAGCGCCACGAACCACGTCGGCAGACAGGCCCTTGATCATCTTATCAACGGTCAACAGCTGCTCGTCTTCGAACTGCGCCAGCACCTCTTCACGGATGGCGGCCAGGGTCTGAGATCGCTCTTGCTTGTCGGTCAGGGTGTAAGCGGCCTCAACGCGAGCCTGGGCCAACTCCTTAACTTTGGCGAGCGTGGTGTCGTAGTCGGCAGGCTTGGCGGGCAGATCCCAGGGCTCTTTGGCGCAGTCTTCTGCCAGATCCACGATCATGTCGATGACCGGCTGGAAAGCCTTGTGGCCGAATTCGACCGCGCCCAGCATGACATCTTCTGACAGCTCAGAGGCTTCAGATTCGACCATCAGCACACCTTCACGGGTACCGGCAACGATCAGGTCCAGCTTGCCGCTGGGGTCTTTGCAATCAGCAGAGCTTGGGTTCAGGACGTATTCACCGTCTTTGAAGCCAACGCGCGCACCGCCAACCGGGCCCATGAAGGGCAGGCCAGAGATGGTCAACGCCGCGGACGCCGCGATCAGGGCAACGATGTCGGGGTTGTTTTCCAAGTCGTATGACATGACGGTCGCGATGACCTGCACATCGTTGAAGAAGCCTTCAGCGAACAAGGGGCGGATCGGGCGGTCGATCAGGCGTGACGTCAGGGTCTCGTTTTCAGACGGACGGCCTTCACGCTTGAAGAAGCCACCTGGGATACGGCCAACAGAGAAGGCTTTTTCCTGATAGTTAACGGTCAAAGGGAAGAAATCCTGACCCGGCTTGACGGATTTGGCGCCAACGACAGTCGCCAGAACAACGGTCTCACCGTATTGAGCCAGCACCGCGCCGTCAGCTTGACGGGCCACGCGACCAGATTCCAGGGTCAGCGTGCGGCCGCCCCATTCCATAGATTTTTTTGTAATCTCAAACATACATCTTCTTTCAATTGTGTCGGTCCACCGACAGCGCGGGGGCGCTGCCGCTGGCCTAAGCAGCCAGACCGACGGGTCAAAGATCTTGGGCTTATGCGCCCAGTACAAACGAGGCGTACAAACGAGGCGCAAAGATCTCTGACCCGCAGGTCCGAGCGCTCTTGGTGTGGTGTTGCAGACCGCCTGCCATCAAGGATGATGCGGCCTACAAAGTGCCTTGAATCCAGCGCCATCGGACCGATCGGGACCAATCAAACACTTGGTGACAAAGCGGGTTGGAGGGAGGAGGGCACTGCCGAGCCCTTGGGCTCACACGGCGCCAAAAGTGTCAGAACTCACAGCGCAGATGGACAGCGAAACGATGGCGTAATCAAACGCAAAAACGGTCTGAGCGCAAACTCAAACCGTTTTTATGGGCGCAAATGCGCCTGTGATAATTAGCCTGACCCCAGCGTGGTGCCCCACCATCGTTGAGATTGCGGCCCGGCTGGCATCGCTGCGCAGCAGCAAAACGCGCTGGCAAAACGTGATGAAGCTGGAGGGCCGCAAGCTGTTCAAAGGACGGTAGAGCTCCTGGTGCAATCGCGTGCGATGCAGGGGGTTGGGGGCAAAGTTTTGGGGCTATCGCTGTTGACGCCCTTAGCCGTGCTGGCCTTAGCGGCGCAGTCCCAGGCGCTGAATCAAAGACTGATAGCGCGCGTGATCTTTCTTACGCACGTAGTCCAGCAAGCGGCGACGCTGACCCACCATGACCAACAGGCCGCGGCGTGAGTGAAAGTCGTGCTTGTGCTCTTTCATGTGCTCGGTCAGGTTCAAGATCCGCTGTGTCAGGATCGCAACCTGAACTTCTGGAGAACCGGTATCGCCTTCTGCAAGGCCATATTCTTTAATGAGTTCGGCTTTACGCTCTGCCGTAATCGACATCGACTTATTCCTTTCTAGTCGTCTTTAGCATCAACGGTTGAAAACCCGGACCGGTTTCACCACGCCAGCGTCGAATTCAGCCAGAGCCACCGCTTTCCCCTCTAACCGGAGCCAAAGGCGATTATCGCCATCCTCGAAGGCTTCCCAGAAAGAGGCCGACAAACGATGTTGATCAGATCGCTTTAAAAGTGGAAGACTTTGACCGTTGCGAACGCTTTGGGCTTCGCCGGGGGTCACGTCCAGCGCCGGGATGTCGTCCAGCGCAGACTCGAGCGACAAGAGCCGCTCAAACCGCTGCTCCCTATGCTCCAAATCCTCTAGGCTGTCCAGACAAATCGCCTGGGATTCATCAAATGGCCCCACTTGGCAGCGCCGCAGCGCCACGATGTGCCCCAGAGTTCCCAGAGTCTCTGCCAAATCGCGCGCCAAGGAGCGTACATAGGTGCCTTTTCCGCAATAAACGCGGAAATCCGCCTCCTGGTCTCGCGCCTCTAACAGTTCCAACGAATCGATCCAGACCTGACGTTCGGCGAGTTTGACCGCCTCGCCAGAGCGCGCCAAATCATAGGCGCGCTGGCCATCGACCTTGATCGCGCTGAAAGCGGGCGGGCGCTGCCAAATCTCGCCTTCGAACTGGGGCAGCGCGGCGGTGATAGCGGCTTGGCTGGGGCGCTGATCGCTGGTCGCGATGATCTGGCCGTCGCTGTCATCGGAATCGGTTGCTTCGCCCCAGCGCACCGTAAAATCATAGGCCTTCATGCCTTCCATGACGAAGTTGACCGTTTTGGTGGCTTCGCCCAAGGCAATCGGCAGCAGGCCGCTGGCGAGCGGATCTAGCGTGCCGCCATGGCCGGCTTTTTGCGCGTTGAAGGCGCGGCGCACCTTGCCAACTACGGGGGTGGAATTCATGCCCACGGGCTTATCGATGATAATCCAGCCGTGGACGGGATCGCCTTTTTTACGTCGTGCCAAGGGTCTGTCGTCGTTGCTAGCGGGCCGACAAAGTGGCCCGGTTGAAGGGAGCGCCCTTATACGCTCTGGGGCCTAAAAGTCTAGTCGCAGTTGACCATCCAGGGCACGCCGAAACGATCCCGGCAGGTGCCAAATCCGCGCGCCCAGAAGGTGGCAGCAAAGGGCATCGTCACCTGGCCGCCGTCGGCAAGTGCTTCAAACACGCGGCGTGCTTCTTCGGGCGTGTCCCAAGCGGTCTGCACCGACATACCCTCAATTGTGACCGGCGGACGGCCGGGAGCGCTATCTGAGGCCATGATGACACTGTCGCCCAATTTGAGCTGTGCGTGCATGACCCGCTGCTTGTGCTCGTCGGGAATCTCAAAGGCCGGTTCATCCCCGGAGGGCGGCGGCATGTCAGAAAATCGCATCAGCGCGATAATCTCAGCGCCAAGAATGTCTGCGTAGGCTTTAAAGGCTTCTTCACAATTGCCATTGAAAACCAGGTAGGGCGCGACTTTCATGTAATTCTCCTCTTGCGGTTGGCAGAGCGATGGGCGTTCGCTCATGGAATGAGGCAGTATGCCGCTCAATCGACCGCCCGCATAGACCCAAGCTGGCGGCCCAACTGGCGGCCCAACTGGCGGCCCCGTATGAAGCCCCCGTATGAAGACTTAGAGCTGGGCACCTTAAAAACTTGCCCCCTCGCCCGATTTGGGCCAAGGCTTATGTCCGCCTCGCACCCGGTTGCTCATTTCTAATAGTCAGCTATCTGCCAGTTGGGATTTTACCACTAAGACCGCCTGAATCTCGTTAATTTGGCGACGTTGGGCGGGCTGATTTGATCTCGTTTGCCAGGCCAGGAGGCAAATTCCGCCTCACCCCACCTATTTTGAAAAGCAAGGTCGCACATGTCGCTTCTGACCCGAGGCTCGCCCGCCTTTTACCTGATCTCAGCCGTGATGCTGCTGACCTTGGGCACGGGCTTTGGCTTGACATTCAGCCTGTCGAAGATGGCCACCGACGTGGTCGGGCCGGGAACCTTTGTCTTCTATCAGGCGCTGGCGACCGGACTGATAATCGCACTGGTCTTGCAGGCCCGCGGTAGGCTCTACCCGATACCCGCGCGCTTTTATTGGCTCTGCCCGCTCTTGGGCCTTGTGACCTTTGTCGTGCCCAACGTGCTGTTCATAACCGCGCTTAAGCACTTGCCCGCTGGGCTGTCGTCGGTGGTTCTCTCCACGACGCCCTTCTTTGCTTATATGTTGGCGCTTTCTTTCCGTTCTGAGGTGTTCAACTGGCAACGTATCGCGGGAATTCTGGTGGGGTTCTCCGGTGTGCTGTGCTTGATGCTGCCCGAATCCGCCCTGCCCTCGCGCGGCATGCTCCCTTGGCTCTTGCTGTGCTTGGCACCGCCAATCGCCTATTCGGGCGGAAACTACACGCTAGAACGCCTCATGCCCGAAGGCGCGAACCCCTTGCAATATACCGCACTATCCATGCTGAGCGCTGCGCTGTTCTGCCTACCGCTCTATTGGATAGAGGGGGGCTTCTACCTGCCAAACTACGCGACCCGCGGCGATGTCGCCATGGTGGTCATGATGCTTCTGTCCGCCGGTAATTTCGCCATGCTATTCACGCTGATTTCCTGGCGCGGCGCGGTCTTCACCAGCCAAGTCGGCAACGTGGTGACGCTGACCGGTCTAGGCTGGGGCTGGGTCTTTTTTGGCGAGACGCTGACCACCTGGATGGTGGCCGCCACCGTGCTGATTATCGGCGGGGTCTTGCTGGTCAATACCAGTCGGCGCAAGGCGCCCGCCGAATAGGAGCGCTAAAGCTCGCCGCCGAAGTGCTTGATGACCGAATCCAGCGGATTGCAGGCCGCTTGACCCAGGCCGCAAATCGAAGCATCGCGCATGACTTTGGACAGGTCGGCCAACAACGCCAAATTCCAGTCGTCACGCTCCATAAGCGCGACCGCTTTTTCGGTGCCCGTTCGGCAGGGTGTACACTGACCACAGGATTCAAACTTGAAGAACTGCATCAGGTTCAGCGCCACATCGCGCATCTTGTCTTGATCAGACAGCACCACGACCGCCGCGGAACCGATGATACAGCCGTGCTCTTCCAACGTGCCGAAATCGAGCGGTATATCATCTTTGGCGGCCGGCAGAATGCCGCCCGACGCACCGCCCGGCAAATAGGCCTTAAAGCTGTGGCCGTCTTTCATTCCGCCGCAAGCCTCGATCAAATCGCGGATGGTCGAACCCGCGGGCGCCAGCACGACTTGCGGGTTCTTGACATGGCCCGAGACCGAATAAGAGCGCCAACCCTGGCGACCATTGACTCCGGCTGAGACGAACCAGTCTGGGCCTTTCGACAAGATCGACGGCACCCAAAAACAGGTCTCAACATTGTGGATCAAGGTGGGGCGACCAAAGAGGCCGACTTGCGTTGGGAAGGGCGGCTTTTGCCGGGGCAGGCCGCGCTTGCCTTCCAAGCTCTCCAACATGGCGCTCTCTTCGCCGCAAATGTAAGCGCCAGCGCCGCGTCGCAGCACGATTTGGGTATGATCGGCCAGACCCGAGCCTTGCAGCGCCTCGATCTCACGCTTGAGAATTTCCAGCACCGCCGGGTATTCGTCGCGGATGTAGACATAGACCGCCTCGGCTTCAGCCGCCCAAGCTGCGATCAACATGCCTTCAAGAAACTGGTGCGGGCGGCTCTCCAAATAATGCCGGTCCTTGAAGGTGCCAGGCTCGCCTTCATCGCCGTTGACGGCCATCAAGCGCGGCCCCGCTTCTTTGCGCAGGAATTCCCACTTCATGCCGGTGGGGAAGCCCGCGCCCCCCAGACCACGCAGGCCTGCATGTTTCAGGTCACCGATCACCGCGTCAACCGGACGGCTGCCGTCCAGACAAGAGCGCAGCATGCGATAGCCGCCCTCGGCCTCGTAGTCCGCGCGGCTCTGATAGCCCGGCAGGTTGATGTGGGTGTCCTGGCGCTCGACCGCCGAGACCACGCCGTCGAAGGTCGCGTGCCACAGGTGGTTGTGACCGACTTCGACGATAGGCGCGGCGTGGCAACGGCCCATGCACGGCAGCTTTTGCACCCGCACCGCATCGCCGTAGTGCTGGGTCAGGCGCGCGGCCAAGTCGTCGGCACCGTGCTGCATGCAAGTCAGACTATCGCAAACGCGGATCGTCAATTCTGGCGGCACTTGATCGTCGTCAAACACCACGTCGAAGTGAGCATAAAAGGTAGCGACTTCAAAGACTTCAGCCATGGGCAGTCGCATAAGGTCCGCCAAAGCAGCCAAGTGTTCAGCGCGCAGGCAACGCTCAGCGTCTTGCAGCGCGTGCAGATATTCAATCAGCTCGTCGCGGTGGTAGGGGCCTTGGCCGATCTGCGTTTGAACGCGCGCAACCGCCGCTTCATCGACCACGCGGCCCTTGGGCGTCGGCGCGGCTTTGCGGCGGCCCGAGCCCGGGTGCAGACGCTGCGGATTGCCATCAAACTTGTTTGCGTCGTGTGTCATGGGCGGGAGCCTCCGGTAGATCAACTGCCCCTCACCTGCGCGGATGATTGGGAAACAGCGTTGCAATTCGCGTGGGTCGAGCGCTGTGGCCAACGCGACCGTCTGGCCGCAACGCGCTGCGCTAAGTTGACGCCTAACCTAAGTTAGCACACAGGTCCAGCTATCGGAAAAGCTAAGGCTAATGCAACAACAGCGACATGGAGCAAAGTAATGGCGCAAAGCTTAAGAGACCGACCCTGGCTAGGTTCTGAGCCTAGCCACCACCGGGCGGCGGCGGGGGGCGGCCAAATCCTGGCTTAAAACCAGGGCCGCCAGATCCAGGGCCTCCCTGGCCGCGGCCCCCGGGACCACGCCCACCAGGTCTACCCAAGGCAAAGCTGTTGTCCGGTCGACCCGCAAAACACAGCGGCACAACCGGAAACGCCTCGGTCAGGAAATAGGCATAGCTGCCTTGCGGGAATTCCTTTGAGACCGTAAAGGCGCCATTGCAGGCATCCAAATTGCCCGAACCGGCCTGATATTCGTAGTCTTGTAAAAAGGCCCCATCATAGCGCCCTGTCGGCTGATCGCCCGCCGGACGCCGTCCGGTCTTGAGCCGATAGGAGCTGGTCATGCGCACGATTTGGCCATTTTGCGTGCCGGTGAGCGCATAGATAGGAAAGCCATCTGCCGCATAGCCGACCAGAGGCGAATGGGCTTGCGGCGACCAGCTAAGACCGCTCAGCAACCCGCTTGGCAGACCGTGGTAGTGGTAAGCCCCGTTGGGTTGAACGTGCGCATAATTGGCGTCGAGGCCCAGAGCCACCGCGCCGCCGAGGGCGTTGTACTGCCAGCCCGAGCGGGGGTTGCCGTGCCAGAACTCCGCAGCCATAGGATCAAAGACGACGCCTTTCAGACTGACGCCAAATCGAAAGCCCAACCGCAGCGGCGTTGGGTTCGCGGCCATTTGCGGGCGAGCTGGGATCTGTAATCGCAGGTCTTGCGCGCGCACCGCGTTGGGATTGCCTCTGTTGGGGAACGCACCGATGGCGTGGCTCGGCAGGCCGTTGGCGACAAGCTGCCAATAGCGGCCGCTTTGGCTCCAACGCGCCCGGCTCGGTGAGGGTGGATTGCGATTGACGGGTACCAAGGACAGCGCCCGCGCTTGCGTTGCGTCGTGATAGCGCATGCGTGGCTGGCTCTGGGCTGCGTTGCTGACCCCTAGCAGCGCCAAAGCGCCCGCGAGGCACCAGGCCAGACTTGGGGCCAGCTTGAAAAGACGCGGCATGGCCCGTCTAGACTCCCAGCGATGCGACCATTCAAAAACCCTGGTCTGGCTCTGTGCGCCTCGTCCTTGGTTCATGGTCTTTAGTCCGCCAGTTCCAGGTCAATGACCCGGCTATTGATGACCACCTTGCCCGCGTGTTCGAAATTGACGGTGATACGATCGCCGACCACCGACTGGACCTGCCCCAGCCCCCAATCAGGCTGGCCAGGGTGACGAACAAAAGTGCCAGGTGTAATCAGCATGCTTGGTCCCCTTACATTGCTGCCCCATCAAAGCCCGATATCATCGCGCACGCAAGCATACATCAGCACATCGCGCGGTGCGTCTTGCAATTCGGGCTGCAAGAAGAAGCGGCGCAAGCGGCCTTCAAACCGCATACCGGCCTGTTCCATGACCCCGCGCGAGGCCGGATGCTCGGCATCGCAGAACGCTTCAACGCGCCAAATTTGCGGTTGACATAGGCCCCATTGCAGCCAAAAGCGCGTCGCCTCCAGCGCCAGGCCTTGCCGCCATTGGTCCGGTGCAAAGGCGCAGCCCAAATTCAGACGACTGGCCTGGGGCTTAATATGCTGATTGCCGATCAAACGGCTGGGATCATCGCGTCGGTAGATCAAGTAGGAATAGGCGCGCCCGGCTTGCCAATCCTGCGCCATGGCCTGCAACTTGGCCCAGCTCTCCTCACGGTCCTGGTGCGCGCGAAAGCCGCAAAACCGAGCCACCGCCGCCTGGCTGAAAAGGGTGTGAAGCTGGTCCAGCACGACTGGGAAAGCCTTGTCATGCTGGCCTTCGTTCGCTTCAGGTGCGGGCGGACGCACAAACCGCAGGCGCGCGCTTTCGATCTGATCGGGAAACGCAAGATCGGCGGGCGCGGCGCTGCTCATGGCGATGGCCTAGGGCGTCATGCCAATGAGCTGCAGCAGTTCCATATTCTGCTGCATCATATAGAGCGTCAACGCAAAGTTGCCGACGACCAAGATCCCGGCAATTTTCGGATTGTCGCCAAAGACTTTGAAATAAGCAAAACCTTGGATCACCAAGCGGTAGATCAACAGGCAGAATTGCAACAGGATCGCTAACTCGCTGCCCAGAATTCCCGACAGCAAGACCAACAGCAAAATGCCCAGCGCATGGGCAGCATCCAACCAATTGTTGATAGCCAGCACCGCCGACAGCGCGGGCTTGCGTAGCGCGGGGGCGGCGGTCAAGCGCATCATCAAGAGGGCAAACCAGACAAAAACCGCCCAGCCGAACAGGTAGGTCACGAGCCAACCGACCAAAAATAGTTGCCCCTCGTTCTGGCCATGCTGGGCCAATGAGACCCCGCGCATCAGCGCTTGCCAATCGAAGAACACGACGATCGGCAGCAGATAGACCACCAGCCAAAACGAGCGCAAAGCACCCGCCGGGCTCAGGTCGATCATGCGCAGACCCTGGGCATCAAAGCGCGCCAAACGCAAGCAGCCAGTCAGGCTAGACCGCCCCTCGGCGCTACTAATCATGTCATGCCCTCGCCTCAAAATAGTTGACCAATAGTCGGCGATAGACCTCGGTCAACGGCTCCAACTCGTCGATAGAGACGAACTCATCGACCTTGTGCATAGAGCTGCCCACCGCCCCGAACTCGGCCACAGGACACATGTCTTTGATAAAGCGCGCGTCCGATGTGCCGCCATTGGTCATATAGTCGGGGGTTTGTCCGGTTACAGCTTCGACAGCCCGAGCAATTGCCGCACCCAGCTCGTCTGGCTCAAACACGAAGGCATCCCCTGAAGAGCGGAACTCCAGCGAATAGTCCTCATAGATCGCGTCCAAGCGTCGGCGAATTTCTGCTTCCAAGCGTTCGCCCGTCCAGGTGTCGTTGTAGCGCACATTAAAGACCAACTGGCCCTCAGCGGGGATAATGTTATTGGCTGGGTTGCCCACATCGATACTGACCACCTGCAAGCTGGTGGCTTGGAAGTGCTGGTTGCCTTGGTCCAAGGGCGTATCGACCAACTCGACGCCCATGCGCAGCAAAGGATGCAAGGGGTTCAGGGCATGATCGGGGTAGGCCGCGTGGCCTTGGACCCCAAAGACCGTCAAGCGGCCGGTGCCAGAGCCGCGACGACCGATCTTGATGGTGTCGCCCAGCGTTTCAACGCAGGAAGGCTCGGCGACCAGGCAGTGATCGGCCTTTTCGCCATGCGCGCGCATCCAATCCAAGATAGCAGTGGTGCCCGCTACGGCTTCGCCCTCTTCATCGCCGGTGATCAAAAACGCGATCGAGCCTTGCGGCGCGCCTTGCTCCAGCAGGCGACCGACGGCCGCCATGAAACAGGCGACGCCCGATTTCATATCCACCGTACCGCGGCCAATGAGTTTGCCGTTCACTTCGTTGGCGGCAAAGGGGGGTTGGCTCCAGGCTTCTTCATCGCCCACCGGCACGACATCGGTGTGCCCGGCGAAGGCAAACATGGGCGCGCTTTGGCCCCATCGGCAATAAAGGTTATCGACCGGATAGCTGGTGCTTTCGGCCGGAATGCGGGTGCAGACGAAGCCGCGCGCTTCACACCAGGCCTGAATCAAGTCAAGAGCCGCGCTCGAATCGGGCGTCAGCGATGGGTAGCGCACCAAGGCTTGGGTGAGCAGAAGGGGATCGTTGGAGGCGATTAGATCGTTATCAAAAGTCATGCAGCCGTCTGTGGCCCGCAAGCGTGGCCAGAATTAGAAAAGGGAGTTAGAGTTGAGAAAAAACACACAAACGCGGGCGTCGACCGATCGGCGCCCGCGCTGGCCCTAAGAAAGCGGTTTTTGATTAATCGCGCAACAGGTCGTTGATGGACGTCTTGGCGCGGGTCTTTTCATCGACGCGCTTGACGATCACCGCACAATAGAGCGAGGGCCCCGGTTCACCGTTGGCCATCGGCTTGCCCGGCATGGAGCCCGAGACCACCACCGAATAGGCAGGAACGCGGCCCATAAAGACTTCACCGGTAGTGCGATCAACGATCTTGGTCGATGCACCGATAAACACACCCATCGAAATGACCGAGCCTTCCTCGACGATCACGCCTTCCACCACTTCTGAACGCGCGCCAATGAAGCAGTTGTCTTCGATGATGACCGGCCCCGCTTGCAGCGGCTCCAAAACGCCGCCGATGCCAGCACCGCCCGACAGGTGGACGTTTTTGCCGATCTGGGCGCAAGAGCCGACCGTTGCCCAGGTATCGACCATGGTGCCGCTATCGACGTAAGCCCCCAGATTGACGAATGAGGGCATCAGCACCACACCAGGTGCAATGTGGGCCGAGCGGCGCACGATACAGTTGGGCACAGCCCGGAAGCCTGCGGCCTGGAACTCGTCGCGGCCCCAGCCTTCAAACTTGGACGGCACTTTATCCCACCAAGGCGTATTAGCGTTGCCAAAAGCCGGCCCGCCGTTCATCAGGTCCATGTCGTTCAGACGGAACGACAGCAGCACAGCTTTTTTGGCCCACTGATTGACCTGCCAGCCTTGATCGCCTTTCTCGGCGACCCGCAGTTCGCCGCGGTCCATGGCGAGCAGCGCGGCGTTGACGCCATCGCGGATTTCGCCTTGGGTCTGGGTATTGATGGTGTCGCGATCGTCGAAGGCCTGGTTGATGAGGCTCTCAAGCGCGGCGCGCTGGGCGGTATCCATAAGTCGGGCTCCATTCCTAATTTGCAACGCCGCTAGCCAGAAAGCCGCGACGCCAAGGTCTTTTCGGGGGGTCTGCTTACACTTGAAGTAGCGGGAAGCAGACAGGCGGTCAACACAAGGCGAAGTCCCTAAGCAAAGCGGCGGAAATAAGGTAAGCTTCCGCTTAGCCGTCGTGTCCGTTTTCGACCTTGTTTCGCTCTTTCTTACCGCCAAAGCTGCGGTGCCAAACCGCGTTTTAGAGACAAGCAGCAAACAAGGCGCGACCCATGGCCTCTCTATCCGCCAGGCAAGCGGACCACCGCCGCCTGTGATTCTGCTGACTTTTGCTCTCCAAGGTCCCCTATGATTCGAGCCCTGCGCGATAATCGCCTTCTAAGCCTTGCCCTCTTGGCTCTGGCCTTGGTCATCGGCCTGTTGGTCGCCGCCTACATGCGCCTGGACCAAGAGACCCAGCGCCTAGAGACCCTGCGCGATCATTCGAACTTGGCGACGCTGTATCAAATTCAGACCAACATCCAGCAAATCGACCACTTGGTCGAACTGCGCGGCGCCAAAAACGATTCCCTGGTCAATCTGCGCCTGCACGACGCCTATGAAGCGCTGTGGGGCAACCTGCGCAAGATCCTGAGCCCCGATCTGTCGCCCGAGCTGCGCCCGATACCGGGCTCGGTCGTGGTCTATGAGAAAATGCGCGCGGTGCTAGAGAGCGGCGAGCCGCTGATCCGCACCCTGGCCACGCCCGGCCAACCGTCGGTCGAATTGACCCCGCAAGAATGGGACCAGCTTGAAGCCTGGCGCGCTGACATGTCCGCACTGGGCGCACGCGCCAGCACCTACCCGCTCGACACAGAAGCCGCCCAGAACATGCAATTGCGCGAAGCGCGCCTGCGCCTACGTCAGGCCAAGCTGCAAATCGTGCTGTATTTCTTGGGCGTCATTTTCCTTGGCACCGTCTTGCTGGTGGTGCTGTGGCGCCAAGTGCGCCGCGCCAGCAAATCAGAGACCCGCTTGGCCGCCGCGATCGAGACCATGCCCTCGGGCTTCGCCCTATTCGACGCCAAGGGCCGCTTGACCCTGCACAATGCCGCCTACAGCCAGTTGTTCGACGCCCAACAGGGCCGCGAAGGTGACGGCGATATCCCCCGTTTGGCGCGCGATCTGCAAGACGGTAAAGCCAAAGAGGTCGCGCTTGACGATGGCCGTTGGCTGCGTCTGATCGACCGTAAAAACGACGATCATTCCAGCATGCTGTTGGCCAGCGATATCAGCCACGCCAAGGCCCGCGAAGCCGAACTTGAGACCAGCCGCCAGCGCTTTGAACGGCTCGCCGATGCTTCTTTTGAGGGCACAGCGGTGCTGCAAGACGGCCTCATCGCCTCGGCCAACGCGCGCATGAGCGAGCTGTTTGACTATGACACCCAGACCTTGATCGGCACCGATGCCCGGCTGCTGGCCGAACCTAGCGAGCGCCAACGCTGGCAGACCGCTTTGGATGCCGATGACGCCAGCGACAGTCCGCAACACAAGCGCGCGGTCTTGGATCTGCGCTGTGTGCGCGCCGATGGCAGAGCCTTTGACGCCGAGGTCTCCTTGCGTCGTTTGGCCGACGGCAACAATACCCGCGTCATTGCGCTGCGCGATGTCTCCCAGCTCAAAGCCCAGCAGGCCGCGCTACATCAGGCGATCGAGCAAGCCGAAGCTGGCAACCGCGCCAAGGGTGAATTCCTGGCCACCATGAGCCACGAGATCCGCACGCCCATGAACGGCGTTGTCGGCATGTCTGAGATGCTGTTAGAGACCCCCCTCGACCCGCGCCAGGCCAAGTACGCGGCTACGTTGCGCGACAGCGCCAAGTCCTTGTTGGTGGTGCTGAACGACGTGCTGGACTTTTCCAAGCTGGAAGCGGGCGAATATCACCTGGAAGAATTGAGCATTGATCTGCCCCAGTTGCTGCACTCGGTGGTCGATCTTTACGAAGCCGCCGCGCGCGAAAAGGGCCTGGAGCTGCGGGCGGTCATTGCCGACGATATTCCGCACATTGTGCGCTGCGATCCCGCGCGCTTGCGCCAGGTGCTGTTCAATCTCATCTCCAACGCCATCAAGTTTACGCGTGAGGGCAGCGTCACCATCCAACTTAACGCCAAGACCCTTGATCCCCTTCAGGGCCCCCAGCTCAAGTTCGAGGTGCGCGATACTGGCATTGGCATCGCCGACGAAAATCAAGACGAGCTGTTTAGCCCCTTCAAACAAGCCGATAGCCGTGTGTCGCGCGAATATGGCGGCACCGGCCTGGGCCTGGCGATCTCCAAGCGCTTGGTCGAGCTGATGGGCGGACAAATCGGCATGGTCTCAAAGCTGGGCTTGGGCTCGACCTTTTGGTTCTGCCTGCCCGCTCGCCCCGGCGCGGAAAGCGAGCTGGTCAGTCCCGAACGCTATCAAGCGCCGCTGCCCGCCCCGCATCTTGTGGCCGCGCAGACGCCGAGCTGGCAAGAGCTGAGCCCCGCGCAACGCCAAGACTGGTTGGACGATCAAAAAGACAGCCGAGTTCGCCGCGCTGCCTTGGATTCGGTCAACGGCCACAACGGCGAGCAGGCCCTGTCAGAACAGGCCACAAACCACCCCCCCGCCGGGCACATTTTGTTGGTCGAAGACAGCAAGACCAATCAAGACGTGCTGTTGGCCATGCTCAGCCGGCAGCCCTATCGTATCGACATCGCAAACGACGGCGAAGCGGGCGTCGCCCTGGCTCAACAGACCGATTACGACCTGATTTTAATGGACGTCAGCATGCCGGTCATGGACGGCCTAACCGCGACCCAGCTGATCCGTGCGGGCGGCGCGTCTGCCGAGAGCCCGATCGTGGCGCTCACCGCCAATGCGCGCGTGAGTGATCGTGATGCTTGCTTGGACGCGGGCATGGACGACTTTTTGACCAAGCCCATCGACAAGGCGTTGTTATTGGACACGCTAGCGACCTGGCTGGACCACCGCGCCACCATGGCAGAGATCGAAGGGCCCGGGCTTGATGGTGCCGAGGCAGACCAGTCAGAACCCGCGCAACCCGGGCCGTTAGAAACAAAGCCCCAGGCCAGCAAATCAAAGCCTGAACCGACCAAAAAGGCGGACGACAAGACTGCCCAGCCCGCTTCGAGCAAGCCCAAATCGGCTAACGGCAAAGCGAAGACCAACACTAAGGCTTCCGCTAAATCCAAGGCCGAGCCTCAGAGCCCCGCGCAATCCCAGGCCAAAACCCAGATCAAGACCCAAGGCAAGACGGGCGCTGCAACCGGCAGCACGCCTGGAACAACCACCAAGACCCCGACGGCTAAGAACGGACATAAGCCAGACCCCGATTCTCTGGACCCGCTGGGCCACTTGAAGCTGGAGGAAGCGGACCTGTTGAGCCAAGCCATGCTGGACCAGCTCAAATCGGATGTTGGAGAGACCACCGCGCGCAAATTGATCGCGGGCTTTTTCACCGAACTCGACCGCCACGTTGGTGATCTGCGGACCGCGCTCGACGATGCCGACTTGCCGCGCTTGCGCCATATCTGCCACTCGATCAAGGGTAGCGCGGCCACCTATGGCGCGTTGCGGCTATCGCTCAGCGCCAAGGCCGCCGAGAACGCCGCCGATGCCGAGCAGGTTGGCGAGGCCCGCGCCGCTGCGCGTTCGACCCTCGACCTGGTGCCCGATACGCAACAAGCTTTCGCTGCCGAGCTGTAGCCGGCAAGCAGCCTAATCCAGCGGCTGCAACTCCTGCTCCAGCTTTTCGCGCAAATGAGCGTGCTGGGTCGGCAGTTTGAGCTGTGAGCCCAGCGCGGCCAGATCTTCATCGCGGTCAAAACCGGGCTCGTTGGTCGCCACCTCAAACAGAACCCCGCCCGGCGTGAGGAAATAAATGGCCCAAAAGTAGTCGCGGTCAATCGGCGGCGTCACCGCATAGCCTTCGTCTTTCAAAGCCTGGCGCAGTTTGTCTTGAGCGGCGCGATCAGCAACCGCAAAAGCGATGTGATGCACAGATCCCGCGCCTTGTCCTGCGGCGGCCAGGCTCGGCTGTTCGTCAAGGTCGATGTGGTCCGCGCCGTTGCCATCGGGGACGATAAAGCGGGTACGCCCCTCGCGCGTCTCCAACTCTTCATAGCCCATGAAAGTCAACAGCTCGCGCATAGGGCCCATGTCCGCCAAGCGCAGACTAGCACCGGCAAAGCCCTTGATCGCGAGTTCGGCTTCCAAGTTCGGACCATGAAAACCGGGGCGCTCATCGCCCTGGTTCTCAATCAGCAAAAAGCGGTCGCCGTCGGGCGCCGCGAATTCCAGCGCTGCCTGCCCAAAGACTTGGCGGCGGGTCGTACCCTTCAGGCCGTACGCGGCTAAGCGTTCTTGCCAGGCGTCCAAGGTTGCGGGATTGACGCTGAAGTGGGTGACGCCAACCTCACCATTACCGCGCCGACCTTGCGCCATGCCTTGGAAGGGAAAATAGGTCATGACGGTGCCCGGTTCGCCGCGCTCATTGCCATAGTAAAGGTGGTAGACGCTGGGATTGTCGAAGTTCACGGTCTGCTTGACCCGACGCTGGCCCAAGGCGCCTGTGAAAAAGCGATCATAGGTCACGGCATCCGAAGATAAAGAGGTAACGTGGTGTAGGCCCTTGATGAGGCGATCCATAGCAAAGCCCTTTCTTTGTTGCTTGCTATAAAGATAATCCGGTAGCTGCTGGCCATCGAGCCCCGTCCATGAAACCAATTGTGTCGCCTGCGGCAACAATCGGCCCGCTGCGTCCGACTAGCTCGTCTGTTGAGCCTGCAATGCTTGCCACTCGTGATCCAGCCCTTCGCGATAGGTTGGGAAACTCAAAGTATAGCCCAGTTCGCGCGCCAGCTTGCTGCTGTCCACGCGCTTGTTGTCGGCATAAAAGCTGCGCGCCATGGGGCTCAAATCTGCCTCCTCAAAGGGGATGAGCGGCGGCGGCTCTACCCCCATCAGTTGGGCCGCGTATTCGATGACCTCTCCAGGCGGACAAGAAAAGCTGTCACAGACGTTATAAATCTCGACCTGGCCCGCTTTGGCGACCGGCCTGGCTAATGAGGCCGCCACTACGCCCGCGATGTCCTCAACGTGGATACGGCTAAAGACCTGGCCGGGCTTATCCAAACGCCGCGCCTTGCCGCTCTTGAGGCTCGCCAGCGCCGAACGACCCGGCCCATAGATACCCGCCAAGCGGAAGATATGCAGCGGCAGGCCCAGCGCGCTCCAGGCTTGCTCGAAGGCCAAGCGGCGCAGGCCGCGTTCGGTGGTGGCCTTGGTCTCACAGCTCTCATCGACCTTAGCGCCCTGCCAATCGCCATAGACAACCGTGGTCGAAAGGTAGCCCGCCCAGTTGAGACCTGCCAAAGCTTGCGGCCGGTCCGCCAACAGCGCGCGCACCGCCTCAAGCGCCACATCACCTCGATCATTGCCTGGCACACTAGACAGCATCGCGTCAGCGCCACAAAGCCAGTCTATAGCCTGCGCAGAGAGGCCTTGATATTCATCGAAAACAAAGGCTTGGATGCCAGTTTGAGCCAAGGCTTGCGCCTTTTCATCGCTGCGCACCGTACCAGCGATGCGCCAACCTTGCGCCAGCAAGCGGCGCGCCAGGGTCTGAGCGCTGTAGCCCAGGCCAAAACAAAACAAACGCGGAGCTTGTATGCTGTCAGTCATGCGGCCAGTTTCCTTTGTTAACGTCATCATCTGCCGTTTGGCGCCTCGCCATGCTGCAGCCCAGGCCCCAACCCAGGCCGCAGGTCGGGCCTCAGCCCTGCTGCGCGCCTTGATGCTGGCGGCATTGAGCGCCTGTGTTTTCGTCAGCGCCGCCTTCAGCCAAGAAAACAACCCTGCACCAGCCCCAACGACCCAAACAACGAACCAGAATCTTGCTTCTGCCTATGATTTATGTCTGAGGCAAGCCCAAGACCAGCCCCAGCAGGCCTTGATGATGACCAGCGATGCGGGCCTAGCTATGGATGATGTGCAAGTCAGTCATTGCCGCGCCGAAGCGCTGCTGAGCTTGGGGCGCTTTGAAGAAGCCGCCAAGCTGTTCGAGCAGCTCGCGGCGGCTTTCGATCAACACGCCGCGGGCGATGCCGGTTTTTTGCTACAACAGGCCGCCTATGCATGGCAAGAAGCGGGCCAACCGCAACAGGCGATCGCCGTCATCGACCTCTTGATCGCGCGCTTTGATGGCCAGGCCGATCTATGGATCCAAAAAGCCAGCTTACAGGTACAAGCCGGAGACGCCAGCGCCGCGCTCGCCACCTTGACCAGCGCTCTGGAGGCCATGACGAGCGAGGCCAGCTCCGATGCGTTGGGTCGCCTCTGGGTCTATCGCGCGGGCGCACACCGCCGCCTGGATCAGATCGACGAGGCTAAAGCGGCCCTGGTCGAGGCTCTGCGCCAACCGGGTCTTGATCAACCGCTTTATTTGTTGGAACTGGCCCTGGTTGAGGCCGCCCAAGATAATCTGCCCGCTGCTCAGACCGCCTTTGAGCAGATCATCCAGCATTTTCCAGACAGCCCCGAAGCTGCGCTGGCCCAACGCTACCTTCAGCGCCTCGAGGGCTAAGGCTAGTCGCTGAGCGCCGCAGCTCGCAGATCATGCAGACTGCTCCCCGTCAGACGCTCAAAGTTGGCCGCCGTCTTGGCCTCATAGGCCTTGCGTTGCTCCAGATATTCGATGCCACAGACCAGCTTTTTTTCGGCATCGTTTAGAACCGCCGCGTGGCGCATGATATAGCGTCCTTGGAAATTCTCTTTATTATCCGTGACTTGCATGATCAATTCGTTGGGGTGCGTCTCCTCGCGATAGCGCATATGAACGCGGGTCACAAAAGCATTGCGCGTCTGGGGCGGTCGCGGCAAGCCACCGCGCCGCATGATCAGCGCCTGGCGTACCGCGTCTTGATCCTTGGCATTAAAACGCTGAATAAGCGCCTCTTCGGCTTCGCTAATGACCGGTTTGCGCGCTTCGATCCAAAAGGCACCCAGGTCTTGCAATTCGGCGTTGGACAAGGGGTCAGCCGCGCAAGGATCGCACCAATTCATATCCCAAGCGTATTCTAGGAAGGCCGTCGAATAGGGACGGTCGGAAATGGCCTTAGCGAAGGTCCGGCGGTAGAAATCTTGAAACACCGTGTCCGTCCTGACCGGCACTTCAACATCGGCCGGAATGCGCGTCAGCGGATAGCTCAACAGATCCACTTGCCCGCGATCGGTCAGGAAATAGGCGATCAGGTCTTGATCCTGGCCCGGCCTAGCGTTGGCCATACCCAAGCGGATCGGCAGCATGAACTCGGCGCTCTCAAAGCGCATCTGCAAGGGATTTAGCTCTTGGGCCTCGGCCTTGACCGCCTCAAGCGACACCTTGGCGACAAAGAACTTCATACCCGCCGCCAAGTAGTCTTTCACCACCGGCGTCGCTTTGGGCGGGATCTGATAACCCTCACGATTGAGCCAAGTGATGAGGCCATCGGCCTGCTCGGCGGACAGAATGAGAATGTCGTACTCGCCGACCGAATAGGCGCGCTCTATGGTAACGCCCGTTTCGGCGTCGGCTTCCAGCATGGGCGCGGCCCCCAGCATGGGCGAAGCCAAGGGCACAGCCGTTCGGAACTTCTGCACTTGGCAGGGGTTCGGGTCATGGTATTCGACCAAGCGCGGGGCACTGTAGTCGTCCAAATGTGTGACAGAAGCCGAAGAGGCCAAGCGCACATCGTCTTCTTCCAATATGACCGGCACCGGTACTACCAGCGCAAAGTCTTTCAGCGCGCCTTGGTAGTCTGAGACCATGGTGATGACCGATTGCTGCCCCTTGCGGGCGTAGACCACCTTTGAGGCTTGGTTGAACAGATCGCCGGTCGCGCGCCCCACATAAAACCCGCAAAAGGCCTGTGCCGAGTTCGCGCTGGCCAACAGCGCCAGGGCGGCGGCGGCCTGCAGGACCGCCAAGCAGGAATGGCGAAACACGGTTGCAATCTTGAGCATAGCGCTGTCCTCCTTAGTTACCGCTGCGGATGCCGTTGTCGGCGGTTGTGCCGGTCTTTTGGGCCAGCGTTGCGGCGAGTGGTGCCATTGCGCGCGCCAACTATGGCAAGAATGCGGAGCCCAGCCATCGCCTGCCACAAGCACTTTTCGAGACAGCAAGGCTAGCGCCAGCGGCAGCATGCTGGGGTGCCAATAGGCTGCAAACAGGGGGCAAAAAAAGAGCGCCGGACCGATTGGCCGACGCTCGTCGAGGTCTAGGATCAGGGAGGAACGATGAAACCTATCATCACCAGGGCCAGTGGATGGCCTAGACCGATTTTTGACTCGCCACCGCTCGTTTTTCGTCGGTGCTGGCGGCCCAGAGCCTAGAACTCCACGCCTTTTTGCGCTTTGACGCCTTGCTCGCGGAAGGGGTGCTTGATTTGGGTCATTTCTGTCACCAGGTCGGCGGCCTCGATAATCTCCTCTTTGGCGTTGCGCCCGGTCACGACGATGTGCAGGTCTTCGGGCCGTCCTTGCAAGGTCGCAATGACTTCCCCCAAATCCAGGTGGTCATACCGCAACACGATATTCAACTCATCAAAGATCAGCATGTCATAGGCAGGATCAGGCCCGCGGCAGGCCTCGATCATCTCCTTAGCCGCCTCCCAGGCCCGTTGAGCCGCGGCAATATCGCGCTCGCGGTCTTGGGTCTCCCAGGTAAAGCCCTCGCCCATGGTCTTGATAACGATTTGATCGGGGAAGGCCTCCAGCACTTTGCGTTCGCCCGTCTCCCACTTGCCTTTGACGAATTGCACAACGCCAACGCGCATATCGTTGCCAATGGCGCGCGCTGCCAGGCCAAAAGCGGCGGTCGACTTGCCCTTGCCTTTCCCGGTGTGGACGATCAAAAGGCCCTTCTCATTGGTCTTATCTGCCAGCATTTTATCGCGGGCGGCCTTCTTCTTGCGGGCCTTCTCGTTGAAGTGCGCGTTGATCTTCTCCTGGCTCCAGCCAGCGTATTTGTCAGGCTTGGCGGCTTCGTCGGTCATGGGCGGGGCCTCGTGTTGGTGATCGGGGGGCAAGTTTCGCCGCCTGGCTGGCGAAATGCAAGCCCGCTTGCCCACGGGACCTAGTATAGGGCTTCCAGATCGGCCAACAGCTCATAGCACATGAGGATTTCGCGCTCCTCGTGGTCATAAAAGGCGTTGGCCTCATCGCAAGCGTCAAAGCGAATGGTCAGCGGTTCGGGCAGCTTCAGATCCCCCTCGAGGCGCTGCTCAAAATAGCGCAGCCACGGCCAGTCTTTCAGCCAAGCCTCATAACGACGATGCGCCTTGGTCTTACCGGGCTCAATGATCAAAGTGAGGCCGCGGCTTCCCTGGTCCTTCCAGCTCTCGTCGCGTTCGACCTCCAGCAAATAGCGCCAGTCTTCGGCCTGCAATAAGGCGGTCTCCTCGCAACGCTCCAGGTCCAGCGCCTCGGGTTCTATGTCAAAGTCTTCCAACCAGGAGCCATAGACGTCGGGCTCTCGGCCAACCAGCAGGCACATATGAGCAAAAAAGCGCTGCATATCCAAGGAATGCTCGTCGGCATAGAGGCTTGTGTCTGCCAGGTCGTTGCCCTCGGCGTAGGCCAGCCAAGCGCCCGCGGTCACAAACAGGGCATCGTCGAGCTGTTCGATCTTCTCAGGGCCCAAGCTGGCGTCATCTGCGATGGTATCCAATAGATAGGTGATCGAAAAGCTATCGGCGGCATCTTCCTCACGCCCCAGCACGGGCAGCGCCCAGAGCGCCACCAGGCCGTGGCCAACCTCGTGCAACAGCACGGTCAAGACGTTGCCCAACACCCAGTCGCGTTCGTCAAGCGGGCGCTCCTCGTCTTGGGCGCTGGCGGGCGCTTGGGCAAGCAAGGCCAGAGTTGCCAGAACAGCCCCAAACCCCACCACCATAGCTTTGAAGCGTCGCTGCCAACCAGGTGCGATGCGAAAGCTAAGATGATCTGCGCAATGTGCGGTCATGGCAGCCCTTCCCCGTTGGCATTGGCAAGGCCTCAGCCTAGCCTGCATTAGTCTGGGAGTCTCGCTCTTCTATCCCGCATCCGCCCCTGCACGCGCGGATTTCAAGCCCAAGGCTCTGGCAATCATTTTTGGCACAAAAAAACCCGCCAAACCGAAGCTTGCGGGTCATCTGTTCCACAGTGGTGATCCCTACGGGATTCGAACCCGTGTTGCCGCCGTGAAAGGGCGGTGTCCTAGGCCTCTAGACGAAGGGACCATCTGTGTGGGAGGGTTGTATATCCAGACTCGATTGCTGGCGCAAGCCCCTTTTTTCGACAAAACCAAAGTTTTAACGCTGGACTTTCACCGTCACGGCCTGCTTGCCGAATACCTCTGCCAAAGTAAAGAGCATCGCGGCCTTCTTGGGATGCAAACGCACGCAGCCATGCGAGGCCGTACGCCCCAAGCGCGAGACCGAGTTGGTGCCGTGGATGGCATAGGGACCGTGATAAAACAGCGAATAGGGCATGGGCGCGTTATCGTATTTGCGCGACTGGTATTCGCGGTGCATGCGCTCGACCGTCCAGGTGCCCGTGGGCGTGCGGTAGCCCTTGCGACCCGTCGAGACCGGCCAATCGTACCAGGGCTTGCCGTTGACGCTGACGGTCATGCGCTGCTCGGATAGATCAATTTTAGCCATGATATCGGCGCTACCGCCCAGGCGAGCACGCGCGACCTGCGCGGCTTGCTTATAGCCATGCAGGGCGCCTTTGCCGGACTTGAATTCAGGTAGGGGCTGCAAGCTGGCCGCCGCCGGGCGCGCAGGCTGAAGCGGGATGTTCGCAGAAGACCGCACTTGAGGGCTAAGCTGGGGGGCCAATTGGGGAGCCAACTGAGGTGCGCTCTGGGAATTGGCCTGAGGCAGGGGCTGCAGCGGATAGACCGGCGCGCCGTTGCGCGTTTGCGGGTATGCCGCCTGGGGGTATGCCGCCTGGGGGTATGCCGCCTGGGGGTATGCCGCCTGGGGATAGCCAACCTGGGGATAGCCAACCTGGGGATAGCCAACCTGGGAATAGCCAACCTGGGGATAGCCGCTTGGCAGCTGGACCTGCGGCACATAAATCACCTGCGGACCGGTCGGTGCATAGATCTGGGGCGTCGCCGGAGCCAGATCGTATTGCGGGCTGACGGGTTGGATGGAAAGACGCGGGCCTTGACGCTGCCAGTACATCGCGCGTTGCTGGCCTACCGCTGGTTGCGCCGGGGCTGTTTTTGGCGCGGCGCTGGGCACGACGGGCGGGTAGCTAACCGAGTAGCTTTGCGGTGCGGCGGGCTGCGATTCCCCCGGTATTTCCCCCGGTATTTCCCCTGGCATGATACTGGTCGGAATGCGAATCGGTTGCGGCAAAACCAAGGGCTCGCTTTGCACCGGAATAAGGAGCGGCTGAAAACCATTGCCAGCCGCTTGTGGTAAGACCGTGTTTTGCGCCTGCGCGCCGCCAAGCATAGCAAGGCTTGAGACCAGAACGCTGGCACCTGCCAGAGCCGACAAACGCCCGAACCTGGACCGTCTGCCCGCAGACTGCGTGGTTTTGGGCGCAAATTGTTTTAATGAAAAACGCGTCGTGGACATGCAGGCTCCGGACAAAGTGGACAAAGCCTGCATGCGCGCGCGACAGGCTGAGGCTTCATCCATACCAGCCGGGCGGGGCGCAAAAGGCCGTTAGCCTGCTGGTGCCAGATTTTCTGCAAGATTTCAACCTAAAGTAATCATTGTCGCGCTTTTGCGACTAGAGATTGCCATATTCGAACTAGATCTAGGCGACCTGGCGCAGCTCCGGTGCGGAGCGCGCGGCCAAGACCGCCGCTAGGGCCTCCGGTTCCGGGCCGCCGGTGGCCCAGTCCAACAGCTCGGCGGTATGGAGGATAGGCGCGCCTTCGCCCGCTTCTTTTAGACCTCGCCCGATCTGCGAAATGCAGCCAATGTTTCCCGTTGCCAGAATGTTGGGGGCGGTCTCTTGGATGGTGGCTACTTTGGCATCCAGCAGCTTGCCCGCGATCTCAGGCTGCAAGATGTTATAGGTACCCGCCGAACCACAGCACAGATGCGCGTTGCGCGGCTGGCGCACCTCAAAGCCCGCCGCGGCCAACAGCGCCACCGGTTGCAGCTTGATTTGCTGGCCGTGTTGCATAGAGCAGGCCGAATGGTACGTGAGCCGCAGGCCTTGGGCCTCTGGGCGCGCCTCTTTCAGGCCGATAGTGTCCAGCCACTCGGTGATATCTTTGGCCAGGCCCGCAACCGCCGCGGCCTTTTCGGCGTAATCCGGGTCATCCGCCAGCATATGGCCGTAGTCCTTGACGGTGGTACCACAGCCCGAGGCATTGATGACAAAGGCATCCAGACCAGCGCCGCCGCCCGCTTCGGTTAGAGCCCAAATCGCATCCACCATGGCGCGGGCATCGGCCAGGGCGTCCTTGCCCATGTGGTGCGCCAGCGAACCACAGCAGCCGACGTCAGGGTAGATCACCTGGCAGTCATGGCGCTGGAGCAAGCGCAGCGTCGCCGCATTAATGGAAGGGGCCAGCGCGCGCTGTGCACAGCCGGGCAGCATAGCGACGCGATAGCTCTGTCGCGCCTCGGCCTCATAGATGCCGGGTCGATCGCTGGGCTCATGCGCCGGCAGCTGCTCGGGCACCAGATCCAGCATGGCCCGCATGCGCGCGGTCGGCGCCAAGGTCCGGAAGGGGCGCGCCAGCCAACCCAGTTTCATCGCTAAGCCAAAGCGCCGATGATAGGGAATCAGCACGGCCAACAGGGCACGGGTCCAGCGATCCACCAGAGGACGCTTGTAGGTCGCTTCGATGTGCTGACGACCCAAATCGACCAGGTGCATATAATCCACCGACGACGGGCAAGTCGTCATGCAAGACAGACAAGACAAACAGCGGTCCAGATGCTGCACCACCTCGCGCGTTGCCGGGCGATCGTTCTCGAACATGTCCTTCATCAAATAGATGCGCCCGCGCGGGCTATCCAGCTCATCGCCCAGCGTCACGTAGGTTGGACAGGTCGAGGTGCACATGCCGCAATGGACGCAGGTTCGTAAAATGGCGTCAGCGGCGGCCAGGCGCTCGTCCTTGAGCTGATCGGGGCTAAAGTGGGTCTGCATGGCAAGTGCCCTTAGAAGTCAGAATAGAGGCGCTGGGGATTGAGGCGGCCGTCGGGATCAAATGCGCGCTTGATGCCACTTTGCAGCTCGGTTTGCAGCGGGTGGAGCGGCTCAAAGGGCTGGTCATCGGAGCCGATAAGCTGGGTCTTTTGTCCCGGCAGCCCGGCCAGGTCCGCGCGCGAGATGGCTTGATCGCTGGCCAGCCACACCAGGTTGCCCCCCCAATCGACCAGCATTTTCAGGCCTGGCCCGTCGAAACGAGCGCGAAGCTGGGCCATAACTGCGGCCGCGTCGCTGGGTTTGGGCTTCAAGCGCCATAGGCATTGCGGCTGGCCCAGTACTGGCGCCAGGTCTTTAATCGACCGCCAGAGATTGGCGGATTGCTCCTGATCCAAATTGCGACAGCTTGGCGCTTGGCCGGTCAGTGTCTTGGCAAGCAGGGTTGCGATTTGCTCACTGCGGTAGAGCACCGAGGGCTCAAGGCCTTCGATTTCCAGCAGGCTCACCGACGCGTCAAAGCCCAAGGTCGCCGCTTCGCCCGCGGGCAGGTAGGCTGCGGCCACCAAATCATAGGGTGAGCGGCTGGCTGCGATCAGGGCGGCTAGATGCTGGGCTTCCTCTAAGCCCTGCACAACGACCGTTCGGCGCATCTCCATCAAAGGCGCGGTCTTCATCGTAACCTGGCTCAAGACCCCAAGCGTACCCCAAGACCCGGTCATCAGCTTGCAAAGATCATAGCCCGAGACGTTCTTCATGACCCGCCCGCCAGACTTGATGGCCTCGCCCTGACCGTTGACAAACTGGACGCCCAACAGGTGGTCGCGGGGACCGCCGCGATAGGCGCGCCGCGAGCCCGCTAGGTTGGCCGCGATGGCCCCGCCCACCGTCGGCTGTGCATCTGGCTTGCCAAACAGAGCGGCGTAGTCCGGCGGATCGAAAGCCAAGCGGTGCCCGCCTGCCGCCAGCTCGCTCTCCAAAGTGGCAAGCTTAGCGCCGGGCCCGCATTGCACCACCATTTCGGCGGGATAAAAAAAGTCGATACCCGCCAGGTCTGCCGTCGTGAGGCTTTGGGTAGGCTGGGATGTTTGCCGGCTCCAAGCCGCTTTGCTGCCGCTACCCTCGATGGCCAAGGCGCCGCTGGCAGCCGCGATCATGGCCTGCAACTCTTGCGCGGAGCCGGGCCGTAAGATGTCATTCGATTGCGTCATGCGGCGATCCTTTGCCCCTTGGTATCGGCGGGGTTGATATCCAGGGGGAAGACCTTGGCACCATTGAGCAGCCAGAGCGGATCAAAGACCCGCTTGATACGCATTTGTTGCTGCAAGTCGGTCTCATTGAACATCAGCATCATAGCGTCGCGCTTTTCGATGCCGACGCCGTGCTCGCCGGTGATGCAGCCGCCGACCTCAACGCAGATCTTCAAGATGTCCTCACCCGCCGCCTCGACGCGATCAATCTCGCCGGGTGCGTTCGCATCATAGAGGATCAGCGGGTGCAGATTGCCGTCGCCCGCATGGAAGATATTGGCGATTTGAAAACCGTAGGCCTCGCCCACTTGCTTGATGCGCGATAAGACCTCGGGCAGCTTGCCGGTGGGAATGGTGCCGTCCATGCACAGATAGTCGGGGCTAATTTGACCCATGGCGCCAAAGGCCGACTTGCGGCCGCGCCAAATGGCTTCAGCCTGGGCGGCGTTCTCGGACAGCTTGATACTGACCGGATCATAGCGGCCCGCGATCTCCTGGATACGCGCTTCTTGGGCCTCAATCTCCAGGGTGGAGCCTTCAACCTCGATGATGAGCAGCGCCTGCGCGTCGGTGGGATAGCCCGCCTTGGCGAAGGCCTCGGAAGCCAAGATCGCGGGCTTGTCCATGAATTCGATCGCAACCGGTACGATGCCTTGACCGATGATCTCCGCCACGCAAGCGCCCGCCAGCTCCTCGGACTTAAAGCCGACCAACATGGGCCGCGCGCCTTCGGGCTTAGGCAAGATGCGCACTAAGACCTCGGTGACCAGGCCCAACATGCCTTCCGATCCGGTAAACAGACCCAGCAAATCATAACCGTCGCCGTCCATGGCCTCAGAGCCGATGGTCACGACGCGCCCATCCATCAGCACGACGGTCAGGCCCAGCAGGTTGTTGGTGGTGACGCCGTATTTCAGGCAGTGAGCACCGCCCGAGTTCATGGCAACATTGCCTGCAATGGTGCAGGCTAGTTGGCTCGATGGGTCCGGGGCATAGAAGAAGTTCTCCATCTCGACCGCGTTAGAGACATTGATGTTGGTCACGCCCGCCTGCACCCGCGCGCAGCGATTGTCATAATCAATGTCCAGCACCTGGTTCATTTTGGAGAGCCCCAGCACCAGCGCATCTTGCGTCGGCAGCGCGCCGCCCGCCAGCGAAGTGCCTGAACCGCGCCCAATGACCTTGATGCCCTGCTGGTGGCAATAGGCCAGCAGTCGGGCCACTTCCTCGGTCGTGCGCGGCAGCGCCACCGCCAAGGGGAGCTGGCGGTAGGCCGACAGACCGTCGGTCTCATAGACTTTGAGCGCCAGATCTTCGCTGATCAGATCACTGGGCCGGTCCATCAAAGCGCGCAGCGCCTCTTGAATCTGAGTCCGTTTGGCCAATATGGCGGAATCAGGAGCGGGCATAGGGATCATGACGGCAACCTCTATAACGTGCTAAACCGGAGCCCGTCTCAGGCTCCCAACTTGGTAAACTTTTTTTACCAAGCAACCCTAGAGCAATTTTGCACGCTTGCCAATCTGAATCCGCGCCTCCTCTCGTAATATAATACAAGTTTCCGAAATATGGGAAAAGCTGCCAAAGCAGTCGCTAAACGATGGGTTCAGCCCGCATCTCTATGGCGTCAGCGAAGCTAGTCGGGGCCTCTTGGGGGACGTTGTGGCCGACACCTGCCAAAATTCGCCGCTCATAGGGCCCGGCGAATCGGTGATATTCTTTATCCGTAGCGCTGGAAACTATGACGCCATCATCGGCGCCCAGCAAGACCGTAGTGGGCACCGATATCACCGGCTGGGCTTCTAACCGATCTTCGATGGCCTGATAGGCCGGATCACCCGCCACCACGCCATAGCGATGCTGGTAGGAGTGCAGCACAACCTCGACAAAATCGGGGTTCTCAAAGGCCTCGGCGCTCTGGGTGTAGGTCGGCGCGTCAAAGTCCCAAGAAGGCGACCAAAGTTTCCAAAGATACCGGCAAAGTTCAAAGCGATTTTCCGTCAGGCCCGCCCGTCCGCGCGCTGTGTGAAAATAGTACTGGTACCAAAAGCGCGCCTCAGCATCTGGTGAGGCCGGTCGCCCCGCGCCTGGAATGTCGTGTATGTTATAACCCTGGCCCGCGCTTACCAGACCAACAACGCGTTCTGGCCACAGCGCCGCAACGATACAAGCGGCGCGTCCCCCCCAGTCGAAACCGCCCAGCACGGACGCCTCGATGTCCAGCGCGTCCATGAAGGCCAAAAGATCCGCCGCCAGCGCCGCCTGCTGGCCAGAGCGCGGGGTATCTGCCTGCAAAAAACGGGTCGGGCCATAGCCGCGCAAATAGGGCATGAGGCAGCGATAGCCCCGCCCTGCCAGGCGTTCACTGACGGCATCATAAGCATGAATATCGTAGGGAAAGCCGTGCAGCAGGATGACCGGCGGCCCAGCGGCCGGCCCCCGCTCAACATAAGCAATTTCTAGGACGCCTGCGGCAACGCGCTTGATCTGCACGGGGTCTAGGCGCGCATGTAGCGCGCGCGCGCGCCACGCTCGATCGCGGCGGCCGCCAAGCGGTCAACCCCGATGGCTTGGCGTAGAGCCATCAACAGCTCTGACTCCTCCACCGAGACGACGCTGTCCGCCGCCGCCACATCGCAGGCCAAAGCGTAGGCGGTCTCGCGCAAATGGCTGGGCAACATCTCGCAAATCAGCGTCAAGATGGTGTCGAGCCCGTCCTCGTCGGCCGCCAAAATCGCGGCGTACTGATTGGACGCGTGGTGCAAATCTTCCAAGCGGTAGCCTTCAAACACGGGCAAGCGCTCTAAGAGCTGGGCCATGCGGTTGATCTCCACCTCGGCGACGTCGCCGTCCGCGGCCGCCACCAGGCGCATGGTATAAATCAGAGCGTCGTGATAATCGGCCATGGGGTCTCTTTCTTGTTCGTTGGTCTTGTCATCGTTGGGTGCAGCGCCCTTACCCAGGGCGGGACGCGAGCGGGTCTTGGGCGAGTCTTGGGAGGGTCTTGAGCGGATCTAGTCTGCCATCCCAACTTAAGCGCTCGCCGAGGCATCAGCAAGATGATCGCACCGCTTTAGCTAAATCTTCACATGAGAATATTTATAGGTACATCTAGAGAACACAGCATGTACATTCTACATGCACGCGGCTTAGGGAGTGCTGGATGCGTAAGGGGAACATCTGGCGGATTACTTGGGTGAGTTTACTCGCCGCTTTTTGCAGCCTAGAGACCGTGTATCAGGCCAATAATGCCCACATGTGGCACAAGACCAGTCAGCTCTACAAAGAATTTGAGCCTCAGCTAGTGGTGCCCAGTGTAGCTCGATTCAATTTGTTCGATATATATTATTATTGCAATCAACCCATTGATAGCTGCCTGGAAAGGCGGCTCCGAGAAGGCGTCGCACCTGTTAGCAACCTGATTACAGCTCAAGATGAATGTTTGAATTCAAACTCATTTTATTGCCCAGCATATAAAGAAATATAATTTGTTAATAAATTAACAAATCTGAGCAATCATGACCTATTTAATAAAACGATATCTTTTTGTTTTATTGATATCAGACCAACTACTTCAAAAATGATTGCCACTTACGAAACTGTTCTACTAATTTGGCGTCGACGATCGTTCATTACTGGTTCTATTTTGTTCAGCATGCCAGATTGGACACATGAAAGTATTTGCTACGGGAGATTTCACAAAGCATTCAAACCCGAATTTATGAGGGAGGAGTGCTATATCACCAAACTTGGAATGGAAAACGGCTAGTGTATTCACGGCGGCGCAAGCCTCGCGCGTCGCTCAATTTCGAGGCGACCACAGAGCTGAACGGGCAGACGGTAGAACGTTGAGCGACGTTTCGTTAATCGGCAAGACAGACGCTCTTGCTTGAACGCCTCTATTGGCCAGTGAAGAAGTGCGTAACATCAGACACCGCATCTTGCAGTCCAACGCGCTCCACCTCTAGCCCCTCGGGAAAGGCGCTGGTCAGTCGCGTTGGCAGCGCGCCATCCAACATGACAAAGACGCCGCGATCATCCTGGCGGCGAATGAGACGCCCAAAAGCCTGGCGCAGCTTGAAGCGAACCAACTGCTCATCATAGGCGCGTCCGCCAAACGCCTGACGGCGCGCGCGGTGAATGATGGTCGGTCGCGGCCAAGGCACGCGGTCCATGATGACCATGCGCAGCGCCAAGCCTGGGACGTCGATGCCATCGCGCAGCGCATCGGTTCCCATGAGGCAAGCGTGCGTGTCGCTGCGGAACATCTCGATCAGCGAGCCCGGGTCGCTGGCGTCAATGTGCTGCGCCAGCAAGCTTAAGCCCGCCTGTTCCAGGTCTTCGGCCATCAGGCCGTGAACTTGGCGCATACGTGCGATGGAAGTAAACAGCCCCAGTGCGCCGCCGCCGCTGGCCTGCATCAGTGCTCGCATCGCCCCCGCCAGTTGTGCCGGGTCTTGCTTGTTGAGGTCGGTAACGACCAGAATGCGGGCCGCCTTGCCATAGTCAAAGGGCGAAGGATGGCGTGTCATCACCGGCGACTGCGGCAGGTGGCAAGCACCGGTGCGTTGCTCAGCCAAGCGCCAATCGGCCTCGACATCACCGCTGGTATCGCCCAGTGTTGCCGAGGTTATCAGAAGGCCGTGGCTTTGATAGCGCAAGGTCTGCATCAGCGGTTGGGTCGGATCGATGAAGTGGCGGAAAGCCCCCAAATCGCGATCTTGACCATCGATCCGCACCACCTCCAGCCAATCAACTTGCCCCTCTAGTGGCTCGTCGGACAAGAGGCTGGCGGTCATTGCACGCCAAGAGCGCAGCGGCTCGATTGCCCTTAGCGCCAGACTACGAATAAGGCCTTCCAAACGCCGACGTTGGTCGCTGTCGAACTGCTCGGGCTGGTTGGCCAGCAGCTCGGCCAGCAGGCGTTCCAGTTCGACCAGCGGCTTTTCCAGCTTGCCCAGCGCTTCGTTCAGCGCCGCCGCCGCCTCGGCCAGCTCGGGCAGTACCGGGCGCACATCGCATTCCAGCGTATAGGGATCTTGCGGCTTGGCCGTGCGGGCGTAGACCTGCCGTCCCACCGCCAGCAAAAATTGTTCCACCGCGCCTTGGGGCTCTTGGGAGGCCAGACGCTTGGCCCAAAACGGTGCCGGCAAGCAGGTGGCCGAGAATATCGCCTGCTGGGTGGCACGATCGATTGCATCGTTTTCCAGCAACAGATCGTCAAGCCGCGATTGCAGTCCCCGGCGTCGGCCCGGCCGCGCGCGCCCATCCTCACGCCCCAACAGCCACCGGCGCATCTCTTGCGTTTCACGCCCCGTCAGCCGCGCACAAAATACCGAGTCCGCCGCATCGAACAGATGGTGGCCCTCGTCGAAGACATAGCGGGTCGGCAGGCTGTTCTCGCTGGCTTGCTGGCTGGCTGGCTGACTGGCTGGCACGCTGGGACCAATGGCCTGGGTGGCAGCTTGATGCAGCACAAGAGCATGATTGGCGATGACCAGCTTGGCCTGGCGCGCTTTGCGGATCGAGCGCTCAACATAACAGCGCCGATAGTGGTTACAGGCCGCAAACAGGCACTCACCGCGATGATCGGCCAGCTCGCCCAGGGCGGCGCCGGAAAAGAGTTCGCCCATCCAGACCGGCAGATCGCCGCCCACCAACTCGCCCGAACGGCTGGCTTGCACCCAGCGCGCCATTAGCGCCAAGAACACCAAATCACGCGGACGCAGCGTCATCGACTGACTGGCTTCTTCGAAGTTCATCAGACAAAGGTAGTTTTCGCGGCCCTTGCGCACCACGACCTGGCGCTGTTTCTGGGCGGGCTCGGGATACAGGCGGTCCAGTTCTTGATCCAGTTGGCCCTGCAACACGCGCGTGAAGGTCGACAGCCAAACGCTGCCTTTATTTTTGTCCGCCCAGACGCTGGCCGGGGCCAGATAGCCCAGCGTCTTGCCCGTGCCCGTGCCCGCCTCGGCCAACACGGTCTGCGGCTCGCCAAAGGCCTGGGCTGGGGCAAAGGCATCAGCCACCGCTTGCGCGTAGGCGGCTTGTTGGGGGCGAATTTCGGCTTGGCTGCCCGCAGCGATCAAATCGGCCAGCCGCCCGCGCACTTCATCAGCGCGCAAGGGCTGCGTACCCGGCGGATCAACGGCGCCACTGTCTTCCCACTCGGGCAGGTCGCGCCAGACCGCAAGATTGCGCTGGGCATTGGCTTGGCCCCCCAAACCTTTGGCCCGCAAGATGGCGTTGACGTAGGGCGACCAGGGCCAATCGGCTTCGCTCAAAACCTGTGCCAGGCCAACGATGGCGCCTTGTTTTAGTGGCAAGCTCGCGTCTAGTTCGCGCAGCAAGAGGTTGGCCGCCTCCATTAAGACCTGTGCTTGCTGGTAATCATCGTCTGGGACCGGTAAATCCAGCGCCAGCGCCAGGCCTTGCGGCGAGGGCGCGCAGCTCTGCGCCGGGCGCACAAAGGCAAACAGCTCCAACACATCCAGCCCCTTGAGACCCGACAGACCCAAACGGCGTTTGGTCAGTCCCGCATGGCAAAAGATCAGGGCTCCGGCTTGTCCTAGGCGCGAGACCTCGCTAGGCTCAAGCTTTCGCAGCCGCAATTGGCCGCTTTCGACTTCATCCAACAGACCCAGGCCCGTGTCGGCCACGTAGACCCAGGCATAGCCGGTTCTTGCCAGAACCACGGCTGCGCTTGGCGAGAGCTGTTTGGGGTCAAAATCAGGGGTCACGGCTACCAAGTGCGAATGAGAACCAGAGCGAGGAAAGGCCGGGCATAATCCTGCCCCGCCGAACGGTCCGAAGGGGCCGCCTCAGATCAGAGAGTAAAGAGCGATCATGCCAAGCCAACCGAATGAAGCCCATGTTCGTAGCCTGTTCAAGCCCGTCGCGTGGGTTCGCACCCTTCTTAGCCCTGCTATGCAGGCCGTGGTGCTGGTTGTTCTGTCGGCGTTCTTCTTTTCGATCATGAACGTGACCATTCGTATCGTCACGCAAGGCGACATTCCTGTGCTTGAGGTTGTGGCCTTTCGCAACCTGTTTGGGTGGATGGTGTTGTGGCCCTGGTGGCTGCGCGTCGGGCGTTATGCCTTTCAGAGCCCCGCGCCGCGCTTTTATGCCTTCCGCTCTTCCATCGGGATGCTCGGCATGATTTTGATGTTCTGGTCGGTCAAACTGCTGCACCCCGCTGAGGCGGTGGCCCTGAATTTCACCTTGCCCCTGTTCGCCGTCATTGGGGCCTATTTCTTCTTGGGCGAGAAAGTGGGTGCACGGCGTTGGGGGGCGACCGCCGTTGGCTTTATCGGCGTTCTGATTATGCTGCAACCAGGCGCGGGCACCTTCAAACTGGCCGCTATCGTTCCGATTGCGGCTGCCGCCGCCATGGCCGCTGCCATATTGAGCGTCAAGCACCTGACCCGGCTGGGCGAAGATCCGGTTCGCGCGGTGTTTTTGAACGGTATGATCGCGACGCCCTTGACCTTTGCCATGGCCGCTACGGTCTGGGTCATGCCAAGCTGGAGCCAGCTCGCCATTCTATTCTTGATCGGCATTATGGGCACCTTGGCCCACATCACCTTTACCATGGCCTTCAAACTGGCCGACGCCTCTTATTTGATCGGCTTTGACTACCTACGCCTGCCCTTCGTTGCGATCTTGAGCTACTTTTGGCTGGGTGAAGTGCCGACCGTCTGGATCTGGCCCGGGGCTGGTCTGATTGCGCTATCGTCGATCTATATCGCCCAGCGCGAGCGCAAACGAGCTTTGGAAGCTATGGCCAAAGACCCGCAATCTCAGCCTGCAAAGCCGGTAGCAAAGTCTCATGAAACCAAGGATGCTTTTTGAGCCAAGCGGTGGTGCGCCACGAGGGGTGCGGCAGGGGCCAAAGTTGGGGCGCGCTGTCCTGCCATGCCGCTACCCTTTGGGTAAGGCTCCAAGATTTGCGCTCTGGCATGTAGGCGCGCTGGGCATAGTGGCCGACCAAGAGGGTCATGCGAAGATCGGACATTTGCGCCAGCAAAGCCTGATGCCACAGCGGCGCACACTCGGGACGCGGCGGCGCATCACCACCACCGGCCAAGCGGCCAGGATAGCAAAAGCCCATCGGCATGATGGCGATCTTACTGCTGTCATAGAAGTCCTCGGGCGATAAGCCGAGCCAAACCCGTAAGCGATCACCGCTGGCGTCGTTCCAAGGAATGGAGGACTCGTGGACCCGGGTGCCAGGCGCTTGGCCGATGATCAGCAAGCGGGCCGTGGTGCTGGCCCGCACCACGGGGTTAGCGCCCAATGGCAGCTGCGCGGCGCAATGCTGGCACCCCGCGATTTGATCCAACAAGGCTTCAAGCGTCGCCATGACGCGATGGCCTAGTTGGTACTGGTCTAGTTGGTACTGGTCTGCCCGTCATTTTGATCACCATCTGAAGCCGCTTGCTGGGGCGGCTCGGCGGCTTGGCGCTGGCACAAACGGCAGTCTTGGTCGATCTGCACCAAGAGCTGTTCAAGCTCCAGGGCCCGGTCGCGCGTAAACATGAGTTGGCAGGTCTCGCGGTGGCTCTTGAGGACCGGCGGCGCGTCATCTTGAGCAAAGTCATCGCAGGTACCTTGGGCGTAAGCGCGCCAAGCCGACTGATTGCGCTCAAGGTCTTTGTTGGTTCTTGAAGTGGTGATCTGGCGGTGTCGCTCAAGGGCTTCAGCCATGGCGCGCTGCCAAGCACTCAAGGATGCTTGCACGCAGACCGCTTCACTGGCGGGGTCTTGTTCGGCCTCGGCGATGCAGTCTAGATAGGGGTCGGTACTGGGAGCCCGCCCAAGACGGCGGCCCGTGCTGGTCAATCGGATCGGCAGATTGAATTCGTCGGTGGCGATTTTGGTCAGCTCACCATTGGTAAAGCGGGGCAGAACGCCGCCGGTCAAGCCCCCCGCAACGGGCGCTGAGACCAGGCTGCCGTCGCTGCCCTGGGCCGCTGGATCGGAGTTTATGCCCAAGGGCCCGACCGAGCGACACCGGTGAACCGGGCTCTCGTTATTGAGCATTGGCGCCGTAAAGGAGGCCGCGACCCAGCCCTCAAAACCGCAATACGAAATCTTGGTCCAACGCCCGAAGGCATCGATTGGCAGGATGCCCACGGTATCGCCTGGTAGCAGCGAAATGCGTCGGTACTCGGTGCCTGGCCCTTCTCGTAGGCTCAGCGAACCCGATGGACCCAAACGGATAAGCTTCAAGAAACCCTGGCCCACCGGCGGCGCCACTCCCGGGTCGGCGGGTAGCGCGGGACGGCTGCTGCGGGTCGATCCGCTGGAATTGGAAGCCTTTTTCTTGTTCTGGGTCGTTGGCTCTGGTGCGGGCGCGACCTGGTCGACCGAATTCGTCCGAGGAATGACCGTGCCGCTTTGCGCCCAAACCGCGCTGGTCGTTGCCAGCGTTCCCATTGCCAACATTCCCATTGCCAACACTCCCCGGGCCGCAAAGGTTGTCAACGCCCCCAGCGCCGCGCTGACGAGCGGGCGGTTGGTTTGTCGGTTTATGGTGCGACCCGAATTGGCGGGGCACGATGCGAGCGTCGCGCTAGGCATGGCGCCTCTCCTGTTTCCTGTTCGCCAGCCAGGTTGCGCGCGATGGGGCGCACGCACGGCAGGCAAGCCCATAAGTGCAAGTCCGGCTTTTCCACAAGCTTGGCGTGTGCTCGTGAGAATGAAGCCTACTCCCGGGTGTAGCGGATTCGCCAGAAATTTCAAACCCCAATGCGGGCGCGAATCGTCTAGATCGCCGCTAATCCTGGGCGACAGTCAAAGGGGTGTCGCCCTCTTGGCGCTGGCACAAGCGGCAGGCCGCATCACGCTGAACCAACAGCTTTTCCAGCTCTAGGGCCCGATCACGCACGAATTCCAAGCGACAATTTTGTTGGTTGCTCTTCAAAATGGGCGAGGCTTCGGGCTCGGCAAAGACGGCACAGGTTCCCGCGACATATTCGCCCCAAGCGGCCTGTGTCTCCGCCAATTCCTGATCGTAGGTTCGATCTGCAGTGAGCAACTTCAGGCCTTGAATGGCGAGCTCCATTGACTGCTCCCAGGCGCGCAAAGATGCCGCTAGGCAGACCTGGACGTCCTCAATCCGCTCTTCGGCCTGGACCAAGCAGTCCAAATAAGCATCGCGCGTGGCCGGTTGCCCCAAGTGGCGGCCGTCGGCGCTTAAACGAATGGGGAAATCGTATTCATCGCGCACGATGTCGGCATCAGCCGATTCGCCCAGCCGCAGACCGGCGCTGGCGACACCATTTGACGCCACGAACCGCAAGCTACGAGCATTTTCCAGAGCGGCTTGATCAGACTCCAAGCCCAAAGGACCGGCGGTTTCGCAAGCGTGCAGCGGATTTTCAGCCGTCACCATAGTGTCGGTGTAGTCGGTGGAGACCCAGCCTTCGAAGCCGCAGAAACGGATCTTAGCCCATTCATCCGAACGTTCCAGCAATTGCAGGCCAACGCTGGCACCGGGCAACAAGGCCAGGCGTCGATAGTCGGTGCCGGGGCCTTCGCGCAAGCTCAAGCGACCGGTCTGCGTCAGGCGAATGATCTTGATATAGGTGATATCTGGAGCCGGAGACGCCGCGATGGGCGCGACTTCGGGCTCGGCGCTTGGCGCGCTGGTGGGTACAGCAACTTCCGGGTCTAGAGCGGCGACTTGGGGCGCGGTTTCTTCGACTGGTTCTGCGACCGGCTCTTCAACCGGCGCGACGACAGCGACCTGTGGCGCGGGCTCTGCGACGGGTTCTTCAACCGGCGCGACGGCGGCGACTTGCGGCGCGGGCTCTGCGACGGGTTCTTCAACCGGTTCGACGGCGGCGACTTGCGGCTCAGGTTCTGCGACGGGTACTTCAACCGGCGCGACAGCGGCAACTTGCGGCGCGGGCTCTTCGACTGGTTCTTCAACCGGCGCGACGGCGGCGACTTGCGGCTGAGGCTCTGCGACCGGCTCTTCAACCGGTTCGACGGCGGCGACTTGCGGCTCGGGCTCTGCGACCGGCTCTTCGACCGGTGCGACGACAGCGACCTGCGGCGCGGGCACTGCGACCGGCTCCTCGACCGGTGCGACGACAGCGGCTTGCGGCGCGGGCTCTGCGACCGGCTCTTCAACCGGTTCGACGGCGGCGACTTGCGGCGCGGGCTCTGCGACCGGCTCCTCTACCGGCGCGACAACAGCGACCTGCGGCTCGGGCTCTGCGACCGGCTCCTCGACCGGTGCGACGACAGCAACCTGCGGCTCAGGTTCTGCGACCGGCTCTTCAACCGGTTCGACGGCGGCGACTTGCGGCTCGGGCTCTGCGACCGGCTCTTCGACCGGTGCGACGACAGCGACCTGCGGCGCGGGCACTGCGACCGGC
>JAUIDR010000018.1 GCA_030428565.1 Alphaproteobacteria bacterium
GATGAAGAGTTCTCTGACCTATCGCCCGACAGCCGCGAATGGCAGAAAGTCGCTTGGCACCAAGAAGGCCCGGTCGCCGGGCATCTGGTCACGGGTCAATTGCGCGGCTCCAAGCGCGCCGACCTGCGCGCTGCGCTCAGCTTTGACTATGCCGCCGAAGATGATGACGATCAGCAAGCCTACGCGCCAAGCTACCGCCCCACCGCAGCCATACCAGGCTTTGCCCGATCTCAGCATGGCGAAGGCCAGGCGCCTACCGTCAACCGCGAACAGACCGGCGAGCAGCCCGATTTGCGCGCCGTGGGTGAAGCCTTGGCGGCAGAACGTCATTCGGCCAAGCGAGCCAGCCTCGGCTATCGCATCACGGCAGCAGCGGCGGGCACTTGGAAGGCTTGTCGGGCGGCCTCCATGCCGCAAATCGCGATCACCGCGGGCGGGGTTGCTGCTTCGGTCGTGATGGCTTTGGCGATTTGGACCTTGTTGAGCGAGCCAAGCCTGCGTGAGCCCATCTACATTGCCGCGCAAGACGGGCCGGAAAAGACCGTGCCTGACGATCCGGGGGGCATGCAAATCGCCAACCTGGATGTGAGCCTGCTGAACAATGACCCACACGATGGCCGCGATATTCAGATCCAGAATGATGGCTCAACGCCCGCCATTGCGCTGTCTTTGCAGCAGGCCCTGCAAGGACAAGAGGGCGGTAATCTTGAATCAATTGATGACTTGATCCAGGTCGAACAAGCCGACGCGCGCGCGGTGCCTGGTGTGGCTCCGCCGTTGCAGGACGCGGCTAGCATCGACCAGTTGATCGAATTGGCTTCGCTGGACACTAGCGCATCGCAAACGCCGCCACAGCCCCAATCTTTGGTTTTTGACGGCCCACCCTTGCCGCGGCGCAAGGAAGCGGGGCACGGCCTACCGGCCAAGCCGGTGCCGCTGACCCTTGGCGATCAAACCGCCGAAGCGGCGGCGGCCCGGTCGCGCCTGGATAGCCAGCCGAGCAGCCAAATAGAAGGTCAGCCGACGCTCGCTATGCCTGGCCCCTTGGCAAGCCCCGCCCCTGGAACGGTCTCAGCAGCCGCGCCTTTGTCCAATCAGGACGATCTGGGTGCTTTGGTTGAGGAAATGGAAGCCGACCCCATTTGGCAGCTCATGCTGCAAGAAGAACAAGACCCTGCTGGGGCAAATCGTGACCTGGGTGAGGGCGAGACGCCCGCCCAGCGCCACCCCGAAGAGACCCCGGCAGCGATTTTATCAGGCAGTATCGACCCAGGCGCGCTGCAAGAAGCGCGCATCGATGTTGAGAGCCTCTGGAAGCTAGACGGCGGGCGCCATAGCCAAGCTGGTATGTTGGGCAATTTTGCCAACTGGATCGTTCCTAGCGCTCAGCACCTAGGCGAACAGTTGGCACAGTTGCAGGCAGACGGGCAGGGCGGTCTTGTGGGCGCTCAGGAGCTTTTGCCCGAACCAGATCAGCAAAGCGCGGCCACTGAAGATGAGGTAGTGGTTCCCGACGGGCCTTGGGCACCGCCCTTGCTACCCAGCGAGGCGATTGAACCTTTTGGCCTTCAGCTCGCCTCTTACCGCTCGCTCAATACCGCGCGCCGTTCGTGGGAGCGGTTCAAGAAAAAGCATCCCAGCTTGCTGCAGGACTTGGTATTGCGAGTTCAGCAAGTACAGCTGGCAGGGCGCGGCACCTTTTATCGCTTGCAGGTCGGTCCTTTTCCAAATGAATTGACCGCGCTTGACGTCTGCCAACAATTGAAGCAGCGCGGCCACCGTTCTTGCATTGTGGTCAAATAGAAAATCCGTTCTGGTAGAATTGATTGCGCAGACCAAAATCAAGGGTAGCAATCAAATCATTTGTTGTGGGGGATTGAGCGCCCGAGCTTGCCTTGCTGCCCCCATTCGCGGCATGGCTAGGCCATGTCTGAAGATCTGCTTCATCTCGATCCCGACCGTGACCCCGCCGATGTCTTGGTGCTGAACCTGGATGCCTGGGAGGGGCCGCTTGACGTGCTTTTGCATCTGGCGCGCGAGCAAAAGGTCGATCTTGCCAACATCTCCATATTGGCGTTGGTGGATCAATACATTGCCTTCATCAAGGCTGCCAAGCGGCTGCGGATTGAGCTGGCGGCTGACTATCTTGTGATGGCTGCCTGGCTGGCCTACCTGAAATCCAAAATATTGCTGCCGAAGCCGAAGCCGGATGAGGACGCCGAGGGCCAAAAGGTCGTGCGCGATCTGACTTTTCATTTGCGTCGGCTGGCAGCGGTGCGCGACGCAGGCGAGGCGCTGATGGCGCGGCCACGTTTGGGGCAGTGGCGCTTTGTGCGGGGCTTTGAAGAGAGCCAGCCCGTCATCGAACGGGTGCGCTGGACGGCCAGCTTGCATGATCTACTGTCGGCCTACGGGCGCATTAAGACCGCGCAGGAAAAGCCGGAGTTTCACTTTGAACGCCCGCACATCGTTAGCATCGAAGACTCTTTGCAGCGGCTGCGCGGGATCATCTCAAAGCCTATTCCGCTGTGGACCGAGTTGGCGACCTTCTTGCCGCCGGGTCTGGTGGAGCCAGAGGAGCGCCGTTCAGGCATGGCCTCAACCTTGGTGGCGGCGCTGGAGTTGGCCAAATCTGGGCGCCTGGATATCAGTCAAGAAGAAGCATTTGGCCCCATCATGCTGAAGTCGCCTGATGAGGCGCGAGGAGATCTGTTGTGAGCGATTCGGTCATACACGCGCAATTCGGCGATGCGGCCCATCATCCGCATGGCGGCGAAGGATCGGCGCTCAGCCGAGCCCTGGAAGCGTTGCTGTTTACGGCGCGTTCGCCGATCAGCGAAGCGGAGCTGGCGCAGCGGCTGCAGGTGACGGAACTGGAGCTCTCGGGCCTTCTTTCTGGTCTGCAGGCGCTCTATCAGAGCCGGGGCGTGGTGTTAGAGCGCCAAGGCGAGCACTGGGCATTTCGCACCGCAAGCGATGTTGCCGACTACCTGGCAAGCGAGCGCGAGGTCGAAAAGAAACTGTCGCGCGCAGCCATCGAGACCCTCTCGATCATCGCCTACCACCAGCCGGTCACACGGGCCGAAATCGAAGAAATTCGCGGTGTGGCCGTATCAAAGGGCACGTTGGACCTTTTGTTGGAAATGGAGTGGATTCAGCCTGCCGGGCGACGTGAGACCCTGGGGCGTCCCCTGCAATGGGGTACATCCAGCTATTTCTTGGATCACTTCAATTTGACCTCGATCGGCGACCTGCCGGGCCTGGAAGAGCTGCGCGCTGCTGGTCTTTTGTCCAAACGCTCGACCCTGAACTCAGAAACGCTGGGCAAAATGGGCGAGGAGATCGAAGAAGATGGCGTGCTGGACAGCCAAGAGAGCGAAGGTGCGGACATGTTCGATGCGCAGCACGGTGAAGCGGATGACGAGGCTGACCGCGAGGGCGTAGCCCACGCGGATCCTGCGCCAGGTCAAGCAGGTGGCCATACAAGTGACCAGGCAGTTGACCATGCGAGCGACACCTTGGCTGCTTCCGGCAGCCAGACAGGGCCCGAGGCGGACGAAAACCAGCACGCTTGAGGCGGCAAGAGCGACCTAACAAACGGATTTGCCTGGAAATGCGAGGCGGCGCGTCTTAAATCTAGACCTAGCCGCTTTGTTGGAGATCGCCTTGCTGGACAGTGACTTTTTTACAAATAATCCCGCCCATTGCGCGCCGGATGGCGAAGCGACGTCATTATTGAGCGTGCAGGGGCTGAGCCACGCTTGGGGGAGTGAGCAGGTTTTAGATAGCTTGTCGTTCAGTGTGGCCGCAGGAAAAATTGCTTGCCTGCTGGGCGCCTCGGGCAGCGGCAAATCGACGACACTGCGCTTAATTGCCGGACTGGAACGCTTGCAGTCCGGGCGAATCGACATCGATGGCCGCACGGTTGCTAGCCCACAAATGCAGATACCAGCGCAAGACCGTTCTGTTGGGCTCATGTTCCAAGATTATGCGCTGTTTCCGCATATGCGTGCTTGGCAGAACGTGGCCTACGGCTTGCACAAATTGCCGCGCGCTAAGCGAAAAGCCCGCGCGCTGGAGCTGTTGGACGAGGTGTCGATGGCCGATCAGGCCGACGCCTTTCCTCAACAGTTATCGGGTGGCCAGCAACAAAGGGTCGCGTTGGCGCGCGCTTTGGCACCTGAACCCAAGGTGTTGCTGCTCGACGAGCCCTTCTCAGGCTTGGATGGTGCGCTACGTTCGCGCCTGCGTGACATGACTTTGCACGTTGTCAAAGAGCGCAACATCGCGGCCATCGTCGTGACCCACGATGCGGACGAAGCGCTGTTTATGGCCGACTGGATCGTGTTGATTGAAAAAGGCCACTTGCTGCAACAGGGCCTGCCTAGTCAGATTTACTACGAACCGCGCTCACCGGAAGTCGTGAAATTCTTTGGCGATGTCAACCGCTTAGAAGGCTGGGTCGAGGCAGGACGCATTCAAACGCTGCTGGGTCCAGTTAGCGATACCAAACTGCCAGCGGGCACCCAGGTCGATGTATACGCCCGCCCCGAAGCCATTCGCGTTTGCCCTGTTGCCATGCAGCCGGGGGAAACTCTAGTGGAAATTCGGGCGGCCCGCGCGCTGGGGCGCCAATCGGTTCTGCACATGGATGTGGTGGACGTTCCCCAACAACATATCCATGCGCGTATCGCGGGGCAGTTTTTGCCCAAAGAGGGGAGTCAATTTGGCGTTGGCTTGGATGCCAGCATGACGTATGTATTCCCGCGCGATGCTTGATGTCGCTGTTTGGCCCTTTTTTCAGGGCAAAGATTGATTATCTGATCGCAATCTGCAATCAGAGTTCACAATAGCACTCAAAACGTTATCGAGGCGGAAATCTTATGTTCTCAATGGGTCCCTGGCAGCTCCTAATAATCCTTGCCATCATCTTGCTGCTGTTCGGTGGCCGCGGGCGTATCCCTCAGTTGATGAAGGACATGGGCACCGGTATCACCGCTTTCCGTAAGGGTCTGAAAGACGACGATAAGGAAAAGGACGGCGAGCAGAAGTCCGAAGAGCTGGAAGCGAACGCTGATAACGCCGCTGCACGCAGCGACGAGGAAAAAGACAAGACCGCTTAGGGATTGTTAGTTGCGCTCGAACGAGGTGTTGGCAAAAGGCGGTAGGCAAGCATGTTAAATATGGGCTCCACCGAGATAATGGTGGTGGTGCTGGTGATTATTATTTTCATCGGCCCCAAAGGCATTCCAAAGCTTGTCAAAGATATCCGTGGTTGGATCAAATCTCTGCGCCAGATGGTGGGCGAGCTGACCTCGACCTTTGACGATATGGTCAAGGACACGGATTTCAAAGAGACCGCCGACCTCTTGAAAGAAGCGCGCAATTTCAACCCGCGCAAGCAACTGGGCTCCTTGATTGATCCTGACGGTGAGACCGAAAAATCCTTGCAGAGCCTCGGCAAGGAAGTCGAGAGCGCGACCAGTGCGTCCTCCGAACTCTCATCGCCAAGCTTCAGTTCCAGCCAGTCGGCCAAGACCGCGAGTACGTCGGCTGCAAGTAACAGTGCGAGCTCAGCCAGCGCCGCGAGCCCAGCCAGCGCTGCGAGCCAGGACGAAGTGCCCGCCAAGCGCCCCAATGCTCTGCTGGAAGAAGCCAGCAGCCACTTGGACTCTCTAAAAGATAAAGATTCTGCCTGATGAGCACGACAAGCGAGCAAAACGGCGAAGACTCGGCGCTTGAAGAAGCCCGCATGGGCCTGATGGAGCACCTTGTCGAGCTTCGCAACCGCCTGATATTGGTGGGTGCGGTCCTAATCGGTGTTTCTATCGTCGCCTTTATCTTTAGCGATCAGATCTTTGGCTTCTTGTCGGCCCCGTTGATGGAAAAGATGCAGGCCAAAGGCGTTGAGCTGTTCGGGCCAGACTTCGAAGCTCAGATGATCGCGACCAATCCGACCGAAATTTTTTGGAACTACATCAAGGTAGCGGTCTATACGGGGCTGCTTGTGACCATGCCTTGGACCTTGTTCCAGATTTGGCGTTTTGTGGCGCCCGGACTCTATTCGAACGAAAAGTCGGTCGTTTGGCCGTTTTTAGTGGCAACGCCAATTCTTTTCTGGACCGGCTGCATGTTGGTCTATTTCGTGATGGCGCCGTTGGCCTTCAATTTCTTGCTGGGCTTCCAAGATGAGACCACGCGCCTCATGCCAACGGTAGGGCAGTATGTGCCCTTGCTGATGTGGCTTATGCTGGCGACCGGCGTCGGCTTTCAATTGCCAGTTCTGCTAAACCTGTTGGCGCGCGCCGGTCTTGTGACCGCTAAGCAGCTCATGGGATTTTGGAAATATTCGCTGGTCGGCATCGCCATTATGGCCGCCATTTTCACGCCGCCCGATCCCGTTAGCCAGCTCAGCCTTGGCCTACCTATGGTGGGGCTCTACTTCGGCTCAATTTGGACGATTTGGATGATGGAAAAAGCTTCGGGCCGTAATTCCTTCACCGAAGAAGAGTTCGACTATTCGCAATATGAGGACGCACTGGCGGACGAGTTCGACGAGGAAGACGACGATGATGCGACCGCGGGCTCAAAGCCTTAACCTAGGGAAAACCTAGCGGGCCAACCGCCTTGGAAAGTGCGCTTGATCTCGATTGAGCGCACTTTTTTGTTCTCTGGCCCGGTTTTGGTTTTGCATGGCTCGGTTTTGGTTATGCATGGACTGGGACTTGCGCCAGCCTCGGCGAGCCCGCCACGGCTTGATTTGCAGAAACTTTTTGCCGCTGCGGTGCCTCGATCTGCACTCCCAGCTTGAGCCGGTGAACAGGCCGCGTTAGACAGATGCACCCCTGCATCCAACCAAAGCTCACGGGAGTAGAGCCATGCACGATTTGCGCGCCATTCGAGAAAATCCGGCCGCCTTTGATGAAGGACTTAAGCGTCGTTTCCTGGCGCCGTTGTCGTCGCAAATCCTGGCGTTGGACGAGTCTCATCGTTCGCTGTTGACCCAAGCCCAAGAACTGCAAAACCGCCGCAATGAAGCCTCCAAGCAAATCGGCAAGGTCAAGCGCGAAGGCGGCGATGCTGACGCGTTGATGCAAGAAGTTAGCGCGCTCAAAGATCGCCTGGCCGAGCTGGAACAGCAAGCGGGCGACAAGGAAGGCGAGCTTCGCGGTCTGTTAGAAGGCCTGCCGAACCTGCCGATGGACGATGTTCCAGTTGGCGAAGACGAGGACGCCAACGTTGAAGTGCGCCGCTGGGGGCAACCAGTGGAGCTGGGCTTTGAAGCCAAACAGCACTTTGAGCTGGGCGAAGCTTTGGGCCAAATGGACTTTGAGACCGCAGCCTACCTGTCGGGCGCGCGCTTTGTTGTGCTGAAGGGCGCCGTTGCGCGCCTGGAGCGGGCCCTGGCTCAATACATGCTCAACACTCATATCAGCGAGCACGGCTATACTGAGACCGCACCGCCGTTCTTGGTGCGCGATGCCGCGCTCTATGGCACCGGCCAGTTGCCCAAGTTTGAAGAAGATCTGTTCAAGACCGACAGCGGGCACTATCTGATCCCGACCTCAGAGGTGCCGATGACCAACTATGCGGCCAATCAGATCATTGAGCGCGAGACGCTGCCGCACCGCTACACGGCCTGCACGCCCTGTTTCCGCTCCGAAGCGGGGTCGGCAGGGCGCGATACTCGTGGCCTGATCCGCATGCACCAGTTCCAGAAGGTTGAGATGGTGTCAATTACCGCGCCGGACCAATCCGAACAGGAGCTGGAGCGCATGACCGGATGCGCAGAAGCCATTATGCAGGCGCTCAATTTGCCTTATCGCGTCTTGATGCTGTCTACCGGCGATATGGGATTTGGCGCGCGCAAGACCTACGACATTGAAGTCTGGCTGCCGGGTCAAAACCAGTACCGCGAGATCTCGAGTTGTTCGAACTGTTGGGACTTCCAGGCACGTCGCATGAAGGGGCGCTGTCGACCGCGGGGCGAGAAAAAGACCGAGTTCGTACACACGCTGAACGGCTCGGGCGTTGCGACGGGTCGTGCCCTAGTCGCGGTGATGGAAAACTACCAGCAAGCCGATGGCTCCATCTTGGTTCCTGAGGTTCTAAAGCCCTATATGGGCGGCCTCGAAGCTATCGAGCCAGGGGCCTAGTTGTGACGCTGGATCTAAGCCATCTGCGCGTCATGCTGGTCAATGACGATGGCATTGATGCGCCTGGCATGGCCTTGCTGGAACGCCTGGTCAGTCCGCTGATCCCGGACCTGTGGGTCGTGGCTCCCAACAGCGAACGCTCGGGAACGTCGCGCCAGGTGTCCTTGCGCCGCGAGGTTGAAGTTGAACAGCGGGGCGACAAGCGCTTTGCGGTTGACGGTACGCCGACCGACTGCGCGCTGATTGGCCTGGAGCACATCATCAAGGACCGCAAGCCAGACCTTGTACTGAGCGGCATCAACGCTGGTGGCAATCTGGGCGAAGATATCGGCTATTCGGGCACTTGCGGGGCGGCCTTTGAGGCCCGCCAACTCGGGGTTCCTTCGATCGCGCTCAGCCAGGTGCGCGCTACGATAAGCCGTGACGGTATCTGGAGCGCGTCAGAGGCTCTGCTTCCTTCGATCTTGCCAGATTTGGTATCCTTCGCGCTGAAGGGCTGCGCCATGTTGAACGTCAATTTCCCTGCGGTTGAGGCGCCAGGCGTGCAAGGCGTGCGCGTCGCCCACCAAGGTGAACGAGAAGAATCGGCCCAATTGGAAGAGCACAACCGCCACGACCACAAACGTAGCTTTTATTTTTCATTCATGCGTTCGGACGTGCCCAAAGACGAGGGCTCGGATATCGACGCGGTGCGAAACGGCTATGTCTCGGTGACGCCCATAACCCCCGATGTCACCGACTATCGCGCGCTCAGCCGCTTGACCGTGGCCCTTAATCTGCATCGCTAATGTTGCCTGCTGGAAGTACCTTTTCAGCCTATGGCACTGGAGCAGCGGGGGGGCGTCAGCGCCCCAGCGCCAATGAAGCCGCCCAACGCGCGCAATTCACCTTGGCGCTGCGCCGGGCAGGGGTCATGGATACGCGTGTCTTGGCGGCCTTGGAGAGCGTGCCGCGTCCCGCTTTTGTCCCCGAGGCCTTGCGCTCGCATGCTTATGCCGACTGCGCGCTTGCAATCGGCTTAGGGCAGACGATCTCGGCGCCCTCGGTGGTTGGCAAAATGACCCAGGTCTTGGCGGTCAATCCTGGCGATAATGTTCTTGAGGTCGGCACCGGCTGTGGCTACCAGGCGGCTATTTTGGCCAGCCTGGCCCGGCGGGTCGTCAGCATAGAGCGCCACGGCGCGCTGGCCCAGTCAGCTCGTCAACGCTTGTCCGATTTGGGCTATCTAAATGTGACGGTCCTGCATGGCGACGGGTTTTGCGGCGCGCCGCAGTCCGCGCCCTTTGACGCGATTATGGTGACGGCGGCCGCACCACACGTCCCGCGCACTTTGGTCGAACAATTGGCTGATGGTGGTCGCCTCATGATCCCCGTTCAGCGCAGCGGGCAGGCAGGCGAAGTGCGGGCAGAACTGATTTTGCTTCGCCGCCGAGGCGATAAACTGCTGCAAGAATCGGTCGATCAGGCAAGCTTTGTGCCCATGTTGACGGGCTTGACTTAAGGCCGCCTGCCACATCGCAGCCTAATTCATCCTCAAATCGCCCCGCTTGACTTGGGCTTGCCACTGGCAAAATTCGCACGATTCGCTACACTATCCGCATTTGATACGTGCATTATTTTGTCATTTCGTAAGGGGTTGATAATGGCGACCTTGAGCATTTCGGTCATCAAGCATGGCCTAGCCACCGGCATGAGGGGCGCAGTTCGCAAAGCCTGTGTGTTGGGGCTGACGGCTGCGGTTCTTCAGACCTCCCCGTTTCTAACTGGCCAAGTCATGGCTGGAACAAATGATCTTTTCCCGACCAACAGCACCTCGGGCGGCTTCATTACGGATGGCGGCGTTTATGATGTTGTGCAAGGCGACACGCTCTACGGCATTTCCAAGCGTTTCGGCGTCACCGTTTCTGCCATCAAGTCTGCCAACGGCCTAAGCTCCGATATGATCGGGCCGGGCAAGCTATTGAAAATTCCAGGATTGGGGACGAACCAAGCCTCGGGCGTTCTGCAACCGACAAGCCTAAACCAGGGTGTTGGCGCCTCGGGCGGGGCCTTGTTCGCTGGTAGTTCTTACGTCGTCAAGCGCGGTGATACGCTCTATAAGATCTCGGTCGCGAACCAAGTCTCTGTTCGCGATTTGGCGACGATTAACCAGCTCAAGAATGGCGATCGCATCTATGTCGGTCAATCGCTGATGCTGCCAGCCAAGCCCGGTGGCCTCGGTCAGTTGACCGCGCATAAACAGCTGGAAACCCAGCCCGGCACAGGCTTCGGTCTGGCAGGCTCAAAAGCGAGCTCTGGCCTGCAAGCTCAAGGGCTGGGGCGCAGCTTATCCGTTCCCAAGCCGGTAAGAAAGCCCAGCGCTATTCAGGTCAATTCGCAAGTGGCGTTGGTCAATCAACGCACGCTGGCCCCGACGCCGACCAAAACCAAAGCCGCGACGACGCCAAGCAAGACCAGCGTTACCCCTACCAGCCAAGTCGCCAAAAAGGACAGCAGCGCGCCCGCCAAGACCAAAGGTGCAAGCCTGATGTGGCCCGTTCGGGGGCAATTGCTGCAAACCTATGGACTGAAATCTGGCGGCGTGAAAATTGATGGCATTACCATCGCGGTCGCCGATGGCGAGCCCATCAAATCGGCAGGCGATGGCATGGTCATGTATGCGGGCAGCGCCCTGGCGGACTTCGGCCAATTGTTGCTGATTAAGCACGACAATGGACTGATTACAGCCTACGCGCACAACAAGAGCATTAGTGTCTCAAAGGGCCAGCGCGTGACCGCAGGCCAGGTTGTGGCGCTGGCTGGCCAAAGCGGCAACGCCGACCGCCCGCAGCTTCATTTCCAGGTGCGTGAGAATGGCAAACCGGTCAATCCGCTGCCTTTCTTGACGCGATAGGGCTCCACAAGAACATCAAGGCTTTGCAAGCCGCACCATAGAGCCCGGGGCCAACTGCCTCGGGCTTTATTCGTTTGAGCAGTTATCGATGCAGACCCGTTCCGGGTACCAGCCTTGTTCTGCCATACAGGAGGTCATGGTCGCCTCCTTGATAGTATCGGAGCGATAGCTGAAGACGTCGGGATCATAGGTTGAGCTGAAATTACCGTCGATGTCCTTGGGCCAATCGGTCTGCAACTCTGCTTTGGCCTTCGCGCCGGCGGCTATCGGGCGGCAAATGGCGAAGGCGATGGTCTTATCACGCGGCACTTCACCTGGGATGGCGAACCAGTGGGTCTCGTAAACGGGAAAGACACCGCAGCTCGAGACCACCAGAACCGCGCTGGCGCTCAACCAGAGTAAGGAATGGGACAAGAGGCGCACCGCACTAGTCCTCCATAACGGCCAGCAGGCCGCGGGCCAGGGGTGCGGCTTGGTCGGGGCGTAGCCCAGCCAGGTTCATGCGACCGCCGCCCACCACATAGATGGCGAAGTCATCGCGCAGCCGTTCGACCTGGGCGTCGCTTAGCCCCAAGGTCGAAAACATGCCGCGCTGTTGAGCGATGAAATCGAAGCGATCAGAATTGGACAAACTGCGCATCTGGTCAGCTAGGCTCTGACGCGCGCTTTGGATTTGCCGGCGCATAGCATCGACCTCAGCGCGCCATCCTTGTTCCAGGGCCGGGTCGTTCAGGATTTCACGCACGACTTCGGCGCCGTGAGCGGGCGGCATGGAGACCGATAAACGGGTGCGCGCCAACAGAGCGCCGCGCATCGCTTGGGTTGCCTCAGCGGACTTGCCGATCATAATGGCCGCCCCGATGCGATCGCGATAGAGGCCAAAATTCTTGGAACAGGAGGCCGATATCAGCATTTCGGGCACCCGGCTAGCCATATAGCGTAGGCCCGCGGCGTCTTCTTCCAAACCCTGGCCGAAACCTTGGTAGGCGATGTCGACGAACGGCACAAAGCCCTGGCTAAGCGCCATATCGGTCAAGCGCTGCCAATCGGCCATATCAAGGTCGGCACCGGTCGGGTTGTGGCAACAGCCGTGCAGCAACACGATATCACCTGCTGGCACCTTGGCCAGCGTGTCAAACATTTGCGCTTTCAGCAGGCTTTGGCTGGCAAAGTCAAAGTAGGGGTAGCTCGCCATGGTCAGGCCCGCAGCCGATAGCGTTGGACCGTGGTTCGGCCAGGTTGGAGTGGGCAGCCAGACCTGCGCGCTGGGGGCACTGCCTTGGATAACCTCGCCCAACAGGCGGATCGAGCCTGACCCGCCGGGTGTCTGCAGCGACACGCAGCGATCACCCGGTGCGGCCTCTGCCAGCGTCAGCCGCTTGATGGCTTCGTTATAGGCAAGATCGCCTGCCATGCCGACATAAGCCTTACTGGTCTGCTGCTCCAACAAGCGCCGCTCGGCTTCCTTGACCGCCTTAGGCACTGGGGTGTTGCCGCTTAGATCTTTGAACACGCCGACGCCGAAATCCATTTTGTCGGCGCGCTTGTCCTCACGATAGAGGCCCATGATCGCCAGGATGGGATCGGGCTTGCTGGGCTTTAGATTTTCAAACATGCAACCTACCTCCTTGAGCAAACCGCAAGATAGCTGTGTGGCTTTCGGCTGGGGTTTGCGCAGAAAACCAATGGGTTAGAGCGCCGCTATCGACGCAAAGTCGCCCATTGGTTTGTCGGCTTGGCGATGGCAGGCGCTGTGAATCATTGCCCTAGCCTAGGGCATTTATCAGCAAATGCCAGCCTAAACCCAGACGGCTTCTACCAACCGCAATCCTGCGCTGCAGCGCGGCCATATCGTGACCACGCTGCTTGCCATGATCGCCTGCTTGTGCCCAGCGTTGCCGGTGCCAGGCCACCTGGATGGCCACCTGAATGGCCACCTGAATGGCCACCTGGAAGGCCCAAGTTGGCTTAGTCGCCGAAGGGATCGGTCACAAGGATTGTGTCCTCGCGCTCGGGACTGGTAGAAAGCAGAGCGACCGGGCATTCAATCAGTTCTTCGATATGACGCACGTACTTGACCGCTTCGGCGGGCAGTTCGGCCCATGTGCGCGCACCAAAGGTGCTGTCTTTCCAACCCGGCAGCTCCTCATAGATCGGCTTGACGCGTTCTTGCTCAGCGGTCGCTGAGGGGAAGTAGTCGATACGCTTGCCGTCGAGTTCGTAGCCAATGCAGACCTTGATGACATCCATGCCGTCCAGAACGTCCAACTTGGTCAGGGCAATGCCATTGATGCCGCCAATCTTCATGGCCTGGCGGACCATGACCGCATCAAACCAGCCGCAGCGGCGACGGCGGCCGGTAACGGTGCCAAATTCGCGGCCGCGCTCGCCCAGTCCTTCGCCAACTTCGTCGAACAGCTCGGTTGGGAAGGGGCCATTGCCGACGCGGGTTGTGTAAGCTTTCGTGATACCCAGAGCATAGGTGCGGCTCATGTCCCCCATGCCCGAGCCGGTGCCGGCTTGCGGGGCCACGGTGTTCGACGAGGTGACAAAGGGGAAGGTGCCGTGATCCACGTCTAACATGATGCCTTGCGCGCCTTCGAACAGGATGCGACGTCCAGCCTTGCGGTCTTCGTCCAGGCGCTGCCAAACACGGTCAATATAGGGGTCCAGCTTGGGGGCAACGGCCATGATCTCGGCCAACAAGTCGTCGTAGGTGAAGGGCTCGTAGCCCATGCCGACGGCCAAAGCATTATGGTGCTCCAGCAGCATGGTCAGACGCTCTTTTAGCTGCTCTGGCTGGCGCAGGTCGCCAACGCGGATTGAACGGCGCGCGATCTTATCCTCGTAGGCCGGGCCAATGCCGCGCCCGGTGGTGCCGATGTGCTTGTTACGGCGCTGATCCAGGGTAACGTGAACCGGCAGGATCAGGGTGGCATTAGAGGCCAGGCGCAGCTTGCCCGGATTGACAGTCAAGCCCGCTTCGGTAACGCGCTCAATCTCTTTGATAAGCGCCCAGGGATCTACGACGACACCGTTACCAATGTAAGAAATGGTGTTGTCGCGTACGACGCCCGACGGCAGCAGGCTAAGCGCATAGGACTTGCCGTCGATGACCAGCGTATGGCCTGCGTTATGACCACCTTGGAAGCGAACCACGCGATCTGCGCGGCTGGAGAGCCAATCGACGATCTTGCCTTTGCCTTCGTCACCCCACTGGGTGCCGACAACCACAACATTGGTCATAAACTGTGCGTCCTTGCATCTATTCGTTGGAGCCCGACAAAAGCATAGCGCGCCCGGCTTGTCAGGTGCCATCCTGTCGCTGAGGATCGAATAGGGCGATTGTCGCCAGGGTTAAGGTGCGGGAACCCAGGCTCACAGCGCTAGCGCAGTCGTCGTGGTCGGAACAAGCGGCGGACGAGCGGCTCGCCTTTGGCACTCTCACGATAGAGCATGAAGAGACCCGAACCGACGATCAGCGCGCTGCCAATCAGCGTCCAGTGATCCATGCCCTCGCCGAAATAAAAGATCGACCACAGCATGTTATAGATCAATAGCGCGTATTCCATGGGCGCCGCAACGTGGCTGGGCGCCAGGCGGTAGGCTTGGAACAACAACAGGAATCCAACGACCGCGAACAAGCCGATGGCGACCAGAATATAGAGGTGCTCGCGCGTCGGCCAGACCCAAGGCCGTAGCAAGAAGGTCAGCGAGTCGGGCGTGTATTGCAGCGCCCAGCCATCGCCAAACACCAACAACATAAAGGCGCCAATCAGCATATTTGCGAACATAAAGACCAGCGACATTGAGGTCGCGGACTCGGTCTTTCCCAGCCAAGAAGTCATCGATTGAGCGGTCGCGTAGGCCACCGCAGCGGTCAAGGCGAACAGAGCGGGGACCAAGGGAATGTCGGCATCTGGGCGGATCATGACAATCACACCTAAGAAACCGACCAGGATGCTCGCCATGCGTCGCCAACCCACATCTGCCTTGCCGAAAAACCAGGATATCAGCGTGATATAGAGCGGCGCGGTAAAGAAAAGCACCGTGGCTTGCGCCAGCGTCAAAGAGGCAAAAGCCAGGTAGTAAGTTGTGAAGGACACCACCAAAATCAGCGCCCGCACGCTCTGCCAAAATGGACGGGTCAGCTGCATGCTGCGTCCGCCATCCAGCACCCAGGACAAAAAGATCATCGGCCAGACCGCAATCAGGCTGCGGATAAATACGACCTCATGCACCGGATAGCTGTCTGATAGGTTCTTGACAAACACGTCTTGTAAGGAGAAGAGCGCCAAGGCTGCAACGATCATCAGCAAGCCGATTGCAATCTTGCCTTGATTGTCGTCGTCGTGCTGAGGAGCCGTGCCGCTGGTCTCAGGTGCTCCGGTCTCAGGTGCTAAGGGTTTGGCAGACGGTTGGAGCTGGTCTGACATGAGCGTGTCCCTGGAAAATGCTTGCGCGCCTTGTAACCACGCGGGGGCGGTGGTCCAGGCTGTTGGCCGGATTGATACTGTCAATCCTCGCAATACCCTGCCCAGCCACGGCGCTCGCTCTCATCCGCGACCGCACTGCTTTAGGCGCGTCACTTTCCAGATAAGCCTCTGATAAATCGCGGCAATATTTGCTTTAAGAAGCCTGGAAAGACAGCTTCCAGGGCGCCTTTCTGCGTGCCTTCTTGGGCGCAATTGTTGCCGCCTGCCTGGATGCGGTGCTTGGAGTCCGATCCGGGCGCTAAGCTTTGCGCTGGAACAGGATCATCAACAGAGCCAAGCCGGATGAGCCCAACATGAGCAGCAGCGAGACCGCGTTAAGCAGCGGAGTTGAGCCCTCCTTGAGGCGGTCGAACATGGCGATGGTTAAGGGCGCTTCGGATCCCACGAGCATGAGTGTGGTGTTGAAATTCTCAAAGCTCATTAAGAAGGCCACCCCAAAACCACCGACCAGGGCTGGCAGCAAGTAAGGGATGGTCACCGTGCGAACAGCGGTCAAAGGCCCGGCGCCCAAGTTCAAAGCGGCCTCTTCTAAACTGCGGTCAAACTTCTGTAGCCGCGCCGAGATGACCAAGGTGACAATCGTAGTAATGAAGGAAAACTGGCCCAAAATGACCAGCGTCAGGCCCGGCCGCAGAGCGTAAATATCCCAACCCAAACCGTCCTCTAGCCCGTTAGCCAGCGTTGAAGAAAAGACCAAGATTGAAATGCCCAGCACGATGCCGGGAATGACCAAGGGCAGCAGCATCAAAACGTAGAGCAGGCCGCGCAGCGGGAATTCATAACGGTTGAATAAGAAGGCATTGGTTGTCCCAACGCAGACCGACAAGGCCGAAACAAAGACCGCGATAAAACCAGAATTGCTGAGCGCGCGCATGATGGGGCGCTCGTTAAAGACCCCGATCATGGGCCGCTCATCGCCAAAGAACCAGGCCAAGGTGAAGCCTTCCCAAGGGAGCGAAGGAAAGAGGCTGTCATTGAAGGCGAATATTGAAACCACTAGCAAGGGCAGGGCCAGATAGACGAAGAACAGCACGATGTAGGCGCGGTAGATCAGCGTCAAAGACAGGGGTTGGCGAATGGATGGGATCATGCGTCGCCTCCTATGTCATGGTCTTTTCAAGCGTTTGGCCGGTGAGCTTCAGCATGGCCCAAACGATGAGAGAAGAAAGAATTAGCAGCATGAAGCCGAAGGCCGCGCCCAGCTCCCAATTAAAGCGCACGATAAATTGCGAGTAGATGAGTTCGGTAAACCACAGGCTATCTTTGCCACCTAGCATGGTCGGGGTCAGATAGTTACCCAGGCTCAACATGAAGACCACAATCGAGCCCGACGCGATGCCTGGCATAGCGTGGGGAATGACGATTTCGCGCAAAATCGACAGGTTGGACCCGCCCAGGTCATAGCCCGCTTCGATAATGCTATCATCCAGGCTCTCAATGGTCGTCACCAGGGGCACCACCATGAACAACATGGAGGTATAGACCAGGCCGACAATCATCGCGACGTCGTTGTACAGCATCTCGACAGGGCCATCGACCAGGCCCAGCCATTGCAGCAGGTTCGAGAAAATACCGGTCTCGCGCAGCAAGATCATCCAGCCGAAGGTGCGCACCAGCTCGGAGACCCAAAAAGGCACCAAGCAGAGCAAGAACAGCGCTGATTGCAGGCGCCCTTTGGCGATTTTGGCAATATAGAAGGCGACCGGAAAGCCGATGACAAGCGTAAGCAGCGTGGCCAAGATCGACATGAACGCGGTGCGCATGAAGGTCACAAGGTAGAGCGGCTCGGTCAAAAAGGTCAGGTAGTTAGCGGGGCTGGTCTGATATTGCCCGACACCGATACGCTCGCGGATCGAGACCAAGAACATGTCGATATGGGGAATGATAATCAACAGCCCAAGCCAGAGCAGCAGGGGCGTTAGCAAGAGGAACAGGCCCAGCTTGGCTCCAGCACGCATTACGCGTTCTCCAAAGGCGCCGCGAAGGCGTTGGCCTGTTCGCCAGCCCAGCCGAAATACAGGTCATCGCCGCGCTGTAAATCGGCATATTCGCCGGATTGAGGCAGGCTAACTTCGATATCGTCGCCATTGGCTGCAGAACGCAATATAGCCCGGCTGGCCGCGCCGTTGAACAGCAAAGACTGAACTTTTCCGACCATGCGGTTTTCAAAATGAGCGAGATCATCGCCGCTGCGGCTGACGCGGATAGCCTCCGGGCGCACAAAAATTTGCGCCTGCGAGCCGACCGCAAGGCTGCGGCCATGGTCGATGCCCGTCATGATCAGCCCTGCATCGGTGGTCAGTTGCAGGGCACCAGCCTCTGCGCGCGTAACCTTGCCGCGCCAACGATTGCTCTCTCCCACAAAGCCGGCCACGAATGCGGTCTCGGGGCGATAATAGAGGTCGCGCCCGCTGCCAACTTGCTCGAAGCGGCCCTTGTTCATGACCGCAATTTGATCCGACATGACCAGCGCTTCCGACTGATCGTGGGTAATATAAACGAAGGTGGTATCGAAGGCGGCTTGAAGCGCCTTCAGCTCGATCTTCATGTGCTCGCGCAGCTTGAGATCCAGCGCGCCAAGCGGCTCGTCGAGCAGCAAGACGTCGGGCTGCAACACCATGCAACGTGCGATCGCGACACGTTGTTTCTGGCCACCTGACAGCTCATCGACCTTGCGCTTACCGATGCCGGGCAAGCCAATGCGTTCAAGGGCTTCATCGACCTTGCGCTCGATATCGCTTTTGGCCAAGCCCTGACGGCGCAGGCCATAGCCAATGTTGTCGGCGATATTCATCATCGGAAACAACGCCAGGTGTTGAAACACCATGTTGACTGGGCGCTTGTTGGGCGGCACGTCCAACACGGATTTTCCCTTGATTTTGATGTCGCCCGAGCTTGGCTCTAGAAAGCCCGCAACCATGCGCATGATGGTTGTCTTGCCACAGCCCGATGGGCCCAAAATTGAAAAGAAGCTCCCGCTGGGTACGGAAAATGACACCTGATCCACGGCGGTAAAGCCACCGAAGTGTTTGCTGAGTTCAAGGCATTCAAGATCGGCTGAAGTCATGTTTCGGGGGATGTGCAATTTGGTCAAGGTGTGAATAAGGAAAGGCGGTGTGGACCCACGGAGGACGGGCGAGACCACACCGCCAAAAGCGTTTTAGAGGAGACTGGGGCCGCGATAACCCCGAACTAAAACGCAATAACAAAGCGCTTTGCTGGTCGAGCGCAAAGCCACCGTCGCGACTGTCACCAGCCGCTCGGGTTTTGCTGGTTGTGCGCAAAGCCAACGTCGCGACTGTCACCAGCCGCTCGGGTTTTGCTGGTTGAGCGCAAAGCCACCGTCGCGACTGTCACCAGCCGCTCGGGTTTTGCTAGTTGGCTGCTTTTACACGGTCCAACGCAGCGCCTTCAAGGGCCTCCAGACCAGCAGGCACCGGCGGATACCACTTGATGTTGTCCACATCTGCTGGCGGGAAGCTGGCCTGATAGCGTGCCTTCAAAGCGGCTGAAACGTGCTGATCCGCGCCCTTGGAGGCTGTGAAGTTGCCCGCAGCATCGGTGATCATGGCCGCAATTTCTGGGCGCATCACAAAATTGATCCAGTCGTAGGCCGCATCTTCTGCGCGCGACTTGGCGGGCAGAACGAAGGTGTCGATCCAACCCAAAGCGCCTGACGCGGGAGCCACGAAGGTGATATTGGCGTTGTCTGCGTTCAGCTTCCACCCACCGGTGTCCCAAGCCATAGACGCTACGGTCTCGCCCGAACGCATGAGGTTCATGAGCTCGTCGCCGCCAGACCAGTAGGTTTTCACGTTGCCCTTACATTCGATGAGCTTGGCTTCAACTTGGTCAATAATGTCCTGATAGGCCGCTTCATCGCCATAGGCGCCAAAGGGGTCAAGACCCATTGCAAAGGCAAAGCCGATGAGGGTGGGGCGCTTCAGGCGGTAGGTTACTTTGCCAGCTACATCCGCGCCGCAAAGGTCGGTGTAGTCCTTGACCATGCCAGCCATCGAGGTGTCGACCACCAGGCCCGAGGTGCCCCAGACGTGCGGCACGCCAAAGACTTTACCGTCGACAGTGGTGTTGCCTTTGGTTGCTTCCAGCATGGAAGCGATAAATTGGCTGCTGTCGATTTTGGATAGGTCGATCGGCTTATAGATGCCAAATTCTTGCTGGGGTCCTGCGATCCGGTCCTGGCTGGGCTGCGCCAGATCGAAACCACGTCCACCAGTGGCTCGCAGCTTGGCAATCATTTCCTCGTTGTTTGACAAGGTGACTTCGACGCGGTGGCCGGTCTCCTTTTCGAACATCTCAACGACATTCTCGGGTGCGTAACCACCCCAAGTAAGCAGGCGCAAGGTCTCTGCGCTGGCGGTGCCCGCGAGACCAAGGCTGGCTGCGGAAAGGATGAGTACAGTGCGCCACGTTTGTCTGAGCATGATAGGGACTCCCAAAATTTAGACGATCTTATATCACCATGCGAGGCGCTTAATTTGGCTCGCATGGCGCCTTCCCGATGCCGATCCGCCGCGATAAGTTGGGCAAGGGCGACATCTGGACCTCTGGCGCGCACAGCATCCGCCGCTGAAGGCGTTTGAGTCAATGTAAATTTTAATATTTTTTTCACGCTCAATGGAAAATGTCGGAAATTTTCCAAAACAGGGTCGGTTGATCGGTGGGTTAGGTAGTGGCGATACAGGGCAACGACTCTTGTCCGTGGCTGTATTTACGTCGGGCACAAAACAAAAAAAGGGCGCTAACTGCGCCCTGATTTTTTCGGCTTCAATCCATGTGGCCGACAGGTAGATACCGGCGACTTAGCTCCGGTGTCTTAATACCGGCGCCATTTGCCAGCGCCGTGCCGCTGTGAGCATGACCAAGATCGATGGACCTTTTTGGGGTCAGCGCGGGAGCGATGCCCGGCAAGTTTGGCAACGGCACGACGGAGGGATTAGTCGTCAGACTTTGAATGGAATTTCTTGGCAGTAGAGACCAGGAATTCGCGCATCACTTCTGCGCGCAACCGGCGGCCTTCGGCCACATAGCGGTCAATCATGCCATTTTCGAATTCGTTTTCAAAACGTTGGGTCATAGCTACACTCCTTAGCAAAGAGGATAAGAGCGTGATTAGCGCCCCCAAAAATCGTCCCCAAAACCCGCCTTGTTGCCAGCGGCTAAGCGGTGTTCAGGGCCTGTCCAAAGGACATGCTTAGAAGATAGGTACGACAGCCAACTTTACTATTTCCAACTTGGCAGGTCCGCCCTGCTCATTTTGCAGGGCTCGTCGGGTCTGCGATTGTCCGGCTCTTAAGCGCGCCTAGGCCGCAAGAGTGGCAAGGCAATCGCTAGTCCCGCTGCGCTCACGATCCAAACCTCGGACCACAAAAACAGCTGCTTGAAGCTGAAACCAAGGTCCATGAGCAGGCCGAAGACCATCGGCGCGGCGGCGGTCGAAAAGATCGCCATGCCGCTGCTCAGCGCGCGAATGGCGCCAATATGCTGGGCTCCATAGGCTTCGGGCCAGACCGCATTCCCGACCGTCGCCATCAAGCCTTGCGCTAGGCCCATCAGCGCAAAGGCCACCCAAAAGCTGGCATCACCTTGCCCGATCGCCAGGAGTATCAGGCTGGGAATGAAGCTGACGAAAGGCACCCAAGCCGTTCGGATGGATCCGAAGCGGTCCACCATGGGCCCCGCAATCAAGAAGCCGAGCAAGCTAAAGAAGGCGTAGGCGCTCAGACCCTGCGCCAGAGTCTCAGGCTGCCAGCCGCGCTCTGCAGACAGCGCTTTGCGGAAAAAGAAACTGGCGGTAACGATAAAGCCAAAGCAAGCGGTTAGATAAAATTGGGCGTAGAAGAACAGCCCCTTGACGGCTTGGCCGCGTGTAAGGCTGGCGCGTTGATCCGGTTCGGGCAGGTCATCGGCGCTGTCGGCCGCGGCTTGGCCACGTTGATCCTGGTCGCGAACGCGCGGCGAGGCGCGCAATAGGGCTTGGCTGATACCCATCAGCAGCAAGATCACCAAACCGCAAGCCAACCAGGTACCGCGCCAGCCCAGACCGGCGAGCGCCAAAATCATCAGCCAGGGGAAACTAAACTCGGCCAGCGTCAGGCCCAAGCCGCCCAAAGCCAGGGCCCTGCCGCGCCGTTTATGGAAATAGCGCGCCATGGTTGAGGCGTAGACGTGTATGCTGAGCCCTTGGCCAAACTGTCGTAACAAAAAGAAAGCGGGGATGAGTACCAGCCAGTGCGGTGCGGCGGCGATCAAAGCAACGCCTGCCAGCAGGCCCGCCAGCACCAGCAGCGCATAGCGCGGCAAGCCCATGCGATCATAGAAGCCGCCAGTATAGATTAGCGCTAGGCTGGAAGCCAAAGTCCCCCAGAAGTAGAGCGTGCCCAGGCCGCCATCGCTCAATCCGAAAGCGCTTTTCAGCTCCAAGGCGAACTCGCCGATAAAGAAGGTCTGGCCGAAGGCCGATGCAAAAGTGAACAGGAAGCCAAAGCCGACCAAAGGCCATTGTTCTTTTAGCAGTTTTATCATGGCGAACCCGTTTGCTAGCTGGTGCAATCTTGCTAGACCAGTGCTGAGCAGATAACCAGCGCAAAGCGAAGCAGGCGGAAGCCAGCGTCAAGGCACGGCGACCAAGGCGATGAAAAGGGCGACGACAAAAGTGCCGCTGCCAGCAAATTCGCCACTAACAAATCTGCCGCAAACTAACCACCTCGCTAACAAAGGACTGTCATGACCACGTCGCCCAAATTACTCGTAGACCCTCGCGAATGGCAAAGCGTGGACCAGGTCGAAGGGGGGCTGGCAGGTCAGGCCTATCAAGCCTCGCGCGCCTTGGCGACGGTGGTCTATTTGGCTGGCAAGCTGGAGCGTCCACTGTTGCTGGAGGGCGAACCCGGTGTTGGCAAGACCGAGATCGCCAAGGCCCTGGCCGCCGCCATGGGGCGCAAGCTCATTCGTCTGCAGTGCTATGAAGGATTGGATCAAAGCGCAGCGCTCTATGACTGGGCCTACGCCAAGCAGATGCTGGCGATCCGTTTAGCGGAAGCTTCACACGAGGATATGAGCCATCTTGCAGAGCGCCTGTACGGACCGGACTACCTGGTCAAGCGTCCGCTGTTGGAGGCGCTGGAGCTCGATGAACAAGGGCGCCCAGCGGTGTTGTTGATCGACGAACTCGACCGCGCGGATGTCGCTTTCGAGGCCTTCTTGCTAGAGCTTTTGTCAGACTTCCAGGTTACAATTCCCGAAACGGGAACCCTGCGCGCTGCGCAGCCGCCACTGGTAATCGTGACCTCCAACCGCACGCGGGAAATCCATGACGCCCTAAAGCGGCGCTGTCTTTACCATTGGCTCGATTATCCCAGCGAGGCCATGGAGCGCCAGATTATTGCCGCGCGCTTGCCCGGTATCGACGCCCAGCTTACCGCCGAACTGGTGGGGTTCGTACACAAGCTGCGCGAACAGGCCTTGTTCAAGCCCCCTGGCGTCGCGGAGACCCTGGATTGGGCGCAGGCGTTGATTCAATTGGATGCCCTGGCGCTTGAGCCGAGCCAACTCGACGCCACGCTAGGCGTTTTGTTGAAATATCAAGATGATATCGCTGCGCTTCAGGGCAGCGAGGCGCAGCGTCTGCTCTCCGAAGTCAAGGCAGACCTGGCCCACGCAAGCAATCCCTGGGTGGATAAATAGGGCAGGGTTCTATTCGGTCCCTGGTTTTGTTCCGGGTTCTGTCCCTGGTCCTGCCTCTGGTTCTGTCCCCGGTCCTGGCTCGGTCGCTTTGGCCGCTTGCCAGGCCTCTTCTAAGGCGTCCAGCGACATGTTGGCGAGGTCATCGTGCTCGCGCTCCATGGCGCGAAATCGGCGTTCAAACTTGGCGTTGGCCTTGCGCAAGGCCTCTTCGCTGGACAGGCCCATGCGACGCCCCCAATTGACGAGCGTGAACATCAGGTCGCCGAACTCGTCTGCGATCCGCTCGCTGTCGTTTGTCGCCCGCGCCTCGGCCAGTTCGCCCAACTCTTCTTGTACTTTGGCCTCGACCCCCGAAATATCGGGCCAGTCGAAACCAACGCGCGCGGCCCGTCGTTGCATTTTTTCAGCCCGTAACAGAGCGGGCAAGGCCAAGCCAACATCTGCGAGCGCCGAGGTGTCTTGGCTGTCGCGGGTCTTGTGCTCGGCGGCCTTGATGGCCTCCCAGTTTTGCGTCACTTCGCTAGCTTGGCTGACGTGTCCGTCGCTGCCTTGCGCTGCTAGGCCGCCAGCTTGGGTTTGGTCGTCTGGGTCGGGGCCAAAAACGTGCGGATGGCGGCGGATCATTTTGGCGCTGACCGCTTCAACCACGCTGGGCAGGTCAAAGGCCTGCGCTTCATCGGCCATTTGTGCGTGGTAGACCACCTGCAGCAGCAAGTCGCCCAATTCGCCTTTCAAGTCGTCCATGTCGCCGCGCTCAATGGCGTCGGCCACTTCATAGGCTTCTTCGATGGTGTAGGGCAGGATGCTGGCAAAATCCTGTTCTAGATCCCAGGGACAACCGCCGACAGGCGCGCGCAGGCAGGCCATCACCTCCCGCAGCAACACTAGCCCCTCCAGGCCCTCCAAGCGGGAACGCATGGCTTGATGCTGAGCGGTGCTGGTCACGTCTTAATATCCTTTATACTTGCGGTGCAGGGCGCTAGCCGCGAATGAGTTGCAAAACGAGTGAGCATGGACTTGCGTTAGAAATCAGTTAGTTAGAGCAGAAGGGCTGTTGCAACACCAGCGCCCAACGCTCCAAAGGGCCAGACGTCTGCTTTGGTCGCGGGCAGGGCTCTTGGCAAGAAAAAAGCCGAGCGTGAGTTGCGCCCGGCTTTTTGATTGGCTTCTAGCGGCCTAAGTTCCACCAGCCGCGCCTTTTGGGCTTATTGGCCTTCGGGGCTTCTTCAGCGGCAGCAAGAGCCGCCTCTGGTGCTGGTGCCTCTGCGGCTGCTTTTGGGGCCGCTTCTGGCTTAGCGTCGGCGACTTGGTTCGCGTCGGCGCTTGTGTCATCGACATGTGCGTCGGGCTGCTGTTTTGGCGCTGCCGGTTCAGGAACCGCCGGATCTGCAACGATTGGTTCTACACGTGCTTCGGGCTCGGCGGAATCGGCTTTGGCCTGATTGGCCTGCTGCTGACTAGCTTGCGCTTGCGAGTCACTGGTGGTCTCCGCCTGAGGAGCGGTGTTTTGCGCAGCCTCTTGTTTGGCCTGGTCGCGCTCCTCGTTCGGGCGGCGGCGGCGATCGCCACGCCCGCGACGCTCACGCAATTCGCGATCCGTATTCAGCAAATCATCAAAGGATTCGGCAAAGGCGGGTTGGCGGTTGCGGTCTTGGCGCTGATTGCGGCCTCCTCGCCCGCCATTGTCACCGCGCTGTCGGCGGTCTCGCGGTTCGCGATCGGTATTCAACAATTCATCGAAGCTGCGGGCATAGAAGGGCTTGCGCTCTTCGCGGCGACGGCGACCGTTGCGCTCACCGCGCTGGCCACGCCCCCGGCGTCCACCACGAGCACGCTCGTTGGTGTCGTCATCGTTGTCCTCGTCATCATCCGAATCTGAGTCGCTGTCGTTGCCATTTTCCAGCTCACCATCTTCGTCAGAGCGCCGCCGCTTGCGACCTCCGCGACGACCCCGGCGGCGACGCGATTTGCTGTCCTCGTCCTCGTCATCATCGCTATCGTCCGCCTCACTTTCGCTAGCCTCATTGCGGGACTTGCTCCGGCGATCATCGCGTGAACGGCTCGATTTGCGGCGATCACTGCTATCATCGTCGCTATCGTCCGACGCGTTTCGGCGGCGGCGATTGTTGCTGCTGCCACCGGCATCGCTGATGGCAAAATCCTCAGCGTGGAAGTCGGGGTTCAGCTTGACCTCGATCCGCATGCTATAGCGGTCTTCCAACTCGCTGAGCTGGCGGCGATAGTCATTGAGCAGATCCATGCCCAAACGCGACGAACAGATAATGCTGACCTTTTCGGCGCCTTCTTGTTGGCTCATCGCCGCTTCTAGCGAGCGCAAAATCGCTCGTACAACCGCCGAGCTGCCGCGCACGTGGCCAAGGCCGCCGCAATGCTCACACGTGGTGCGATAGATCTCGTGCAACGATGGTCCCAGACGCTGACGCGATAGTTCCAGCAAGCCAAAGCTCGAGATTTGACCGACTTGGATGCGGGCACGGTCGCCAGACAGAGCGTCGCGCAGACGCTTTTCGACCTGCCGGTTGTGGCGACGCTCTTCCATGTCGATAAAGTCGATCACGACCAGGCCCGCCATTTGACGTAAGCGCAACTGGCGCGCGATCTCATCGGCGGCCTCAAGGTTGGTCTTCAGAGCCGTGTCTTCGATCGAGCGTTCACGCGTGGCTTTGCCCGAGTTGATGTCGATCGCGACCAGGGCCTCGGTCTGATTGATGACCAAGTAGCCACCAGACTTTAATGAGACCGTGGGCTTGTGTAGGTCTTCAAGTTTGGCTTCGACGCCATTGCTTTGCATGACCGACTGGCGCGAGTCGTCATGCAAACGCACCTTGTCCAGTTGATCGGGCATCAGATTGCCCATCATCTTTCGGGCAATCTCGTAGCCGCGCTTGCCCTCGACGACAATATCAGAACAGTCGGTGGTGTACATGTCACGCACCGCCCGCTTGATGATATTGCCTTCTTCATAGATCAGGGCCGGGGCCGTGGACTCCAGCGTGGTCTTGCGGATTTCGTCCCAGGTGCGCAGCAGGTATTCATAGTCGCGCTGTATCTCGGCCTTATCCTGCTTGCTGCCCGCCGTGCGCACGATAACCGAAAGACTGGTCGGAAGGCTTAGCTCTTCCAAAATCTGCTTGAGTTTGCGCCGGTCGCGGGGGTTTGAAATTTTGCGCGAAATACCACCGCCCTTGGGCGTGTTGGGCATCAAAACGCAGTAGCGACCGGGCAGTGATAGATAGGTCGTCAGAGCGGCGCCCTTGTTGCCGCGCTCTTCCTTGTTGATTTGAATCAACATGATTTGGCGGCGCTTGATGACTTCTTGGATCTTGTACCGGCGCGCTAGGAAAGCGTGTGACAGGCGCACTTCATCCTGTTCGTCGTCTTTTTCGTCGTCGTCATCGTCCAGGTCTTCGTCGCCATCTTGGCTGTAAGCTTCGACCAGGGCGTCGTCTTCATCGTCTTCGCCGACTTGGCTGGCTTTTTCTTGCAGCGCGGCGGTCTCGTCCTGTGAAGCGGTTTCGTCCTGTGAGGCGGTTTCGTGCTGTGTCGTTTCGCGAGCTGCGGTATCGAGCTGTTCATCGCCAGCTTCTTGCCCCGAATCTGTTGTCGCGTTGAGGTCTTCGTTGTCGCTGGGCTCGTCGTCTTGCTTGGCTTTGCGGCCCCTGCGGCCTTTGCCGCTGCTGGCTTGGGCGGCTTTGCCACGGCCAGGACGACGGCGACGACCGCGAGGCTCGATCATCCGCTCAAGTTCATCGGCCAGGTTGGGTTCACCGGAATCGCTCGCGGCTGAGCTTTCGCCAGCGTTGATGTCACCAACGGTCGTCTCGTCCGCGCTGTTGTTCTCGTCGCCCGCGCGCTCTGCAAGGGCCACATCGCCCACGTCACCCACCAGGCTGTCTTCCAGCTCTTCAGGGCGGGTAGCCATGGTTTGGCTGCGCGGTTTTTGCTCGTCGTCGCTCTCAGCGGCTTCATTGCTCGAGGGGTCGTTGTTTGAGGGGGCGTTGTTCGGGGCGTCATTGCCCTCGTGCGCCGTTTCAGGTTTGTCCGCAGGCGCGCTAACATCAGTCACCGGCAGACCAACGTCAGGTTGTTCGCTTTCATCGCTGTAGACAGGCAGGTCCAATCGCTCGGCTTGGCTGGCTTCAGCGCCGTCGCTCTGGGCATCGGAAGGCTTGGCTTCTGGTTGAACTTGAGTGCCGGGCGCTTGTGCTTTGGATGCCTGCTCGTTGGCGTCGTTTTCAGAGCTAGACTGTTCACGCGCCGCCTGTTCTTCGGCGGACAGGGACGGACGCTTGCGTCGGCGCTGATTTTCGCTCTTGTCCTTGCGAGACTCGCCGCGGCGTTTGCTGCGCGGCGCTGGCGTATCCTCCTCGACGCTCTCGTCCTCGTCGTTGGAGACCGAAGCTTTGGCGCGGCGCTTACTCTCGCGGTGCTCGCGGGCTTCTTCCATCAAGCGTTCGCGGTCGGCGATCGGGATTTGGAAATAGTCCGGGTGGATTTCGCTGAAGGGCAAAAAGCCGTGGCGATTGCCGCCGTAGTCAACAAACGCCGCTTGCAGCGACGGTTCGACCCGCGTGACGCGCGCCAAATAAATGTTTGATTTTATTTGCCTTCTCTCGACGTTATCGAAGTCAACGTCCAGAATTTTGCCTTGGTCACCCACCAAAACCACACGGGTTTCGTCTGGCACAGAGGCATCGATGAGCATTTTTTTGCTCATTATATTGTCCTTTCCTCGCAGCCTGCTGTGAACGTCGGCGCCAAGAACCTGCTCTTCAGCGGTATCCTTGCGCTCAGGACGCCCAATGGCGCGATGGTATGTTATGGTCTTGCCTGTAGCCCTTTGAAATGCGGGGGCCGTTTGGTCCAGGCAAGAAACCTGATCATTGCCGTTTTCTTGGACCGTCCGGTGAGGAGCGGCGTCAAGACCTGCCCTAATGGGGCAGCGCTGTTCGGGAATCACACGCCGTTGCTCTGGGCTCGCGCTTCTTTGGCTCGGCATCGATTGGATCGTACCGCTCTGCCTTTTCGTTTCGACTCGTGAGGTCGCTTCGACGCTTTTGACGCCGCGAAAGGATGGAATATCGCGAGGAGAACACGGCAAAAAACGCCGCGAACAGGGCCGAGGGCCTTGGTTAAGCCTTCGACCTATATACCTTAGTCACTTCCTAGCGGTTTAACAATGGCCTAAATGCACGACAGCGGCTCTTGCCACAGGATTGACGTAATTTCCTCGCTTCTCCGCCTTAGCGAGGCTCTAAACCTAAGCGTGTATTTCTGCCTTTGTGTTGACCTCGATTGTTTTAAGCAATTTTCATGAATTTATTCGCCCGAGCCCTGGGGCCCAGCCGGCTGGATTGCGCCGGATCGCTGTCTTATCCTGAGTTTGACCGACCCGCTTGGTGTTGGGTTGCCGCGCCGATTGATCGGTTGCTGGCCCATATTTTGCTGGTCTTGGCGCTGTCGGTCGGTGCCAGCGGCCAGGGGCTGGCTGCCGGTCCAGCTTGGCAGGTCTCGCAAGTTGCAGCAACGGAACTGCCCGGCGATTCGGGAAAACGGCATACCGGGCGAACTTTGATTGACATCGCCTTGGTCGCGCCTCAGCTCGCCGGCGACACTAGAGCCCAAAAGCAACTTGAGCGGGCAGGGGTTGAGGCACAATATTTTGTTTTGCCTCAGGACGGCCAACAGCCCCACCGTTTGGTCGTTGATCTGCCGAGCGCTCAATGGCGCGTGGCAGCCGATAAAATGCGCGCGCAAGGCGGACTGGTTGACGGTTTTCGCTTCGGCCAGTTTTCGGCCAACGTGACCCGCTTTGTCTTCGAACTTGGCGGCCAAAGCCGTGTCAGCGACTATCAGGCCCTGCTTTGGCGCGGGCAAATGCATCTCCGGTTGGCGCTGGTCGAGACCGACACACCTCAAACCGCGCAACTTCATACCGTCGTGGCCCGCCCGCCCGCCAATACAGCCGAAGGGTCATCATTGGAGGGCCTGTTGGTCAATACCAGTGGGGGACGGGACACCGGTCTGCTTGGCGGAATGCTGCAGCAGCGCTCGGGCGCCTCGGGCTTGTTGCCCGCGCTGTTTGCACCGCGCCCCCAAGCCAAGCCCCAGACCATCGCCCGTCGTTCTTTGCCGACGCGCGGCCTGACGCCGGGGGCTAGTCCAGTGGCCCCGCAAACTCGCTTGCCAGCCGCACCGGTGCAACCAGCCAGTATTCGCTTGCCCAATGGCAAACGCGTCCCGTTGGCCAAGCCGCCGCTGAATACGCAAGGCATCAGGGGCTCACGCCAGCAAGCCAAGCCCATCATTGTGATCGATCCTGGCCACGGCGGCAAAGATCCTGGCACGCGCTCACGGCGGGGCCTTCTGGAAAAGGATGTGACCATGGCCTTTGGCCGCGCGCTCTATGAGACGCTGAAAGCCACGGGTCGTTATCAGGTCTACCTCTCGCGTTCCAGCGATCGCGCGGTTGACTTGGCGGCGCGGCGTCGGTTTGCGGTCGACAAAAAAGCGGACCTGTTTTTGTCCATCCATGCCGATTTTGTAGATGCTGGACAGGTCAGCGGGGCCACGATCTATACCCTATCGCACGAAGCCTCCGACCAAGAGGCGCTCGATTCCGCGCGCCGCGAGAATGGCCCGGACAATTTGCACGCCTCGCTCGATTCTGACCCCGAAGCCGCGCAGGAACTTTTGTCGATGGGATTCCGCAGCCAAAAGAACGAAGCCGACTTTGCGGCAAAATTGCTTGTGGATCATTTGCGCTCGCAATGGCCTTTGCACAAAAAGCCCCACAAATCAGCCGGATTTAAAGTGCTAAAGTCCACCGATGTGCCCTCCTTGTTGATTGAGGTGGGCTATATGTCCAACCGGAATGATTTGGCATTGATGGCCTCGCCGTTTGAGCATAGACGTTTCGCTGCCCTGATCGCAAAAGGGCTACGCGACTACTTCGAGCGCTAGCAGCACGCGGCTCTGTCCCTTCTGCAGGCTCGATGGTTCAAGTCGTCGGATCAAAGTGCAGGAGGTGTCCCTTTGTGGATCACACGCGTTGTCTCGCTATTTTTGACCTATATCTTGTTGGGCTGCGTCGTTGCAGGGGCGGGGCTCTATTGGGTGATTGCCACCTTTGGCCAGGATTTGCCGTCACGCGATAGCGTCATTAACCACCAACCCGCGACCATCACGCGCCTGCACGCTGCCGACGGCACCCTGATTAGTGAATACGCGACCAAGCACCGCTTGTTCATCCCGATCGAGGCCATTCCCAATCGCGTGCAGCAAGCCTTCATCTCTGCCGAGGATAAGGCCTTTTTTGAGCATCCGGGCATCAACTTGATCGCCTTGTTCAAGTCGATACCGATCAATATGAGCCGTGTGCTGGCCGGGCGCCGTTTGGTCGGTTCTTCGACCATTACGCAGCAGGTAGCAAAGAACTTCGTCGTCGGTGATGCCAGGGCCCTGTCGCGTAAATTCCGCGAGCTGTTTACGGCCTTGGAGATCGAAAAAGAGATCTCTAAGGACGACATTCTTGAGATTTATCTGAACGAGATCTACTTCGGTCAGCGCGCTTACGGGATTGCCGCCGCCGCGTTGTTAATCTTCAACAAATCGGTTGAGGAACTGGAGCTGCAAGAGGCGGCCTATCTGGCTGCGGTCATCAAAGGCCCCGAAAACTACCACCCGATCGAGGATCGCGAGCGCGCAGTTGAGCGTCGCAATTGGGTCATCGAACAAATGATGGAAAACGGCTACGTCAGCCCAGAGGAAGCTGAAATAGCCAAAGCCAAGCCAATTGGAGCGAAACTAGGTGCATATCGGCGGATTATTGCGGATGGCGCCCCTTATTTCGCTGAAGAAGTCCGCAAGCAGTTGGTGCGAGAATACGGCATCTCTGAGGTCAACGAGGGCGGCCTTTCGGTCCGTACCTCTGTTGATTTAGAACTGCAGGCAATCGCCGACGATGTGCTCCGCAAGGGGCTGTTGAACTATGACCGGCGTCACGGCTATCGCGGCGCGCTGGCCCAATTGGACATGAGCTTACCCAACTGGCAGGACAACGTTCCGGCCCTATTGGAGGCGGTCGAGCGACCGAAGGGCTGCGAAGGCTGGTCAATGGCGGCGGTCTTGGACGTCGGCGCGCGATCGGCCATTGTCGCGTTGGAAGATGGCAGCCAGGCGCGTATCCGTCTTGAAGACAGCTTGTGGGCGGGTGAGGCGCGAGAAAAGGGCAAAGTGGGCCCCGAACCCGACGCGATGAGCGATGTGCTGCAGCCTGGCGATGCCATCATGGTCGAATTGGCCGACGAGTTGGCGGGCGACCGCCGTTTGGCCTACCTGCGCCAAAAGCCAGAGGTCAACGGGGGCCTGATCGCTATGAGCCCCCACACGGGCCGCGTCTTGGCCATGTCGGGCGGCTGGTCCTTCGCTGATTCTGAGTGGAACCGAGCGGTGCAAGCCAAGCGACAGCCCGGATCAACCATCAAGCCTTTTGTCTTTTTGGCAGCGCTGGATCAAGGCTTCTCACCGCGGAGCCAAATTCTGGATAGTCCCGTGGTCTATGAACAACCCGACGGCACAATTTGGCGCCCTGGTAACTATGATGGCAGGTTTTTGGGCCAACAGCCCATGCGTGTCGGCCTCGAAAAATCCCGCAACTTAATGACCGTGCGCCTGGCTTCGGCGGTCGGTATGGATACCGTGACCACCTATGCCAAGCGCTTTGGTATTGGCGATGGCTTCAAGCCTTACCTTTCTTCAGCTTTGGGGGCGACCGAAGCCACTCTGCTGGATATGACCACGGCCTATGCCATGTTGGCCAACGGTGGCCGTCAGATTGTGCCGACGTTTGTTGACCGCGTTCAAGATCGCAAAGGCAAGACCTTGTTCCGCCACGATCAGCGACCGTGTTCGAACTGCGCCGCCGATCAGTGGAACAATCAGACCATGCCGGTGCTGTTGGATGACCGCGTTCAGATGGCCGATCCGGTCTCGATCTTTCAAATCCAATCCATGCTGCGTGGTGTCGTTGAGCGTGGTACAGGACGCAACACGGTCGGCAAGGTGGTGGCGCGCCCAGTTGCCGGCAAAACCGGGACAACAAACCAGTATCAAGATGCTTGGTTTGTCGGCTTCACACCCGACCTGGTCGTGGGCACCTATATCGGTTTTGACATTCCGCGGACGCTGGGGCGTGGCGAGGGCGGTGGTTCGGCTGCGGCGCCCATGTTCTCTGAGTTCATTAATCGGGCGCTTGAAAATACGCCAGCGCAAGACTTTCGTATCCCGCGCGGCATTGTACTGACAGGCGTAGATCCCGCGACGGGCATGATTGCCGAGGGCACCGATGGCGTGCTGGGCGACGTTTTGATGGAAGCAACGCGCTCGGATCGTGAATTCGAACAGACCTACACCGATGAAAGCGGCTATATCACCACCGAACGCGATGGATCGACGGCGGGAGCAAAGATCTTTTAATGCGAGCAGAGAATAGTTTGGATCGCGAGTGAGCGAGGGTTTGCGCCCACAAGTGAAGGCGCAAGTTCTGCCCTGTGTCGTGCGCCAGACCTGCCAGTGCGCCAGACCTGCTAGCCAGGGCCTAGGCGCTAGCCAGGGCCTCGGCGCTAGCAGGCGTCCGCAATTGGCTTGATCGAGCTACCAGCTTCCTGAGGCGCCGCCGCCAGACGATGAACCGCCACCGAAGGAGTCCCCCGACGACGATGAAGCCGAGCTGGTTGTGGCAATGGTGTAGGTGCTGACCGCCAGATAGTCGCAATGGCGGCAGAACGTGCGGCGTTCGCCTTCGCCCTTGCGCGTTTTCGTTGCCTTCTTCAGGGTTGTGCGCTGGGTTTTGAGACCACCGCGATGGCCGCATTGCGGGCACGGTCGATATTTGCGCAGTGCAATGAAGCCTGCAAACAGGGCACCCAACGCAGCCAATACGCCCAATACTAGGGTCGCGTCAGAGAGGCCGGCGCTAGGAGGCGCTTCGCCCGCGCGAAAGGGACGCGCAATCTGGCTGATGACGGCGATACTGCCGTCTTCGATGCCTTTTGCGTACTCCTGTTTCTTGAAAGCCGGGATGAAGAAATCGTCAATGATATTGCCTGCCACACGATCAAAGCCGCGCGAATAGCCCGCACCCAGCTCGATCCGCATTTCCCGATCATGAGGCGATACATAGATTAAGATGCCGTCATTCTGCTCCGCATCGCCGATGCCCCAGTGATTGAACAGCCCCGTTGCAAAGGACTCCAGGGATAGCTCTGTGCCGTAGGCCTTGCGCGAATAGAGCGTCAGAATGGTCGCTTGTATGCCGGAGTCGTCGCGTAAGTTCCCGAGCTCTTTGCGTAGCCGCGCTTCGCTCGCGTCGTCGATGATGTCGGCGAAGTCATTGATGTAGGTTGACTGATAGACTGGCCATGTCTGGTTGGCTAGGCCCAAGGCAGGCCCGATCAAGCCCAAGCCTAGGCTCAGTAGGGCTGCAAGACAGGCAATCAACGCGCGTTTCATGGCATGCTTCCTTTCTTTTTCGAAGCTTGCCGTCAGCCTACAAGAAACGTCTGCTTTCAAGCAAGTCGGGCAGGTCGTTCTCGATCAAGATCACATCGTTGGGCTGCGCCTGGCTCTCGATCCAGGAACGGGCTTCAGCAAAGCTCTCCATCGGCAAAATTTCGCAATCCTGTTCCTTGGCGGCATCGACCAGCGCGGCAATACGATCTGGGCGTACCGGCAACAGAATATCCACGCACTCGGCGACCATCGCGCCAATGCGGGCGTGTTGCTCGTCGTGCTGTGCGCCCAGCTCTGCCATACCAGGGGTGATCAAAATGCGCCGTCCGCCCTTTTGTTTCCCCAGTGCGTCCAGCGCATGCAGCGCTGAGGCAAAACCCGCCGGATTGGAGTTGTAGGCATCGTCTAGCAGGGTGTAGCCCGGCAGGTCGCGCCGCTCCAGGCGGTGGGCGATTTGCGGCATGGCGCGCAAAGCAATGTTGATGAGCTCGGGCTCAAAGCCTTGATCGCGCAGCAAAGCGATGACCAAGACCAGGTTGCTAGCGTTGTGTTCACCTAAGAGGGCAAGCGAATAGGTCTCGCTTGCATCATTGTGTTCGACAGTGATCTGCGTGCCCTCGAGCGTCGTCTCGACCGTGGTCAGGCGCAGTTCAGAGCCTTCACGCGGGCCGCAGAAATGAACGCGCTCGGGCGCTTGGCGTTTCATGTCTTGATAGACATCATAGTCCTGCAAACTGTCGTGCAGATAGACATGGCCGTCGCGCTGTTCTAGCACGGAAAAGCCCAGCTCGGCTTTGGCTTTGGCAACGGTCTCAAGCGATTTGAAACGCTCGTAGTGCGCTGCGCCGACAGAGGTAATGATGCCGATCTGGGGTCGGATAAAATCGCACAAACGCTGGATCGAACCCGGCCCATAAGCCCCCATTTCAGCAATGAAATAGGTGTCTTGCGGCTTCAGGCGCTCGCGGATGTGGCGGGTGTGGCCCAACACGGTGTTGATGGAGCCGGGCGAGAAGAAGACCGAGTCCAAATTTTCGAGCGCGTGGCCCAGGATGTGCTTCGTGGTGGTCTTGCCAAAAGAACCGGTAATCGCGATGGTCTTGCCGGGGTAGTCGGCCAGCCGCGTCTTTGCTTCTTCAATGTAGCGCTGGTTGACGCGCCGTTGCAGCGGTCCCAAAGCGGCATTGGCGGCCATCAGTGCCAAGGGAGGCAGCTGCAGCCAAACCCAGATGTAAGACAAACTGAGCACCACCGGCACCGCGGCGATGACCATAATGAGCGCTGCAAGCTGATACAGCCGTTTGGCACGCTCGGTCATGTTGAGCTTTTTCTTGGCGCTGGCATTGATCTTGGCTTCGCGTTGGCGGGTCCAGATCAAAAAGGCCGAGTAGAGCCACAAGGCCCAAATGCCTTTGCCGCCGAAATAGGCGTGCACGGCCACCGTCAACACCAAGGCAAGCGAGGCTCTGAAGTCGATCAGCGGCAGGCGCAACCAGGCACGCCAAAAGCGCTTCGAATCGTATTCTTCTTGCTGATAGAAACCAAGGACGGTCGCAAGCCGCAGCTGCATGAGCGCGGCCAAGGCGGCAAACATGACAAGCACGGAGATCAAAACCCAAGGGCTTGAAAAGCTAATCATTGGTCTGCCTCTTTGCTTGGCATTTTTGCGGCGGTTTGCCCTTGCAGATCAACGACAGCCTTGGTGATGAGCGGCGCCCCGCGGGTCAAAATATCCCAGTGGGTCGCCCCGTCCAGCACTGTCAAGCGCGCGTCTGGAATCAGGCTCTCTAGGCGTTGACCAATTTCCGGCGGCGTCTCGCTGTCCGCTGAGCCATAGAAGAGCCGCACAGGGCAAGCGATGGTGGCAGCGCTCTGGCTTTGATCCTCGGCAATGGTCTTGATGAAGATACCACGCATGTCACCCGCGTTCAGATAATCGGGCGAGGAGAAGCGTTGGCGCAGCGCCTCGCGGCGGCTGGCAGGCAGGACGCGTTTTAGAAGTTGGTAGAGGTTCTTGCGATAGACATAACGCGCCTGCTCGCTGCCTTTGCGTTGGCGTGGCAGTCCGGCACTGGCGACCAAGACCAGTCCTTTGACGAACTCGGGGTGCTGCGCTGCCAGGCGCAGGCCGACACGCCCGCCGAAAGAATGGCCTACCCAGATGACGGGCTGGCTGATTTCGTTCTTGATCCAAGCCGCTGCGGCGTCCGCGTACTGGCTGGTATCCCAATCCTCCTCAGGCTTGGGGGTTTGGCCGTGGCCCGGCAGGTCCAGCAAATGGTGGCTGTAGCGGGTCGAGAGCGCATCGGCGACATTATAAAAGTCGGCTCCCGTGCGCGCCCAGCCATGGGCCCAAAGGACAGGAGAGGCGGCTTGATCGCTCGACGACGAAGTGAGCGGTAAGCCCAGGTGCTGGCTATGCAAGGCGAGATCTCGTCAGCTTAAAATAGGACAAGGCGGACTATAGGCAGTCCGCCTTGCGATTGCTACCCGATTTCAGGGTCACAGATCGCCGCTCCAACTTGTGAGGGGCGACCCGCAGCCTTGAAAGGGTTAGTTGGTAATGATCTCAGGCCCCATAACCGCGTTGGGAATGGCGGTTGATAGCCAAGGAACGTAGGTCACTAAGATCAAGAAGATGAACAAGATGCCCAACCAAGGCAGGGCCGCCTTGACCACCGATAGCATGGGCATGCGCGCGATGCCCGAGGTGACGAACAAGTTGAGCCCCACCGGCGGTGTGATCATGCCGATCTCCATATTGACCACCATGATAATGCCCAGGTGGATGGGATCGATGCCCAGAGCGATTGCAATCGGGAAGACCAAAGGCGCAACAATCACGATCAGACCAGAAGGCTCCATGAACTGCCCGCCGATCAACAAGATGACGTTGACCATAACCAAGAACATGACCGGCCCGAAACCGGCATCGATGATCATTTTGGCGATCTCATCGGGAATGCGTTCTTCGGTCAAAACGTGCTTCAAAATCAGCGCGTTGGCGATAATGAACATCAGCGTGACGGTTAGCTTGCCCGCTTCGAACATGGCCTTGCGGTTGTCGTTGTGGACAAAGGCGGTGAGGAGGGCCCAAGGCTGTGTAAAGATCGTCGGCTTCTTGCCGCCTGAGTTGGCACGAGATAGGGGCCCCATGTCACGGTAGACAAAGTTGGCGATGATGAAAGCATAGACCGCTGCGACAGCCGCGGCCTCGGTTGGGGTGAAGAAGCCGCCATAGATGCCGCCCAGAATAATACCGATCAACAGCAGGCCCCAGATGGCGTTAAGACCCGCAGAGCGCACCTCTTCCCAGCCCGCCCAAACGTTACGTGGCAAGCCCTTTACCAAGGCCCAAATCAGGATGCCAGCCATCAGCATGCCGCCCGCGACCAGGCCCGGGATGATGCCCGCTAAGAACATACGACCGACCGAGACCTCGACCGCGGCGGCGTAGACGACCATGACGATAGAGGGCGGGATCAAGATGCCCAGCGTACCTGCGTTACAGATGATGCCCGCGGCGAACTCTTTCGAGTAGCCGACCTGGCGCATGCCCGCGATAACGATAGAGCCAATGGCAACAACCGTTGCCGGCGACGAGCCCGAAAGGGCGGCAAACATCATACAAGCGAAAACGCCCGCGATCGCCAGACCGCCCGGCAAGTGGCCCACACAGGCAATAGAAAAGCGGATGATGCGTTGGGCAACACCGCCGGTTGACATGAAGGTTGAGGCCAAAATGAAGAAGGGAATGGCCAACAAAGTAAAGTGGCCGTCGAAGGCCGAAAACAGGGTCTGGGCCATAGCAGCCAGCGAGGCATCGGAATACCACAGCAAGAACAGGACCGAGGACAGGCCCAAGGAGATTGCGATTGGCACGCCGATCAACAGCAGGCCAACCACCATGGCAAAGAGTAGTGCGATTTCCATGTTCGATTATCCCTTATCAGCGCGTTCAGCGGCTTCGTCGATTTGATCCTCGACTTCGTGGCTAGCGACCAGCAGGTCTTGTTGCCCCTTGAAAATGCGCATCGCGGCCTGGATCAGGCGGAATACAAGCAGAGCCATGGATAGCGGCAGGACAGCGTAAGGGATAAAGCGCGGAATTTTTTCGTAATGCTCGCCCGCATTCATGCTGGCTTCTATAAAACGTAACCATTCGGTCATGGGGATGTCTTGAACCTCGTACCAGCCTTTTTCTCGGAATTTTTCCTCAAAGCCCAACGGGAACCAGCGGCCTTCAGTGGCGGGCAGGTTGGCGAAGTTTGCCCAGTAGTCCCAGGCGCCTTTCAGCATCAACAAAGCAAAGACCAGGCAGGCCCCAACGGCGATCATCGCCATGACGCGGCGTGTCGGTTTCGAAAGAAGCACCAGCACGGCATCGACGCCCAGGTGAGCGTTATGCTTGACAGCGTAAGAAGTGCCCAGCAACACCAGCCAGGCGAATAGGAAAACCGTGGCCTCGTTGGCCCATAAGATATTGCCGTTGGCGAATTTGCGCACCACGACATTGGCAAATGTGATGAGCGTCATTGCGGTCAACAGCAACGCGATCAAGGTCTCTTCGATAAAGTCTATGAAGCTTTTCTTTTTGGCGTGTTCCATACTCTCTCCTCCGGCCTTTGGCAGGGTTCGGCGCTTCCTATTTTATGGGTGAGCAGCCCTTTGCGGGTAAAAAAGAAGCGCAGCCCGAACGGACCACGCTTCTTGTTACTCACTTTCAAGAAGCTTAGTGCTTCTCGTTGATAGCTTGTGCAGCCGCGATGTTGTCAGCGCCGACATCGCCTTCGAACTGCTCCCAAACCGGCTTCATGGCCGCAACCCACGCCGCGCGCTGCTCAGCGTTCAGCGTGCGAATGACACCGCCAGCGTCCAGAACAGCTTGACGCGCCGCCATGTTCACTTTGGTTGATTCAGCGTTGCGGGTCTCGGTGACTTCGCCAACGATGGTCAAGAACTGGTCACGGACATCCGCATCCAGGCTGTCCAAGAAATCAACAGAGGTCACCAGCAGATAGTCGATGATGCCGTGGTTGGTCTCGGTAGTACCATCTTGAACTTCGAAGAACTTCTTGCCGAAGATGTTGGACCAGGTGTTTTCCTGGCCGTCCACGACGCCGGTCTGCAGGGCGCCATAAACTTCCGCGAAGGCCATCTTCTGGGGGGAACCGCCCAGGGCAGCCATTTGCGCAACCAGCACGTCAGACGGCTGAACACGGAACTTCAGGCCCGCAGCGTCGGTCGGCATGTTCAAAGGCTTGCTGGCAGACATCTGCTTCATGCCATTGTGCCAGAAGGCCAAGCCTTGCAGGCCACGGCGCTGCATGCTGTCCAGCATCGCCTGACCGGTTGCAGAATTCTGGAACTCATCGACCGCATCGACATTCTTGAACATGAAGGGCAAGTCGAAGATGCGGAAGACTTTGGTAAACTGCTCGAACTTTGACAGCGAAGGCGCGGCCAGTTGTACGTCACCTTGCAGCAGTGCTTCCAAAACCTTGTTGTCATCGTACAAAGTCGAGTTCGGGAAGACTTCCATACAAGCCTTGCCGTTCATCTCTTCATTGACGCGCTTTTCCAGCAAAGATGCAGCGATGCCCTTGGGGTGCTTATCGGTGTTGGTTACGTGCGAGAACTTGATAACCACTTCGCCGTCGTCGCAAGACGCGTAAGCGGCGGTGGTTGCGAACAGTGCGGTCGCAGCGACCAGACCCAGTGAAATAAGACGCATGTTGTTGTTTCTCCCTAACTTGCGTTTGGCTCGAAGATGGCGCCGAGGCGGCGGCACAGGGCGCGTCCCACAGGCGTCATCAAGCTGAGAACAGGTTTAGAGGCGGCGGCGGCGGGTTCTAAAGAGTGGACTCGTTAGAACAAGAGCGAAAAAACAATGAATTTATTAAAATGGGTGGATATGGGGACAAAGCCACCGCTGGTCATGTTACCAAATCCACCCATTGACAGGGGGGCTTGTGGGACGATGGGGCAGAACGGCGCAGGTTACTTGCCGGTCCGCCCGCTAAGAATTGCCGATACGCGCAGAGTCGCGGTCGATTCTGGTTTCCATCGTAGGGCGTGAAGCCGGGTGGCTTGGCCAAAGTTGGCGCGCTCTTAGGCGTCTTGTTGGAAGTCTTCGCGCTTGAGCCCGTATTTTTGCATCTTCTCGTACAGCGTTTTGCGGCTGAGCCCGAGCGATTCATAAGTTTCTTTGAGGCGGCCTTTGTTGGCCGACAGTTCGGCGGCGATCAAACGACGTTCATATTGCCCGACAAGATCGGGCAAGCTGCCACGGTGGGCGGGCGCTTCATCTTCCATGCCCTCAATGGGCGCAAGTCCCAAGGCAAAGCGATCGGCCGCGTTGCGCAGCTCACGCACGTTGCCGGGCCAAGGGTTGCGCGCCAGCGCCTTCAATGTCTCCGCACCAATGCTCGGGATGGGGCGGCGGTAGCGCAGGCAGGCTTCATTGACCAATTGCGTAAACAGGCGCGGAATATCTTCGACGCGCTCGGCCAAGCTCGGAACCTTCAGCGTGATGGTATTAAGGCTGTACAGAAGATCGCCACGAAAGCGCTCTTGTGCGGCGGCTTCGGTCAGGTCGCTGCGGGTGGACGCAATGAAGCGCACGTCCAAATCATGGCTGGTCGATGACCCCAGGGGCGTGATTCGCCGCTCGCGCAGGACGGGCAGCAGGCGGCCTTGCACCTCCAGCGGCATACTGTCGATGCCGTCCAGGTAGATGCAGCCACGATCGGCTTGCAAAAACCGGCCATATCGCGCGCGGATGGCACCGGGAAAGGCGCCAATCTCGTGACCGAACAGCTCGCTCTCGATCATTTCGCTAGGCAGCGCGGCGCAATTGACTACGACGAAGGGCTCGTTCTTGCGGTTCGAAACGTTATGTATGGCTCTGGCCACCACTTCCTTGCCGGTGCCGGTATCGCCCTGGATCAAGATATCGGCCTCGGTCGCGGCCGCAGCACGAATGAGGTCGCGCAGCTCGACGATGGTTCTCGTGCGCCCCAAAACGCGGGTCTCAAGCTGGTCTCTTGCGGTCGCTGCAATGCGCAGCTCACGGTTTTCAAGGGTCAGCTTGCGCTTATCCAGAGCGCGCTCGGCAACGTCGGCCAAATGGCCCGATGCAAAGGGTTTTTCGATAAAGTCATAGGCCCCGGCGCGCATAGCCTCAACCGCTTGTTGCACGTCGCCGTGGCCGGTGATCAGCACGAAAGGGAGCTCTGGGTCCAGGTCGATCGCGCGCTGTAGGAAGGTCATGCCGTCCATGTCGGGCATCCGCAGATCGGAAAACACGATGCCGTGGAAATTGCGGCTGATCCGCTCTAGGGCGGGCTCGGCGCTGTCGAAACTCTTGACTGAAAACCCCGCCAATTCCAGCGTTTGGCTGGCCGCCTGGCGCACATGTAGTTCATCGTCAACGAACAGGATTTGGCCTAGGGTCTTGCTCATGGCTCGCTTTCGTTTGATTTGGATGGTGTGGCTTCGCCAAGCGGGCCTTCGGCGCAGCGGATCAAGTGAACCCGAAAGCAAGCACCGGGCCAAGCGCTGTCGGCGGCACCATTGCCCGCGCTCAGTTGGCCGCCAAAATCGTCGATTATGCTGTAAGAGATCGACAGCCCCAGCCCCAAACCTTCGCCGACACCTTTGGTCGTGAAAAAGGGGTCGAAGACTTTGGGAATGACCTCGGGTTCCAGGCCGGTGCCGTTATCAGCGACCCAGATATCGACGTGGCCTTCGTCAAAACTAACCCAGACCTGGATCATTGGCGTCGGTTGCGCCTCGCGGGTGGCTTGGATGGCATTTGAAATCAAATTGACGATGACCTGTTGCAGACGGATTTGGCCAGCTTGCACCCAAAGCGCCTGTTCGGGAGGGCGAAAATCCAGCGTCACCCCTTCAGATTTTAGGCGCCCCGACATGATCTCTAAAGCGTCGCCCAGCACCGCGGACACGGGTACAATCGACAGGGTCTCTCGCGGCTTGCGCGCGAAGTTTCGCAAGTGCTTAGAAATGGCGGCCAAGCGCTGAACCATGTCGCGCACTTGTTCTAGATTGTCGAGGCCCGCGTCAACGTCATCGCGCTCCAAAAGCACCACCGCGTTATCAACATACGAGGAGATAGCAGCCAGTGGCTGATTGAATTCGTGGCTCAGTACGGCCGACATTTGCCCCAGCGCGGCGAGCTTGCTGGTCTGTACCAGGCCAGCTTGGGCGGTGCGCAATTCCTGCTCGGTCTGCTTGCGCTCTTCGACTTCGCGTGCCAGCTGGGAGTTGGAGCGCGAGAGCTCTTGCGTGCGCTGGCGGACAAGGCGGTCAAGGCGCTGTGCTAGGTCGCGTGCGCGTAGGCTCTGAATAGTGGCGCGCTGACTGCGAGCGAAAATCCACAAGATGGCTGCCGACAGCAGGAGGCAAACCGCAAAGGCAAGCAAACCAGAGGTCAGGCCGGTCCATTGCGCGGGTGCCGGCGATAAGAATAGTTGCAGGGTCCAACCAAACTGGGGCAGCGCGCTTGAATAGGCGCGCATGCTTGTCAATCCTGCTTCATGGGCAAGCGATAGCGTGTTGCCTAACGTGCGCGCGCCTTCCTGGTCAATGGTGCGCACGGGGTAGGGGGCCAGCGCCCAGATCTGTTCGAGTTGGCTCAGTCCAAGCGCCACGACCAAGGCGCCCAGATAGCGGCCATGGTCGCGGATTCCGTGCGAAAACAGGTAGACCGGCTCTTGCGCTAGGGGTTCAAGACCCGCTGGCCGTGCCAAATAGGCACGGCCCAGGCGGCCTTGGCGCGGGGCGTTTTGCAAGTCGGGTTGCGCGATTTCAGCCGCGGTCAAGACATCGCGAGAGCTGAACAAGCGATGTTCCTGATCCACGAGCACCACGTCCAGCGCAGCGGTTAGACCGGTCAGGCGTTCAAGTCGGCGCTCAAGTTCCGCCCGGTTGCCGGGTTGATCGGGTTCGCGCAAGAAAGCGATCATAGTCGGATGTTCTGAAAACAGCGCTGGCAGGGGGCGATATCGGTCGAAGACCCGCTTGAAGGCCTCAAGCTGCAAGGCAAGCTGCACTTGGCCGCTGCGATCTATTTCAGCCATGTGCAATCGGAGCCCAAGTGCGCTCACCACTAGGCTGACAACGATGCTGGCAAGGCCAAGGGCTGTGGCCAGGGCCGCCACCTGGCGGCGCATGCGCGCCAATGCGGCTTGGACGGTTTCGGTTCGCGGGGGCGTGGCGGCCATGCCGACGGCATCCTTGCTGGGGTTAGTGCGGCTAGCTTAGGCTTGATATTTGCCCGCAGGCAAGCACGCGAATTTTTGTGCCAGCTTGTGGACGCTCCGGCAAGTTGCGCCTTGAGCTGGCGCGGCACCTGCTTTAGGTCTGGGCGTACAACGGGACTATCGATTCCCGTGCTAGCTCCCCCGCAAGAAATGAGTACCGGCATGCAGTATATCTCCACCCGTGGACAGGCCCCCGCTTTGGGTTTTGAAGATACCTTGTTGGGCGGTCTTGCGCCCGACGGCGGTCTCTATTTTCCGGAGAGCTGGCCGCAGGTCAGCCCGGAGCAGCTGGCCAGCTGGCGCACCGCCTCCTATGCCGATATCGCCAAGCAGGTCATGGCCCCCTTTGTCGCCGGTTCGATTGAGACCGCAGCCTTTGAAGCCATGGTCGATGAGACCTATGCCAGCTTTACACACAAAGCCGTCGCGCCGCTAAAGCAGCTAGACGAAAAAGTCTGGTTCATGGAGCTTTTCCACGGCCCGACGTTGGCCTTCAAAGACTATGCGTTGCAACTGGTCGGGCGTATGTTCGATCATGTGCTCGCCAAGCGCGGCCAACGCTTGACGGTCGTGGGGGCGACCTCGGGCGATACGGGCTCGGCGGCGATAGCAGCCTGTGCTGGGCTTGAGAATGTGGACATTACAATCCTGTTCCCTCAAGGCCGCGTTTCACCCGTGCAACAGAGGCAAATGACGACCGTCGATGCGGACAATGTTCGCTGCATCGCACTGGAAGGCACCTTTGATGACTGCCAAGACCGTGTGAAGGACATGTTCAATGATGCGGCGTTCCGCGCCGAGGTTGGCTTGGGTGCCGTCAACTCGATCAACTGGGGCCGGGTCATGGCGCAAATCGTCTACTACGCGGTGGCGGCGGCGCGTTTGGCGGGGCCTGAGCGTCCCATCGATATCAGCGTGCCTACCGGCAACTATGGCAATGTGCTAGCGGGATACTGCGCCAAGCGTATGGGGCTTCCCATTGCGCGCTTGGGTGTCGCGACCAACCGCAACGACATTCTGACCCGCTTCTTGGAGCAGGGCGATATGTCCATTCGCCCGGTGGAGCCCTCTTTAGCGCCGTCGATGGATATTCAAATCAGCTCAAATTTTGAGCGCTATTTGTTTGAGGCCATGGATCGCGATGGCGCAGCCGTCGATCAGGTCATGCGCGATTTTAGAGCCAGCGGCAAGCTGAGCTTAGCGCAGGGCGTCTGGCAGATGTGTCACGGTGACTTCGCGGCCTATCGTTTGGACGACGACGGGATATTGGCCGAAATTGCGCGCATCAAACAAGAGACTGGCGAGGTTCTGGACCCGCACTCCGTCATTTCGGTTTCGCAGGCACAAAACGACAGCCGTTTTGAAAACCCCGTTGTAGCCATGGGCACCGCACATCCGGCGAAGTTCCCGGACGCGGTGCAGCAAGCAGTGGGGCAGCGCCCAGAATTGCCGAGCCACATGGCCGACCTGTTCCAGCGTAGGGAGCGCTTCGAAGTCATGGGCAATGATCTTACCGCACTGCAAGATTTCGTGCGCGCCAACCGGCGGACGTAGCCTTGACCCACACCCCTGCACAGGCCAAACCAACGCCAATGGATCACATGGAAATCAAGCGACTCGATAACGGCGCGCGGTTGGTGCTGGATCGCCGCCCGCATGCGGCCTCTATCGCTGTCGGCACTTGGATCACGGCGGGCTCGCGCGACGAGGCGGCGGCGCAGGCCGGGCTAGCCCACGCCCTTGAGCATATGGCTTTCAAAGGCTCGGACCGACGCAGTGGTGAGGAGATCGCGCGCGCCATTGATGCCGTCGGCGGTGACTTGGACGCTTATACCAGCCGCGAAGCCACGGCCTTCTATGCACAAATCCTGCCTGAAGATTTGGGGCTGGGACTCGATTTGGTGTCCGATTTAGCGCTGCGACCGCGCTTGGATGCTCAAGATTGGCGTTTGGAAGCCGATGTTATCTGTCACGAGATCGCGCAGACCCAAGATACGCCCGACGATATCTTGTTCGATTACTTCCAAGAGACCTGCTATCCCGGGCACCCGCTCGGACGCTCGATTCTGGGTTCTGAAGCCAGCGTGCAAGCACTGACGATCGAGAATTTTAAGCGCTTTCGTGCCCAGCACTATAGTCCTGATCGGTTAATCTTTGCCGCCTCTGGGCCGCTGGAAATGGCGCGCTTTGAAGATGCAATTGCCCCGCATTTGCCGGCTCTGCCCGCGAGCGCGGGGGGCGGCGTGGCAACAAATCACGATGCGCCACGCTTCCAGGCATCCCGGTTTTTGCAAGCGCGGGAGATGGAGCAGGCACAGATCCTTGTGGGTTGGCCGTCGGTGGCACAGAGTGACCCGCGCTCCTATGCCTATGTCCTGCTGAGCCACATGCTGGGCTATGGCGGGGCCTCGCATCTGTTTATGGATATTCGCGAGCGGCGCGGGCTCGCCTATATGGTCTATGCCTCGACCCAGTTCTTTAGTGATGCGGGTCAGCTCTACGTCCATGCCAGTACGGCCGCAGGGCAGGTGCCAGCCTATTTAGAGGCCCTGCAAGATTTGATTCTGCGCTTGCCGAGCCTCCTAACCGAATCAGACCTTCAGCGTGCCAAGGCACAGTTCCGGGCGGGTACCTTGATGGCACGCGATTCTGTCGGCGCTAACGTTCGCGCTTTGGCCCATCACTTGGCCTGGGCGCAAGAGCCCAAGCGCCTGGCCGACATCTTGGCGCAGGTTGAAGCGGTTCAATTGGATGAAATTTGCGCGTTGGCGGCTGGATTGGCGCAAAAGCCCGCTTTGACGGCGATCGCGCCGAAAGCCGCGCTGCCCAGTTTGCAGGCCTGGCACGACGGTCTCTAAGGCTCGCGGCTGGCGGGGCGTTGGCTCGCGGTCCTTGCCGCAAATGCTGTCGCGCATAGTGCTTAGACTTGCGTCAAAAACAAGACGCAAGAGCGAGGGGCCGAGGCCAATGCAGGCCCCATTCTCTTTACAGCTTTTCTAAATTACCCGGTTGAATGCCGGTCACGATGACCGACGGACGCCCGGCTTCAGGGCCTTGCTCGCGCACAAAGAAGTAGGTGGGTGTCTTGCCCGGCTGCGGCGGTGGCATCATATAGACCGACGAGCAAATCGCGGGCCCGCCAAGGTCATAACAAAGCTGGTTCGAATAGGCGAACCAAGAACCCAAGAAGCGTTTGCCACGCGCACTGACACGCAGTTCAAGATTTTCGCCAAAGAAGCCGACCTGTCGATCATTGGAGCCATTGACCGAGGTCGAGTACACGGTATTGCCCGCAAACAGCTTGTTAATCTGAGTATCGTTTAGGCGGTACTGCGGCTGGATGGACCCCAGAATTGAGGGGCCGGTGTTGGCGGTCTCATAGCCCGGCGGCGGGAACTGACCGGGCTGTCCAGACGGCGCGGCAGTGCCGCCCGGAACAGCGCTGGCGGCCTGGGGGATCGGTTGCATTTCGGGAACGCCTTGAGTGCCCTGATAGGTCGGCGTTGCGGTCGGGCCGTAAGGCGGGGCGATATAGCCCAAATTGCTCTGATCGCCCGAGGCAGTCTGCTGCAGATAATTCTGGGTGCCGGGGTAGTAGGCCTGCTGGTTGACTGGCGCGGCGGTTTGGTCGGCTTGCACGGTCTCTTGCCCAGCCTTCTGCTTTTGCAAGCTGCCTAGATTGTTTTGAAAGCTGGAATAAACCTGTGCCTCCAGCGAACTGGGATTTTCCGGGGGCTGGCAAGCGCTTAGCGCCATCAAGGAGCCTCCCAGGACCAATGCGATGCTGAACTTGTTCATCTTATCCACGCTCTCTTTGCGACCCAGGGTTGATTGTTGGGGCGAAACCTCGGTAGGCTCTCCGCCCTTTTGTGTTTGCAAAACGCCAGACAGGCCGTCAAGGGGCAAAGCCGCGCTTAACCGTCTAGTTGCTACAGCAGGGCCGGATTGTGGCTTGATTAGGACGTTTTAGGCGAATTTTGGCGACCGCTGTGGATTGGGCTTGCCAAACCTGGGTGGTTTAAGCTTACTGCTGCGCACTCCCAAATAGGCACCGCAAGAGCGCCGGGGGCGAAACGATCTTTGGGGATTTGCATGCCAGCAGAGCTTCTGCACCACGATATATATTGGCCCAATCAACTAGGGGGTGAATCGGCGCAGGCGCCTTTTACCGCCAAAGACTGCCCTATCGTGTTCTTGCACGGCATGGGCTCCAATGGTCGCGATTGGAAATTTCAAATCGAACACTTCCGCGACCAAGGCCCCATCGTAACGATCGATCTGCGCGGGCACGGCAATAGTTCGGGCCACGATGGGGAATTCTCGATCCCGCAGTTCCGCGATGATGTGGTGCTAACCCTCGATCACTTGGGTATCCAGCGCGCGCACTTGGTCGGGCTATCGTTGGGCGGCGCGGTGGCCGCCGATGTGGGATTGGAATACCCGGGCCGCGTCGCTTCTTTAACCCTGGTCAATGCGCCCATGGAACTGAAGCCGCACTCTCTAAAAGACTTTGTGATGGGGCTACAGCGGCTGAGCATGGCGCTGTTTTGCTCACGTGCCTACCTTGCAAAGATTATGGGCGCGAAGCTTTTCCCTAAGCCGGAACAAGAATCCTTGCGCCAGTCGCTGGCAGAGAGCTTTGAGGAGCTGGACCGCTGGGCCTATATCCGCACGCTCTTTTCCTTAGCGCGGCTAAACCTTCGCGATCGACTTGACCAATTGAAAATGCCGACATTGGTCGTCAGCGGTGATCGTGACTATTGGCCGGTGGCCGAAAAGCAAGCCGATGCCAAACGCATCCCCAAGGGCTGCTTTGTCCTGATCGAAGACTCGGGCCACGCCACGCCGGCCGATCAGCCCGCGCGCTTTAACGACCAGCTCGCGAATTTCTTGCGTAATTTCTCAAGCCGTGCGCAAATGATTTAGCGCTCGCTCAGACTGCGGATCTCAGCGGTCTCAACCCCGGATCACAGCAAGCGGCGCACCTAACTTCATACCGTTTGAAAGTCAGCGTGATGACACGGGTTGAATTTGTCATGCGCCCCTTGGATTGGGCCTTGCTGGGCCTCTTATCCCTGCTGTGGGGCAGTGCTTTTTTTTGGACGACAATTGCCTTACAGAGCGTGCCGCCTGCATGGATTGTCTCTACGCGCTTGAGCTTGGCGGCGCTCGCGATGCTGGTCTTCTTGAAGGTGACGGGTGCAAACTGGCCCAAGCGGTTGGTAGACTGGCGCGCGCTGGCCATCTTAGGGCTGCTGTCGAACCTTATTCCATTTACGGCCTACACCTTGTCCCAAGTCTACATCTCTTCGGCCATGGCAGCGGTGTTGAATGCCTTCACCCCGCTTTCGGTGCTGGTGCTGAGCCAAATCTTTCGCTTGGAAGACCGCATGACCTGGTTCAACACCACGGGCGCCTTGTTGGGCATTTCAGGGGTGGCGGTGCTTATGTTGCCGAGCTTGCAAGGCCAGGGTTGGGCGCAGGCAATCGGTGTCGCGTTCGCGCTGCTGGCCGCGCTTTTCTACGCCATCGGCTCGTTGTTTGCCCGCCGCCATCAGACGATCGAGCCCGCGGTCATGGCCACCGGAATGCTGAGCTTTGCAGCACTATTCTCTTTGCCTATCGCTTTGGTCTCAACGCAAGGCTTGCCCCAGTGGCCGGGCATGGGTACGGCCGGTGCCTTGGTGGTGCTGGGTCTGCTATCGACCGCATTGGCCTACTTGGTGTTCTTCAATTTGCTAAAGCGTGTCGGTTCGGCGAATGCCTCGACGGTGGCTCTATTGTTGCCGGTTACGGCTTTGTTGCTGGGCGTTCTGGTGCTGCATGAGCGCTTTACCTTGTTGAACCTGGGCGCAATGATTTTGGTCTTTTTGGGTCTGGTGTTCATCGACGGGCGCGTACCGCGTTGGCTCCTGCGCCGCGCGCGTGGCCAGGTCTTGGCCGACTAGGCTTTGGCCGCGCTAGACCTTCAGAACTCCGCGCGGATTGGGCACCAAGGGAAAGACCAACTCAAAGCAAGCGCCGCCTTGATCGGGCAAATAGCGGATTTGCCCGCCGATACCTTCCAGCAAGGACTTGACCAGCGACAGACCTAGGCCGGTGCCGCCTAGTGGTCGATCGGTGGTAAAGAAAGGCTCAAAGATTTTCGGTTGGTTCGCCAACGAGACACCGGGTCCGTTGTCCAAAAACACAACGGTCACTTTCGACGGGCTCGCTTGGGGATGTCGTTGCGGGTGAAGGCGTTGCGGGTGAAGGCGTTGCGGGTTATGGCGTTGTGGGCCGGGCCGGGCGGATAGGCGCGGCGATGGCTCTGCGCTGCGCAGCGAAATTTGCAGGTTGTCCGCGCCGTGCTGAAAGGCGTTTTCGACCAAGTTCTTGATGATCGCGTAGAGGTCGTCTTCTGACATGGGCACGCGCAAGCGCCCGGCGGTCAAATCTTCTGGGTCGATTAGATCAATCGCGATATTTTGCTGCAAGTTCAGGGTCAAAGCATCGCTGAGGCTCGCAATATTGGTCGAACGGCCCTTGTCGGCTTCTGCACGGGCGAGCTCTAAAATTGAACCTACAATGCGGGTTAGCCGGTCTACGTCTTGATAGAGGTTGGCCAAGAACTGACGTTGGCGTTCCGGCGGCATATCCGCGTGGTCTTGCATCAGCTCAATCGCGCCGCGCATGGAGGTCAGCGGCGACTTGAGTTCGTGGCTAAGCTGGGCTGCAAAGGAGCGGATGTAATCGGTGCGCTGTTCCAGGCTGTCGGCCATGGAGGTAAGGGCTTGCGATAGTTCGGCAATCTCGCGGGTTACCGGGTGAGGCAGGGGGCGCACGGCCCCGGTCTCGCCGCGACCGGCGCGCCGGGTCTGGGTAATCAAGGCCTGAACGGGCTGCGAAATGGTGAATGAGGTAAAGAGCGACAGCAAGACGATGGTGCTCAAAATGACCACGATCGCCATCAAGAACTGCGCGCCTTTGCCCTCAAAGGCGGTAATGAGGGTCACGGGGGTCTTGTGTAGCAGTACGGCGCCCAGTAGGCCGTCATCGTTCAAAATTGGCACAGCCAAGTGTACATCCAAGTTGGCCGATCGGCTGAAAAAGCTGAGCCATGTCGGGGTCTTAGCGGCTTCATTGGGTTGACGACGTAAGACCGCACTTGTGCGCCCGGACAGCGCATCAATGATTTCTTCGCGATGGCGCAAGGAGACACCGATATCCAGGCTGGTCGAGGCAATGACCTGCCCTGCGGCATCCACAACGTCGATTTGGGCGCCGGTGACTTCCAGGCTCTTTTGCAAGATGGGGTGCATGACCGCGCCCGCGTAGTAGGCCAGCAGTGGCGGGTCTACCGACATGGGCACGGCCAGCGGCGCGGCGTCCATTAGGGTCGCGCTCGCCAGGTCTAGATGCGGCGTCAAAGTCGGAAGCACCGATTTGCTCAGCGTATCGACCGGCTTGATGAGTTGGTTAAAATCTGCATCGTCAATGGCCAGGCGGCGCGTCGTGGCTTCATAGGTCGCAGCAATCAAAACGCCCTGCGTGATGAGCCCGCTCTCGGTCTGGCGCAGCAGCGAGGATTCATAAACCCGTAACAGCAAGAAGCCAGCGACCGGCAGCGCCAACACCAGGATATTGACGCTAAACAGGATAAAGGCCAGGCGCGGACGCCAGGCCGTTAGCGGTCTGATCGGTAGCAGGCGGTGTAGCCAAGAAATGAGCACGAGGGCGGGGCTCCGATTGAAGGCGGGGGCGAGGAGGCCAAAGCTGCGGGCGGTTGACGGCTAGCCAGCGGCCCGTTGCGGTGACCTAATCGCAGGCACCCAGCTTGTAGCCTAGACCGTGGACGGTCTCGACAGGCTCAGCACCAACGGCGGCGAACTTAGCCCGCACGCGGCGCACGTGGCTGTCGATGGTGCGGTCAGAGACGATGCGATGCAGATCATAGGCCTGATCCATCAGATTATCGCGCGTAAAGACCTTGCCGGGGCGTTGCAACAAGGTTCGGATGATGCCGAATTCAGTAACGGTCAGCACGACTTCTTGTCCACCCCACCAGGCGCGAAACTCGTCCAGGTCGATCATTAGGCGGCCGTGGCTCAGAACATTGCCGTTTGCGGGGCTCTGCGCGCCGGGGGCATTGGCCTCGGCGCGACGCAAGATAGCGCGCACCCGGGCAACCAGCTCACGCGGGCTGAAAGGTTTAGCAACATAGTCGTCGCCGCCCAGCTCTAGACCAACGATACGGTCAATCTCGTCGTCTTTGGCAGACAAGAACAAGATCGGGACGGCGCTGGTCTTGCGAATCTCACGGCAGACTTCAGTGCCTTCCATTTCGGGCATCATGATGTCCAGAATGATCAAGTCCGGCGCTTTGAAGTGGAACAGCTCCAGGCCCTGACGGCCATTTGCGGCTTGACGCACCACGTAGTCGGCTTGCTCAAGCGCAAAGCACACCACGTCGCGGATGTGGGGGTCGTCATCGATAATCAAGACTTCGGGCATAATGGGCGCTCCAGTTGGTGGGGCAGGCGCGGCAAAGTTGAGCCATCGCTCGCGATTTGGGTGATAGCATCGCCTTAGCCGGGCTGCGTGGCAAGAAAAAGCCCTTGCATGCCTCTTGCACACACTTTGGTCACGCTTTGCGAAACCATGTCATGATGCCTGCATGTCCCTACCGCAAACTAACATCATGACAGGAAGACAAGAACAGGTCTCCGCCTTTTGAGGCCGCTTGTTGGCTCGCCCAAAGGCAGACCCGGCATCTTGTGCTTCCGTTGCAACCCGCGGCCTTCGCCAGCCCATGATAGGAGTTAGTCAACATGTTGATTTTGCGTGCTTTTGAACAAGATTCCACGCTCGTGACCCTATTTGCGATGGCGGGTGGCATGGGGTTGATCGCATTCGTTCTGGCCCTGCCGGTCTAGCTTACTTGTCTAGCCTGCCTGCTTAGAGCGCATATCGGACTTTGTCCGCCTGCAACCAGATCTCTGGTTCTTTTCATTTGATCCCCAAACTTCGACCCTGCTCCCGGGAGCAGGGTTTTTTTTGTGCCGCTTTATCATCAGGGGCGTGGGCGGTTATCAAGGCTCGCCGAAGCCTGTGCCGTTCGGCGCGCGGATATGGCGCGCCGCAGCCTTCGTTGACACAGGCGCTGAATTTTTATCTAAGGGTCACTGACCAGACGAGATTTCCGTCACCTACAGCGCAGACAAGATACAAAAATAAGCGCTGACACATTGGGAGCATTGACATGGCAGGCGAATATAAGGCGCTGCATGATCGTTCCGTCCAAGACCCTAATGGATTTTGGGCCGAAGCCGCCAAAGGCATTTATTGGAATCGTCGTTGGGACACAGTTCTGGATGACAGCGAAGCCCCCGTTTATCGCTGGTTCAAGGGCGGCAAGCTCAACACCTGCTTCAACGCTGTTGACCGCCACGTTCGCGAGGGGCGTGGCGACACTGATGCCATCATCTATGATAGCCCGGTTACCAACACCAAGGCGCGCTATACCTATCGCGAGCTGCAGAGCGAAGTGGCCCAGCTTGCGGGTTTGATTGCCGCTCGAGGCGTCGGCAAGGGCGATCGCGTCATTATCTATATGCCCATGATCCCGCAGGCGGTCTTCGCCATGCTGGCCTGCGCGCGCCTGGGGGCGATTCATTCGGTGGTGTTCGGCGGCTTTGCTGGCGCAGAGCTGGCGACGCGCATCGACGATGCCAAGGCTAAGCTGATCTTGACCGCATCTTGCGGCATCGAACCCAACAGGATCGTAGCCTATATGCCCATGGTCAATGAGGCGCTGTCGTTGAGCGAGCACCAACCTGAAGCGGGCGTCATCGTCTGGCAGCGCGAGCAGTGTGAAGCCGAGTTGACGGCTGGTCGCGATAAGGACTGGCAAGCAGAATTGCCGACAGCCACGCCCGCGGACTGCGTACCGGTCGAAGCCACCGATCCGCTCTATATACTTTATACCTCGGGCACCACAGGAACGCCGAAGGGCATCGTGCGCGACAACGGCGGTCACGCGGTGGCTTTGAACTGGTCGATGAAGCACGTCTATGGCGCTGAGCCTGGCGATGTCTATTGGGCCGCTTCGGACGTGGGTTGGGTGGTTGGCCACTCTTACATCTGCTATGCGCCTTTGTTGAATGGCTGCACGACGCTGATCTATGAAGGCAAACCGGTCGGAACGCCCGATGCGGGCGCCTTTTGGCGGGTCATTGCCGAATACCGCGTCAAGGTCATGTTCACTGCGCCGACGGCTATTCGCGCGATGAAACAGCAAGATCCCGACGGTTTGAAGGTCAAAGACTACGACCTGTCCTGCCTGAAGGCTCAGTTCGTCGCGGGCGAGCGTTGCGACCCCGACACCATGCGCTGGCTGCAAAAGCATCTGGGCGTGCCGGTAGTGGACCACTGGTGGCAGACCGAGACCGGCTGGATGATTGCGGGTATCTGCCTTGGCGTTGAAAACCTGCCTGCCAAAGAGGGCTCTGCGAACCTGCCTGGTCCGACCTGGCAAATCGAGGCACTGGACGTGGACGGCAAGCCCGTCGCGCCAGGAGAAACCGGCAACATTTGCGCCAAGCTGCCCATGCCGCCAGGCACGTTCCCGACGATTTGGGGCAATGCTGAGCGCTATCGTCAGGCATACCTGGACCCGTTCCCTGGCTATTACATGACCGGCGATGCGGGCTATCTGGACGATGACGGCTACATCTTCATCATGGCGCGTACCGATGACATCATCAACGTGGCGGGCCACCGCCTCTCGACCGGTCAAATGGAAGAGGTCTTGAGCGATCACCCCTTGGTGGCCGAATGCGCGGTCATTGGCGTCGCAGACGAGTTGAAGGGGCAATTGCCGCTGGGCTTGTTGGTGCTGAATGCGGGCGCTGAAGACAAGTCCGATCAGATCATCAAAGAGGTGGTGCAGTCGGTGCGTGAGGTCATCGGCCCCGTGGCGGCCTTTAAGCTTGCGGCCGTCGTCAAGCGCTTGCCCAAGACACGTTCGGGCAAGATTCTGCGCGGTATCATGCGCAAGATGGCCGACAGCCAGCCCTATAAAGCACCGGCGACCATCGACGATATGGCGATCCTGCCCGAAGTCGAGGAAGCGCTGAAGAGCCTCGGCTACGCCAAGTAGGCTAACGCTTTTAGCTTTCGCAAGAACCGCGCTGGCCCTGCGGCCAGGGCGGTTTTTTGTAGGGCGGTTTTGTTTTGTAGTGAGCCTGTGAGCGTAGGATAAGCCCCCCCTATTGGTTTAGGAGCCACCAAAGCTTGCCTTTGCGCCGCATCGGTCGAATTCGATTCCGAACGGGCAAAATCTGCGCTAGGTCTAAAGAGCTCGCTCCCTTGCAAGTCAACGGTCCCGGCCTCGGGCGAGCGGCCCCGACCGATAGTCCTAGAATTCACAATGACCGCGAAGAAAAAACCCTCGCTATTCAAGCGCCTTTGGGACGGCTTGTTCAAGTCGGGCCGCCCCGTCTACATGGAAGACAAGACGGCTGCCAGCCAAAAGGCCAAGCGCCGCCATAAGCAGGCCAACAAGTCCCATAGAAAGCCACAGCCGAAGGCCGGCAAGAAGGCCTCTACAGCAGCGACGTCTGAGCTGAGCCCCGATCAACCGGCATATTGGGGCTATGTGGACGCCAAGGGTCATGTGCGCTTGAAAAGCAGCGAGCAAATCTTAGGCAAGTCTAATCGCAGCAAAAAGGCGGCTTTAGCTGAATTTGCGGCCATTTACGAAGATCAGCAGGCGCGTTTGGCGCGGCTTGAGGCACTGGACCAAGCTAAGGTGCTAGAAAGCGAGCATTGGCAAGGGCTTGAGGCCTTAGCTGAAGATATCAAGCGCCGCCCAGGGTTGGGTGATTTGCCTGCTCTGCAGGCGCGGCTTGCAGCCTTGCAAGCGCGTGTCAGTGAGGCGGCGGCCAGCATTAGGCAACGACGCCAGGCGCTGCTCGATGAGCTGAGCCTCCTGAGCCAGCGCGCTAAGGTCGAAGATGTGAGCGCAGATCTAGCGGCGCTAGAACAGCAGTGGCAGGGCCTGACAGTGATGGGCTCACCCGAAGAAGCGCCGCTGGTATTGCGTTTTGAGCGCAGCGCTAAGGCTATTCGCCAGCTCCAAAACCAGGTTGATCGCGACCAAGGTGGCCTGTCCGAGGAGGGCGAAGCGCTGCTGGGCGATCTGGAGGCCTTGGTCGCGGACTCTGCCTGGCAGGCCGCGCAGACCCTGCTGAATAAAAAGGCGACTAGAAGGGCTTTGATCGAGCGGGCCCTGGGCGTGGACATGCGCCGACGCCTTGGCGAAATCGAAGCGGTGATTGAGGCCAACGTCGCCGATGAAGTGCGACAGCATCAAACGGCATTGGCAAAAATCGATGCTCAGCGTCAGGCGATCTTAGAGGCGCTTACCCAGCATATCGAGACCCGCGGCTGGCATGGTGATGCGGGGGCCTTTGCTCAGATGAAACGCGATTGGCAGGCGCTCAATAGCGACGGCGACCTGATCAACCCAACGCAAGATTTGGCCTTTGCACAATTGAGCGCGCGCCTACAGGACGCGTTGCGAGAAGAGCGCGACGAGCGTGCAGAGCGAAAGCAGGAGGTGGCTCAGACCCGCCAAGAGTTGTTGGACGCGCTGGAGGGCTGGTTGAAGACAGCGCGTGCGGCCAAAGACGCCAAAGGCTGGGTCGCAGTCGATGAGGCGGTCGCCAGTATCAAGCAAGCCTGGCAAGATCAGGCGGTAGCGGCCAATGCCGCCGAGCGGCAGGCGCTGGCTTCTGGTTTGGACGCGTTGGCGCAGGCGCGCCAAGATTACTACGAGCGCCAAAGTCAGAACCGCGACAAGGCGCTGGAAAAGAAGCGTATTTTGATCGACGACGTGACCAAATTCTCACCGTCGCTCGGCTCGAAAGAATTGCGTCAACATCTGGCCGATAGCCTAGAGGCTTGGAAGGCCGCTGGCTCTGCGGGCCGTGAATACGAAGATGACTTGTGGGAGGCCTATAACGCGGCGCGCGAGACCGTTCGCCAGGAAATCGAGCGACTGCGTGGTGTTGAGGCCAACGAGGCGGCTGAGCGTTTGTCCGGTGCCTTTGCGGCTAAAAAAGAGCGGCAGGCGCAGCTTGAAAACCTGATTATGGTCGACGAGTTGCTGAACGAGAGCAAGCCCAGCAAATCGCTGGAAAAGCAGATCGAAAAGAAGCGTACGCAGGTCCGCGAACTACAAGATCAGATGATGGATATTCAGCGGCGTCTGCGCGAACTGGCAAAACTCGCCGCTACCCGCTCTGCTGGCGAAGAGGCACCCGAAGCGGCGGCCGACGATACCGCAGGTGAGCGCGATGGTTTGGATGGTCCGGACCAAGCCGACGCCCAGAGCAAAACAGAGCCCGTCGTAGCGTCCTAGGGGCGCCGCGGCTGGGCTGGCTCTAGAAGATATGCCCACAACGCTCGCGGGTAAGGCTTAGCAAGCGGCGACCTGGAGTCGGTGGGCGAAGCTGTGGAACTGGTGTGCAACTATGCCTGGGGTAGCCACATTGAGGCCGCAATTGGTCCGAGTAAACCGCAGCCTGGTCACGCATTTGCCTTACTTCACCCCTTTAAACTGCAAGCCTATACAATCAATGCTAGGCTAGCGCGGTCCCTCATGCTGACGGCCCTTTTAAAATAAGGCGCAATGTAAGCTTGTGTGAAATTCAAGCGGCCTCGGTAAACAAAACGGACTGCGCAGGTGTCACAACGTTCCAATTTCCGTCGTGGATTTTTTGTTGCTCTCGTCGGCTTATCGCTCGGCTTGGCGCTCGCCAGTGGCCTATTGGCACTGATGGAGCGTTTTGGCGCGCGCGGTGGTCTGCAACGCTTGGCGACCTATTCGGCTGGTCCGGACACCAAGGGCCTTGATGATTTGGATGCTGGACGACAAGTCGCTGGCGCGCAGACGTCCAATTCGGCCCGTTTCCTGGGTGCCAACGAGGTTGAGACTTTCGTCGCAGCTGTTGCCTTTGATGATGTGTCGGCGATCCCCATCGGTGCCATGCCGGCAGACAATAATGATGGGCTTGAGCCTCGTGTCAGTTTTGGCGAGCAAACGGCTCCGGATGATTTGTTGATAGGTGCGCGTCCGCCGCTTTATATACCGCGCTTGGCCGATGGCGGCGCGATAACAAGCAATACCACCGCCAATCAGGTCGCGCTTGGCGATAGCAGGCAAATGGGCGATCAGGAGGGCGCAAAAGCGGACCTTGCACGTGGGCTGGACGGTCAGGAATTGGCCCTAGCAGGCGATAGTGATTTGGCTAGCTTGTCGCTCCAGCAAAGCGGCACGAGCAACGCCAGTATCGGCGCCTTGGTCCAGCAGCTGGAGCAGCAAAATCCGGGGCAGGGCGTCCCAAATTCCGAGGATGAGAAAGCAGAACGCCAAGTCGCGGATGCAAGCCTAACGGCTTTCCGTTCGACCGCCACCCTCAAAGCCTTGCCCAGTGGCCGGGCCATGAGCTGGGTAACGCCCGGGCTGGCAATGTCTGAGCAGTACAATCCGCTCTATTTGGACCAGCGCGGCTATTGCGCTTTGACCTTTGATGACGGCCCGGATCGGATCAAAGACAACCGCATTATGGATATTTTGCGCAGCGAAGGCGTACCGGCGACGTTCTTTTTGCTCGGTAACAAGCTGAAAGGGGCTGAAGCCACCATCGCGCGCATGCTGGCCGAAGGGCACGAAATCGGCAATCACTCCTGGTCGCACCCCCAACTTACCAAGCTGAGCTATGACAAGGCGGCCTCGCAGGTCGAACGCACCTCGCGGGCCCTTGAGCAGCTCGGCGCGCGCGTGTCGGTTTTTCGCCCGCCCTATGGTGCGCAAAACAAACGTGTGCGTGAGATCGGCAAGGATCTGGGCATGCGCATGTTGTTGTGGGATGTGGACTCGCTTGATTGGAAGCTGCGCCGCGGCGTCAGCATTCGCAATGAGATTGACAAAACGGCTTATCGAGGCTCGGTGATCTTGATGCATAGCCACGTGGCGGGCACGGTCGAGGCACTGCCTGAAATTATCGCAGACCTGCGCGCCAAGGGCTGTACATTTGTGACCGCGAGCCAGTGGTTTGACGGCCTCAACGGCTATGGCCGCCCACTGCCAGAGCGTAAGGAACGGGTGCTCAACAAGCCAAGCCGGCCCAGCACACCGGTGCCATCAACCCCGGCGGCCCCGACGACAAGCTATCAGTGGAATCCCAGCCCGACACCCGCGTATCCCAGCACGCCAACGCAAACCGCCGACGAGCCCATCTACATCTACTGATCGTCGGATGGCACTGCCTCCCGACGCTGGCTTGCCGCGCAAGGCTGCAAATCTGGCCGCTAAGTGGGGCGCCGGTGCGAGGCCGCCGGCCCTCAACCCAGCCCTCAACCCAGCCCTAGTGCGCGCGAGACTCTCGCAGGTGGGTTCGGTGCCAGGATTAGGCAGGTCTCGGCAGGCAAGGCTACAAGGCGGTGCCGGATTTGGCACGCTGTGACCGACCGAAAGGGGCTTCGATCTCAAGGAATGCGGCCAGCCACGGCCAGCTCGTGCTTACGAGCAGCGCGTGCGGCGATGCGTGCGCCAGTCTACAGTATGCGTCCGGTGTGACTGCTCTGCCGCGCTTAAGTGTGAGCTGCTAATGCCCATTATCGTTAATGGGCATTATGGGGCGCGTGATGGAGACGAAGAAGGTCAACAATCGGCGGTATTGGTCTGA
>JAUIDR010000084.1 GCA_030428565.1 Alphaproteobacteria bacterium
TGATGGTGTCGCGAAAACCCGCCACCATCACAAACGTCGCGACCAAGGACTATCATCCTGATTGACGCACAACTCTCATCCAGATTGTCGCTCTATAGCTGTTAGCGCGAAGGCAGGTCTGGGGGCAGCTCGGCATCGCTCAAGGGGCCGGGTGGCAAATCGTGCTGGGCGCAACCGATGAAACGCCAGGCGTCGGGCCACTGCTTCCCGATCTATCGCCGTATCAAGACACCAGCAATGCGCCCTGTTTCTTGGGCCACCGCTGCGGCCTGCACCAGGCTACGGCCCAGGTCTATTTACCGCTGACTTGGCGGCTCGACGCGCCGCAATCCGTCTTGAATCAACACCTTGACGCTCTACGTCAGGTCGAAGGCTGCCCCTTGGTCTTGCTACCTCGGGGCGCTGGTGCAACCACGTCTCGACTGTTGCGCCTAGACAAGGTGCTGTTCTTGGCCGACATCGACGTTGACGCATGGGCTGCTAAGGCAGCGCGGGAGGCCGTATGAGCCAAGCCATTACCCGACAAAGCACGCAGAAGCAGGCCGTCAAGCTGCCGTCGGGCGTGCCCGCGCTCTACCGCCCCCTCGCCCCGCTGCTCAATCAACTCTCCGAGGAGATGCTTCAGGTCTTGACCGGCCCCTTGTCCAGCCTCGCGAGCCTCAGCAATCCTTTCGCCGCACAGGAATTTGAAGATCAAGGCGACTTCGCTGGCCTAGCTGGCCTGGACAGGCAAGGCGATCTGCATCGCTTGGCTCACAGCGAATGGCTATTGCAAGGCGAAATTCCAGATGAGTTCTTGCGGCGCTTGCTAGAAAACGAGGCTCTGTATCAGCAGCCCTTGTTCGAAAATCCCGGTAAGCGCCAAGTCGCCCGCCTGATCTTAGACGCCGGGCCGCACAGCTTGGGGCTGCCGCGGTTGTTGCAATTGGCGGTCTTATTGCACCTAAGCGTGCTGGCTCAACGCGCCCGGGTGGATCTGGTTTGGGCCGTCGCGGGCGAACAGGAAAAGAGCGATAACGACACCGCTGCGGCCCGAGCTCGCGACGTATGGCAGCGAAACTTGGACCACCAAGCGCTGCGCAGCTTGCTAAGAAGCAGCGTCATCCGGCCGACGACAGCCCAAAGCTTGTTCGATCTCTATGAGCGTGAAAAAGACAGCCGCCCTGCAAATGAAGAGGTGAGCGTCGAAGACGAACCACCGATGGACTTTTTGCTCTGCCCGATGGCGGCCATACCAGAGCAGCATCCGCAGACCAATCTGCTGCTTTTTTCCTCCATGCCCCGCGACGAACAGGGGCGCGCTCAGATGACCCTTGTGCAGCGCCTGGCGGGCCAGGCCCAAGAAGAGCGCCAGATCAAACTGCCCAAGGACACGCTGTGCTTGGCCGCCTTACGCCGACCACTTGAGCCAGCCCTGGCCATCACCAATCTACTCGCCCGCCGCGCGGATCCCGCTGCTTGGCCCAAGGTGGAGCGCGCCTGGGCGCCCAAGCACTACGACTTTGCCACCCGCGCCAAGGCGGTCGCGCGCTATCAAAACTACTTTTTGGTCTTAGGGCATGAGGCCGAGCGCAGCTATGCCATCCCCTTGCCAGACGATTGCGAGCTATTCGGCTATCGCCTCACCAAAAGAGCCCTGCTGCTTTGGTTGTGCGGGACTGGTGCCAGTAAAAGTCCCGGTATTCGCGTTGCTGACGACCATATGGAACTGCAAATCCACGCCCTTGAACGCGGCTTGCCGACTGGACATCAAACAAGCCACTACGCCCCCTTATCTGACCAACAATTTTCGCTGCGTTTTGGCCCCTTTGATCTGCCCGCATTGCCCTTTGCAGACAAAAGCCACGTCACTTTTCACGATGCCAAACACCAGCGCTTTATCGCCCATTTCGACGGCCGCAACATAAAGGCCAGCCAAGACTCGCGCTCCTTGATTATGCTGTCAACGCGCAACGATCGGGCCCTATACACGGGCTCGCGAGGGTTGCGATTGGCAAGTCTAGCCGAAAGTCGCGCCAACACCTGGCCCAGCGCCAACGACCACGCTGGCTTCGATCCAGACCTGCGCAGCCCGCGTAGCTTCTTGTACAATCCCCAGCAGCAAATCTTGAGCCTGACCAACGACGGCCAGCACTGGCAAAGCTTTCACCAACATAGCGTCTTATATGATTGCCAGGCCTTGAAAGAAGACCAGCGCGCCCTGCATTTCTCCTTTGATAACCGGCGATTTAAGGCCCTGGTCTATTCGGACCCCGACCTCGGCGGCAACGGACGGCTTTATCGCTGGGACTTTTTAGACGAAACCCTGGAAGACTATGGCCAGCGCGACTTTGACGCTCGCTTGACCCAAGTGCGCTATGACCCTTTATCGCGTGAGGTCTGGGCAGCTTGGTTCGGCGATACGGGCCAGGTTGAAGGGCTGAGCTTGATGGCAAGCGCTCCTAAGACCGACGGGCCCAAGGTCAATGATTACGTCTTTGCGGATATTGTCGAGCGCCGTTCTCGGGGGGCAACATGACCCACAAAGACGCACCCAAAAGCTTCGCCGAACGGCGGGCCGCAAAGCAAAGTGCCAATGCTGGCCTACGATCGCCGCCAGCAAAGGGAAAGCAGTTGGTCGCAGCGCTAGCGCTCGTGAACGCCTCGATGGACGGGCTCACCACCAGCCCGCTGCTGCCCGGCTTGCGCGTCCATATCGCCCGCTTGTTGAGCTTTGAATCGCGCCCAGATCGGCCAAGTCTGCTGGTCTTGGTCTTTAAGAACCCCCAACAATTAGACCCCCAGAGCCTAGGCCGCCTGCGCCCCCTATTTAACAGCAAGGCCGCAGCGGGGTTTTGCGACCAGCTTGGCCCACAAGGCGAGGCTAAAACGATCAAACTACTTTGGCATGGGCAGTCGCAGCGCTATGCGCTCGCCGACGCACAGGAGCTGCCGCTCTGCGCGCTGTGGCCACTGGGCGAGATCGCGCGCGACAACAGCCACGACTTGCCTCTTGGCAGTCGCCCCCACGCCAAGCGCCTCAGAGCCAGTCCCTTAAAGATCAAAGATCCGGCTCTGGCCGGGCTCGGCAAGACCGCCGCGCTCGACCGAATGGCGCAAGGACTGGGCGGTAAAGCCAAGAACCAACGCTGGCTTCGCTTTTTGTGGGGCCTGCGTGACGCCAGCGACACGACACGCAGCGTGATCGGCGAAGGTTTGGGGTGCCTCTGGACGTTGACCTTGATCGCTGTTGTGGGCGTATTACTGGCTTTGTTCGTGATCTGGATGTTCGACACAGCCAAGAATATTGGCCTGCAAATGGGTGACATGGCGCTCGACGACGCGTTTTTTGCCTTGGTTTTCATGCTGCTGCTGGGTTTGGCGATTCGCTTTTTGCTCATGCTTTTTCTAAGGCTGATCTTTGCCAATGCCCCTGTCGAGCCCATTGACGAAAGCAGCGGCGGCGAACGCCCCCGCTACACCCTGTCTTTGTGGCAACGCATCCGTGGTTGGACCGCCCAACACACGCCCATGGGTAACAAGGTGCGCCGTGCCTATCGAAAGCGCATCGAAGAAGTCCAACAGATGATCGCTCGCGGCCAAATTGACGAAGCGCTAATGCGTGCGGTTACGCTGGCGCAACAAGGCGCGCAGGGGGCGAAGAAGCGCCACCTGTTTCCCAAAGGCGCACCAGAAGTGCGCGGCAAAATCGATTTTGAGGTCGAAGCGGGCGATTTCGTCAGCCCCATCTTGAGCGAGGCAGGCCACGACTATTTGACCCAAGAATACAACAAACTCGCCAAGACCTTAGAGGACAAAGGTGACTTTCGGCGTGCCGCCTACGTATACAGCAAGTTGCTGGGCGCTCACAGTCAGGCGATCGACGCCTTGCTGAAAGCCGAACTACCGCTGGACGCGGCCCAGGTCTCCTTACAATCCGGTCAAGCCCCGGCGCGCACCATCGCGCTTTTCTATGCCGCAGGAAAAAAGGACCAGGCGCTCGCGCTGGCCCGGCGTTCCGGCGACTTTGAAGACCTGGCGCTGGAAGCTGAAGACGGGGACGAAGATTTTTATGAATTCGTTATCGCTGGTTGGTGCCAAGATTTGATGGCAACGGGTCGATGGCTAGCGGCGCTGGAAGCCAGCGAGCCGCTCGCGCAGCGCTTGGCCAAAAGCGCGGCCAACTTTGAACCCTTGCACCCCTTGTTTGCTTGGCGCGGCGAATGCTTGACCAAGGCACTAGCCGAGAGCCGGGCGGGTGCGCGGCCTGCGCGCCTGGTGGCGCGAGCCCTGCTCATGCTGCCATGGCGAGCCGCAGATTGGCCCCCCAATTGGCTCGACAAGCGCCTGGCTGGTGGCCCTGACCCGATTGAAGCGCCGCAGCTGCCGCCCGAAAAGGAAGCCTTGCAAGCCGCCTTGGCCGCTAGCCTGCAAGAAGAGGATGCGCGCGACGCGAGCGAGCCGGGCACCCAGACCCAAAGCGCCATGCCCGGCCAGATTCTCAGCGCCCTGCAAAATTTGCTGGTCACTACGAGCCATGAGCAAGCCGATTTCCGGCGCTTCGCCCAAGAAGCTTGCCTTGATCCTTACTTGCGTCACTCGCTGGCTTGGTACGGCGCGCGCGGTCGCTTTGATTCGGGTGTACAGCGCTTGATGCAACAGGTGTTGGAGGCCACCGGGCTAATCGTGCTACGCGAGGATATCGCCAAGCTGCAAAGCGTGCGCCAAGCGCCGCCCTCAGATCCTGCTCCGCTGGTCGTCCGCTTGCCCGATGCCCCAGAAACCAGCGATCCCTGCCGCCAGGCTTGCGCCCTGGACGGTCAGCATGTGGCGCTCTGGCGTGCGTCGAGCAAATTGGAGCTGCTGGCCCCAGATGGCCGACGCCTGGCCAGCCATTGGATCAGCGATGTTTTGGACTTGATTGCCGTGCCTGGCAGCCAAACCCTGCTGATCTTACAAAACGCCGACGGGCTGGTGCGCATTCTAAAGCTCGCGCTCACCAGCAACCAAATCAGCGAGCTTGCGATCGCCGATCTGCGCGGCTGGAGCCCTAATTTGTCCCACCGCCATTGGATGGTACAATTAGGCACCTCGGTCGCCGCCTTGTCTTTGCCCGACCTCTTGCGACCAGGCGCGCCCAGCCTAAGGCTGGACTGGCAGGTCCAGATCGGCGAAGGCCTCCAAACACTGGCCTTCGTGGACCAATTGCAGAGCGAGATTTGCTGGCTGTCCATTGATTATCGCCAGACGCAGCACGGCCTGATTGAGCACTGGTCCTATGAGCCGACACGCGGTCGGCTGGACACGCGTTTGGCCCAGCCCACGCTGGCGCCAGAGCTGGGCAAGGACTGGTCTTGGTTCGCCTACCTGGGTGTCGGCGCTTTTATTGCTGACGGCACTTGGCGCGATGCACTGGAATTCTATCCCTACGATGCCAAGCGCGCAACGGCACTTGTACGCCGCCTGGAGCGCCTGTCTGAGCCCTATTTGCCCGCGAGCCTTAGCGAATCATTTTACAGCAAGGCTCCGTTTCCATGTGCCAAAGACGATGCGACCCTTCGAATCTTCAACACGCCCTATGATAAGGACTGCCGGATTGAGCTTCAAAGCCAGTCGCAAGCGCCGTTGCGCATGATTTCATGCCGCCACCAACCCGAGGCTTGTGCAATTTTCGCAAACGAGCGCGGCCAAGTGGCCGCGGTCTGGATCGAACCTGATCGGGTGCTTGTGCTTTAGATTTCCCCGTTTCAGCGCACTCGCAAGAATGCCGCTGCGGCATATCGACATTCATTTATTCGAATATGACTCAGCTCAAGGCTGGCAGAGGCGCACAAGCGCAAGTTCAAGCGAGGCGTGCTGATGGGAAGCGCGCTGCTTGTATAGGAACCGCGCTATGGATATTGCCCCCCTTGTCGATCAGATCGGAACGCCGTCCACCGCAGCCTTGCTGGGCCTCTTGACGGGCTTGATCTTTGGCGTAGCAGCGCAGCGGTCCTCGTTTTGCTTGCGCGCTTCGGTGGTCGAATTCACCAAGGGCCAGCTTGGCAAGCGCATGGCGGTCTGGCTGCTCGCCTTTTCGACTGCGCTGGTCTGGACCCAATCGGCGGCGCTTTTCGGCCTGATGCGGGTCGAAGAAGCGCGCATGATGGCGGTTCCGGGCTCGCTATCAGGGGCGATTGTCGGCGGTCTGTTGTTCGGCTCTGGCATGGTGCTGGCGCGCGGCTGTTCGGGGCGGCTGTTGGTCCTCGCAGCCACGGGCAACCTGCGCGCTATCGTGTCTGGCTTGGTGTTTGCGATCGTGGCTCAAATGTCGCTGCGCGGCTGGCTGGCGCCCCTGCGCAACTGGATTGCCGAACTGTGGATCACACCCGGCGGGCGCAACATCAACTTCTTGACCATGTTGCATCTGCCGCAGGTCAGCGGCCTCGTCATCGGCATCGCCTTTGCGGTCACCGCCCTTTGGCTGGCGCACCGCAATCAGGTCAGCAAGCGCGTTTTGTTTACGGCCTCCGGCGTCGGCTTTGCAGTGGCCTCGGGTTGGGTCTTAACCTATTCGCTCAGCTTGGTGTCCTTTGATCCTGTTCAGGTCGAGAGCGCCACCTTTACCGGTCCGTCAGCGAATACCCTCATGTTCTTTTTGACCGCCAATCCGGTGCTTGAATTCGATATCGGTCTGGTGCCAGGCGTCTTCTTGGGCGCCTTCCTCGCGGCAGCTTGGGGGCGCGAGCTCAAGTGGCAAGGCTTTGAAGGTGCCGGCAATATGCGCATGGCGTTAGCCGGAGCAGCCATGATGGGCATGGGCGGCATGCTGGCCGGAGGCTGTGCCATCGGCGCGGGCGTGACCGGCGGCTCCATCTTTGTTTTTACGGCCTGGCTCGCGCTGTTTTGCATGTGGTTGGGCGGCATGGCCACCGCCTGGCTGCTGTCGCGCCGCTCGGACGCTGCGGTGGCTTAGCGATCACCATCGCCCAGTGAGGTCAAATCAAACCAGCGATACGCGCGCAATCAGCCGCCGGGCACGCTAGTCACAGGCCTTGGCTTGGCCGCCCTCGCAGGCACGAATGCGCAAAGCGCTAGCCCGCGCTGCATCGGCTTCAACGCCCAGTCCCTTGGCGAAGGCCTCGGCAGCGGCAAAGCAGCCTTTGGCGTGGCCTCCATCACAAGCTTTCAAGAAGAGTTGGACAGATCGGGGCCGGTCCTTGCCGACCTTTTCCCCCAAAGCGTATTGAATGCCAGCACCGTAGCAGGCCTTTGCATGTCCCAGATCACAGGCTTTGACAAAGAAATCGGTCGCCTTTGCTACGTCCATTGGCACGCCCAGCCCATTATAGAACTGGAGCGCGGCTTGATAGCAACCTTCAACCTGGCCGCCAGTGCAGGCCTTGCCGAAAAATGCGGCTCCCAGCGCATACCCTTCCTCCTCGTCTTCGTCCAGGACATGAAGCCTGCCTGCGCGCATACAAG
>JAUIDR010000019.1 GCA_030428565.1 Alphaproteobacteria bacterium
TCGTTCGGCAGCAATGGCTTCCCCAGGACCTACGACAAGTTCATTACAGCGGTTCGTGAGTTGATTGGCGGCCGGGAGCTCTACTGAATTCAAGCTCAGTCCTGCACGTGGCGCTGTTTCGCTTCTGCGGGGTTTGTAGGTGCCTGATCAAACCACCACGAACACGCTCCTGATGGCCGGACGCCCGGCGTGCCGCCAATGACCCGGTTGTGGGGAGGCCTGCGGAAGCTCGCGTGGAGTGTTTGTTCGCTTGTGCCTGGTTAGATGTCCCTGCTTATCGGCAAGGCGGTCTGGCATCTCATCGAACAGAAGGCTCAATTGTTCGAGCCCATCTGCCCGAGGCAGTCACGGGCAAAATATTGAAGGGGGGCTTCAGTGGTTGCGTTCGCAAGTGCTGGGCCAGTGTTCAGAGGTTTGGAGATCTAGGAGCGTTGAAACACCGTCTGTAATTGAGCGGTTGCACGGCTAGCGCTGCGGTCGCACGGCTCTCAATAGAGACGAAAAACTACATAATGTCAGCTAGTTAAGTGTGGCGGACCCGGGAGCCGCCAACGGTTGTTTCGCGCCTTTGCGCTGGTGTTCAAATATTCAATAGTTATCAACGGTTTAAAGGTTGCAACTTGCTCTTTCCGATTCGCCCGGATACGCTGCTTTTCGCAGTACAAAGGGGGAAATTATGGGGGAAGGAAAGTCTGGCGGAGGCGTTTTGACCGTTGCAAAGGTCCGCACTGCCAAGCCTGGCAAATACCACGACAAGAACGGCAGCGGCTTACTCTTGCGCGTTGACCTAAGCGGCGGGCGCTTTTGGATTCAGCGCATGGTCATTTACGGCAAGCGCCATGAGCTGGGCTTGGGCAGCTTCCCCACCATAAGCCTAGCCGCTGCCAGAGCCGCGGCGCTAGAAAACAAGCGCTTGGTCTATGCCGGGGGCGACCCATTGGCAGAGCGGCGCAAGGCGCGCGAAACTCTGACCTTTGAGCAAGCGGTAGACTGCTACCTTGCGGCCAAGCTAAACGAATTCCGCAACGAAAAGCACAAGAAGCAATGGCGCTCCACCCTGGATAGCTACGCCAAGCCGGTGCTGGGCGCGCTTCCGGTGCAAGCTATCACCACCGCAGACGTGCTGCGGGTGCTGCAACCGATTTGGGCCGACAAGACCGAAACCGCGTCCAGGCTTCGCGGTCGCCTGGAAAACGTCTTGTCCTGGGCGACGGTTGCGGGCCATCGCTCTGGCGACAATCCCGCGCGCTGGAAGGGGAATTTGTCCGAGCTTTTGCCCAAGCCTAACAAGGTCGCCAAGGGCAAGCACTGGCCAGCGGTGGCCCTGAAGGACGCCGCGCGCTGGTGGGCTCAATTGGCGGAACGCGAGGGCATGGCTGCCAGGGCCTTGCAGTTTGCCGCCCTGACTGGTGCGCGCTCTGGCGAGGTCCGCGGCATGACCTGGGCAGAGCTGGACCGCACAAGCTCCAATGCGGGCGCGACATGGGCCATTCCGGGCGAACGCATGAAGGCCAGCCGTGACCACAAAGTCCCGCTCTCTGGCGCTGCCCTGGCCATTCTGGACGCCTTGCCTCGGCTGGAAGGCTCAGAGTTTGTGTTTTTCGCGCCCAGGGGCGGCGCGCTGTCTGACATGAGCCTGTCAGCCGTCATGCGCAGGATGCAAGAGGCCGAGGTCAAAGCGGGCCGTGAGGGCTTCTTAGACCCGCTCAGCAAGCGGCCAGCAGTCCCGCATGGGCTGCGCTCGACTTTTCGCCAATGGGCCGCTGAGCGCGGCTTTGCGCGCGACATGGCAGAGCTGGCCCTTGCGCACAACGTGGGCAGCGAGGTCGAACGCGCCTACCAGCGCTCCGACATGCTGGAGCGGCGGCGGGACATGATGGCCGCCTGGGCGTCCTTCCTAGCTGGCGAGGAAGCTAGCGCAAGCAACGTGGTGAGGTTAGGCAATGTTTGAGAGTGGAAACGACCCGGTGGAAAACCGGATTGCCAAGCAAGTGCGCGTCGTTGCGCTGCTAGAGGAGCATTTTCCTGACATAGATGCGAACCTAGTTGCCGAGACCGCAGAGCGCCTCATGACAGGGTACACGGCGGCGCAGTGGCTCCATAGCCAATCTGCGGGCAATCGGGCGCCGTCCACCGACCAAGAGGCGCTGCGCAAAGCGGCGAAACACCTTGAAAAAGTTGCGGCTGAATTGGCGAACTTAAACGCGGCGGGGAATGAAGCGCTCTATCACTATGCGCAAGAAGTCGTGACAAAGGACTTAGGCTTAACGTCCCCGTGCCTGCTGGAAGGCGAGAACGCAAAAACAGTCATAGCGGGTCAGATAGGCAGCATCGCAAAACGACTTGTGTCGGTCGCCGCGACGTTGGAGCCGACCACAAAAACCCCCTTGGAAGGGTTAGGCGGCCTCAAGCCTGAGGCCAAGAAACCAGGTCGCCCAGAAAAACTAGCTGCTGCCCAAATTGGCCGGGAGGCGATGGAGGTGTTTCGGGACTTCACCGGCAAGTATCCGAGCAAGACAGTGAACCCCTATATGCGGGGCAATCCGGCGAGCGGAAAAATCTTGGAATTTCTGTCTGCCTTGTTTGAAATTTTGGAAATTCACGCCAGCCCTGAGGCCGTTTTTCAGCAAATTTCAAAGACTAAGAGGCAAAAGGAGAAAAAGACCAAAAAACGGAAATAAACTCCTTTTTAAAGTCTCGGAAGCAAGCGGCATTGTGCGGAAGTAAGCCGGGCCATAGGGGTTCGGACGGTCAGATCGAAAGGATTGATATGACCAACACTTCTGCCGAAAACGGCAACACCATAATCCGAAAACCTAAAGTCCTGGAACTGGTCGGCATGCGCAGTACTTGGCTCTATGCCGCCATGAAACGGGGCGAGTTTCCGAAGTCAGTTCGCCTCAGCGCCAATGCGGTCGGCTGGCGAAAATCCGAGGTCTTGGCTTGGATTGCTGAGCGAGAGGAGGCTTGTTGAGATGAAAAAGCACAACGACTTTTCTCAAAGCAAAAAAGCCCGGAACCTGCGGCAACAGGAACCGGGCCAAGCAAGACGTGCTGCCAAGGCAGCCGCTTGCAATGCTGACTCTCACAAGAATCCGCAGGCTACGACCTACCACGTTTCGCCCGCCGTTGGCGAGCCGTTTGAGGTTACGGTTAGCGGCCGGGAGAGGTGGACGCTTCGCCAGCTTGCAAAAGCTGGCACCAAGGGCGTCGCGTCGGTCGAAAGCCCAGCAATGCGCCTCGCGGCCTATGTTTGCGAGCTGCGCAAAAAGCGCGTCCCAATTGAGACCCTGACAGAGCCTCACGGCGGGGATTTCCCTGGCACCCACGCGCGCTACATCTTGCGCGCCAACGTCACAAAAATCTGTGACCGTGAGCAGCTCTAAGAAAACTGGAGCTTTCACAAAGAAGGGCGACTTGTTCGCCCTTCCTACCCCGCCTTTTGAGGGGGGAAGCCATGGCTAAGCATTACAAACGCCACAAACGCAGCCAAACCGCAAAATTTGTAATGATTGAGCGTTGGGTACAAAACACCGAGGCTTGGCGCGCGCTTAAACCAGGCCCGCGCGCGCTCTATATTGAGCTTAAGGCGTTTTTTAACGGAAGGAACAATGGCGACTTGTTCCTTTCCCACCGCGATGCAGCAAAAGCGTTGAATGTATCCAAGAACACGATTGGCGGTTATTATTCCGAGCTTGTCGAAAAGGGCTTTATCAAGTCAACGCAACTAGCGCACCTTGGCTCAGAAGGCAAAGGAGAGGCAGCGCATTGGGCTCTTACAGAGCTTCCACTCTATGGTCGGGACGCAACAAAGGACTTCGCCCGCTGGACACCTGGCCAAACAAAACCCCATCCTAAAAACGGGGACGCCCCGGCCAAATAAACGGGACACTCACGCTCAAATTTGCGTCGTTTTGTCGCGAAGCTGTCCCAATGAAAAGGACGCTTTTTGCGTTTCCCCGTATCAGTAAGTTGGACATATCTACAATCTAGCCATGCCATGCTTAAAAAGAGGGAAATTGGTGGAGGTGGGAATTGCGTTTCCACTTCCCCTTTTTGCTGCTTCTGTGCCGCCTTTGCCCGCAACCCAAGAACCGGATTGAGCGAGCAGCAAACAGCATGGACATTGATACTTTCATTGAACGCTGGGAAGGCTCAGGGGGCAGCGAGCGCGCCAATTTCCAGTCCTTTGCGAACGACTTGTGCGACGTGTTGGGAGTAGAGCGCCCGAAGCCCGCCACCGAAGAAGCCAGCGCGGATGCCTATCGCTTTGAGCGGCCTGTCACCATGCAGCACACAGGCACTCAGTCACACGGCTTCATAGACCTGTATCGCGCGGGCCATTTCGTCATGGAAGCCAAGCAGGGCGTTGCCGCGAAGAGCGCGCTTGCAGACCGACCAGTATCCTCAATTGGCGCTCATAGAATCTAGCATTCGCGATAGCTAGTACGCTGGCAGCGCTGGGCCTTGAGTTCTGCGGCCTGTATTTGCGGACCTGTTAGTTGATTCTCGAGCCTGTCCCTAGCTGTAGCGCTGAAATCGTTCCCCTGTGATGCGGCTATATTTAGCCACATGTGGGCAATCAAAAGATTACGCTCTATGCCTTTACCTTCGCTATAAAGCAGTCCGAGGATCGTTTGAGCGTCAGAATTTCCTTGCCGAGCAGAATACACCGCGTAACGAGCAGCCTCAGCATAGCTTTTTGCAACACCTTTCCCAGACATATAAAAATATGCGAGCCGAGCTTGCGCATAGGCATCCATGAACCCAGCGGACTTTTCGAAATACATGGCCGCTCTTACAAAGCTTTGTGGCAAAACGTCACCACGCTCAAACAATATACCAAGCCACGTCCATCCATTACTGTAACCGTGCTGGCCTGCTCTTTCGAGATATTTAATGCCTAATTCAATGTCTTTATTTATGCCGCTTCCATATATAAGTGCGTCACCTACAAACGCCATTGCTTCACCATTGCCAAATTGCGCAAGCTTATAGGCCATAGCAAATGCCTGAGAATCGTCTCCTTTGCCCTTCAACTCAACAACATTTTCCATGGTTTGGCCAAAAGCATTACTGCATAGTGCCGCCAAAAACGTCAATAACATAAAGAACTTCACGTCCAACTCCCTGCGCCATTAACAAATGCGATAAAATTTAAAATAGTATTCATTGATAAACGGGCAATTTTGCAACTGACGACAAAAACGCTTGTAATAAAACGCATTGAATTTTATCCTTGGAAATCGGACATAATGTCGCGTAAAATCTCAAATATTTGTTCCGTTTGGCGCGGAGCTAATCAGCGTTAGTGTTAATCACTATCATCAGGCCAAAGCATTGAATAGTCAAAATGACCCGTAAAAACGATTCGGATACGGAGCGCGACACGCGGGGCCGCTTTGCTGCTGGTAACGCTGGCAAGCCAAAGGGCGCACGCAATCGAACGACCAAAGCGGTTGCCGAGTTGCTGGAAGGTGAAGCCCAGGCGCTCACACGAAAGGCAATCGAGCTGGCTTTGTCGGGAGACACGATTGCCATGCGCTTGTGTCTGGAGCGCATAGCGCCACCTAGAAAAGACGCTCCAGTTAGTTTTGGCCTGCCAAGCATGAAGACCGCTGCTTCTGCCGCAAAGGCGGCTGGGGCAGTCCTTGAGGCCGTTTCAACGGGCCAGCTAACGCCGCTGGAGGCGGTGCAAATCATGGGCTTGATTGAGACTTACCGCCGGACGCTCGAAACCAGCGAGTTTGAAGCCCGCATTGTCGCGCTCGAGGCAGCTGCATGATTTTGCGAAAGCGTTTGGCGGCCTTGGAGCGAAAGCACGGCGCCGCACCCGCAGAAGGCCTGCTATTCATTCTAGCTGTAGTTCGCTCAAAACGGCCCGATGGCAGCTATTGCGGCAAGTTCTGGAACGAAGACGGCAAACCAACAGGGAAGTTCGTAGAATTGCCGGTCAAAGCCTACGTCCGAACCGTCGAAGGCATGGAGGTCGTCTTGCGCGAAGAAGACGAGAGCGAAGAGGCATTTCTTGCACGCTTGCCCGAACCAGCGCGGGCTTAGTGCCAGCTCTTCACCCCAGTGCAGTCCACTGCACCACCTAGTGCAAAATCAGCATTTGCAGCCTATCGAGGGCGCTCTAGCCACGAGCAGCGCGAACGGGGAACCCAAAACGGAAAAACTCGCCAGCCAGTCCGCACCAGGCCGCGAGAAATCGCTGCAAGCCGCGTTTTGAAGGGGGAAGAAATGGGGGAAGGCTATTTTGCTTTGTGTTTAATTTCAAGCACTTAGCAAGCAATTTTGGCGGACCCGGGAGGATTCGAACCCCCGACCCCTTGATTCGTAGTCAAGTACTCTATCCAACTGAGCTACGGGTCCGCAGTGCATCGCAGCGAGGCCAAGTGGGCGCTAGTCGCTGGGCAGGGCCGCAACCTAGCAGGACCGCCCCAAAAGGCAAGCCTGAATTTTCATGTTTTTGAAATTCTTCTAGCTGAAGATCAGATTGCCTGGGGGAAACCGCTATACCCCGCGCTTGAGGTCTGCTTTATCTGCGGAAAATCCCTCTCTTTAGCCCGGAAAAGGATCGCGACGCATGGAGCCTGATACCAAGAAATACGTCACCTGGGACGAAGCACAGCGGTTGTGCTTCCAATTGGCCGACCAACTCCAGCCCGTCATTGCCGCAGAGCGCGCAAAAGGCGAAAAACTAGGCCTGGTCGCGATCACGCGCGGGGGCCTGGTGCCGACCGCAAACCTGGCGGCGAAGCTGGACATTCGCCTAATCGACACGGTTTGCATGAGCTCCTACGACGGCGCCGAGCAGGCCGAGACCATGACCTTGATCAAGAAGGCCTCGGTCATTGGCCATAAATGGATCATCGTTGATGACCTGGTAGACTCAGGCAAGACGATGCGTTTCGCCAAGGAGCTGATGCCAGATTCCATCACTTGCGCCATCTATGCTAAGCCCATGGGCAAGCCGCTGGTCTCGCACTATATCGAAGACGTGCCGCAAGACACCTGGATCATGTTCCCCTGGGAACTCTACGACTTTAGCTAACAGTCGAACTGTTTGCTTTGACAACCGGCCCGATGGCGCGCGGTCTTCGCGAAGAGATCAGGTCGATTGGATAGCGTTTTGGCAAACCGACCGAGCGGCGGTCGGGTGTGCGCCGCCCTCTAGCCCGAGCCCAGGAATGTCGGCTCGGGTTTTGTTGTTTGGCCGAGCCGCGGTCCTGTTTTGCCGACCTGGTTTGCTGATCTGGCTTGCCCCACGCAGGTCTGCTTGCGGGCGCCGGTCGCGTGCTGGCCTCGTGCTGCTGGCCTCGTGCTGCTGGCCTCGTGTGGGTCACTTTTGCCCTCAGAGGTCGATATAGCGATTGCGATAATCCAAAAGCTGATAAAAACGCTGGCTGAGCGCGCGCCGGACTTCGGCTGATTGCTCGGGCGACCAGCCTGATTTTTGCGCCTGGGACTGCTTGTAGTCTCGCTTCCATTCTTCGACGTGACCGACGTAGGCATTGTAGTCCTGCACCCGTGTGCCCCGCGCTCGGTAAGCCGAGAACTCATCTATCATGAGCTGCCCCAAAGCCTGACAATAGCTTAGTCCCGGCTTGTCCGTTTCACGATCCTGCCCATCGCAGGCTCGTATTTGCGGCAAGGGTTGTTCTTGAAGACGCGCGGGCGGCAGGGTCACGGCTGGCCCGAAGTTACCCGTCGGACAGGCCGACACGTCGGGACTGGTGCGCGCGGTGATGACGCTCTCAAAGCCAGCGGCCTGCGCCTTGCCCTTCAGGTAGCGGGACAAGCGCGATAGGCGTTGTCGGGCCAGCTCACTGTCGCCCTGGCTGGGGTGGGAAAGAGCGAGCTGGCTGGGGCCTTTTTGCACCAGGTCCACCAAGGTTTGCAGGTGGCTGCCCCACTGGCCCTGGATTTGCGTGCTGCCCGCAACAAAAACGCCGTCGCACAAGGTAACGCGTATGGTCTTGGGGCAGACCGCGCCAAAGCTGACCTTGGATAGCTTGCCTGCGGTAAGGCGGATGACACGCGGATTTTCGGTCGTGATCTGGCATCCTTGCGGCAGGGTGCGCTCGTCGATCTTCAAAATCATGTTCTGACCGCGCTCGTCTTCGGGCATTTGAGCGCAAGGGACGTGGAAGCGGCCATAGCGATCGCTGGTAATCTTCAGGCCCTTGGCGGTATAGATCACAACCCCTGGCAAGCCCCCTTCGTCTAGGTCGTGATAGCCATTGGCGTTGCTGTCTTCAAAGCTGCGCCCCAAGACATCGCTGCATCCAAAGATCGGTGGTGCTTGCACGGCGACGGTATCGCTGGCGCGGTTTGAGAGCGCCAAGCCGCCAGCGTCAAAGACCTGCGCTTGGTTGGTCAGGCTCGCTGCCTTCAGAGCCGGGCTTGAGCGGGTCAAGAAGCGCAAGACAAGGCTCTCGTTCGCGGCCAAGTCCAATCCTTCAAAGCGCAAGTTGCGGCCGCTGGCGGTGACGTTGGGCGTACTGTCGTTGCCTGAAATGCTGACCTGCGCGCTGCCTTCGACATAGCTCAATCCGGCAGGCAAGCTGTCCAGCACGTAGGCGTTGCTCAAATTGGCACTGGTCAAGTTGTTGGCCTGCAAGCGCCAGCCGACCAGTTCACCGGCTTCAATTTGCGCCTCGTCGGCGGTCTTGGTCAGGTTGACGGAATCGCTGCTGACCGGATCCAACGGCAGATGGTTGCCAATGATTCGCTTGCGGCTGTCAGACAAATCGAAAGCCAGGTAGTAGGCGGGGACCGAACTGCCTTGTTCGGCGAATGAGGCGGGGTCTTGGCTTGATACACGGTAATTACCTTCGCCACTGGGCAAGACCAACGGGCCGGGCAGGGGCGGGCGCAAGCTGGATGGTGCTAGGTAGCCGTTGGGCGGCGTGATCGCGAGGTAATAACGGCCGTCAGAAGGGGCCAGAGGAGAGTCAACGTTGATATCAAAGTAATAGGAGCCGTCGGCACCTGTCACCTGTCCTTGTTGGCCCGAATAGAACACGCTGCCGTCGATGGCCGCACCGCTGCTGTTGAGCATGGCCAAGCTTGCACCGGCTAATGGCTGTCCGCTGCGCGCGTCGTAGACCTGGCCAACGGGCGCGAAAAAGACCCGCGTAACATCGTCAAAATTATCACCCGGATCGCTCTGGGCCAGGGCCTGGGGCTGCGTGCGCAACTGGGGGCTAAATTGGGCCGCGGATTGAGCGACGAATTGAACATGTTGCGCAATCTTCCGAGAAATTTGGGATGGCTGCCACCAGGCCAAGCCTTGGCTCTGTTGGCGGGCGCTTTCGATGCTGATGGGTTCGGCAGAGTTGGGGTCGGATGAGCCGTCGCTGATCTCCTCGCCGGCGCCTTGGGCGGTGGCGCTGGCAACATTATCGACATAGCTTGCGCCTTCGTGGCGTTGCAAGCGCAGATCGAACTCGATGGCTAAGTGTTCGTCTGGGGCCAGATTGCCCGGCGTGGCCATCAACTCCGTGCTGCTGCCCTTCAGGCCGGTGCCGCCATCAAAATCGGGGTTCAAGGTACCGCTAAAGCCCGCTGGCATTTCCGCAATTTCAGGCACACCCACCTCTAGCGGGGTGGCCGCTAGGCTAAACAAGTCGGTCAAATCGTCGGTGACGGACAAGAGGCTAAGCTGCGCACTGCCCATATTGTGCACCGCGATGCGATAACGGAGCAAATAGGAATCGTCGCCGACATAGTTGGGTCCGCTGACGGCGGTCTTATAGATCCGAAGATCGGGCGCGGCGGCGCGATAGCTCAGTTCGCAGTCGAGCGCCGCATTGGGATCTAACGTAAAGGCGAGTGCATCTTCGTCGATGACTCCGTTGCCGTTGGTATCCTGCGGCAGGGTCAGCGCATCGTTTGCCAGGCCGCTACATTGGGTGGCGATCAACTCGAAACCCGATTTTTGAAGCGCTTCGATTTGGTAAGCGCCTGGCCAGATTGGTGCCAGCGATGTTTGGCCTTGTAAATTGCTGGTGGTGATCTCCAGCGGATTGGGCAGTGTCTGCGGGCTCTCAAGGGTGTGGGGGTAGCTAAAGACGCCGCCGCCTTGGTTCAATGCAACCCTCAGCGTTACGTTGGCGTAGGCTTGGTTGGTGAAGCTGCAAACCACGTCTTCGCCGTCGGCGATTACCAAGCTGGCGCTGAAACCCGTGTCGCGATCCCCGCTCACCAGGCTGTCACCGTCAGCGTCGCTGCAACTGGCTAATGCCAGGCCGAAATCGGGATGCGCCGTCTCTTGTAAGGTATAACTGCCGGTGGCGATGGGCAGGAAACCGCTGCTGCCCTGGCCATCGCTGGTCGTGATGGCCAGGCTACTGGTCTGGTCGGCCTCAAGACGGAATTCGAAATCACCGTCCGCACCCTGGCTGATCTTGTCGATCTTCAGCCGCGCGCCCCGATCCAAAAAGGCGCTGTCGGTGTTGTTATTTGGGTCCGGGTCTATGGCGCCTTCTGGCAGAATGACCTGCGCAATATTCACGATGGTATTGGTGCTTGATGCCCCGCCGCCGCTCTGGGCCGAGCCGCCCTGTACCTGCCACAAGGATGCCGCCAGCACAAAGCCCAACAGGCCGGCGAGTCTTGCCAGCGTTGAGAGCCAAGTTTTTGTGCGGCTTTGTAGCAATCGATCGGCCATTGAGTTCGCTGCATTCCCAGCCACATACGCGGCCGTCTAGCAGTTAAAGAATGAGGTTTGCTGCCATAGCCAAACGGGGTCAAGCTGCTGCCCTTAACCCGTTTGCCTATGGTATTCGAGCGGGATCGGCCGCAAGGATTGGCCAAACCCGCTCGACTATGATCGGCACGATCAGACGACCGTGTGGTCATACTTGCGCCCGCTCACCGAAGGGTCGCCAGGCGCAGTGCTGTGCTTACAGATATTCGGCTTCTGTCGCTGCAAAGACAACCGGGATGGTGACGGTAACAGTACCACCGTTAACCACATCGACCGTCGTAGAAACGGTTGCGTCCCCTGCTGTACCGCCGCTTGCCGCGCTACATGCAGAGCCCAAGGCGTCCGCGCTACAGCTCCAAGAATCGGACAGGGTCACGCCAGTTGGCAAGATATCCGAAACGGTTACGCCTGTAACGTCAGACGGACCGGTGTTGGTAATGGTCAAGGTGTAGGTATCTGTGCCACCTGGTGTATAGGTTGTTCCGGTCGCCGCTTTGGCCACCGCGACGTCGGCTGAAACAAGGCGCGTATCGGCATCGCTCGCGCTGGTGCTAGAGCCAGAGGTGTTGTCAGTGACGTTGACTGTGTTGGTATAAGTCGCATCGGCTACGTCAGAGGGGAAGTCAACGACGAGCGTCAGGGTCACGCTGCCCGCAAGGGCCTCAAGCACGCCGCCGGTATAGGTGAAAGAGGTGTCGCCCGCGGTAGCGGTGGTCGTGCCACAGCTGGAACCCAGCAGAGGTGTACAGGAGATTGATCCGATGGTCGCTCCGCTCGCCAGGGTATCGGAAATGGTCACATCTTCGGCCTGTGATAAGCCAGTGTTCGTCACCGTGATTGTGTAGGTGGTGCTGGTGCCTGGAGTGTAAGTGAGCGACAAGTCATCTTTTGTTGCAACCAGAACGACGTCCAATGCGGCGGTCAAGCTTGCTGTCGAGGTGTTGTTGGTGGCATCAGGGTCAACGTCGCCAACTTGCAAGGTGACGGTTGCCGTGTTGAGCACTGAGGTGAAGGCAAAGGCGGTTTGTGCGCTTAAAAGGCTCCCTGCGAGCACGATTGCAGCACACATGCGATGGAAATTCTTAGTCCACATGAGGCTATTCCTGTTTTGGGGTGATGTCGGAAATGACGCCAAGCGTAAGCTTGCGTTTACCTTATCTTGGATAGGGCGCCTGCTCCAGCGCGCTCGCCCAATGCAACAGGTTATGATTCTTAACCGAAAGCATAGGTTGAACCTAATCGTTTGCGGTTCAATTATAGTAAGAATCTAGTCTTAGGGGTAAGGCGGAGAATGTGATTCGCCGTGTATCAACCCGAATCGCTGTCTCAAAAGCATAGGTCTAACCACTTTTAGATGAGTAACCGATCTTTTGCATATAACGAGGGCAAGCTCGCAAATTGCGATATCAGAGTGTGTGTGAAATCAACTCTGAGTTGCGAGGTAAAAGTAACTCGCCCTCAATAAGTGCGAACATTTTCCCATTTGAGCTTAGGAATAAGCTGCATTTGTATACAATTCTCAAATGTGTCCACGCGGTAATTAGATAAATTGTATATATTCAATTTTATATTTATACAGTTTTAAATGCTCTCTATCTATAAATGAAACATCCAAATTTATTCATGAGATGGGTGATATATAAAGCCCTAGCCGTGGGTATAATTTTTGTTTATTTAGTGGCAGTTGACGCCCAGATGCTGCCGCAATTTGCAAACAGCGAATTCCAAACCGAATGTTCACCAATCCAAAGTTGACAGCCGCGGCTCATATGAGAGACTTAGCCCGCTTACAAACTACTCTAAACTTAGGACTATAATCATATGCGAATGATAGGTCTTCTTACCTCCACAGCGCTGGTGGCTCTTACACTTGCGCCGATCAGCGGGGCTCTCGCTCAAGAGGGCGGCACACCTGGCTCCGGAAACTGTGGCAGTGGCCCGTTCTCGTTTGCAGGGCAGGCAAACTGTAACGACGACGACAACAACGGTGGCGGCCAAAATGGTGGCGGTCTGTTAGCAGACGGCCTACTGAACAATTTGCTGACCAACGGTGCCTTGAGCGTAGCGAGCGGTGCTTTGGCGGGTTCCCTCAATGACAATGTACTAGGCAATCTGAGCCAGAACGGCTTGTCCTTGATTTCTGGTTCCGTTTTGAGCAACGACAACGGTCAAGCTTTGAACGGCTTGGTGGCCTTGATCGCGAGCCAAAACAACACCGACGCCCTGAACAACCTGGGCGGCATTTTAAACAACGGCAATGTTGGCAACCTGAACAATCTGGTAGCTTTGCTGGCGGATCAAAACAATGTCCAGGCTCTGAACAACCTGGGTGGCATTCTAAACAACGCAAGTTCAAGCTTGTCTCTTGGCAACCTGCTTAACAGCGGCAACATCGGCAACAACGGCCAGGTGCTCACAAACCTGTCGAACATTTTGTCGAACACGCAAGCGACGACAACTCTGACCAACGTGCTCAACAATGCCGTTGCTAATAACAACGCAGAAATTTTGAACGAGTTGGGCGGTATTCTGGCCAACGCAAACGATAACAGCGTTGTCGCTAACCTTCTGGAGCAGGGCGCGAACCTGACCGTTGGTACTCTAGGCGATACCCTGGCTGGCAATAACGTCGGTAGCGTGACCAACAATTTGTTGGGCGGTAACGTTGGTACCGGTAACGCAGCGGCACTGCAGAATATCGCGAACAACCTGTTGGGTGGTGGCGCGTCGACCGGTGCGGTTGGTGTCGTCGGCAACCTGGCCAATGGGCTAGGTAGCGGCAATACCTTGGGCGGCGTGAGTTCAACCTTAGGCAACGTGTCAACTCAGCTTGGTAATGTTGGCGCAGGCAATTCCGCGAATGTCCTCAATGGGCTGGCCAGCGGCGTGCTGGGTGGTGCCGGTATCTTGAATGATACCGTTGCAACCGTTGACGGAACCTTGGGCGATGTCCTGAGCGGCAACAATACCACTGGGACCGTAGAGAATGTCTTGAGTGGCGTTGGTGCGAACAATACCGCCAACATTTTGAACCAAGCGACCGGCCCTGTTCTGTCCAATCTTGGCATTACTGGTTCTGTCGGCGATACGCTGAACGGGCTGACCGGCAATGTTTTGACCGGCAACAACGGTGTACTTAACAACCTTGGCTCTGGCGGTGTTACCGGCGAGGTCATCGGCGATACTGGCGTTTTGAACAACCTGAGCAGCAGCCTGCTGGGTGGTGACAATGGCAATGTAAACACCGGTGCGCTGAGCGTATTGGACAATGCCGCCTCAGGCGTGCTTGGCCAGGGTGTTGTTGGCAACGTGAGCGGCAATGTTCTGGGCGGCGGTGTCGTTGGAGGCAACTTGCTCGGTAATGTTGACGCCACAATCTCTAACCTGTTGGGCGGTGGCAACAATGTAAACGGTGGCGATGTCAGTATCGGAAATGGCTCGATTAACCTGGGCCTGGATAATATCGCCAACGGAGTCTTGGGCGGCAACAATACCGTTTCGGCTCTGGATAACACTGCTGCTAACCTGCTGAATGGCGGTGTTACAGCGACGGTTGATGGGTTGACTGGAAATATCACGGGGGCCAGTGGTGGCATCTTGAATGGCGGTGTTACAGGCAATCTGCTGAATGGTGGCGTCGTGGACGGCATCACCGCGACCGTCGGCAACATTACCGGCGCTAACGGTGGTATCCTGGATGGCGGTGTGACCGGCAACCTGCTTAATGGCGGTGTGACCGGCAATCTGCTCGGCGGCGGCGTAACTGGCAATCTGCTGAATGGTGGCGTCGTGGACGGCGTAACCGCGACCGTCGGCAACATTACCGGCGCTAACGGTGGTATCCTGGATGGCGGTGTGACCGGCAATCTGCTCGGCGGCGGCGTAACGGGTAACCTGCTGAACGGTGGCGTGACCTCCACTGTGAACGCTCTGACTGGCGGTATCACCGGTACCAACGGTGGCGTCCTGGACGGCGGTGTGACCGGCAATCTGCTCGGCGGCGGCGTAACGGGTAACCTGCTAAATGGCGGCCTGGTAGACGGCGTAACAGCAACCGTTGGCGGCATCACCGGTGCTAATGGCGGTATTCTGGACGGCGGCCTGCTGAATGGCGGCCTGCTGAACCTCGGCGGCTCTGATGGTGGCTCCGAAGGTGGTAACGGAGGCAACGACGACGGTGCATTGCTCAATCTGGGCACCACCGGCGGTCTGCTGAACCTTGGCGGAACCAACGGCGGCCTGTTGAGTGGCGGCCTGGTCAATGTCGGTGGCTCTGATAACGGCAGCGGCAATGAGGGCGGCGTTCTGATCGACCTGGGCGGTAACAACGGCGGCCTGCTGAATGGCGGCCTGCTGAACCTCGGTGGCTCTGATGGAGGCTCCGAAGGTGGCAACGGCGGCAATAACGACGGTGCGCTGATCAATTTGGGCACCAATGGCGGTCTGCTGAACCTTGGCGGAACCAATGGTGGCCTGTTGAATGGTGGCCTGTTGAATGGCGGCCTGGTTAGCGGCGGTGGCCTCCTCAATGGTGGCTCTATCACCCTGCTGGGTAGCGGTGGCGACAATGGCAACGGTGGCACCGGTGAAGGCGGCGACAGCAGTGGCGGCATCGTAGTCGGCGATACGCTGGATCTCGGCATCCTCAATGGCGGAACCACTGGTGCCCTGCTGGGCGGTGACGGCGGCCTGTTGAACCTCGGTGGCGACGGCGGCCTGTTGGGCGGCAGTGGCGGCTTGCTCGGTGGCAGCGGTGGATTGCTCGGTGGCAACTTGGTGAACGGTGCGCTTGCAACCACGTCAACCGGTAACGGCGATCTGTTGAACGCTGGCATGCTCAGCGGTGGTATCCTGACCATCGACGATACGTCGGACAACCGTGAGGGCATCGTTGACGCGGGCCTTCTCAATGGCGACTCTGGTTGTAGCTATCCGGCTGATCTGAGCTGTAATGGCGAGCCGGGCAATGAGCCCAATGCCGCTGGCGGCAGCTTGTTGAGCCTTGGCGTCCAGCCTGATGATGGCAGCAACAATAACACCACTATCAACCTGCTGCCTTACGGCGCTGGCTCCGATGGTACCGCAGAAAATGACCCCCTACTGGACGTAGGTGAGGACAATGCTGGTACCAGCGGCGGCCTGTTGGGCAACGGCGGATTGCTGGGCACTGGTATCTTGGGTGGCAGCTCAGGCAGCGGATCGCTGCTGGGTCTCTAAGACCTAATGGACGCTTGGAGGTGCAGTTGCCCCTTGCTCTTGGGGCGCGACCTCCAGGGCCATCGAAGTAGTTTGTAGATTGACCCCGGTCGCTCGTCGGCTGGGGTTTCTTTTATTTCGCTAGAGCGTGTTTCTGTCGATAGAGTTGACTCATCGCGCCCTAATCAGTTGATTTTACAGTAGATGCAATCCCGGTTGATGGCGGTTGCTAAGTCTTTGCTCTACCCATAGCGTATGCGCCTTAGGTATGTGAAAGCTTGGACCTGCCGTCTGGCGTGAGCTGCGGCGCCCGCGGTAAGCCCCTAAATCCAGCGGCAATGTTGCGGCCCTGAGCCCAAGACGAAGCTGCAGGACTTCACCGCAACGCGGCGTTAAGGGGGCAGAGCCGCACTCCTGTTGCTCGGCGTCGGTGGTCTTGCCAAGGGCTGGGATTGCCGGTGGGGGCCTTCTTGGCCTGATCCGCTTGGCTTGATCCGCTTGGCCTGATCCGCTTGGCCTGATCCGCTTGGCCTGATCCGCTTGGCCTGATCCGCTTGGCCTGATCCGCTTGGCCAGTTTGGGAGCTGAGGGGGCGGTCATGCCAGAGCCAAAATGCTGATCGGGGCATAAATCTTTAGCGAAGTGGTTGCAGGCGCCAACTGCGAAATAGCAGCAACCTTATGTCCAAGACTAGGTTCATCAAACAAGCAAACAGCGGCCAAGGTTGGCACCCGGACTGCGCATGATGCTCTCACAAATTGGCGAGACCGGCGCGCCGGGGGAAGCCGATTTGGCGCATTTATCACACATTGGGGCCGCCCCACTGGCCGCCCCCCAGGCCGACCTCCAGGGTCGCACTGTTGATATGTTTCTATGGGCGCCACGGGCGCTGCGCGCGCGATCTAGGGCCTGTTGCAGTCTTCTTGATGAGCCCGCACGATCGTCCAGACCGCAGACCGCAGACCGCAGACCGCAGACCGCAGACCGCAGACCGCAGACCGCAGACCGCAGACCGCAGACCGCAGACCGCAGACCGCCGCCATGTCATAGCTGCCCGTCATCGCGGCTGCGGACGGGTCGCAAAGCAGTGAATGCCGCGTACGATCAATGCGGATAGGCTAGCGGTTCAGGTTCTTGGGCGTTCGTTTAAACACCGTGCCGCGCTTCTTTTTGGCGGGCTTAGCGGGTTCAGAGGGCTGCGCGAAAAGCCCGAGCAACCCGGACTGGCCTTGAGCATTGCGCTGAGGCGTCTGCGGCGCCGCACTGGAGCGGGTGCCAGCCTGATCGGCTCCCTGATAGGCTAACAACAGCTCATTAAGGGCTTCTTCAATCTCTTGATCGCTGGGCGACCTCGAGCGCAACAGCAACCGGTTTTCTTTGATGTAGCCGCGCTGCCCACGATAGAGCGCCTGGCAATAACGCGATGCGCAGTGGCCGATCAGAACCCGCTGATCGACCGGGACAAACAAGATTTTCTCAGACTGGCTTGAGGGCCGCGAATAGAGCGTCGCCCCGGCTGCGTTGCGGATTTTGCCGGTCTGGTAGAAGTCGCGCCGAATCTCGGCAATCAACTCATCGGTGACCAACCGGCTCTCTAGCCAGTCGCTGCGGCTCGCAAGCGCCTCGTTAAAGGCCGCCGCAAAAATGGGCGCAGCCAAGGCGCCGCCAGTCGCCCCACTACCAATGCGCTTGGGCGTGTCATAACCGACATAAACACCAATCAGCAGGTCGCCCCAAAAGCCAATAAACCAGGCGTCTTTGTTGTCGTTGGTGGTACCGGTCTTACCCGCAACGGGTACGGTCAGTTGGCTGCGAATTCGGCGTGCCGTACCGCGTTGCACGACGTCTTGCATGATCGAGCGTAGTTGATCGATGCTGGTGCGGGTAATGCGCACTTGAGGCGAGTTGGCCCAAATCCGCTTGCGCTGCTCAAGGGGAGAGTCTTCCAAGCAGCCGTTGCATGATAGCCGGCGCGTATCCAAAATGCGGCTGCCTTCATGGTCTTCAACGATATCAATGGTGGTGGGATAAACGGGCTGGCCGCCGTTCGCGATCATGGCGTAGGCCCCCACCATATCCACCATGGTGACCAGACCAGACCCCAATGCAATCGACAAGTTGGGCGGCTGTTTTTCGCCGATACCCAGGTAATCCGCATAGGCGCGCACGCGTTTGACGCCCAGCTGATTGACCGTGTTGACCGCGGGTACGTTTCGCGAGCGATACAACGCGCGGGCCAGCGAAGTCGAACCTTCGTAGCTGCCGTTGTAATTGCGTGGCGTCCAGCGACGGCCATTGCCGCTGGGGAAGGAAACGGGCCGATCCATGATCGTTGAATTGGGGGTGAAGCCGTTATTGAGCGCGGTTAAGTAAACGATGGGCTTGAACGACGAGCCCGGCTGGCGCCAGGCCTGCGAGGCCCGGTTAAAGTTCGATGTTACGTAGTCATAACCGCCCACCAGAGCCTTGATGTGGCCCGTCGTTGGCTGCATGACGACCATCGCGCCGTTCAGCTTGGGGCGTTGATAGAGAATATAGAGCCGTTCGCTATGGTTCTTCTCGTTCGGGTCCAGCGGCATGACGGTGACGATATCGCCCGGTTTGAAGACCCGGTTGGCGCTGGTGCTGCCCGAGCGAGTCCAGCCCAAGGACGAGGAGGGGATGAGCCCGCGGCGCGTATCGGCCAACTGGATCGTGGCGAATTTGGCGCTGGTCTCCAAAATAATCGCGTGCGCCACTTCGTGTTGCGCTTTGATCTCAGGCATAGTGGCCAACTTGACCCGCCAGCGGTCCTTCGTCAGACTGACGTGCTCAATCGGTCCACGCCAACCGCGCTTGCGATCGTATTTTTCCAAAAAGCGCCTGAATATGTGTTCCGCTTTGACTTGCAGCTGGTCGTCAACGGTGGTGGTGACCTTCAGCTTGCCTTCAAATACCAGGTCTTCGCCCAAAAGTTCGACCAGTTCGCGCTTGACCTGATCGTCGAAATAATTGCGAGCGACGCGTTCTTGCAGCAAACTGTCGGTGACCGCGGGATTATAGCTCAGGGGCTTGAGTTTGGCGCGCAGACCGTGCAGGCGGTTGACATAGCCGTTTTCGACCATCTGATCGATAATCCAGTCGCGGCGCTCTTTGGCACGCTCCTTCTTGTCAGGGTTCGCATAGGTCGAGGGCGCTTTGGGCAGGGAGGCTAAGAAGGCCGCTTCTTCAATGGTCAAATCGGCCATGTTTTTGGAAAAATAGACCGAGGCCGCACGTTTGATGCCGTAGGCGCCCCGCCCGAAATAGAGGTCGTTCAAATAGATCTCTAGAATGCGCTCTTTGTCGAATTTCTCTTCAATGCGCAGCGCCAACAGGGCTTCGCGCGCTTTGCGTCGCACGGTTCGGCTGGCATCGGTATAGCGTCGCTTGGCAAGCTGCTGGGTAATGGTCGAAGCCCCCAACAAACGCCCGCCGGAGCCCGCGCGGACGATGTTTTGCAGCATGGCGCGTGCGAAAGCCACCTCATCGACGCCGTCGTGCTCCCAAAAGCGCTTGTCTTCGGCCGAGGTCACCGCATCGATGACAAGTTTGGGTAATTCATCATAGGTGGCAAATTCGCGATTCTCGCGAAACAGGCTCAGCCGTCGCTCGCCTTGTTGATCGACGACCGTGGTGACGCCAGGCGCAAAATAGCGGTCCAAGTCATCGACCGGCGGCATGTCGGCGGTAAGGTTGAGCCAGCCCATGAGGGCGACGAGGAGATATTCCATCGATTTATAAATCCCTTGCAGTCGCGTCGCAGGTCAACGCGGCCCATGAAACTTGACGGAGCCCATCTTTTTAAGAGGTTCGGCTTGGATACCGATGCTGGGCATTATTATATTTCTCGGCTGTGCGCCTATGCCGATCCTTTGCTTTTAGCGGCTTTGGATGCAAGGCCTGGGCGCTGATTTTCGCAGCCACGCCTTCTACAGTCAAAGATGGCTCGCTTTCGCTTGAACCCAGCGTCGATGCTTTATAAACAGCCTAAAGCCAGCATACGGGATTTTTATGACCTATACACAGCAATTTGACTTTATCAGCCAGCTTTGTGATTTCGCGCGCGAGACAGCCTTGGCCTATTTCCGCACGCCGCTGGATGTCGAGCACAAAAATCCCGAACAGCCGGTGACCATCGCCGACCGCAGCATTGAGCAGAGCATGCGCGCGGCCATTGAAGCGGCCTATCCGCAAGACGGCATCTTCGGCGAGGAGTTCGCCAACAAGTCGAGCCAAAACGGGCGCACTTGGGTCTTGGACCCCATCGACGGCACCAAGGCCTTTATTACGGGCATGCCGACCTTTGCTTGCTTGGTGGCTTTATTTGAGGAAGGCAAAGGGGTTATCCAAGCGGCGATTGAAATGCCGGGCCTGGGCGAACGCTGGCTGGCGGGCAAGGGGCAGGGCAGCCATTGGCAAAAGCGCGGCGCCACCGCCTGGCAACGCTGCCAGGTGCGTCGTTCGGGAAGGCTCAGCGATTGCCTCGTGACCTCCACAACCTATGACATGTTCAAGGGCGACGACCTTCGCGCCTATGAAGCCCTGTGCCAGCAGGTGAGCGGGCGGCGCTTTGGCGGCGATGCCTATGCCTATGGCTTGTTGGCAGCAGGCTATTTTGATTTTGTCATTGAGGCCGATCTGCAAGCCTACGACTATCTAGCACCAAGCCTGGTCATTTCAGAAGCAGGGGGCGTCATGACCGACTGGCAAGGCCGCGAATTGGGACTGTCTGGCGACGGCCGAGTTCTGGCTGCGGGCAGCCCAGAGCGTCAGGGCGAGGCCCTAAAGATCCTCGCCCTCTAGGAGTCGCGGGCTCCAAGTTACAATGCATGGCGGCCGCTATCCCGAGCTGGCGCAAAACGCAAATTAGGAAAATAATCTACTCTAGATTGCGTTTTGCGGTTTTTTAGCCGCAAAAAAGCCATTTCCCACGCTGCGTGTTGCCAGTCTTGCAGCCTTAAGTAGTGTCAGTTCCAGATTTATAGGTTTCTTCCTTGCCTGGAACGCATTTCATGACCCGCATTTCCAAGACACCCTTTTTGACCTCCGTTAGCCGCATCGCGTGGCTGGCGACGCTGACCCCTGCGGTTGCCGCTTTGGCGTTGGCGACCAGCTCGGCGCAAGCTGCGGATATCGACTCGGTCTTGTCGAGCAATGCAGCGGGCAGCTACTCGGCCGGCTATTTGGATCTGCGCTCGCAGTATGATGCGCTGACCGGCAGTTCGCGCACTCAAGCAGCCGATCAACTGAGCCCTGCCATCTATGATGCCCTGTTTGATTCTGTCTTCTCTAATCAAGAACGCTTGCACGATGTCATTGGCCGCACATCCGGCCCCGGCACCGGTGCCCGCTTTTTAGAAGGCACACCCAGCGCCGCTGTAGCCGAGTGGGAAGAAGAAGACTTGGCGGCTCTAGAATTGTGGGGGCAGGACCAAGACTTCCTCAGTTCTTGGTCGGCCTCGACCAATCCGATTTACCAACTGGTAGGCCTTGACATTCAGCCCAACCCGGCGACACAGGTCGGCGTCACGACGGGCATTTGCCAAGACGCCTTCGGCTCTTATCCCTGCGCGCGCGGTATCGTCCAAGGCAGCCCGGCGCCAGCGCCTGCACCCGTGCCCGATCAGGTGGGCGGGGGCATGATCCCCAGCTTCAGTGCAACACCGGGCTATGGTTACGCCAATCCCTACGGTGCGCCCTTCTATCCCGCGCCGACGCCTGGTTTCTTTCCGGGCTTTGGAGCCCCGGCTGCGCCAGGGGGCGCTTTCCCAATGAACCCCGCGCTTGCGCCTATGCTGCCGGTGCCGGGTGTCGCAGGCTATGGCCTGATGGCACCGCAACCTGCGACGGGCCAAATTCCCCAAACTCAGGCTCCCCAATCGCAGGCTCCCCAATCGCAGGCTCCCCAATCACAGGCGCAACAGAGCCAGCAAATCCAACAGCAAGCAGCTGCGACGCAGCAAGTCACCGGCGAAAGCCCTACGGGTGACCAACAAGACGCTGGCGATCAAACGACTTCAGGGGCGAGCGACGCCGACCAAGGCGAGGGGGCCGGTGGTGCCTCCAAGAAAGCCGCTCCGCTGGCACCGATCCAGACGCAGGGTCAGTTCGAGCCACTGCCGCAGCCAAAGCTGCCGCCCGCGAGCCAGCAGCAGCGCCCCAATCAGCAAGCGCGCCAGCAGGTCCAGGCCCGCCAGCCGCGGCCCAGCCTAATGCAGCGGCTGCTCAACCGCCGCCGCGCTGATACCCGCCAAACCGGCCTGCCGCGTCAACCCTTCCCGGGCCAAGATGCCGACACCTCGGTCTTTGTCGCGCCCTTCTATCTGGCGCGTCAGTCTGACGATACCGGTAGCACGCTGGGGCACGACGAGAGTGGTTTTGGCGTCATGGTCGGCACGGATCACAGTTGGTCACCGCAGATGTCCAGCGGCATCGGCGCCACCTACGTCAGCACCGATCTGGACAGCACCTATTTGAACGCTGAAGCCTCACTGCAGGGCTATGGCCTATCGGGCTACACCCACTATGAAGGCGACGAGCTGTTCTTTGATGCCAAGGTCTCCGGCAACTTTACCGCCGCCGATGTCAAGCGCACCGTCAGCATGCCTGGAGGCTTTACGGATATCGCCAAAGCCTCGCCCAACATGCTGTCTATGGCCGCTTCAGCCAAGACGGGCCTGTCGATTTTGGACATGATGGGCGGCGAGCGCTGCCTCAGCTGTATGGCGCAAGATACCGACGTGCGGCCCTATTTTGGGCTGACCTTCCAAGGCGCACGCATGGATAGTCTGACCGAATCGGCTGCGGGTGGATCGTCGCTGCAGGTCGAAGCCGAGTCAGCTTGGGCGGTCGATTACGCGCTCGGCGTTGCCGTTGATACCAATGTCTCCTTGGGCCCGATCATGGTGGTGCCCAATATGGACCTTTCTTATCACTACGATTGGCTGTCTGATCGCAGCTTTGATGCGGCCTTTACCGGCCAACCCAACACCAGCTTCAGCTATGACGGCCGCGCTTTGGACGGCTCAAGCTTGGGCTTTGGCGTCGGGCTGGATGTCATCAGCGCCGGGGTGGTCGATGGCTACCTGCGCTACGACGGTCAGTATCGGATCGGCGGGACACAGAACGCCACCCACGTCACCAGCTTCGGCCTGCGTTTGAATTTTTAATGATTGGGGGGCGGCTGCCCAGCTCTCAGCCCCCCGCCACTATCGCGATCCACGAAAGGATACGACCATGACTTAGGGTTTGGTAACTTTGGATTTAGTGAAATAAGGCAAACCATCTTAAGTTGAGCCTATTTCTTCTATTTTAGATCACATCGCGGCTCAATTTTAGCGATAGCAAGAGCCAAGATCGACTCGTTTTCAAGATCCAGCTTCCTCAAACGATTTCTACGGAAGCTACGCATTTATTTGGGAGATTTCCATGCGGTACCCGTTGTGGCTGACGACAGCCCTGCTCGTAGTTTGCGCTGGCGCAGGTCAGGCAAACGAGGCCCAGAAACAAATACAGATGAATCAGGCGGCGCAATTGCAAGCCCAGCAATTGCAGGCCCAGCAAATGCAAGCGCAACAGCTGCAGGCCGCGCAGATTCAGTACCAAAACCAAGCCTACTTAGCGGCTCAGCAACAGCAAATGCAGCAAGGCCAGCAAATGCCAGCGATGGCCGGTTTTGCCGGATATGATGCCATGCAGGCGGGCGCGAATGGTTCCGCCCAGACGGCTCAGTACTTTATGCCCTCGACCAACTATGCGGGCTACGCCGGTTACAACCCCTACGCCTATATGTACGGCGGTTACGGCCAGATGGGCTATTACCCCTACTATGGCGGTCAGCAGCAGCCGATTATCATCCAGACCCCGGCGCCTGAACCGGCTAAGGAAGAAAAGCCGAAAGAAGAGCCCAAGGAAGAAGTCAAGCCCGCGGTAACACCGCAGCCGCAGCCCTTGCCGCAGCCGCTGCCAACGCGTGAGATCGTGCGCGTGCAGACCAAGACCGTTGCCGAGCGCTCGCGCCCTTATTTGGGGCTCAGCGGTGATGCGCTTCTGTGGTCGCCCATGTCCTACATGGTTGACAATGTTACTGACGGGGCGACCTTCGACAAGGGTAAACCGGATGTTTTCGGCTACGGTGGTCAAGCTGTTCTGGGCATTGATTGCTGTCGTTTCAGCAGCTCGTCTGATCTGGGTATGCGCTTTGAGGCCGAGCTGGGGTATAACCGCTTTGGCATCGAAAACGAAACTTTGACCAATACCTTTGGCGGTAAAAAGGACTTGCTGGCGACCATGTGGTCTGGTGCGGTCAACGGCTATGTCGAATACAAGTCTGGCTCTGTTCACCCCTACGTCGGCGGTGGCGTCGGCGGTGCCATCGGTATCTTCGATATCCTCAACACCACGCCCGATGTGGATTTTCGCGACGGCACCTACATGGCTCAGGCCATGGCAGGCGTGAGCGTAGATTTCGGCAACAACTTGGCTGGTAATGTCGGCTATCGCTTCCGCCACTTTGGCGAGATGGGCGACTATGATGTCGGTGATGCTTACAAGTGGCGCCTGGGCCTGGAAAACTCCCACGGCATCGAGGCCGGACTTCGCATCAAGTTTTAGCGCGCAAATCAGCGTGAGAGATGGAAAAGGGGCGGCTTTGGCGGCCCCTTTTTTTGTCTCGTGCCTATCGCTCGCCCTGTGGCGACGGTCAGCCCTTTGCCGGGCGGCCAATTTCGAGGCTTGGCGCATGCAAAAAGATTGAGCCCGCGCGGGCGAGCGGCTAGACCGACAGCATGCAGAGCCTAATCCGAGCCCTCATCATGCGCCTTAGGCGTGACCGGGAACCGCTGTTCGTTGCGGTGGTCGCGGTGCTCATTGGCGTTTTGGTCGGGCTGGCCGCGGTGGTCTTTATCAAGCTGTTGCACGGGTTTCAGGCCGCGTTTTTTGGCGTCGATCATCGCTATTTAGCCAGCAGCTTGCGGCAGGCCATGGCGACCAGCGTTTGGGCGCAAGCGGCGGTTTTGGTCGCGCCCGTCATCGGCGGCCTATTGGTCGGTGTCTTGACGCGGCTCACCATGCCCGAGGGCCGTCCGCAAGGGATCGCCGATGTGATCGAGGCCAACGCCATGCGCGGCGGCCACTTGTCGAGCCGGGTTGGCTGGCAGTCTGCTCTGTTGTCACTCCTATCCATGGGCTCGGGGGCTTCGGTTGGGCGCGAGGGCCCGATTGTTCACTTCGGCGCTTCGATCGGCTCATTAGTGGCGCGGCTCTTGCATGTCAGCCGCAACCATTCGCGGACCATGTTGACCTGCGGCGTTGCCGCAGCGATCGCGGCTTCCTTCAACGCGCCCTTAGCAGGGGTCTTTTTCGCTCTGGAAGTGGTGATCGGGCACTATGGCTTTGCCGCTTTTGCGCCCATCGTTTTGTCAGCCGTCAGCGCCACCGCTATTAGCCGTTTCTTGTTGGGTGACGAGACCGCCTTTGTGGTGCCCAGCCAGAGCATTGCCAATGTTTGGGAGACCCCCGCCTTTATGATGCTGGGCGTAGGCGGCGGTGTCGTTGCGCTGGTCTTTATGATGAGCGTGCGCCTATCTAAGCGCCTGTTTGACCGTTCGGGCTTGCCGATTCCGTTGCGACCGGCGGTGGCGGGGCTGTTGTTGGGGCTGATCGCACTGACCTTGCCCGAGATATTGGGCGTCGGTTACGAGGGAACCGATAAGGCCCTGCAGGGTCAATTGGGTTTTACCATGGCTTTCATCTTGTTGGTCGCCAAGATTTTGGCCTGTGCTATCTGTCTGGGCGCGGGCTTTAGTGGTGGCGTGTTTGCCCCCTCGCTCTTCTTGGGCGCGATGCTGGGAACAGCCTTTGGCGCGGTCGCGGTCTCCTTGGTGGATGTGCCGACCTCGGCACTGCCGGTCTATTCCATGGTCGGCATGGCCTCGGTCGGAGCTTCGGTCATGGGCTCGCCGATTTCCTCTATTCTCATGCTATTTGAGCTGACCGGTGAATACTCGCTGTTGCTGGTCGTTATGGTGGCGGTGGTCATGGCGGTCTTTGTTACCCGTCTGGCCGACAGCCACTCCTTCTTTACCAGCCAGCTTGAGGACAGGGGCATCTTCGTAAAAGACGGGCACGACGTGTCGGTGCTAGAGCGCGTCTCGGTCGGCAGCATCATGGACCAGCAGTTTTGGACGGTGCCGCCGGACGCCGATACGGCCGCGATCAAGCAGGCTTTGCTGGAATCCAATTGGGGCCGCTTGTGCGTTTTGGATGAAAAGGGGCGCCTGTCTGGGGTCATTAGCCTCAACCATGATCGCGCACGCTTGGATGAGCCGGATTTAACGGCGGCCGACATCGCCCACGAAGGCCCTTATTTGACCCCCGAAATGACCCTAGCAGACGCCATTCGTGTGCTGCGCAATTCCGGCGAGGCGCATATTCCGGTGCTAAACTCGGTGGGTGATCGCTTGGTGGTGGGTCAGGTGCACGAGCACGACCTCAATCACGCCTATCACCAGGCCCTGCTGTCGCATGAAGGGTATGATGACATAGAGCGGGTCTATCAGACCGAGCGCAAGCGCTAGCGAGAATCCCACCGGCTTGGCCCGCACGCGGGTTTGACGGCTTCAAGCGCTATGGCCGCACCCGCGCGACACGCGGCCAACGCAACAGTCTTGCCCAAAAACGTCGCCTGGCTACGCTGAGGCTGGCGGAGATGGTGGAGAGGCTTGGCGCTGGCTCGGCTTGAATGGAGCCTCTTCGGGCCGTCGTCGGGTCCGGCTTCAATTCGTTCAGCCGAAGGATAGGCCCATGACCACGCAAGCCCGCGCTCTCGAGATCCGCAAGATTGTGACCCTTGATGAGGAAACGCTTGTCGAAGGCTTCAAGCCCGCAGCGCGTCCCTTGCGTATGTTCGCGGTCGCGGCGGTCATCACCAATCCTTGGGCGGGCCGCTATGTCGAAAATCTCAAGCCTGAGATTATGGACTTTGGCCCGAAATTGGGGGAGATGCTGACGCACCGCATCATAGACCTGGCGGGCGGCGGCGAATCGATCGAGGCCTATGGCAAGGCGGCCGTCGTAGGACTGGACGGCGAGATCGAACACGGCTCGGCCCTGATTCACACCCTGCGCTTTGGTAACTTTTACCGCGAGGCGGTGGGCGCTAAATCCTACTTATCGTTCGCCAATACGCGTGGCGGTGCCAATGCGCCCATCCATGTGCCTTTGATGGACAAGAACGACGCCGGGCGGCGCTCGCACTATCTGACGATGCAATTTAGCATTGCCGATGCCCCGCGCGACGATGAGATTGTAATCGTCCTGGCGGGTTCGAACGGCGGTCGCCCCCATCATCGTATTGGCGATCGCTATCAGGATCTAAAAGACCTTGGCCACGACCTCGACAACCCCGCGGGAGTTTGACGGCGTGGCGTTGGAGCTGGCGCGGCAAAGGGACGGGCAGGGGCTGTCCTATCATTTGGCGGGCTCGGGTCAAGAGGGCTCGGGCCGCGTGGGCTCGGGCCGCGTGGGCTCGGGCTGTGTGGGCGGGGGGCTGGTGGTCCTGCTGCACGGCGTCGGCTTGCGACTAGAGAGCTGGACGCCGCAAATTGAGGCGCTGGCCGCCCGCTATCAGGTAGTGGCTTTTGACCTGCCGGGGCACGGACAGTCTGCGCGGTTAACGACGGATGCACCACTGCTTAGGGACTATGCCGCCGTGCTGGCAACCAGCATTGATGCGCTGAGCGACGGGCGACCAGTCTACCTGGCTGGCCATTCGCTGGGCGCTTTAATCACAGTCGAAATCGCCAGGCGCTACCCGCAGCTCTGTTTTGGGTTTTGTGCACTGTCGGCCATCCATGAGCGAAGCGAAGAGGCCCGCCAAGCAGTCATGGCACGCGCAAAGGCGCTGCGCTTGGCCGCTGAGCGAGGAGAAATCGCTGACCCCCAACCGACTTTGCAGCGCTGGTTCGGCGAAGCGCAAACGCCAGAGTTGGCACAGTGGTCGGCGGCGTGCCGGGCTTGGCTGACCAGCGGCGATGCCTTGGGCTATGCCCAGGCCTACCAAACTTTTGCCAGGGAATATGGCCCGACGCGCGCGCAACTTGCCGACACGATCCAGCCGGCCTTGTTCGCGACCGGGGCACTGGACCCCAACTCGACCCCAGGCATGAGCCAAGCGGCAGCAGAGGCCTGTCCGCGAGGGCAAGCGGCTATCATTGCCGGGGCGGCCCACATGGTCCAGCTTACCCACGCCGAACCGGTCACAGAGGCTCTGATCCGTCACATTGAAAATGCGCGCCTTGTTCTTGGGGGCGGGGACGAACGCGCATACACCACAACCCGATCCGATTTGAAAGGCTCGCAGTCATGAAGCTTTCGCTATTCGTTCATATGGAGCGCCCCTGGTCCGACCACCGCCAGCCCAGCTATCGCCAGGCCTATGACGAATTTCTTGAATTGTGCTTGACGGCCGATCAAGGGCGCATGGACAAAATCTGGACCGGCGAACATCACGGCATGGATTTTACCATTGCGCCCAATCCCTTCTTGAACCTGGTGGACTTGGCGCGCCGTACCCAGCACGTTCGCTTAGGCACCAGTACGCTAAACGCTGCTCTCTGGCACCCGATCAAGGTCGCGGGCGAGGCGGCCATGAGCGACCTTTTGATGGATGGACGGCTTGAGTTGGGCCTAGCGCGGGGTGCCTACTCCTTTGAATATGAGCGCTTTGATGCCTCGTTGGACGCCTGGCAGGCCGGGCAACGCCTTCGCGAAATTGTACGCTGTCTACGCGGGCTCTGGGCGGGTGATTTTGAACACGAGGGTGTGTTTTGGCAGTTCCCCAAAACGACCTGCATTCCCAAGCCTACGCGTCCGCAGGGCCCGCCGGTTTGGATCGCTGCACGTGATCCTAACTCGCACGAATTTGCCGTTGAACAGGGCTGCAATGTCAAGGTCACGCCCTTATGGAAGGGCGTCGAAGAAGTGCAGGATTTGATGGGCAAATTCCAGGCGGCCAGAGCCAAATTTCCAGACAAGACGCCGAAGATCTTGTTGCTGCACCACGTCTATGTCGCCAAGGATGACGCCGATGCACGCCGCGCCGCCGAGACCTTGCACCAGTGGTACACCACTTTTGGTGCTTGGTTCCAGAACAAGCGCCCGGTCGAGCAAGGCCAGATCGAACCGCTGACCGCCAGCGATTACGCCATCAATCCCTTAGGAAGCGTGGACGATATCTTGCAGCATCAGGTCATTGGCACGGCCAACCAGGTAAATGACCGCCTGGCGCTTTATAAGGAAATGGGCTTTGATGAATTTGCCTATTGGAGCGACAATGGCCTGAGCCACGCCGACAAAATGGGCTCGCTGGAGCGCTTCATTGCGGATGTAGCCCCAGGTTTGGCTTAGTTCGGGCACTCGCCTAGCGCGGCAGCAGGGCAATAGGCAGGCAGAGGAGGCCAGCGTGACACATTTTCAGCTCTATATCGACGGGCAGTTTTGCGAGGCCGCCGACGCTGCGGTCATGGAGACCCAAAATCCCGCCGATGGACAGGTCTGGGCCAGCTTTGCAGCCGCCGGTCCCCGAGACGTAGAGCGCGCGGTGGCGGCAGGTAGGCGGGCGCTAAACGATCCCGCATGGCGCGACCTCACCCAAACTGCTCGGGGCAAAATGATCTCCCGCTTGGCAGACCGGCTGGAGGCAGAAGCCGAAACGCTGGGGCGCATCGAGGCGCGTGACAGCGGTAAGTTGTTGGCGGAGACCGCCGGACAAGCGCGCTATGTTGCTGATTATTATCGCTATTTTGCCGGGCTTGCGGACAAAATCGAGGGCGCGACACTGCCGATCGATAAGCCGGATATGCTGGTCTATACTGAGCGCGAACCCATCGGCCTGGTTGCGGCGATTGTGCCCTGGAATGCTCAGATGTTCTTGACCGCGACCAAGCTGGGCCCGGCCTTGGCGGCGGGCTGCACGGTCATCATCAAGGCCGCTGAGGCTGCACCCTGCACCTTGTTGGCGTTTGCGCGCTTGATCGACGAGGCGGGCTTTCCGCCGGGCGTGGTGTCGGTCATTACCGGCGATGCAGAGGGCTGCGCTATTCCCTTGACCCGCCATCGCGATTTGGATCGCATCGCTTTTACCGGTGGGCCTGAGACCGCCGCACACGTCGTTCGCAATTCGGCAGAAAATTTTGCCGTCACCAGCCTGGAGCTGGGCGGCAAGTCGCCCCTAATCGTGTTCGACGATGCCGATCTGGACAGCGCGGTCAATGGCCTAATTGCCGGCAATTTCGGTGCCTCGGGTCAGTCTTGTGTCGCAGCCACGCGGGGGCTGGTGCAGCGCTCGGTGCTGGATCAAGTGGTGGCCATGATTAGCGAGCGCTGCGCCGACTTGGTTGTAGGGGATCCGGCGGCGGATGAAACGCAGATCGGCCCCCTCTGCACCGTCGGCCAGATGCAGCGCATTGACCAGACCTTGGCCAAGGCCAAGCAGCAAGGCGCGCGCATCGTGTTTGGCGGCCAGGCTCTGGACCGGCCCGGCAACTACATGGCCCCAACGCTGGTGGTCTGCCCCAACGCGGAAATCGAGACCCTGACCGTTGAAATGTTCGGGCCTGTCATGTCTTTGCTGGCCTTCGACGATGAGGCTGAGGCAATCGCATTGGCCAACGACAGCGACTACGGCCTGGGCTCGGGTGTCTTTACGCGCGATATTGCGCGCGGGCACCGGGTGGCGCGCGCGATGCGTGCAGGAATCTGCTGGATCAATACCTATCGCGCGGTTTCACCCATCGCCCCCTTTGGCGGCTTTAACCGTTCGGGCTATGGGCGTGAAGCGGGAATAGATAGCATTATGGACTACACCCGCACCCGCACGACGTGGCTGAACCTGTCCGACGCGCCCATGGCCAATCCTTTTGTCATCCGTTGAGGTAATGGCTTCGCGCTAATCCAGGGCTCGTGCTGTGGTGTGGAAAATGATAAGCCTGTTTTGGCTAGCGTGCTCTGGTCTCAATGTTCCATGGGCTTGTCGCGTTGCTGCGCCAAAGGCGCGCGTGATTTTGTGCAGCGACGAAACAGAAGACAGAAGGCCGGTCTCTGTTTGGGGAGAGGTTTCCTAGTGCAATGCTACTCGATCAAGGCAATAGGCGATGGTGATTGATGACCTGCCCAAAGGCTTGGCGCCGCAGGTGACCGCCTCGGGTGAACGCGACCCCTGGGCGCGCAATGAAACCTGTTTTAACGCATCGAACACTAGGTTTGCCGCCGCATTCAATATCGTTGAAGCAACGATGATGAACGAAATGGGGCGCTTGGTTTGGGGAAGGATTGACAATCGCCGCGCAGTTATTACTGGGAGAATGAAGGGCATCACCGTTTATTGCTGGGGGACACCGTTTGCACGCTGGCTCAACAGCAGATGTTTCATTGTCAAAATTGCCCCCCGCGCGTCGTCGCATCCCCTGGTCGCTATCCATTTCGACAAAGGATTTCAGATTTTACGCGGCTCAAGTCATCTCAAGAGCAGGCCAGAAGACATCGACCAGTCGCATCTTGGCCGCGACTGGCTTGGAATGGAAGAAGCGTTGATTAGGGCCATGGCCGGATAGCGCCAAACCATTGAACGACGGAGCTTCGGCGTTATTAGGCGGGGCCTTAGGCCAGCGCGTGCTCAAGGTCGGCGATGAGGTCTTCGGGGTCTTCCAGGCCCACTGACAGGCGGAATATGCCGTCGCCGGCGAAGGCGCGGTAGGCCTCAAGCTGGCGGCCTTGTAAATGGAACGAGCTGTCCATCAAAGCGTCCGTCGGCATCCAGAATATCAAGCTGCGATGGTGGCCAAGGCTCACGGCATAGTGGATAATGGAAAGCCGCTCGATCATGCGCTCGGCCACGGCCTGTCCCCTGGCGGCGTCACTAACCTGGAAGGCGATCATGCCGGAAAAGTTGCACATTTGGGTGTGCGCTAGAGCGTGCTGCGGATGACTGGCCAAGCCCGGGTATAGCACCTTGGTTACGGCGGGGTGCGCTTCCAGTGCTTGGGCGACCGCCATCGCACCGCGCTGGTGGGCCTCCATGCGCAGCGGCAAGGTGGCGGCGCCGCGAGCGATCAGCCACGCATTGAAGGGCGAAAGAACGCCGCCGTGGTGGATGGTGGCCTCCATACGCATACGCTCGATCAGCGCCTTTGAACCGGCCACCGCACCGCCCATGGCATCGCCGTGACCGCCGATGTATTTGGTGATGGAGTGCAAGACCAGATCGACGCCCAGAGCTCGGCTGTCTTGGCCGATGGGTGACGCAAAGGTTGCATCACAACTCAATAGGCCGCCGCTTGCGTGGATTCGCATCGCTAGGGCGCTTAGATCGGATAAACGTAAGATGGGATTGCAGGGGCTCTCGGCGTGAATGAGTTTGGTGTTGGGGCGAAGCGCCGCGTCCACGGCGTCCAAATCGCTCAAATCTACCAGCGAGACCTCGATTCCAAAGCGCGGCAGGGTCTCGCGCGCCAGCTCCGCCACCCCTGCATAGCAGACATCAGAAATCAAGCAGTGGTCGCCCGCGCTCAAGAAGGTTAGAAAGATGCCCGTCGCTGCGGCCATGCCGGAAGCAAAGCAAAGGCAGGCCTCGCTGCCCTCCATACCCGCGATTTTCGCCTCTAGCATGGCCACGTTGGGATTGCCCCAACGGGCATAAAAATGGCTGTTGGGGTCGTCGCTCATATTGTGGGCCGAAAAGCCCTCGACCTGGTGGGCGATATAGGCGGAGGACATGGTAAGGCTTGGCGCCGATGCGCCGCTGACCGGATCGGGTTGCTCGCCGCCGTGGATAGCCTGGGTTTGCCTGCCGGTTTGCCCACTGGATTGCGGACCAATTTGATCGGCGGTTGCTCGGCGGTCTTCGCGATTGTCTGGCGGTGTCGTCATGGTGTGATCGCTGTATTGGTTGGGACGCCTAGGGTGCGCATGGCACTCAGGGGGCAGATGGCGGACTGGGGACTCCGGGCGGTCTGGGTTCTCTGGGCCGGTTGTGGGCGCTCTGGCCGGTTGTGGGGCGAAAAGGCTTGGGTTTGGACGCCCGAATAGATACTTGCTATAGGTCAGAGACAAAGCAAGGTTTGATACACATGGTCGGCGAATCAGCGCCCGACCTTTCGAAGGAATGTGCATGGCGCCGCAACGTGAGGCCGACCGGATAAATCGAAACCAAGACGCTCCGGAAACGGCGGACACCTCCGTGGACGTGACTGTAGACGCCGCAACAGAAGCCTGTGCCTCTCAGCAAGATGGAGATCAGGACGCAAGCGCTGGCGCGCCCGCTAAGGCACTGTGTCAACGCGATGATACGGGATTTGCTCCGGCTGAAGCAGCTTCGAATGTTGGGGAGACCTGTCAGGTGCATAGCGAGACCAGCCCAAGCGAGCCGCTGCAAGCGGATGGCATCGGGGTCGAGGCCCCTGGCCCAAGCGTGAGCGCCGCCGAGGCCAGTAATTTAGAAGCGGGCCGGGGCGGGGCTGGCAAGGTCGAAGCGGGGCAGGTCGAATTCGACAACTGGGCTATGGCACGGTTCCGCGACGACGCACCCGACGGGGTTCGTATGGTGCGCGTCAACACATCGATGATTGCCCGGCGCGGCAAGAGCGCTTTTGCGGTTCGCCTGGGGCTCGCGATCCCCGGTTGTTCGTGGAGCCCAGAAGTGGCGGGCGAAGGTACGTCCGATCTGGACACGGTGGAAGGCCTGGAGCTGGAGGGCGCTATTCATACCTTTTTGCGGCAGGAGCAAGCCGGTGTCTTGCCGATAATCGTCTGCGAGGCGGACACGCGCGAGTTCATTGTCTATCTGAATACGACCGAGCAGGGCGAAGCGCTGGTTGAACGCTTGGCGCAAGAAAACCCAGACCTCGACCTTCACTATTACCTGGCTCGTGATCCAGAATGGGAAGCCTTTTGGGGACTGGCCGATAGTCTTGGTCTGTTGGAAGCCAGCGCAGACCTGGGCCACACGCAAATAGCGACCTGCTGAGCACTGATACGTTGCGATGCGCCCTGGCGTGCTGGAGGGCGGCACAAGCAAGAGGCCGAAGGCCGCGCGCAGGGCGAGCCAGACTTGCGCGGATGCGGCTCGCGGCCAGCCGCGCCGGGAAGCCGGATGGGAAACCGGATGGGAAAGCTGGCCGGGAAAGCTGGCCGGGAAAGCTGGCCGGGAAAGCTGGATAGCCGAGCCTTAGCGATCAGCGGCGCTTTGGGAAAAAGCGCAGCGCTAACATGGCCCCGAAGACGATTGCAGCAAAGACGATCATTGAGCCGGTCGAGGTAAGCGACATGCCGGTGAGGCCCTGCCCCAAAGAGCAGCCCAAGGCAGCAACACCGCCAAAGCCCATCATGACGGCCCCTAAGCCATAGCGAAGGGGGTCGGTCTCGCGGCCGAAGCCATCAAAGTATAGACGGCCGCTAACGAGCGCGGAGACAAAGCTGCCCACCAGCGTGCCCAGCATGAGGCAGACCCCATAGTTAGGCGCGATGCTTGAAGCGATGGTGACGTACTGCAAAAGATCAGCCGCTGGGTTTGTGAAATTCATCGACTGGGGCTGCAAGATGCTGAAGCCGTCGTCGGCCAAGGCGGTGGTAATCCACCAGCCCACGGGCACCAACAAGCCGACCAACACCCCATACATCAAGTCGCGGATGTAGGCTTGCCGGCGCAAGGCGGCGGCGGCCACGATCGCAGCCAGTATTGCCAAAAGCCCCAGCGTATAGAGCGCCGACATGTCGGAAAGCGTGGGGGCGGGGGCCTGCTGGGCGCCGACACCCTGCAACCATAGCCTTAGCGGTGACAACACGCCGGTCATGCTGGCGTAGGCGGTCAAAGAAAACAGAATGAGCACCCACAAAGAGCGCAGGTTGCCTCGGCTGGTCAAAACGGTGATGCGCGAGACACAGCCGCCCGCCAAGACCATGCCAAAACCAAACATCAGGCCCCCGATGATCAGCGAAACCGGCGCAAAGGCAGCCAGGCGTTGCAGCGCGTCTTGGGTGTTGATGAGGCTGAAATTCTCGGCCACTTGGGTGACAACAATGGCGACAATGACCGCCATCAAGAATTGGGTCGTGCGGCTGCCCGGGCGAAACATCTCGGTTCTTTTGCCGGGCGTAACCCATTCTTCGACGGCGGCGCGCAAGCAAAATCCGCCGCGCTCAGCCGCAAATCCGAACACGGCTCCCAAGGCGAGCGCTGAGATCAAGACCCAAAAGACAGGCTCGTCGAGCGACGGCAAAATTTCAAACATGTGTGTCCTCTACCCCTCGGCACTCTGGTCGAGGGTGCCGACTAATTAATCTTGCGATTTTCTGGGCGCTCGGCCCCGCATTTCTACGCATAAATCGCTTGTGTTCTATGGGTTGCTTATTCGTGAAATTGAATATAAAACGGTCCCTTAGTACGAATTCCTAGGATATGTGGAGGAAGGCTGAAATGGCAAACGATAACTCACGCCCAATCATCAGTATGAATGGGATTTTGGCAGCGATTTTGCTGTTGGCGCTGCTTTTGTGGGGTTTTCGCATGATTATCTTGCAAGACCTGGGCTTGGCTGGCCATGGCGCCCCTTCTGAGGAGCACGCCACCGCGGAGCCCGCAAGCATGGAAATGCCCGCTGAAGAGGCGGTCGCTATGACAGAAGAAAGCGCAGCTGAAGCACCCATGCAGGTCATGGAGGTTGCCGAGGCACGCGGCGATTTCCAACCCTCTGATTACCTTGTCTTCGATCAAGACGCTTATCAGCAGTTGGCTGCCGCTGGCGTGAACTGGCAGGCTGACTATCAAGCCCCAGATTTTGATGCCGCACGTTCGGTTCAACCCCTTGCTGCTACCGCCCCCGTTCAGGTCGCTGACAGCGGCGAAGGCGAAGACGGTTCCGATGGCGACGATGCAGGCGGGATCGTTGGCAATGCTGACGACGGCGAAAAGCTGGTGAAAAAGAAGTGCAAGTCTTGTCATACCTTCGACGAAGGCGGCAAGCATCGTACCGGTCCGAATCTTTGGGGCGTCGTTGGCCGCGTTTCGGGAACTGCCGATGGTTACAAGAAGTACTCGAGCGACCTGAAGGATTGGGGCCAGGCCTGGGATGCAGAGAGCTTGGATACCTTCCTGACCAAGCCCAAGAAGATGTTCAAGAAGACCCGCATGGCCTTCAGCGGCTTCAAGAAAGAGCAAGATCGCGCTGATGTCATCGCGTACTTGGAGAGCCTGAGCGCAGAATAAGCACAGCGTTCTGGATGCAAAAAACCCGAGAAGCAGCGCTCCTCGGGTTTTTTTTGTTGCTGCCTGAACCCTCCAAGCGGTGGCGTTGCAGCGTCAGCTCAGCGGCAGGGGATGAGGTTAGTTTGCGTTGGCTTTGCCCAGATGTTTATCCAGCATGCTGTCCAGATAGCCCCAAAAGAAGCTTTCTGACAAATAGCCCTCGATGCGTGAGACCTCGACCCCATCGATGGCCAAAACAAAGCTGGGAGTAAAAGCCGTTCCTTTGACCTCAAGATCGTCAGGCAAAGGATCGTGGATGTTGACGTAACGCAGCGCAGCGCGCTTTGCTTCTTCGGAGTTGTCGTAGGTCGAGCCAATGTCAGCCCGCCATTGTTCGCAGTATCCGCAACCGGTTTGCTCCATGACCAGCAGTTCCACACGCTTGGCCTGGGGCGAGTCAGCCAGAGCGTCACCGCCGGACAGGGGCGGCATGCTCAAAGCAGCCGCAAGCGCAAGACCTGCGAAACCCAGCAGGCTGCGGCGCCCAAAGTTTGTTCGGGGCGCCGAGCGGAGATGCTTGGGCGTGGTGTGTTGGTCTGTGTGTCTGTTCATTTACGAATCCTTCGAACGGGGCATGGCGTTGGTTGCCGGATTGCTGCGGCCTATCTGGGCGCCTTGCAAGGGGTATTGCGACTTCTCAGGCTACATAGTGACTTTGTTGCCGGACATCTATTCACATTGTGGAATATAAGCCCGATTTGGCAAGTTTTATCATTGTATTCCTATAAACGAATGTGCTAACTTACATGTGTTAATTGAAGCAACCCTATCACCTAAAAGTGAACTCATGCCCTTGGTGGGTGTGGCGAAGGATGGGCGGGCGCTTGTCTGGGGCTAAGGCGTAGGTGGGGCGCTTTCAAAGCAAATAACGAACGTAACCAACGCATGCGGGAGGAGAACGCGTGAAAACTCTTATCACAGCGCTAGTAGTGGTGGCGTCTTTTACGGTTTCGGCGTGGGCACAAGATATGGCCTATGTTGTCAACGAAGACGATTTTACCATTGAAGAATCGCTTACTGGTACTCCGGGCGACGCAGCGGCGGGCGAAAAATCATTCGTCGGGCGCAAAAAAGGCAACTGCTTGGCTTGCCACGCCGTCGACCAGCTCAAGAATAGCCAGCAGTTCCACGGTGAAGTGGGGCCGGATCTGAGTGATATCGGCAGCGTTTACAATGCAGCGGAGCTTCGTCTGCGCATTGTTAACTATAAGGTGTTGAACGAGGATGTGATTATGCCGGCTTTCTATAAGTCGACGGGTTTCTCACGCACCAAATCAGATTTCGAAGGTAAGTCTATTCTGTCGGCTCAAGAAGTCGAAGATGTCATTGCTTATCTTTTGACTCTGAAGTCGTAACGTACGGAAAACAAACGAAAAGGTCTTATTGACATGAACCAAGTTTCTATTGTCTCGCGCCGTACCTTCGTGCTCGGCACAGGTGGTCTGGCGGCTTTTTTGGCGCTGCCTCAAGTGGCTGCGGCGAACGAGTGGCAGGCAGCTATGATGGAATTGGTGGGCACGTCTGAGCCCGCTGAAGGAAAAATTGATCTGGCGATGCCGGAAATCGCTGAAAACGGCAACGTGGTGCCCTTCGACATCACGGTCGATAGCCCGATGACGGACGGTGATCACGTCAAGGCAGTGCATGTTTTGGCGACTGGTAACCCGACCCCCGGCGTTGCATCTTACATGATGTCTCCGGCCATGGGTGAAGCCAGCGTTTCTTCGCGCATGCGTCTGGGCAAGACGCAGGACGTAATCGCTGTTGCTGAGATGAGCGACGGCAGCGTCTATGGCGTTACCACCACCGTTAAAGTGACCATCGGCGGCTGCGGCGGCTAAGTCTCGCGCTCGAGTCGGGGTATCCCCCCGATACGATGCAGACACGATTACTGGTAAAGGATATCTATCATGGCAGCTAAGCCACGCGTAAAAGCCCCCAAAAAAGCAGAGGCGGGCGAAATCGTTACCATCAAGACCCTGGTTCGTCACCATATGGAGACCGGCCAGCGCAAGGACAAAGACGGTAACAAAATTCCTCGTGACATCATCCACACCTTCGTGTGCACGGTGAACGGCAAAGAAGCGCTACGCTCTAAGTGGGAAGGCGCGGTCTCTGCGAACCCCTATTTGGCGTTTCCTTTGAAAATCATGGAAACATCTGAGGTCGTCTTTAGCTGGACCGATGATCAGGGTGAGACCGTGAGTACCACCAAAACCATTACTGTGGCCTAAGCCCAGGGGAGGGGGAGATCGTTTCCCCTCCAAAACAAACCAAAAGGGAGGAATGGGAGATGAAACTCTTTCTAATTGGGTTGGCGACTATGGCTGTTACGGCCACTGCGGCACAGGCCCAAGACATCGACTGGACACAAGTGACGCTCGACGGCTACGAAGTGCCCCTGGCCTATGAGAACGACGAGGGCGAAGTCATTCGTTCGGGTTACACGTTCCGCACCAAAGGCACTCAGGCTATGCAGGCTGACGACTTTGAGAACCCCGCGATGTGGCGCGTTGACGAAGGCGAAGTCGCCTGGGCGACGCCAGCAGGTAGCGAAGGCAAATCCTGCGCCGACTGTCACGGTGATGCCGCTGAGTCAATGGCGACCACCGGTACTGAGTTCCCAAAGGTTAACGCCGACGGTGAGCTGCTGGGCCTTGAGCATCAGATCAACAAATGCCGCACCGAACAAATGGGCGCTGAAGCATTTAAATGGGAATCGCAGGATATGTTGACCATGACGGTCTACGTGCGTCACCAATCGCGCGGTAAGCCGGTCAATGTTCAGATTGATGGACCCGCTGCAGAGCACTACGCCAAGGGCGAAGAGCTTTACAACAAGCGTATCGGTCAATTGGATATGGCGTGTAAGCACTGCCACCAGGATTACTATGGCAATTACATCCGCGCCGATTTCCTGAGCCAAGGCCAGTCCAATGGCTTCCCGACCTATCGCCAAAAGTGGGGTAAGGTCGGCTCGATCCACCGCCGGATTCGGGGCTGTATGGATAACATTCGCGCCAAGAAATATCCCTACGGTTCGTACGAAAATACCGTTCTTGAGTTGTATCTTGCGAACCGAGGCAAAGGGCTGCCGGTAGAGACGCCGGCTGTGCGAAACTAGAGCTGCGGCTCGATCAAAAAAGAAGGCGGGGCGTGCGATGCCCCGCTTTTTTTCTCCCAATTTTTGAACATTCGAAGTACGGAATATTGAGCGATGTTTGAACGCCGAGAGTTTATGCAATTGGCCCTGGCGACCGCCGCCATGACCGGTTTGCCCAACCTCACACGCGCCGCTGCGCACCAGTCAATTACCCAGGACGATATCCTGTCGTTTGAGGCCAAAGGTCAGGTCACATTGATGAACCTGACGGACATCCATGCGCAAATCGTTCCGGTTTATTTCCGCGAGCCCTCGATCAATCTTGGTGTTGGTGAGGTGCTTGGGCTGCCGCCACACCTGACCGGCAAGGACTTTTTGGCTCACTACGGGATCAAGGCACAATCGCCGGAATCCTACATGTTGACCAGCGCTGACTTCGAAGCCATGGCGCGCAGCTATGGCCGGGCGGGCGGCCTGGATCGCATCGCGACCTTAGTGCGTGCTATTCGCGCTGAACGCGGCGATGATCGCTGTCTGCTGTTGGATGGCGGTGATACCTGGCACGGCTCCTATACTGCGCTGAAGACGCGCGGTCAGGACATGGTGGACCTGATGAACCTGATGAAGGTCGATGCTATGACGGGGCACTGGGAATTCACGCTTGGTGATGAACGTGTGTTGGAGCTGGTCGACGCCTTTGATGGGGACTTCCTGGCGCAAAATGTGCGCGATAACGAGTGGGACGAAGAAGTCTTCGAACACACTTCGTTCTATGAGAAGGGTGGTGTCAAAATCGCGGTCGTGGGGCAAGCTTTCCCTTACACGCCGGTGGCCAATCCCCGCTATATGATTCCGTCTTGGTCGTTCGGCATCCGCGAATCCTTGGTGCAAGAGCGCATTGATGCCGCCCGCGACGCCGGCGCCGAGTTGGTGGTGCTGCTGTCACACAACGGCTTTGACGTGGATCGCAAGCTCGCCAGCCGCCTGACAGGCTTGGACATTTTGATGACGGGCCACACCCATGACGCCATTCCTCAGCCCGAAATTATCGGCAATACGCTGATGATCGCGTCGGGCTCGAGCGGTAAGTTTCTGTCGCGCTTAGACGTAAAGGTCGAGGGTGGACGGATGGTCGATTATTCCTACAAGCTCATGCCGATCTTGAGCGATGTGATCGCCCCCGACCCAGAAATGGCGGCCGCCGTGCAAGAGGTGCGCGCGCCGTACGAGAGTATGTTGAACACCTCGTTGGCGACGACTCAGTCGCTCTTGTATCGTCGCGGTAACTTCAACGGTACGTTCGACGATCTGCTCTGCCAGGGTATGCTGGAACAGCGCGACGCTGAAATCGCCCTGTCTCCTGGCTTCCGTTGGGGCTCCAGCCTGCTGCCGGGCATGGAAATCACCAACGACGACCTGTTCAACCAGACCTCTATGACCTATCCTGAGGTCTATCGTCTGGAGTTTACCGGTCAGCAACTCAAAGACATCCTGGAAGATGTGGCCGACAACCTGTTCAATCCCGATCCTTACTTCCAGCAGGGCGGCGATATGGTGCGCGTTGGCGGTATGGGCTATACGATTGACGTCAACAAGACGATCGGCAACCGCATTACCGACATGACCTTGAGCGATGGTTCGCCGCTGGACCCCGCGCGCTCCTATGTGGTGTCGGGTTGGGCATCGGTCAACGAAGGCACCGAGGGCCCCGCGATCTGGGATCTGATGCGTGATTACTTCGCCGATCACCCACAGGTCGACATTCCGGTCAACGATTCGGTGAAAGTTATTTCATAGCGTCAGGCAAATAGGGGGGCGTGCGAGCGCTCCTCTTCTTGCGATTGTGTCATGCCAATAGCGGCCCAAGTAGTGCGGCTTTTTTAAAACATGGCACGCTTTCTTTGATGTCCATCCAGCGCGCGCTCAACCTAGATGAGGCGACGCCGGTGTAGGGAGTGCAAAGCATGTTCGACATGGAAATGCTGGCGATCAACATCATGTCTGGTGGCTACATGGCCATCATTATCGCTTTCTTCGGCGGTATTTTGACTTTCTTTACCCCCTGCGTGCTGCCGATCGTGCCGCCGTACCTAGCATTCATGACCGGCTACTCGGTTGGCGATCTGCAAAAGGAAGGGGCTGAGGCCAGACGGGGGCGCGTCCTTAGCGCTGCATTGTTGTTTGTGCTGGGCTTTTCCATCGTCTTCATGGCGCTGGGGCTTGCTTTTACATCCGTCAGCCAAATTTTGCGCGGTTACTTGGGCTCGCTGCAGGCGTTTGCGGGCATGCTAATTTTTGTCATGGGCCTCATCATCGCAAAACCACCCTTGCTCGACGGCGCGCGTCGACGAGTCTTGCAATGGAGTGGCGCTATCATCCTTGTGTTGGCTGCCTTTGGTCTCGCCCAGGCTCAAGCGGTGGCACCGCCGTTGATGTTGGCCATGGCGCTGATGCTGGTCGGCTTCTTCAACTGGCCCGCGCTTTACTCTGACATGCGTTTTGATGCGGGCCGACAAGATGCGGGCATGGTAAAAGCCTTTTTGATGGGGCTGGCGTTTGCTTTTGGCTGGACCGCCTGTACAGGGCCTTTGTTGGCAGCAGTTCTGCTCGTCACTTCAGAGGCTGCCCAAGACAAGTGGCAAGGCGCTTTTACCATGTTGGGATTCGCTGCTGGATTGGCCGTCCCATTCGTGTTGACCGCGGTCGCCGTTGGTCGTGCTATGAAAGTCTTCTCTACCCTGCGCAAATATCTTTCAGCGATTGAATTCGGCGCTGCGCTGTTGTTGATGTTGACTGGCCTGGCGCTGTATGCGGGTTGGGTCAATGTACTGGCGCTTTGGATGGAGCGCTTTATTCCTGCGATCTAATCTGGCTATCTTTTCTGGCTAACTTTTCTGGCTAACTTTGTCTTATTTTTTTGGAGGCATATCCTATGTTTAGACGTTTTATTTTGGCCATGGCCGCTGCGCTGACCTTTGCAGCTTGGGGCGCGCAGGCCGAACAAGCTTTTACCGAAAACGGGATGCATACCGAGCCTTGGTTTGCGCATGACTCGTTCTTAGAGTTGGCCGACGACTTGGAAGTAGCCAACTCAGAAGGCAAGCGCCTGATCGTGGTGTTTGAGCAAAAGGGCTGCATTTACTGCCAGCGCATGCACGAAGAAGTGCTGTCCCACCCCTATATCCGCGACTATGTGAAAGACAATTTCCGCGTCGTGCAATTGGATCTGTGGGGACCGCGCACGGTCGTTGATTTTGACGGCGAAGAGATGGCCGAGACCGACCTGGCGCGCAAATGGCGGGCAAACTATACGCCGGGCATCTTCTTTTTCCCGACCGATATTCCCGCCGACACCGACAAATCAGGCGGCGAACTTTACGTTCACCGCATGGATGGTGGCTTTGGGCGCATGACCTTCACCGCTACCTTTGAATGGGTTTTGAACAATAAGGTCGATGAGATCAATCTGCAGCGCTACTTGACTGAGCGCATCCCTGCTATCCGCGACTTGCTGAAGAAGGCCGAAGCAAACAGCTAAGCCCCTCGTCCTATTGGCAAGACGGTGCCTTGACCGGTGCCAGGACCGGCAGCGCAGATCTGCGGTCAAGGCAAGAGTTCTGAGCGGGGCGTGTGAGCGTCCCGCTTTTCTTACGTTGGAAGGAAGACTATGCTGAAATCAATGATGTTTGGCGGGGCTTTGGCCCTGGCAAGCTTAGCAGCCAGTGTTGGTGTCGCCACCGCGCAAGACGAAGATCTGACGGTCGGCTATGAATCCTTGACGACAGAAGCGGCGCTGGACCTGGCGCAGGCGACAATGACGGCTTGTCGGGAACGCGGCTTTCAAATTGCGGTCGCTGTTGTGGATCGTGCGGGGCTGGTGCAGGTGGTCCTGAAGGACCGCTATGCGGGCATCCACACGGTTGATACCGCCACCCGCAAGGCTTGGACCGCTGCTAGCTTCAAGACCAACACCCTGGACCTGAGCGCGGTGGCCGCTGACGATGGTGAGATGTGGGCGCTGCGCCTCGTGACCAATGCCTTACCTTTGGGCGGCGGCATCTTCATCGAAAACGGCGAGGGTGCTTTATTGGGCGCTGTGGGCGTGTCGGGCGCTCCGGGCGGTGAGATCGACCACGAATGCGCCGCCGCGGGCTTGGAGACCATCGAAGACAGCCTGTTGTTCTAGAACGGGCCACTCTGTCCTGAACCCGCGATGACAGAGAGCCTGGCCCTGCTGGTTCATCGGTGGGCAGGGCCGGTGTCCTGCGCAAGTGTCCTCCACCAGTGTTTGGCCTTGATTCGCGGGCCTATTTGCCTGGGCCCGATGCGTGGGCCCGATTTTCGAGCTCGTTTGCTGGCGATGCGCGCATGCATGGTGCTTCGGCGCCGGTTTCAAAGGCCCGGACACGCTGGCTTTAGCGGTCTGGGTTTTGTCCTATCTGGGTTTTGTCCTATCTGGGTTTTGTCCTATCTGGGTTTTGTCCTATCTGGGTCTTATCCTATCTGGGCCTATTTGCCGGGGCCTATTTGCCGGGGCCTAAATGTGAGGGCCTCGCAGTCCGCACGACGACGGCCGATATCGCCCGCGTGGTTTGCGTCGCCCCGGTGGGCCGCCCAGCGGGGGCAACCTTGGCGTGCAAAGCTTGCACAAGCCACCTTGAAACTTCCGATTTTCAATCTCAAAGCTGCCTCAGTCCAAGCCGAATTTGCTAAGGCCTCAATAGATTAGGGGCGCTGTCGGATTTGCCGGCGGTCAAAAGAATTTATAGTTAAGGTATTTCAGATGACGGCGACCTGGCGCTTTTCCAAAGCCGCGAGCCCCTGCGCAAAGACGCGCCTTGGCTACGAGCCTGTTTGCACATCCCCCGCCTACCCCTCACATGCAGCCGCGCTTGGCTCCGCATTCAAGCGCAGAATCGCATTGCTGACGGGTGTCTTGGCATCTGGTTTTTTGCTGGCTGGCAGCCCGGCTCTGGCCCAAGAGTCTTGGGTCGTGCCCTTAACCACGGTCGACTTCAACAAAGACGACGCGGCGCTTTATACCGCCTATGGCGCAAGCAGTGGCCAACCAAGCGGCCCGGCAGCCGGTGACGTAATCTCTGCTCCTAGCGGCAGCGCGACCTATATTACCGCGCAATCCAACCTTAGCGCGGTTCCTCAATATGACGCGGGGCTGCCGCTTGCAGTGCAGGCGCAAGGTGTGACTTCTGCCGCTGGTACCATGCTCAACGACATGGGTGTCACGCCCACGGCGCTTGGTGAGGCCAGCGATTTGCCCGATATTCATGCCCCGGCGCTGGAAGCGCCGCAAGGCATCTATGCCAGCACGCCATTGCAGCAAGACCAAGCCATTCCCTCGGCGTCGCCCACCGCACAATACAGCTTTGACGAAGGCGCAGCGGATGGCTTCGTTGTCAGTACCGCCTCGCCGCAACCGACCAGCAGCACGCAAATCATTGACGATGTGTCCGTCGCTCCACCGCAGCCCGTGCCCGCCCCGCAAGCAGCAAGCAGCATCGATCAAGCGCCGCGTCAGGCCCGCTTTGCCCAGGTCTCAGGCGCATCGGCCAGCCCTTCTTTCTCGGACGCTATCCCTGATCGCGGTCTAGCGCCGACGGACTTCAGCTTTGTCTTGGGCGGCGGCCTGGCGGTGCGTCCCGATTATCTAGGCAGCAACAACTACGAGATCGCGCCCAACATTCTGTTTGATATCAGTTTCAAAGACACCGTGTTCCTGTCGTCCAAGCACGGTCTGGGCGTGGTGCCGTTCAAGAACGATATGTTCTATTCTGACCTGCACTTGAAGTATTGGCCCGCGCGTGGCGATTCCGGTGATTTGGACGGTATGGTCCCGGTTGACCCCAGCATGGCGGTCGGCGCCACGGTTGGCTTTCGCAGCGATTGGGTCGATGTCGATTTGAGCGGCGATTGGGGCGTACTGGGCGGCAACACCGGCCTAGATGCTACCTTGAGCGCCTCGCACTGGTTTGACATCAGCGACAGCTTTGCGCTGCGCCCGAAAGCCTATATCTCCATGTCGGATAACAGCTACAACGACACGCTTTTTGGCATCAACACCGCCGAGGCGGCTGCGGTTAACGCCGCACTGGCGGCTGCAGGGCGCAGTGAGACGGTCTCGGTCTACGATCCCAACGGCGGCTTTCGCGAGGTTGGCAGCAGCTTGGACCTGGAGTACGCCTTTAGCCCAAACTTCTCGGTCATAACCTCTGCCGAGATGTCGTTGCTCTTAGGCGATGCGCGCAACTCGCCATTGGTCGAAGAGCTGGGCTCCCCCTTCCAGTGGGGACTTGGCCTGTTGGGCGTCTATCGCTTTTAGCGGCGCGGCCTGCCTAAGACTTGTTTCAAAAAAAGGGCTTGAACCGCATGACGCGCGGCGCGAGCCCTTTTCGCGTGGCAGGGGTATTGCTGCGCGTGGCAGGGGTATTGCTGCGCGTGGCAGGGGTATTGCTGCGCGTGGCAGGGGTATTGCTGCGCGTGGCAGGGGTATTGCTGCGCGTGGCAGGGGTATTGCTGCGCGTGGCAGGGGTATTGCTGCGCGTGGCAGGGGCTTTGCTGCATGCCGCAGCGGTCAAGGATAAGCGCGGCGACGAAGAAACCGGGCATAAGCCCTTGCATCGACGTCGTAATCTGCGAGGTTCCAAGCAGGCTGGCACACCATGACCAGCCAGCGCAGAGAGGACTTATGAGCGTTTCCCCCTTGACCGCCCCCGACGCAGAGCGTTTGCCCGCGCCGAAAGCAAAGAAAGTGCCGGTAATCCATACGGCCCACGGCCATGAACGCCTGGATAACTACGCTTGGATGCGCGCGGATAACTGGCAAGAGGTCATGCGCGACCCGGCTACGCTGGACCCCGAAATCCGCGCCCACCTTGATGCCGAGAACGCCTATTGCGAAGCGGTGATGGGCGACTGGGGTGGCCTGATTGGCGAGTTGCACAAAGAAATGATTGGGCGCATCAAAGACGATGATGAAGCGCCGCCATCGGCGCGCGGCCCCTACGAATATCTCAGCCGCTTTGAAAAGGGCGGCCAGCACCGCCGCTATCTGCGCCGTCCGCGTGGTGGTGGTCCCGAAGAATTGCTGTTCGACGCCAACGCAGTCTCGAAAGATTTTGATTTCTATAATTTGGGCGGCTTTGGCGTCAGTCCCGACCACAAACTGTTGGCCGTCGCCGAGGATACGCAGGGCGATGAAGCCTACCGCCTGCGCATCAAAGACCTGGAGACCGGCAACTGGCTGGAGGACAGCCTCTATCCTATCTCGGGTAACTTCACTTGGATCGAGACCAGCGGCGGTCTGCTCTATACGACACTGGATGACAGCCACCGTGCGTCCAAGGTTTGGCGCCACCTGCTGGGCCAGGACGGCGCGAAGGACGCTCTAGTCTATGAAGAGACCGACGGCGCCTGGCAGGTGAGCTTAGCCAAGACCAATTCGCGCCGGTTTCACATGATCTCGCGCGGGACCTCGGGCTCGAACGCGGTCTTTTTGATGGACGCTGGGGATGAAGCCGCTGAGCCGCGCTTGGTGGCCGAGGCTCTGCCGGATGTCTACTATTCCATGGAAGACCAAGGGGATCGCTTTTTCATCCTGACCAACCGCGACGGTGCCACTAACTTCAAGATTTGTACCGCGCCTTTGGACGACCCTCGTGCCGACAACTGGCAGACCTGGCTGGCGGCTAGTGAGACCTGTTTGGTTGAGCATATGGAGCTGTTTGACGGCTATCTTGTGCGCGATGAGACCGAGCGCGCCCTGCCGCGGATCGTCGTCCATGACCTAGCGAGTGGTGAAGAACACACCATAGAACAGGATGAAGAAGCCTATTGCTTGACCCACTTTGGCGCTAGCGAATTTGATACGCGGGTAACGCGCTTTTCCTACCATTCGCCGACCACGCCGACGCGCATCTATGACTACGACATGGCCACGCGTGAGCGCAGCTTGGTCTATCAACAAGAAGTGCCCAGCGGCCATGATCCGGCCCGCTATAAGGTCGATCGCTTCTTTACCAAAGCCAAAGACGGCGCAGAGATCCCGGTCACAGTGCTGCGCCTGGCCGATCAGGCCCTGGACGGCAGCGCGCCGCTGTTCGTCTATGGCTACGGTTCTTACGGGATGAGCCAATCGGCGGGTTTTTCGGTGACGCGCTTAAGCTTGGTTGATCGCGGCGTAATTTATGCCGTGGCGCATACCCGTGGCGGCATGGATATGGGATACCAGTGGTATCTGGACGGCAAGCTGGAGAATAAGGTCAATACCTTTACCGATTTCATCGAGGTCAGCGAGGATCTCTGCGCGCGTGGCTATGGCCGTGAAGGAGAGATAGCGGCGATGGGCGGCTCTGCGGGCGGCCTGCTGATGGGGGCGGTGACTAATATGCGCCCCGATCTCTACAAGGCCATCGTGGCGTCTGTACCCTTCGTGGACGTGCTGACGACCATCTTGGACGCCGATTTGCCGCTGACGCCGGGCGAGTGGACCGAGTGGGGCAACCCCATCGAAGACGAAAGCGTCTATCAGCGCATGCTGGCCTATTCGCCGCTGGATAACGTCACCGCCCAGGCCTACCCGCATATGTTTGTCACGGCGGGGCTGTCCGACCCTCGCGTGACTTATTGGGAGCCCGCCAAGTGGGTCGCGAAGTTGCGGGAACTGAAGACCAATGAGTCGTGTTTGATCTTCAAAATCAATACGACAGCGGGCCATTTTGGCGTCTCCGGGCGCTATGACCGCTTGATCGAGGTCGCCGAAGAATACGCCTTTGTGCTGAGGGCCTTTGGCTGTGCTTGATCGGTTGCGGCAGCTGTAAAAGCTTGAAATAGAGTTATAAAAAGCGCGAGCCTGCCCACGCGCGTGCCATTGCTAAGCGTCTTGCGCTCGACGAGGGCTATATGAGCCGCCAAATCAAAGCCTTGATTGAACGGGGCTTGGTTACGCGCACACCCTCAGTCAACGACGCGCGTGTTGACGAGCTGCGGCTTAGCAAGAAGGGGCAGGGCGTTTTGGATGCTGTGCTTGATGCGGCGCGCGCGGCTGTGCAGGATATGATTGGAGCTGTGCCGGAGGCTGCGGTGTCCCTGCTATTAGAGGCCATGGACACGCTGCAAGGTGTCTTGAACTGGCCGCACGGCAGCACCCCGCAATTGCGTGATTTGGCCAGGGGCCAGCCGGATATGGCGTCATGGGATGGATCATTAAGCGCACTGGCGAACTCTTTTGCCAAGAATTTGACTTTGACATCAACTTCACGGTTGCGGTTGCGCGCATTGTGGCGGACTTCGCTGAAAGTCGCCACCAACAAGTACTTGAGAGCAGAGCGCCAGTGCAAATCCAAGATCGTGGCTGGATCGCTGAGAGCGACGGGCAGCGATTGGGCTGTGTTTTCTTGGTCGCTGAAGGTCCAAAGACCGCGCGCTTGCGCCTCTTGATGGTGGAGCCATTTGCGCGCGGCAAAGGCATCGGCCAGAGCCTAGTTCAGGCGACCATCGATCACGCGCGCGCACAAGGCTTTAAGGAAATCGTGCTATGGACTCTCGCCAGTTTAGAAGCGGCCTGCCGCCTGTATGCGCGCAATGGATTTCAGCTATGTGAGACCCAAACGGCGTTTGAATTTGGGCAGAAGGTCGAAAACCAAGTTTGGCGTAGGGCGCTCTAAGCTTGCTGCGCAAGACTGGGGGGGACAGGACTGGGGGCGCTGGACTGGGGGCGCTGGATTGGGGGCGCTGGATTGGAGCGCCTAGCGAAGCTCCTTAACGACGCGAAAACCCAGATCATTGCCGGCAAACCGCGTCGATGCCCAGACGCGCTCGGCAGAGCGCAGCTCGGCAGGCACGGAGTACCAACCGCCACCGCGAAAGACATGGCGCTCGCAGTTGGTCTCGGTATGGGGGCGCTGGTCGCTGGGTGCGCCTTGATAGCTTTCTTTATAGCAGTCTTCTACCCACTCGCCCGCGTTGCCGCTCATGTCATAGAGGCCAAAGTCATTGGGTCGGAATTGGCGCACCTTGGCCGTCTCCACAGCATGGCCGTCCGAGCAGGTCGCCTTGTTGTTCCAAGAGGTCTTGCCATCATTCCAGGTCGTGGTGTCCGTGCCGTTGCCATAGCGGCATTGGCGGCTGTGGTCGCTGTCTGTACCCCAGTAGTAAGGCGATGTGCTGCCCGCGCGTGCAGCGTATTCCCATTCTGCCTCGCTTGGTAGGCGATAGGGTGAACCGGCCACAGAGCGGTTGAGCCAGGTGACGTAGGCTTGGGCGTCCGCCCAGGTTAGGCAGACAACCGGATGGCTGTTGTTTTGGACAAAGTTGGGCTGCAGCCAAGAGCGGCCATCGCGATACTGGTATTCATTATCTTCAAAGGTCCAGCAAGATTGCGGCATGCTGTGGCCGGTTGCGGTGACAAAGGCGCGAAATTCGCCCAAAGTGATCTCGTTGCGGCCCATGGCAATGGGCTTGTCGATGCGTACCTGGTGAACCGGACGCTCGTCCTCTTCGCCGTCGTTGCTGCCCATGCGAAAACTGCCGGTCGGCAGCACAACCATCACCGGGCAATCAGGACAATCGCGGAACTGCGAACCGTTGGAGCGGGCGCAAGAGATATCAGAGGCGCTCTCAAGCTGGCTCAAGACCTGCGCGTCGGGTGCAATCTGGACATAGCCAGCGGTCTTGCGTGCGACATCGATAAAGTCTTGCAAGGCGTTGCGGGTCTTGCTGCCCACCTGTCCGTCGATAGCACCGACCTCACACGAACGATCGGCCAGGGCTTGCTGCAGCCGTTCCACATCGCGCTTGGTTAGGCGGCGCAAGTTCAAATCGGCCAAACGGTCGGCCAGGTCGGCATGACTGAGTTGGTAGCGGCTCTTGCTAAGCGCGGCGATGGCGTCGGCCTGAAAGGCACAGACCGGCTGACAGCTGGACAAATAGAGTTGCAGCGCTTCGGGCGTCGGATCGTTCTTAACTTGGGTCCAGATTTGCAGATCCAGCAATTCGGCCTGACGCTTTTCGTTTGTCGCCTCCAAGGCCTGCCGTCGCGATTTGGACTCCTCGATTTTGCTACAGAGCTTGCAGACCCGCTCATAGGCCAAGTAGGCGGAGACTGAATCGCGCGACAGGGCCCGTTCCCAAAGCCGGGCGTCCCGCATTTCGGCCTCTTGTTGCGCGGCGAAGCTGGCGGCTTCATCGGCGGAGGGTGTGGCCGTTTTAGCATCCAGTTTGGCCTGGTCTTCGGCGCGCTTTCGAACCGCAGCTTTCCTTTCTTCTTCTGCCTTTGCTTCTTCAGCCAGGCGTATGGCTTCTTCTTCGGCTTGTCGTTGAATTCTTTCCAGTGCTTGGCGGGCAACGGCTTGGTTGACCTCTAGTTGGCAGCGGTCCACACAAGCTTGCCAATCGTCCGGGTGATCGCTTCGGGTCGCTTTGGCCAGCAATTCAGCGTCGCTCGGGCCTTGCTTGGGAGCAAGCAATCGGCACTCGCTCTCGGCCTCAAATTGGTAGATGCAAGCATAATTGGGGCTGATGGTTTTGAAACGTCGGCAGGCGGCTAAATAGGGCTGGCAGCGCGTGGTGAAGTTGCGCGCGGTCTCCTCAAGCCATTTGCTTTGGTCTTCAAATTCCAACAGGTTACGGGTCAAGCGGCGGTCGATGGCCTCGCGCTGGCTAATCAGATCCTGCCCGCAATCCTGGCGCTGGCAATAGCGATCAAAGCGACGCAGTGGCAGCAAGATCTGGTCGCGCTCCAGCCGGGCAGCGCGCAAGCTGTCCAAGTTGGTGTAATCCAGCGGGCTCGGCAAATTGCGCAGGGCCGATTGGGCCTGGTCAAACATCCACTTTGCGTTTTGGCTCTGCTGTAAGCTGCGGAATTCAGGCACGGCATAGATGGGTAGCGACAGGTCTTGTTCGCCCACCAAATCCGCCGATTGAGCGCGGCCCGCCAAGGCGGCGACATTTTCGTTCAAATAAGCCCGTAGCTCGAGCGTCTCCAAGCTGTTGTTGGCGTTGCCGTCATAGCGTCGGTGATCGGCCAGGCCCGCGGCCGCTCGCAGAAAACCGGAGGTCAAGGCGCCGAGCTTGGCATCCTCATCATCGTAAGCAATGCCGTTGGAAGCGCTGAGCAAAGTAAAGGCGGCTCCTTCGTCGGGCACCTCGATGCGCGGGACGAGTGGCGGCGCCTTGCCGCTGTAGGCTTGTTCGCCGGGGCGGTGGCGATCCTGGCCCGAAAAGCAGGTATCGAACATGGCAAAGACCCGCCGATCGAGGCCGCTGGAGGCCTGTTGAGCGCGGGCCCTTGCCAGCGCCGCTTTCACATCGTCGACCGAATAGAGCTGTTTGGCGCGCGCCGGATCGGCGTTTGACGGCAAAAAGTGCGAGCTGTCGAACCCCGGCAGCGTGACGCCATGGCCAGAGATAAAGACAAACAAATTGCGTCCGCGCAGGTCGCGGTCGATCAGTCCGCCTTTGCCAAAAATGCTATCAAAGGCGTTTGTATCCGCGTTCCGAAAGACGTGCAGGTTTTGCGGGCTCACCTTCAGCCCCTCCAGCGCGTAGAGCTTCATGGCTTCTAGGTCGCGCTCGGCATAGGGCAGGTTGGTGGCAAAGCTATTGTCCGGGTTGCCAATCAAAATCACCATGGCCTGGCTCCAATTGATGGGCGTAGCGTCCCCGGCGGCCAAGCTAAATTGCTCTGGGGCTAGGGGGGCGGTGACGTCGGGTGAGCTGGTTGCTTGATCGCCGCCCATAGCGTTGCTCGCGGCGGGTGCAGTTACAGCGATGGTCGCAATTAGCGCGGCGACCAGGCCTAGCATGTGTGGGCGCATGCGGGTCTCCTCTTGCGCTGAGCCGGGGAGCCAAGCGGAGGCGCGTGTGCCCAGGTCAGCCTTTGAAACGCGATCAAGCCAGTTCTGGCCTTGGTTTTGTTCAGCGATGGCCGCCAGCGAAGCGACGGATAGCTATGGCTCCACCTTGGCACATTCTAAGTATAACTGGAACAGACAGGCATCAAATTGTGATGGCGCAAGGCCGAACCAGGCCGCTGTACATCTGGGCAAAATAACCGGTCGAAGCGCCCTAAAATCGTCGCCGCAAATTCAGATTGACCTGCGTATGAATTCGCGAGCTCAGGCTTGCGCCATTCAGCGGGTTGGCGTGATCGCGCCAGCCGTGTCGTGTCGTTGGCAGGATTTCGGCGCTGTAGTCCAGCCCGATCGATCGCCATGGTGACAGCGCGTAATAACCGCCAGCAGACAGGGTGAGCGCGGGCGACCAACGCGGGTCAAAGGCCGCACCGTCGATCTTCAGTGCTGTGCGCGCCGCCGCTAAACCGAGGCTAGTCGCCAGGCCAAATTTTCCGCCGATGTTGCGTTGATAACCGGCTTCGAGGCCCAGCCCGTCGATGCGATATCGACTGTTGGTGAATTCTTCTTCGCTGCTTGCATAGAACAAGGCGAGCGAAAACGCGCGCTTGGAATTATCGGCCATCAGACCCAAAGATCGCTTGCTGGCCAGACCCATGTCGGTGGGCAGGTCTTGGCGATCCGCAAAGCCCGTGTCGGTCTTTAGGCGAACCGACGGTGTGTTGGCCCAGAAGGCGCCAAAGGAACTTTCAAAAAACAAATACGATTGGAAGGCGGGGACCGCTTGGGCCTCGTCCCAATCCGCTTCGCTGTTAGGGGCTTGTGCGAGAAGCGGGCTCGACAAGAGCGAAAGCAGCACAGCAAGGGGCAGGGCGCACAAGATTTTGCGAGCTATTTGTTTATAATAATCAATCATTTATCGCCCGTTTTGCCTTTATTTGGCGTATCCAAATTGAGGGGTCTAGCTTACCTAGAGCGGGTTAAACGAATGTCGATGGGCGAATATAGCTGGCGGCGCGTCGAAGGTGCTGCCTGGATGTCGCCACAGCGATTGACGCAAAGGCACGGAACTTGGCAGACTAGGCTCGCCATTTAACCGCTAAGCATCTGAAGCGGTGAAGAAGCGATCAAGCACACCGGGGCCGGGGGCTCCAAAGTGGGAGGCGCCTGCCCATGATCAATGATCCATTGCTGGAGCCTTTTCAATTGCGCCATTTGCGGCTGCGCAATCGCATCGTCAGTACAGCCCACGCACCCGCCTACCAAGAAGGCGGCCATCCAAGGCAGCGCTATCGCCTCTATCACGAGGAAAAAGCGCGCGGCGGCCTTGGGCTCACGATCATTGGCGGCTCCACCAATGTCGCGCCGGACAGCCCCTCGGTCTTTGGGCAGCTCTATGCAGGCGATGATAGCATTTTGCCCTGGTTCCGCGCTCTGACATCGGGGGTGCGCTCAGAGGGGGCGGCTATCATGTGCCAAATCACTCATATGGGACGGCGCACCGCGTGGGATGACGGGCACTGGTTGCCGGTTATAGGGCCCTCGCGGACCCGTGAACGGGCGCATCGTGCCTGGCCCAAAGCCATGGAGGCCGAGGACATCCGCCGGGTCATTACGCAATTTGCGGACGCGGCCAAGCGCTGTCGGGCGGGCGGCTTTGACGGTATTGAGCTGTTGGTACACGCGCACTTACTCGGGCAGTTCTTGTCGCCCCTGGTCAACAAGCGTCAGGACGATTACGGCGGCTGTTTGGAGAACCGCTTGCGATTGACACTGCAGGTGGTCGAGGCGGTTCGCGCCGCTATTGGGCCGGAAATGATTTTGGGGCTTCGGATCACCGGCGATGAACTGACGCCGGGTGGCCTCAGTGGCGATGATTGCGTCGAGGTCGCGCAACGGCTTGCCGATACCGGCGCGATAGATTTCTTGGATGTATTGGCGGGGGCTCCCTATGACGATTTAGGATTGGCCGGTTGGGTCGCCCCCATGGGCCAGCCCAGCGCGCCACATTTATCAGTTGCCGGGCGCATTCGCCAAGCGGTCAACCTGCCGATCCTGCACGCTGGTGCGGTGGCTGATGTTGCCTCAGCACGCCATGCTATCGCCGGTGGCCAGGTCGATTTGATTGGCATGACCCGCGCGCATATGGCTGACCCGCATTTGGTCAATAAGCTGGCGCAGGGCCAGGAAGCGCGCATTCGTCCGTGTGTTGGCCTTGGTTATTGCGTGGATCGCGTCAATCAAGGCAAGCCCGCGGTCTGCGGCCACAACGCGGCTACCGGTCGCGAAGCGCGCTTTTCCCATCGCATCGAGCCTGCCGCGCGCTCGCAAAAAGTCGTGGTTGTGGGCGGCGGGCCAGGCGGCTTGGAGGCCGCACGCATATGCGCTGAGCGCGGCCACAAGGTCGTGCTGTTTGAGGCCAGCGAACGCTTAGGCGGCCAGCTCAACTTGGCTGCCAAGGGCAAGACGCGGCGCCAGATTTGGGGGGTAGCTGATTGGCTGATCCAAGAAGTCACGCGGCTGGCCGTCGATTTGCGCTTGAACCACTACGCTGAGGCCGACGATGTTCGCGCTGAAGCGCCCGATCTGGTCGTGATCGCAACCGGCGGCTGGCCTGAACCGCCCGACATCCCAGGGGGCTCGCAAGCGGTTTCGTGCTGGGAGGTGTTGAGCGGCGCGGCGCGGCTGAGCGGGGAGGTCTTGGTCTATGACGAGATGGGCGATCATTCCGCCATGGTCTGCGCGGACTTGCTCAGCGAGGCCGGGTGCCGCGTGCAAGTGGTGACGCCCGATCGCACCGTTGCCCAAGAACTCGGCCCGACCAATATGGCGGTGGCCTTGCGGGACTTGGCGGCCAAGGGCGTCGCCATGGCCTGCTTTTGGAGCTTGGAAGCCGCCGCCCGCCAGGGAGCGCAGATCGAAGTGACCTTGCGCCACGTCCTAAGCGGTGAACAGCGTCGCGTCCTGGTGGACCATCTTGTTGTCGAGCTGGGCAATGCGCCAATGGACGCGCTGTATTTCGACTTAAAACCAGACGCGCGCAATCTAGGACAGCTCGACCAAGAGTCGCTTCTGGCGGGGCAGAGGCCGTTTCAAAACCTCAACCCAAGTGGCGATTTCATGCTGGCGCGTTTGGGCGACGTTGTGGCGGGGCGCAATATTCATGCGGCCCTGTACGATGCGCTTCGCATCTGCAAGGATGCCTGAAGCCCGATACCAAGCGGCCCGCCCGGCGCCTGATCTGGTGCCTGATCTGGCGCCAAAGCGGCCGCAAAGCGCAAAGAACAGCCTAGGAGGACCACGTGACAAGCGAGCAACAAAGACAGCAAGCCGCGCGCCGCGCAAGCAAACCGGACAGCGCGATTGAGCGCATCAATTGGGCGGTCGGTGCGGGCGATTCTGCGACCATGCAAAGTCGCTATGATGACTGGGCTGAAAACTATGATGCTGACCTGACATCGGTTGAAAACTACCTCGCCCCAGAGCGGACCGTTGAGGCGTTTGGCGAATTGGTGCCGACGACAGCGCGGGTCTTGGATGCCGGTTGCGGTACCGGCTTGGTCGGCGTGGCCCTGGCCAAAGCGGGGTTTGGCGCAATCGATGGCTTGGACTATTCGCAAGGCATGCTGGATCAAGCCGCGGCGAAAAACGCCTATGATCGGCTCATGCAGGCTGACTTGAACCAGCCCATTGAATTGCCCGATCACAGCTATGATGCGGTCTTGCAGGTGGGCTCGACCCTCCACGTTGACGGCAGTTGCTTTCGCGAATTTGCTCGTATTTTGAAGCCCGGCGGCTATCTGGTATTCTGTGGCTGGGATCGTGTATTTGACGAAGGCGGATTTCGACGCAATGTCGATGCTCTGGCGGGCGAGGGGCGCTTATCGGAGGTCTCTGTCTCTGACTCGTTCAAGCCCCTGCCGCTATCCGAACCCGAAATGGTCTATCGGGTCTATGTCTTTCAGACCGCATTATAGGTCGCTTGGAGCGGCGGGAATAGCAGGCTAACCGGGACCGACAGCCCAGCTGGGCGACCGCGCCGGCCCTCTGCTGGGCAACGCCGCTGCGCGCATGCGGTGTTTTATCTTGACCATTCTCATTTATTGGTGCTGACTATTAAAAACACGCCAGCAGCAAGCGAGTCGATCATGCGCGCCCTGTTAACTGCCCTTCTGACCTGTTGTCTTGTGGTTTGCCTTGTCCCCATCGCGACCGCTCAAACCGGCGATAAGCTGTGCCGAGGAAGCAAGGACGCTGAGGCTTGCCTAAGCGCGGGCCTTGCGCTCTTGAAAAGCCAAGCCACGGAGGCGGACTTGGCAAAATCGGCCAAATATTTTTATTGGGCCTGCGAGGGCGGGGCCGCCAAAGGCTGCGAGCTTGGGGCCGTGCAATACTTGAACGGCCAAGGCGTGCCTCAGGATTTTGATCTGGCCCTCGCCCTGGCGCTGTCCGCCTGTGCGGGCGATATGGGGCGCTCTTGCTACCAAGCTGCCTACCTTCTGGAGCGTCCGCAAGGTGGCCGGAAGCCCGAAGCAATGGAACTCAAGATCGCGCTTCAGCACTATGACAAAGCTTGTGAGCTTGAGGCAGCAGGTGGCTGCCTGGGCGCTGGTGCGATGTTCTACAGAGGGTGGGGCGTGGCGCAAAATATGCGTACGGCCATGCATTATTTTTTGAGGGCCTGCGTTGCAGGACACCCCAGAGGCTGCCTGAATTCTGGGCTACTGTTTGAAGCGGGCGATGGCTTGGACAAGGACTTAGAAAATGCTGCCCTCATGTTCGACAGCGCCTGCGAAAGCGATTTGGCAGAGGGCTGCCGCGCTGCTGCTCTGCATTTGCGCGAGTATGGTCAAGATGGCGAAGATGCGCGGCGCGCTCAGGCTTACTTTCATAAGGGCTGCATAAATGGCGATGCGATTTCTTGCTATAATGAGGCGACAGGCTTCTTCAAAGGCATCGGCGATCAGGCTCCCGATAAAGCCCTTGCAAGCGCGCTGTTCGTAAAAAGCTGTGACATGGGGCACGCGCTTGGCTGCAAAGCGGCAGGATTGATCTATCACGATGGACGGGGAGGCGAAGTTGACGTTCCCCGCGCGCGCTCGCTCTATGCCCGCGCCTGCGAATTGGATGACTCCGAGTCTTGTATGCGCGCAGGCAGGCTTCATGTCCTGGACGAAGACGAGGAGGAAGGGTATGCGCTGGGAGCCGCATTTTTCGGCAAGGCCTGCACTGGCGGCCAGGTTGAAGGTTGCTATCAAGCCGCGCT
>JAUIDR010000020.1 GCA_030428565.1 Alphaproteobacteria bacterium
AAGGCTTTGAGGCCGTCCAACAGCTCTTGACCGCGAGCCGTGGCGTTCTCGTTGACCTTCAGGCGCGCCATTTCGGGCAGACACGCCAGCGCCGCCGCTGCGCCGACCGGGTGCGCTGAATAGGTATAGCCGTGTCCGATTGCACCAAAGCTGGAGCGGTCGCTCTCAAAGACCTCGGCCACCTTGTCGTGGATCATGACAGCGCCAAAGGGATAATAGCCGTTGGTAATGGCCTTGGCGGTCGACATCATGTCCGGTTGTACGCCCCAGAGGCGCGAGCCGCTCCAAGCGCCGGTGCGGCCAAAGGCGGTGATGACCTCATCAGCGATCAGCAAAATGCCGTGACGATCGCAGATCTCGCGCACTTTGGGCATGAGCGTCTCGTGGGGCGGAATGACACCGCCCGCGCCCAAAACGGGCTCCATGATGAAGGCCGCGACGGTATCCGCGCCTTGGAAATTTATCTCATCCTCCAGGCTGGCGGCGACCAGATCGGCCAACTTGGCGGGGTCGGTCTCATTGAAGGGATTGCGATAAGGGTAAGGGGCTGCAATCTGGAAGCAGCCCGGCAACAAGGGCTCGTAGTTGCGGCGGAAATTGGCGTTTCCATTGATGGACGCGCCGCCGAAATGGGTGCCGTGGTAGCCCTTCTTTAGCGAAATGAACTTGGTGCGATCGCGATCACCACGGATCTTGTGGTATTGACGCGCCAAGCGCAGCGCTGATTCGACACTATCAGAACCGCCCGAGGTGAAGAAGGCGCGGCTGAGGCCGTCGGGCGCAAACCACTCCTTAAGCGCATGCGATAGCTCGATAGCAGGGGCGGTGGCGGTGCCGCGGAAGGCTGAATAATAGGGCAGGGTGGCGAGCTGGTCGGCGATGGCCTTTTTCACCGGCTCGCAGGAATAGCCCAAGTTGACGTTCCACAGACCACCCACTGAATCCAAGGTCCTATGACCGTCAACGTCGGTTAGTGTAACGCCTTCGGCTTCGCAAATGATCTTGGGCGGATTGGCCTGCATATCGGCGGGATGCGCCATGGGATGCCACTGGAATTTGGCGTTGTTTTCTTTCAGAAAATTGCTGTCGAAGGGCATGGGCAGAACCTTATGCTAGCGCCGGCAAGCCGAAGTGGCTCAGGGCTTGGGAGTAAGAAGAAGCGGGGTCGTGAACGTCGAACCAAACGCAGGTCATGCCCGCGTCTTGGCCGCCGCGAATGTTTTTCATCTGATCATCAACGAAGATGCAGGCCTCGGGCGCCAGACCCAGGCCCCCGGTTATAAAGGCGTAAGCGCGCGGATCGGGCTTGAGGATCTGGGTATAGGTGGCGTCAATAATCAGATCCATGTCGGCCAAAAAAGGCAGGCGCGGGCGGAAGTCTTCACCATAGAAAAGGTCCAGCTCGTTGGACAAAATGGCCAGCTTGTGCCCGGCCTGCTTGACCTGTTCCATGGTGGCTAGGGCCTCGGGGCGAATGAAGGTCATGGGATCAACACTGCCCCGCGCAGCCTGCACCAACTGCTTCATCGACTGCCAGTCTTGGCCCAGAAGCGCGCCGACCTCTTTGGCGCGGGTCAGCCAATAGTCGCGCTCACTGATTTCTTGGGCCTGCATGGCACGCCACAGCGGGTCTTCTCCTGGGGCAAAAGGGCCTTGCCAAGTCAGGCTGCCAGCGGGCAGACCCAGCGCGGCTTCGTTCAGGTCGTGGGTCTCGAACAGGGTCTTGGAAATGACACCTCCAAAGTCGAGCACCAGGGCTTTGATCTCGTGAGAGTTGGTCTCGGCTTGAGCGATCATGCGGCAGGCAACCTTGTTTCAAATGACGGGGCAAGGGGCGAAGGCGCGTCGGGCAGGTTTTTCGCGAGCTGTGTCTCGGCCAAACGCTGAAAGTCGGGTGGTGTCAGGCCGCCAAGTTGCTGGGTGAGGCGCAAACTAGCACTAAATAGGGCCTGCGCAGTGCGGGCCTTGGCCTCGGGCGTGGCCCGCGAAAAGGGGGTGACTACCGCCAAGGTGGCGTAGGGCCGCCGTTCTTTGTCGAACACCGGCACGGCCTGCGAGTAGACCTCAATTTCAACACCGCGATTGCTCTCGCCGATCCCGTTGGCGCGGGCTTGCTTGATTAAATCGCCGACGCGCTCGGGGTCGGTCTCGGTATAGGGGGTCCAGGCGACCAGCGGCTTAGACAGCCAGTCCTTGACCTGCTCCTCGCTGCTGTAGGCCATATAGATCAGGCCCGACGCGGAGCCGTGTAACGGGGCCACAAAGCCAGTTTCCATGTGAACGCGGGTGCTTTTGGGGCTCTCAACGCTGGCGATGGTGGCCAGCCCACGCGGGTTGAGCAGGCTGGCATGGCAGGTCTCGCCAGTGCGTTCGGTCAGGTCTTGCAGCACCGGCGCGATCAGGGCTTGAAAAGGAAAATGCTGTTCGCGTAGGCGCGCGAGACGCAAAATCTCGGCCCCCAGGGCGTATTTTTTGTGACTCGGATTCTGCTGCAACAGCCCCGCACGCACCAAGGCAGAGGCGTGCCGCAGGGTGCTGGCCTTGTCGAATCCCGCCCGCTTGGCCAAATCAGTAAGACCAATCCAATCGTGCTTGTCATCGAAAAATGCTAGCAAAGACAGAGCTTTATCCGTGGTGGTTTTGGTTTCGTTTTGAGGCATAACTTAACGAGTTAAATTAGATCTGCGTTGAACGCATAAGTTAGTTGACAAATGCGCAAGGGTAATGCAAGCAATAAATGAAACATCGGTTCATTTTGTGAACCGTCGATCGAACCAGCCCAAGGGGGACGCATGGATCAGTCTGCTATTGACGCGCTCGGCGCGGCGCCCATTGCCTCGCAATCAATGTGGATTGGTGGCCGTCAGGTGGCTGCAAGCGACGGCGAAACCTTCGATGCCATCTCTCCCATTGATGGGCAGGTTCTGGCCCCGCTCCCCGCTGGCACGGCGGACGATATGCGCGCCGCGGTCGCCGCCGCCCGTCAAAGCTTCGAAGCGGGCGCATGGTCGAATATGGCCCCAGCAGCTCGCAAGCGCATCATGCACCGCATCGCCGATCTGATCGAAAAGCACGCATTGGAGCTGGCGGTCTTGGGTGTGCGCGATAACGGCACTGAAATCAGCATGGCGATCAAGGCAGAGCCCGGCTCTGCGGCGGCTACTTTCCGTTTTTATGCTGAGTGCGTGGATAAGGTCATGGGCGACATCGCGCCGACCGATCCCAGCGTGTTGGGCCTGATACACCGCGAAGCCGTCGGCGTCGTCGGGGCGATCGTGCCTTGGAATTTCCCGCTGATGATTGGGGCTTGGAAAATCGCACCCGCGCTGGCTATGGGCAATTCGGTGGTCCTAAAGCCCGCCGAGGTTGCCAGCCTATCGCTGTTGCGTTTGACTGAGATCTGCCACGAAGCGGGGCTGCCCGAAGGGGTCTTGAACGTCGTGACAGGTAAAGGCGCGGTCGTTGGCTCAGCGTTGGCGCATGACATGGACGTGGACGTTCTGACCTTCACGGGTTCGGGGGCGACCGGGCGGCGGCTGTTAGAAGCCTCGGCGGCATCGAACATGAAGCCCTGCTATTTGGAACTTGGCGGCAAGTCCCCCAACATCATATTTGACGACGCCCCCAATTTGGACAAGGCCATTGCGGCCTCGGCGGCGGCTATCTTTCGCAATTCCGGTCAAGTCTGCGTCGCGGGCTCGCGCTTGTTGGTCCAGGCCTCAATCTATGACGAGGTGGTGGAAAAGCTGAGCCAACAGGCCAGCACTATGAAGGTCGGCAACCCTCTGGATCTGACGACCCAAGCAGGCGCGGTCAGCAGCGATGTGCAGTTGGCACAAAACCTGGCCCACGTCGAAGCGGCCTTGAGCGGCGGCGCGCGCCTGGCGACGGGCGGCCAACGGATTCTGCAAAACAGCGGCGGTTATTACATGCAGCCGACGGTATTCGCCGATGTCACCGGCGATATGAAGCTGGCCCAAGAAGAAGTCTTTGGCCCCGTTCTGGGTGTCATTCGTTTTGAAGACGAAGCTGAAGCGGTCCGTCTGGCCAACGCCACCGTTTATGGTCTGGCTGCTGGCGTCTGGACCAGCGATTTGGGCCGCGCTCACCGAATGGTCAAGGCCGTCAAGGCCGGGGTCGTGCACGTCAATACCTACGGCGGCCCCGACATCACCGTGCCCTTGTCGGGGCACAAGCAATCGGGCAACGGGTCGGACAAGTCGATCTATGCTCTGGAGAAGTTTAGCAAACTTAAAACCGCTTGGATTCAACTTTGAGCGCAGGCAGGGTAGGGGCTTGGACCGCTGCTGGCCGCAAAGTTTGGGGGAAGTATGACCTTTAAGTCAGACTTAAACGAAGCGTTTCGTTCGCACAGCGAGGCTAAGAGATTCAATGCTCTTGGCGCCGCGAGCGAATTGTCCTCGCTCATTCCCAAGGAAAAGCGCTTTAAAGTCGGCGACTTGTTTGGCTTTAAGCGTACGCGCGGCGACTTGATTTTTTCGATCTTCATGCTGGGGTTGGCGCTGTTCTTGCTCTACCACTTTGGCGATGAGGGCGGATGGTATGACCGCGATCTGCCACAACGACGTTTCGGCAAAGTGCTAAAGCAGCAATGGGTTGGCCCCTTGATGGCGCTGGCTGTCTTGGTGCCCGCTGCCCTGTTGAATGCTTGGCTCTCCTATCGCTGGACCCAAAAACCAGAGCGCAAACACCGGCCTAATCAGACCGTGTTTGAAGTGGTGGAATGGCTGCGGGCGCTGGAGTTTTTGCTCTACTTCATCATCTATTCGTTTTGCGTGCCGATCTTGGGCTACCTGCTTTCGACGCTGATCTTTGCTTTGTTTTTGACCACAAGACTTGGCTATCGCAAGCCAAAGTGGCTGGCCTATAGCCTGGGGACGGCCATGGTGATCGTCCTGGTATTTCGCACCCTGCTGCAAATCAAAACGCCGGTGAATATCTGGCTCTATGAGCAATTTCCACCCGCCCTTGAAACCTTCATGAAGGTCTATTTCTGATGGACGCTCTACTAGCAGGGTTGATTGATTTACTTGATCCACAAGTGCTAATGGCGCTTGTTATCGGATCATTGGGCGGCCTGTTCATCGGCGCGGTCCCTGGCATTGGTCCGGCGATCGCCATCGCGATTTTGCTGCCTGCGACGGTCTTTTTGCCCGACCTGGTTAGCCTGGTCCTGTTGCTGGGGGTCTATGGCTCCTCGATGTACGGCGGTGCAATCCCTGCCATCTTGATCAACACGCCCGGCACACCGGTCAATGCGCTGACCACCTACGACGGCTACGCCATGACCAAGCGCGGCGAAGCCCCGCGCGCCTTGTCGTTGGCCTATTCAGCCTCGTTCTTTGGGGCCTCGTTTTCGATCCTTGTGGCGCTGGTCTCATTGATCCTGTTTGGCCCTTATCTGAAGGATTTGGGCGCCCTGTTCGGCCAGCGGGATATCTTTATGGCAGCGCTGCTGGGCGCGGTGCTGTTGATCTTGGCGCATCGTCAGAACATGGTGTTGGCCGCGCTCTTGTTTGGCGTTGGGTTCTTGATTGCCATGGTGGGCCGCCAATCGACACGCGGCGTCTCACGCTACACCTTTGGTTTTGAAGAATTGGCCTCGGGCTTCAACCTGATCGTGGTAATCGTGGGAATCTTTGCGGTCTCGCAGGCGCTTAACCTTATGACTGGCAAGGATTCTGCCGCGCCCAGCGCTTCGGTGAAACAAGGCGGCCTCTTCCGTGGCTTGTTCGAGCTGTTGCGGTTCCCGCGCGTTGCCACCCTGTCGGCCATGTACGGCACCATCATGGGTATCATCCCCGGCGTTGGCGAGTTCGTGGCGCAATTCTTCTCCTATGCTACCGCGCGCGGGCTGTCCAAGAACCCGGCCATGTTCGGCAATGGCGCGCCCGATGGGCTGATCGCTTCCGAGACATCAAACAACGCCGTGCCGTCAGCGGCTATGATCCCATTGTTGGCCTTGGGCGTGCCCGGCGAGGCGCTGACCGCAATGATGATGGTGGTGTTTTTCGATGCGGGCGTAAAACCCGGCCCCGATATCTTTGAAAACCACCCCAGCTTTTTGTTCAGCCTGTTCATCGCCTTGCTCATCATCAATGTGCTGGTGGTGGCGGCGCTCATGTTTTCGTCGAACTTCATTGCCAAGATCGTTCACATCCCCAATCGCTTTTTGGGGGCCTTTATTTTGATCTTGGCGTTCGTTGGCGTCTTTTCGATCCGAAACAATATTTTCGATTGTGTGATTGCGGCCTGCTTCGGCTTCTTTGGCTTCATTTTGCGGCGTTTGGATTGGCCGCTGGTGCCATTGGTGCTGGGCATGGTTCTGGGCGCGATCATGATCGAAAAGCTCACCGCTGGTGCCAGCCGGGTCAAGACGTGGTGGAACCTGGTGGACCGGCCCGTCTCAGGCACCCTTGCCGTGGTCATCGTGGCGTTGATTATCGGCTCAATCATTCTAGCGCGCTTTGAAAAGCGCAAGAATACCTAGCCGCGTCGGCGACTAGGAACCCTTCGGCTTCTTTTTCACTTCAGGGAGAAAAACATGAAAAAGATCGTATCAGCCTTCGCAGGCGCAGCCGTTGCTCTGACTATGAGCGCAGCTGCTTTTGCCGGCTCACACTCTTATCCCAACGGCCCCGTGCAGTTCATCGTTCCTTGGCCTCCGGGTGACTTCGAAGACATCCTGACCCGCATGATTGCTGCTGAAATGCAGGACTCAACCGGCCAGCCCGCGTCAGTCGTCAACCGTCCTGGCGGCGGCGATGGCCCCTTCCCCGGCGCGCTGGAAGTTCTGGACGCACCGGCTGACGGCTCTGTTGTCGGATCATTCGTGATCGGCGTTCCGCTGGTTGGTCCCAAGCTGGGCATTGGCATCGAGAGCGACTCTTTCGAACCCATCGGCATCTTTTTGACCTACCCCTTCGTGTTGGCGGCTGCCGGCGATGCGCCTTATTCCAACATGGCTGAGTTGGCTGCGCACGCGCAGGACAACGACGTGATCCTGGGCCACTTCGGCGCGGGCCTGACCCCCACCGCGGCGTCCTTCGCGGCTGCCGCCAAGATGGGCTTTGAGTTCGCCGACGATTCGGCCTTCGACATGCTGGATTGTAACACCTTGTCCTCTGGCGATGCGGACGTGATCAACACCACCTTGGCCCTGATCGAGCCTTGCTTGGGCGACATCAACGTTCTGGCCAATGTTGGTGAAGTACGCATCGGCAAGCTGCCTGAAGTTGGCACACTGGCTGAGCAAGCGGGCATCCCCGATCTGGAGCTGTGGAACGGCCTGTTCGTCAAGAAAGGCACGCCTCAGAACGTCAAGGACAAGCTGGCCGAGATCGCCAAAAAGGCCATGATGAGCGAAGAAGCTCAGACCCTGGCTAAAGAGACAGGCGCGCGTGTCTACTGGCAAGATGCGGCTGCATCTGCGGCGCGTATCGTTGCAGACGATGCCAAGAACTCTGAGATCAAAGCCCTGATTGGCAACTAAGATCTCACTACAATTGGAGGGGCGAGAGCCCTTGCTCCTCCAATTTTCCAAGCTGGCAGATCACGCGCTGCCCCTGCGCTTTTCCCCAACAGCAAAACAACCCCTAACCAAGGCTAACTAGTCGATGGACCGTATCCGCCTGGGCATTCTTCAAGTCAATCACGACAAGTCAGAACAGATTGGCGATCATTTTCCCGATGATGCGCACCGCTTTCGCGATCTGTTCGACCAACTTGAGCAGCGCTTTACCTACCGGGTCTATATGACCATTGGGGGCGAGCTGCCGAAATCGGTCGATGAGCAGGACGCCTATCTGATTACCGGCTCGCCCCTTTCGGTTAACGAGGATCATTTCTGGCTGTCCGCACTCTATGACTTTATCCGGGCATGCGACGCGGCCAAGAAACCATTGCTGGGCACATGCTTCGGACACCAGGCGATCGCCGTGGCGCTGGGCGGAGAGGTCGGCTACTCCGAAGGTGGCTGGAACCTGGGCGTTGAATCGACCCACTTTGACGTTCGTAAGCCCTGGATGGAGCCCTACCAAGATTTGAATTTCTACTGCTCCCACAAAGAGCAAGTTACCAAGATGCCAGAAGGCTGTGAGGTGCTGGGCCACTCAGAGCGTTGCCAGTTCGCCAGCTTTGCCAAGGGCGGCCACATCTTTACGACCCAGATGCACCCCGAATTCAGCCGTCCCTTCATGGAAGCGGTTTTCGAACTCACTCGCGACGATCTCAGTCCCGAGGACTATCAAACGGCCAAGGACACACTTGCATGCCAGCCTGACGGTCTGGTGTTTGCGCGTTGGGCCGCGCGCTTCTTTTCGCAAAAAGGACAGAAGGCATGACCGCTATCGTTGATGACGGCACCCTAGATATATCAAACCACGACAGCTTTGCGGGTGGCGTTCCGCATAAGACGTTTGAGCGCTTGCGTCGCGAAGACCCGGTACACTGGACGCCGGAACACGACGGCGGCCGGGGTTTTTGGTCGCTCACCCGTCAAGCGGATATCCTGGCTGCCAATGGCAACAACAAGGTCTTTTCGTCTGCGCAAGGCATCCGCATTGAGGACCAGAGCCACGAAGAGTACATGGCGCGCCGTACCTTCCAGGAAACAGACCCGCCCGAGCATCGCTTGACGCGAAAGATGCTGAATCCCGCCTTTTCCAAGGGCGCGGTGGCAAGCTATGAGGCCATGATCACCGAGCTGGCGGTCGATATCGTAGATCGCGCTGTGGCTATGGGTGAATTCGATGGTGTCGAGCAGATCGCCAAGCAGCTGCCCATGCTCATGCTGGGCCGAATTTTGGGGCTGCCGCGAAAAGATCTGGACTGGTTGGTCTCCAAGGGCGATGCGCTGATTGGCAACACAGACCCCGACTTTGCGCAAGTGCTGGTCGATAAGGTTGATACCAGCGAATATCGCCTCATGCCTTTCCGCTCGCCCGCGGGTGTTGAACTCTATGATTACGCTGAGGCGATCATGAAGGGCGAGAAGGCAATCGACCCGGACGGCTTGCTGCGCAAAATTCTGGACCAGAACGACGCCGATGCGGTGATGGACGAACGCGGCTTTAAGAACTTCTTCTGTCTGCTGGTGGCCGCTGGCAATGATACGACGCGCTATTCTATCGCGATGGCTTTGTACCAGTTGGCCAAAGACCCAGCGTTGATGGACAAGCTGCGCAGCGGCGAAGTTTGGGACACGGCGGGCGACGAGTTCATTCGCATTGCTTCGCCGACCATGCACTTCCGCCGCACGGCGACCGAAGACATAGAGATGGGCGGCAAGCAGATCAAAAAGGGCGACAAGGTCCTGTTGTGGTTCGTTTCAGGCAACCGCGATGAAGATGTGTTCGACGATCCCTTTACCGTCAAATTGGACCGCGTGAGCACCAGCCACGTTGCTTTTGGCCAGGGCGGCGTTCACGTTTGCCTGGGCATGTGGCTGGCCCGCATGGAGCTGAAAGTTCTGCTGAAGGTCTTGGCCGAGAGGGTTGAAAAATTCGACCTCTTGGCTGAGCCTACTTGGACCCGCTCTAACTTCATATGTGGCGTTAAAAAGCTGCCACTGCGCGCGCAGCCTCGCGCTTAAATGCAAACGCCGGTGGGGTCGCTTGCAAGCTAACCCCGCTGACAAAAACGATTCCAAGGGAAGAAATCCTCATGTCTCACACCCGTATTCGTCCCCTGTTCAGTGACCTTTTAGGCCTGCCGCGCGGCAAGTTCGTTCCGCCCCATGTGGCCGACGGCGGTAAGGTCGGCTTTGCTGGCGCCGTCTTTGCTGTCACCTATGACCGCGACTTGCTGAATGTGCCGGGTGCGGGCGTCTTTGAGGGCATTCCCGATGTTCACTTGAACTTGGAATCCGAGCGTCGCAAAGCTTGGGAGCCGCATGTTGAGATCGCTTTGGGCGACCTGGCTTCGGCCAAGGGCGAATTCCCCTTGTGCCCGCGTTCGGCGCTGAAGCGTGCGATTGCCGCTTGGGAGGCCAAGGGCCTGAAACCCATGGTCGGCCTGGAGCTGGAAGCCTATGTTTTCCAGCGCGATGAAGATGGGGTCTGGCGCCCCTATGAGACCCCGGGCGCTTTTGTCTATGGTACCGGCCCGGCCAACGATCCCGGCGGCTTGGTCGAAGACATCTGGCAGGCGGCCTACGACTGCGATCTGCCGATCGAGAGCATGAACGGCGAATACGACAACGGCCAGTTTGAGCTGACTTTGTGTTTCGCGGACGCTCTGAAAGCTTGTGACGATGCCTTCTTGTTCAAAGCTTTGGCCCGTGAAGTCGCGCTGAAAAAGGGTCTGATCCTGACCTTTATGCCCAAACCTCACCCTGAGCGCGGCGGTTCTGGCATGCACATCAACTTCAGCTTTGTCGATGAGAGCGGAGCCAACGTCGTCGCCCCGCACGGCGAGCTGTCCGACATCGCCAAGGGCTGTATCGCGGGCATGTTGGAACACCACGAAGGCCTGTCGGGCCTGCTGGCGCCGACGGTCAACTCCTATGCACGCCTGGCGCCGGGTTCTATGGCAGGCTACTGGGCCAACTGGGCCGAAGATCATCGCATGGTGACGGTGCGCTCTTCCACCAGCTCACCCAAGTCAGCGCGCCTGGAGCACCGCACCGCGGACTGTTCGGCCAACCCTTACATCGCGGTGGCTGCGGTCTTGCAGGCAGCGCTGCTGGGCGTTGAGCGCGGCTATAAGATACCCAAGGCTGAAGACCTGGATGGTATTGAGAATGTGCGCGCCACCCGCCACGTGCCGAACGGTCTAGTTGCCGCCATGGACGCGCTGGAAAAGGACAAGGCTTTGTGTGCGGCGGTAGGGCAGACCTTGTGTGAAGCGCAAGCCGTGATGAAGCGCGACGAAGCCTCTCGCCTGAAAGGCAAGAGCATCGACGATATCCGCGATTACTATCTGCCGTTTGTTTAGAACCAGCGCCGCGGTAATTGAATATTGCCAGCGTCGCGCCGCCGCGAGCATTGTTGCCCTTGATAGGTCGCTGAACAACAGGACCGATCTTTGAGCAGCGGCTTGGGGAGCGTCGCGGCTTTGGCATGTTACCAGCGTCGCGCCGCCGCGAGCATTGTTGCCCTTGATAGGTCGCTGAACAACAAGACCGATCTTTGAGCAGCGGCTTGGGGAGCGTCGCGGCTTTGGCATGTTACCAGCGCCGCGCCGCCGTGAGCATTGTTACCTTTGATAGGTCGCTGAACAACAGGACCGATCTTTGAGCAGCGGCTTGGGGAGCGTCGCGGCTTTGGGATACCCACCACTTTTGCAAGGGAAGTTTGCATGAGCCCGCAGCCCGAAGGCGCCAAGGCCGGCGTAAAAACCATATTGGTCATCGGAACCTATGACACCAAGTCGGACGAGTTGTCCTATTTGGAGGCTTGCATTCGCGCGCAGGGCGGGCAGGTCATCTCTATGGATGTCTCGGTGCTGGGCGACCCGCCCGAGCCTACCCGTATCTCAAAACACAAAGTGGCCGAAGCGGCGGGGTCGAGCATTCAGGCTGTGATCGACAGCGGCGACGAAAACAGCGCTATGCAGATCATGGCTCAGGGGGCATCGGTCATCACTGAAGACCTGTACCGCCACGGACATATTGACGGCATGATCGCGATGGGCGGCTCCATGGGCACCGATCTGGCCCTAGATTGCGCCCAAGCGCTGCCCTTGGGTGTGCCCAAGTACATCATTTCGACCATCGCCTTTTCGTCGCTAATCCCACCCGAGCGTTTGGCAGCAGATATTCAGATGATCCTGTGGGCGGGCGGCCTCTACGGTCTCAACTCGATCTGCAAGTCTTCCCTGTCGCAGGCCGCCGGTGCGGTCCTTGGTGCCGCGCAGGCGGTCGAGCGGCCTGATGATCAGCGCCCTTTGGTGGGCATGACCAGCCTGGGCTCGTCTTGCTTGCGCTATATGAAGAAACTGAAGCCAGCCCTGGCACAGCGCGGCTATGAAGTGGCGATTTTTCACTCTACGGGCATGGGTGGCATGGCCTTCGAGAACCTGGCCGCGCAAGGGCGCTTTGCTTGCGTGATGGATTTTTCCATGCAGGAATTTGCCAACGGCGTGTTCGGCTCGCTGGTGAGTTCGGGCGCGGCGCGCTTGCGCTCCGCCGGGCAGAGCGGCACACCGCAAATTGTAGCGCCAGGCGCGGCTGATTTGCTCGATTTTGCCGGTTGGCAGGAGATCCCGCCGCGATTTGCCGACGATCCCTTCCACGCGCACAATCGCTTGATCAAATCCACGGTACTTGGCGCGCAAGAAAGGGTCGAAGTGGCTGAAGCTATGGCCGCCTGCCTGCGTGACGCCAAGGCGCCGGTGCATTTCATCTTGCCAAACGGCGGCCATGAGGAATGGGACAAGCCGGGCGGCGATACCCACATGCCCGAGGCGCTGGCGGCCATGAACGAGGCCCTGCGCCGCGTCATGCAAGACCCAATCCACATGACCGAGATTGACGCCCACATCAATGACCAGGCCTTCGTTGATACCGCGCTTGCCATCTTCGACGATTGGCGCGCCAAGGGTATCGTAGAGGGCTAGCCGCACACAGGCCCAACTAGCTCCAGAACCGTGCCGGGCGAGCGCCCGGCAAGCCGCTTTGCTTGACATTGCATTAGACCTATATTATTAATATGTTAATTAATTCGATCGTAGGCAAAACAATCATCGCGCCCGCATAACCGGAGGACATGACCGCATGACCCGCTTTTCAACGACCCTGCCCATGATGCTCAATGCTACCTTGGATGCGGTCATGCCCGCCTACCGCGAGTTGTTTGCCCGCTATCAGCTCACCGAACAGCAGTGGCGTATTTTGCGCGTTCTTTGGGAGAATGACCGCCTGCCTACCGCCGAACTAGCAAAGCAGACCTTGCTGCCCGCGCCCTCGCTGGTTGGCATTCTGGATCGCTTAGAAAAAAAGGGTCTGGTGCAGCGCTTGCGCTCGGATCAAGACCGCCGCGTTGTTTGCGTGACGCCGACCGATAAGGGCCGGGCGCTGGAGCTGGAAATTCGCCCCCAAGTCGCGGCGATCCACGAGAGCCTGACCCAGAAAGTAACGCCTGAAGAGTGGCAGCAGCTCGCGCGCATTTTGGGCAAGCTGCAGGCTCCGGCAGGCGTGGAAAAGCCGCGCAAAGTCGCCGCCTAATCCCAACGAGATAAAAAGCCCGGCCTTTGCGGCTGGCACCAACGAAGTAGACACAAAACTAGGAAACAAACCCATGTTAAAAACTCAGACACTGCAAGTCTTTGAAGCCAACAAAGGCGCGTTTGCGGGGCACCCCAGCGATACTGGCACCGGCATCAGGACCGGCGCACAGTACCTGGCGGGCCTGCAAGATGATCGCCAAGTTTGGATGGAAGGCCAACAGGTCAAAGACGTGACCCAGCAGCCGGGTTTGATGCGTTGTGCGGCCACCATGGGTGAATTTTTGGACCGCCAACACCAGGACGCCTACAAAGATACGGTCACCTATATGGACGAGGACGGCGACCGCATCGCTACGGCGTTCTTGCCGCCGAAGTCCAAGGACGATGTCGCCCAGCGCGGGCGCGCCTACTACGAGTGGGCCACCTGGTCGAACGGCATGTTTGGCCGAACGCCGGACTACAAGAACGCATCGGTCATGGCCTTTGCCCACGCCCAGCCCTTCTTGAGCCAGGGCAAGTCGGACTACACCGATTTTGCCGCCAATATGGTCAACTATTACAACTACATCCGTAAGAATGACCGCATCTTGACCCACACCCTGGTCAACCCCATCACAAACCACAAGCTGGCGTCTGAGGGCAAATTTGACGAGACAGTCGCGCTGCACGTGGTCAAAGAATCGCCCGAAGGCATCGTCGTGCGGGGCGCGCGCTTATTGGCCACTCTGGGCCCTCTGGCCGATGAGATTGAGGTCTTCCCCTCGACCGTTTTGAAGTCCTCGCCCGACAACATCCCTTTCTCCTTCGCCTTTGCCATTCCGATTGCAACGCCGGGCCTGACCTTGCTGTGCCGCGACTCTTACGATGAAGGTAAGTCACACTTTGATGCACCGCTGGCGTCCCGCTTTGAAGAGATGGACTCGGTCGTGATCTTTGACGACGTGTTCGTGCCCTGGGAACGCATTTTCATTTATGGCGAGCCCAGCTTGTGCAACCAGGCCTTCGGTACGTCAAACGCGGTCATCCACATGATGCACCAGGTGGCTTGTGGCAAGCTGGCCAAGTCGGAATTCCTGGTCTCGCTCATGTGTGCGATTGCCGAAGCCACCGGCAAGGACCGCGATCTCTATGTGAAAAACATGATCGCCGAAGTCATGACCATGTCAGAGACTGTGCGCGCGCTGCTCTACTCGGCTGAATCGCAAGCGCACGAAGACCAGTACGGTAACTTTGTGCCTTTGCGCCTGCCGCTGGAGACCTCGCGCAATCTCTTCCCCAAGATGTACCCGCGCATTATTGAGCTGATCCAGCTGTTGGGCTCTTCGTCTTTGATGGCGACCCCGACAGAGGCCGATTTCTCGAATGCCCTGGCGGCCAGCGTTGAAAAGTATTTCCAGACCGTCAACCTAGAGAGCCGTGATCGCGTCGCCTTGTTCCGTCTGGCGCACGATGTGGCGATTTCGGGCTTTGGCTCGCGCCAGTGCCTCTATGAGCGCTTCTTCTTCGGCCCACAGGCCTTTATGGCGGCAGCTTACTATGACCTCTATGACAAGAAGCCGGGCGTTCAGCGCGTCTATGATTTCTTGAAGCAAGGCTGAGATCATGAGCCAGACTTCTGAGACGCCAGCGCCCTTTAGTGGGCGCGATTTTCGGGACGCGCTGTCCTCCTTTGCAACGGGGGTGACGATCGTCACCGCGCGCGATGGCCAAGGCCAGCCCGTGGGCATGACCGCCTCCAGTTTTAATTCGGTGTCGGTCGATCCCCCGCTGGTCTTGTGGAGCGTCACCAAGACCGCGCTGTCAGCGCCCGCCTTCCGCGATGCCCAGCACTTCAGCATTCACGTGCTGAAGACCACCCAGACCGAGGCGTCGGGCCGCTTTGCCAAGCCAGGCACCGACAAGTTCGCGGGCTTGGAGATTGGCGAGACCGAGAACGGCGTGCCGATCTTGCCCGAGGCTCTGACGCGCTTCGATTGCCGTCAGTGGGCGGTCTATGAGGGCGGCGACCATTGGATTTTGGTCGGCGAGGTTCTGGATCTGAGCCTTGAAAAGGGCCAAGGACTGGTCTTCTCGGGCGGATCTTATGCACGCGCCGAGACCTTGCAGAGCAAAGCCGTCGAGGAGAGCCGTCTGGGCAGCGAACACCCGCTGGAGACGCTGGCTTTCTACCAGCTTTCGCGCGCCTACCACGCCATGGCTGACCGCTTCCACCATCAGGTGCTGGACGCGGGCCTCACGCTGGGCGAATGGCGGGTGCTGTCGTCTCTGTCGGGCCCAGAGGCGCTGGGTCTTGAGGAGCTGGCCGCGCGTACCTACATTCAGCCCTACGCGCTGGACGATGTGTTGGCGGGTCTGCAGGCCGACGGGCTGGTGAGCTTTGACGATAAGGTCGCACAAGGCACCGACAAGGGCCGCGAGCGGGTCGCCGGCCTGCTGGCGCTGGCGCGCGCCAACGATGAAACCGCCATGGCCACTATGGACGGGGAACAGCGCGCCGCTTTCAAGGCTCAATTGCAGGCGATCCGCGACTAGACGGCTGCATTTGCGCGCTAACGAACAAGCACCCCCAAGGCCCCGGCTTTGGGGGTGTTTTTTTGCCTTGCTGGTTCGCTGCGACAACTTGTGCTAGTATAGACGTTTCAAGCAAAAGGAGAGCGTCCATGTCGATGACATTGCAAGTCCTCTATCCGGTGGCAGAGGGCACGACCTTCGACTACGACTACTAAATGACCAAGCACCTGGAGATCGTCGGCCAAGCATTCGGGCAGCACATCCAAAGCACACTTGTGACCAAGGGGCTGGCAGGCGGGCCCGATGTTCCGTCTGGCTATCACGCAATCGCGAGTATCGTATTTGCCGATCAGGCCGCGCTGGATGCTGCCATGGCGAGTGCCGGGCCAGCCTTGGCAGACATCCCCAACTTCACCAACTCTGAGCCGGTCATGCTGATTGGGGAACGACTAGACGGCTAGCTAAAAACCGGTTGGCGCGGCCAAGGCTCGCGGTCGCCCGAGGCTCGATGGGCCAGGAGTTCCCACCTTGGTGGGGGAGGGAGCGGACAGGGCGCCTTGAACGAGAGCAAGGCGCCGCCGCTTCTTTGTGGGCCGGAGCTGCGATCATCGGCGCATGATTTTAGGCCCAGATGATTTCGGTCCGGTTGATTTCGGCCCAGGCGCTCGGGCGCAGCGATCTGGGCCGGTCGAACTAAGCCCGGCCGATCTAAGCCCGGTCGATCTAAGCCCAGGCTGTTTAAGCGAAGTCGATCGCCACTTCTCCGAAGGCACCAAAGTCGGCATGAAAGCGCGAACCGGCGGGCGCTTCGATCGGGCGGATGAAAGAGCCCGACAGTACGACTTGCCCGGCCTTCAGGCCCTGGCCGATGCTGGCCAGTCGCTGCACCAGCCAGACCATCGATGTCACCGGATCGTTGAGCACGCCCGCGCCCAAGCCGGTCTCTTCGACCGTATCATTGCGTTTGACGATGGCCCCCACCCAACGCAGGTCAAAATCATCGACGCCGTGGCGATTGTCGCCCAGAACGACGCCCGCGTTGGCTGCATTGTCTGAGATGGTGTCAAAGATCTTGCGCGCGATGCCGGTTTGCGGATCTTTGCGCAAAATGCGGGTATCTAAGATCTCTAGACAAGGTGTCAGGTAGTCGGTCGCCGCGATAACTTGCTCGCGGGTCACGTCCTCGCCCGCCAGGTCTGCGCCCATGACGAAAGCGATCTCTGCCTCAATGCGTGGCTCGATGAAGCGTCCCGCGGGCACGGTTGAGCCGTGCGCAAAGTCCATTGATTGCAGCAAGAAACCTGAGTCAGGCGTCGTGATATTCAAAGCCATCTGCATGGCGCGCGAGGTCAGCCCGATTTTCCAACCGATCTGCGGATCGCCTGCTGCGACCTTGGCCGCCACGACGGCTTCTTGGATATCATAGGCTTCGGCCAGTGTGATCTCGTGATGTTCCAGCGAGATCAGCCCGGTCTGGACGCCGGTCTTTTCGGCCTCCAGCAAGCGCGCGGCGGCAGCTTGGGTCTGCTCTTGGGTCAGCGCCATGGTTCAGGCCTCGTCAGCAACGGTGTTTCGCAGCTCGCCAATGCCTTCGGCTGCGATCACGATTTCATCGCCCGGCTTTAGGAAAATCGGCGGATCAAATCGCGCGCCCGCACCCGTGGGTGTGCCGGTGATGATGACATCGCCCGGGACCAAAGTCGTGAAGGTTGAGATGTAGGCGATCTGAAAATCAATCGGGAAAATCATGCGCCCGGTGCGGTCCTTCTGGCGCAGCTCCCCGTTGACGTGGGTGGTCAGCTCGACGTCTTGCAACTGCGACTTGTCCTTGAAGGGCACCAGGTTCGGGCCAATGGCGCCAGACTGATCGAAGTTCTTGCCCTGGGTCACGTTGAATTTCGCATGGCGCACCCAATCGCGCAGTGTGCCCTCGTTGCAAAGGCTCATGGCAGCGATGTGGTCCCAAGCGTCTTCGCGCGCAATGTGGCGCCCGCCCTTGCCGATAACAATGGCAATCTCGCCCTCATAGTCGAGTTGATCAGAGGCTTTGGGACGGATCAGCGGTTGATTGTGGCCGGTAAAACTGCGGGCAAAGCGCGGGAATAGCGACGGATTGGGCGGCAGGTCTTTGCCGTCTTTATACTCTTCGTTGCGCGAGGGGAAGTTGACCCCGACGCAGATGATCTTTTCCGGCTGGGGAATAGGAATGTCGTAGGTGAAGCTGCCGACGGGGTGGGTGACGGCGCGGCCTGCTGCTGCGGCTTCAAGCTGGTCGAAGCCCTCAGCTTCAACAACTTGGCGCAGGGTCGGCCATTGCGGAAAATCAGCCGATAGGGCGATCATGCCCTCGCCGGTATCGAGGCCATAGAACTGCTGGCCTTGGGCGCTGAAGGTGGCGAACTTGCTCATGGAGCGGGCTCCTTTACCGGAATTTTTTAAGGAATCTGGAACAGCGCGGGGCCGAGGATTTATGCCTCGGTCCTGGCGGTGGTTGACGCTGCCTTATGGGGCAATAATCGGGGTGGCGTTCAGCTCTGCAGCGCGGGGCTCGACGCCCTCGAACAGCGAGCCATGCTCGAACCAAGAGCGCGGGGCGGGCGCGCCCCACAGGGTTTGACGCTGCGGGTCTTTCAGATCCCACTTGATGGGCTCCAGATCCGGGTCAATGGTCTGATAGTCCGAGCAGTAGATCTCAATTCGGTGGCCGTCGGGGTCTAAGATATAGAGGAAGAAGGCGTTCGAGATGCCGTGCCGGCCAGGGCCGCGCTCGATATTGGCGACGTAGCCCGACGTGGACATGAGATCGAGCAGGTTGATGATATCCAACGGCGTCGGCACCCAGAAAGCCGTGTGGTGCAGGCGCGGACCCAGACCGTTGGTGAAGGCCATGTCGTGGACACCGCCCTTACGGTGCATCCAGGCAGCCCATAGCTTTTGGCTCTCCTCATCCTCGGTGTATTCGGTGACGCGGAAGCCCATTTCGTTATAGAAGGCCACGCTCTCGTCAACGTTGGGCGAGAAGCAGTTGAAGTGGTCGATGCGTAGCGGCTTAACGCCCTTGTACAGCGCGTACTGCTGGTGGATGTGCGGCAGGCGCTCCATCTTGAAATAGAACTCAAGCGGAATGCCGTGGCAGTCTTCGGTCAGCAGCGTGCGGCCTTGATAGGGGCGCTCGATCCAGCTTGTTGGCTTGCCGCGCTCTTTGAACCAAGCTTCGGCCTTGTCCAGCTCTTCTTCGGCAAAGACCTTGAAGCCCAGAGCACCGGCGTAGGCCTCGTCGGCCTTCTGCAGCACGATACAGTGGTGGCCGCGTTCTTCCATAGCGCGCAGGTAGATGCGATCGTCGGTCTCGTCGGTGACCTGCAGGCCGATCATGTCGGTGTAGAACTTCTTGGAAGCAGCCAAGTCCTTGACCTTGAACTCGACGTGAGACAGGCGAAGGACGTTGAAGTCAGGGTAGAGATTATAGGCGGGTACGGGCATGGATTATCCTCCCAGCTTGGGCACATTGCGGGGCTTAGTCGCAAAGGCGATGTTTTTAGTTTCCATATAGAAATCGAACGACCAATCACCACCGTCGCGGCCGATGCCTGATGCCTTGACGCCGCCAAAGGGCGAGGGAAGGTGGCGAATATTTTCTGAGTTGACCCAGATCATGCCCGCTTCCATACGCTCGGTAAAGCGCAAGGCCCGGTTCAGATCGTTGGTCCAGATATAGCCTGCCAGGCCGTAAGCGACGTCATTGGACAGCGCCAGCGCTTCTTCTTCGTCGTCAAAGGCCATGGCGGTCAGGACTGGGCCAAAGATTTCCTCTTGGGCGATGCGCATGTCATTGGTGGCATTGGTGAACAGGGTCGGGGCGACATAGCAGCCTTCTAGGCCTTCGACTTTGGTGCCGCCAACGGCGATTGTCGCGCCGTCCTCGCGGGCGATGTCCATATAGGACATGACCTTTTCTTCATGGGTCGGATGGATCAGCGGGCCGACGACCGTGCTGGGGTCCAGCGGGTGGCCGACCTTGATGTTGGCGGCCTTCTTGGCGACCTTGGCCAAGAACTCGTCTTGAATGGAGCGTTCAACCAGCAGTCGGCTTGAAGAAGTGCAGCGCTCGCCGTTCAAGGAGTAAATCATAAAGACCGCAGCGTCAGCGGCGCTTTCTAGATCTGAATCGGCAAAGACCACGACCGGGTTCTTGCCGCCCAATTCAAAGTGAACCCGCTTTAGGGTCGCTGCGCCCTGGCGCATGATGTGCGATCCGGTCTGCGATTCACCAACAAAGGCGATGGCCTTGATGTCGGGGTGTTCGGTCAGGGCCTTACCAGCGTCCTCACCAAAGCCGTTAACCAGGTTCCAAACGCCCTTGGGCAGGCCTGCTTCCTCGGCGATCTCGACCAGCAAACGCGCGGTCAAGGGCGACAGCTCGGCTGGCTTGTGGACGACGGTACAGCCCGCGGCAAGCGCCGGCGCAATCTTCCAGGTCGACAGCATGAAAGGCGTGTTCCACGGCGTAATAACGCCAACAGGACCCAACGGATAGCGCGTGGTAATATTGAGCTGTCCATCGGCTGCCAGTTGCTGGCCATCGCGAGCGGTCGGCGCTTGGTCGGCAAAGAAGCGGAAGTTGGCTGCACCGCGCAGCGCTGCTTTCGACATGAAACGCAACGCCTGGCCGGTGTCCATGCACTCGGTGAAGGCGATCTCCTCAGCGCGTGCTTCGATAGCGTCGGCTACCTTGTGCAGCAGGGCCTTGCGCTCTTTGCCGGGCATGGCGGCCCAGGCCGGGAAGGCGGCCTTGGCAGCTTTGGCGGCGCGGTCGATGTCTTCTTCTTTGCCGCGCGCGACGGTCGCCAGTGGCTTCAGGTCGACGGGCGAAATGGTCTCGAATGTCGATCCGTCAGCGGCGGGTACGGCTTCGCCAGCGATGTGGTTCAAGACGCCTTGGCCGTCCCATCGCTTGAGGTAGTCTTGCGCTTTGGCAAGGTTGGTTTGCAGGTCGGACATGTGGGTCTCCTATCCTTGGGCTGGGGCCGTTAGGCGTTTTGCTCTTACTTCTGGTCTTGTTTGAGGCGCGCGTGAACGGTGTTGGTCTTCCAGCTCAGCGCGGGGTTGTTTTCAACGATGTCCAGCGACAGCATGAAGTAGCCGTCGGCCAGCAGCGGCGCAAAGTGGTCTTCGGCCGCCATCATGATCGCGGCACCCGCAGCAGCTTTGGCCTCGTCGCTGCGCCCAGCGCCCATGCGGATCAGCATGGCGGCAAAGGCGTTTTCGGGATGGCTATCGGCGATCGCCACATGTGCGCACGAAACGCAACGCACGCGAATGCCGCCGTGGGGAAAGATGCCCGTTGCCAGCATGGCATCGCGCAGCCGTTCGCAAAGAGCGGTCAAGTCACTCTTGCTCGCCAGGTTGGCGGAATGCTCAATGGTCAGATGCGGCATGGGCTCCTCGCTGTGTTGCGCGCCCTTTGTAGGGTCGGTTCTAGCTTTTAATTAACTTGTTAAACATTTGACGGTTTGTCAATCTGAATCTTCATGACTTGCGGGCAGGGGTAAGATTTTTCTAAAAGGGAGGGCAATTTTCTCAGTTTTTGGAACAGGCATGCCTCACTCGTCGCAAGACCAACCCTTGGCCCCGATCCATACGAGCCGGTCGCTGCCGATCCTTTTGCTAAGGACACGCGAGGCGGTTATGCGCCATTTCCGCCCGATGCTGGCGGCGCATGGTATCACCGAACAGCAATGGCGGGTGCTGCGTGTGCTGGACGAGCAAGCGACCCTGGACGTCACCCAAGTCGCAGAATTGTCGTGTCTGTTGCGTCCCAGCCTGACGCGCATTTCCAGAGCGCTGCAAGAAGAAGGGCTGATCGAGGCCTTCCACGATCCCAAGGACCGCCGCCGCACCCTGCTGCGGATTTCCGACAAGGGCCGCGCCCTGGTGATGGAGCTGACGCCGCGCAGCCAAGCCATCTATGCTGAACTGGACGGTGTGATCGGTGAGGGCAAGGTCTCAGAGACCGTCGAGATGCTGGAATCACTGCTTAAAAAACTAGTTTAGGCTCTTCAAGAGCAACCTAGGGCCAAGCCTGCGTGCGGGGTGGCGCCTGTTTGGGACGTCTGTTTGGGATGCGTTCAAGGCTGATCCGCAACTTGGCGCCTGTAGTGGCGGGAAACTACGCAGGCGCCGCGCTGACGCTGCGGACAGCTACTGTCTGGGGAAATTACCCATCGTAATCGCGCGAATATTCGAATATGCTAAACTCCTACACAATTTGCTAGGAGGTTCAGACAATGTATAGCCAGACAAAATGTGCACTTTTTGCTGCTGCGCTTGGGACAACGATCCTTGGGTTCGGCTCGGCCGCGATGGCGCAAGCGATCACCATGGACTACGACGGCAGCTTTGATGATGCGACCTTCGGCGTTGAAAATGCCATCGTCGATAAGGGGCTGGTCATCGACTACGTGTCTCATGTGGGCGAGATGCTGAACCGCACCGGCGCGGATGTCGGCAGCGATGTAACGATATTCGATAACGCCGACATCTATCTGTTCTGCTCAGCTGTGACATCACGCAAGGTGATGGAAGCCAACCCTGACAACGTTGCTTTTTGCCCCTACAGCGTCTTTGTCACCGACAAGGACGGTAAGGTCGAGATCGGTTATCAAGATTACCCCGATGGTCCGATGGATTTGGTCGAGGAGTTGTTGCAGGAGATCGTTGACGCCTCCATGGAGTAGAGCGCTCGACCGGCCCGGTGGGCGCAAGCCCCAGAGCGGCCCGGTGGGCCCAAGCCCCCAGAGCGGCCCGGTGGGCCCAAGCCCCCAGAGCGGCCCCAGAACCATGGAAAAGACCCGAGCGGCGCGCGGCCTCTCGGGTCTTTTCGTTTAGATCGCTTCTTGCACTTAGGCAGCCGCCTCGTGGGCTGTTTTTAGGCTCGATAGCAGGTCGGCCAGGTCCAGCGGTTCGGTCACCATGTCCAGTTCGCCGTTGGGCAGGCGCGGCCAGTCGGCCTCGGGGCGGTCCCAATAAAGCTCGATGCCATTGCCATCAGGGTCGCTGAGGTACAGCGCTTCACTAACGCCGTGGTCGCTCGCGCCCTCCAGGCGCACGCCATGATCACGCAGACGCAGCAAGGCATCGGCCAAAGCCGCGCGCTCAGGATAGAGGATGGCCATGTGAAATAGCCCGGTGTGGTGCGGCGCGGGCGGCTTGCCCCCTTTGGAGGCCCAGGTGTTGAGCCCGATGTGGTGATGATAGCCGCCAGCGGAGATAAAGGCGGCTTCTTCGCCCATGCGCTGAACCAGCTCAAAGCCCAACACACCGCAATAAAAGTCAAGCGCGCGCTGGATATCGGCGACCTTCAGGTGAACGTGGCCGATGCGCGTGCCGGGATGGATGGGGCGCGGGGTTCGGTCGGATTGGCGTGTGTCTGACATGGGATCGTCCTTATGAAGGGGTGCATTAATGCCATTTGCAGGCGATGGCGATACGAGGGGCCGGAGCCCCTCGGCGCATTAGGTTAGGCTTTGCGCGCAATCAGCTGCTCGACAAAGCGCGGACGCCAGGCGAAGGCACCGTCACCCAGCAGTGCTTGGATAACGAGCGCCAAGCTCCAAAAGGCAGGGAATTCCCAGCCGCCGCCATTGGCCGAAAAGACCCAGCCGTTGCCTAGGTGTTGCAGGGTCGCGCCCAACAGAACCGGCAACAAAGCCAAAGAGACCCAGCGCGTGTAAAGGCCCGCAATCAACGCCAAGCCGCCCAAGATTTCGGCCAGAATGACCACATAGGCCAAGAAACCGGGGTAGCCGATGGATTGGAAGAAGCCGACGGTACCTGGAATGCCAAAGGTCATGACTTTCAGCAACAAGCCGTGGGCCAGCAGCATGATGCCCATAGAGACGCGCAGCAGAAGTGCTGCATAATCGGTGTTTGAGTTATTCATGATCGTGTCCTTTATAACAGAAAATAAGCCGAGATCGGACTCACGATCCGATCGTTTCGCTGTTGTCTGCATATTATCTGCAACTATACGCGGGACAATTCGTCATGTAAGAATATCATTTATAACCAGGAGTGTGAGGTTGGTGTGCTTGATCGAGTGACGAGCCTGCAAGTCTTTGTAAAGGTAGCCGATCTTGGCAGCTTGTCAGCGGCAGCGCGGGCGCTGGGCATGTCGCAGACCATGGCCAGCAAGCATATGGCCGCGCTTGAAGCGCGCCTGGAAGTTCCCCTTTTAGTTCGCTCAACGCGGCGCATGCGCTTGACCGATGCTGGCCAGACCTTCTTGGCACAAAGCCGCAATATCTTGGCCCAGATGGACGAGGCCGAAGCTCAGGTCTCGGCACGGCGTGAGCGCGTCACAGGCCGCCTTCGGGTCAGCTTGCCGGTCTCCTATGGCCTGCGAAAAATTGTGCCGCTATTGGCCGCGTTTAGCGGGCGCCATCCCGACTTGGTGTTGGATCTCAGCTTTACCGATCGCAAGGTTGACATGCTGAAAGAAGGCTGGGACTTGGCCGTTCGCATCACCAAGATGGAAGATTCGAGCCTCATGGCGCGGCGGTTAGCACCCTGCCCCTTGGTGATGGTGGCTGCGCCATCCTATCTGGAGCGTTTTGGCCGCCCAAAGCGGGTTAGTGAGCTGACGCAGCATCGTTGCCTAGGCTATACGCTAGGCAGTCAGGACGCGAGCGTCTGGCAGTTCGGCGGGGCCGACAAGCGCCGGGTGGTGGTCAATCCCTGCTTTCGCGCTGATAATGGCGATGCGCTGATGGCAGCGGCGGTGGCGGGCATGGGCATTGCCTATCAGCCGTTGTTTATCGCCGAAGAGGCTTTAGCGACCGGCCAGCTTGAAACCTTGCAGTTGGACCAGCCTTGGGGCGAGATGGACGGCATTTTCGCGGTCTTCCCCGCGACCCGCCATCCTGAAGCTAAATTGCGGGCCTTTATAGACTATCTGGTCGAGGCGCTGCGTTGAAACCGCCGCGCGCGTTAAGTCGCTGATACTTGGCGCATTTGAGCTGGACCGGGGCGATCTTTGCGCGCAAACTGCCCCGATAGAAAAGCTAAACACACCAGAGGCAACCATGACATCGACCCCGCAGCCTGGCTTGGGCCATCGCCCGCTTGTTTCCGCTGATTGGCTCGCCGAAGCGATGAGCGCACCAGACCTAAAGATTGTCGATGCCTCTTGGCACCTGCCCAATGTCAATCGTTCGGGGCGCGGGGAATACGAACAAGAGCATATTCCTGGCGCCCAGTATTTCGACATCGATGATTGCGCCGAGGCCAGCGATTTGCCGCATATGATGCCGTCGCCAGCCATGTTCGCGGGCTACGTTGGCCGACTGGGCATCAGCGAGAAAGATCGCATTGTCGTCTATGATAGCGTTGGCCTGTTTTCTGCCGCGCGGGTCTGGTGGATGTTCCGCGCTTTCGGCGCTGAGAATGTCTTTATTTTGGACGGTGGCCTACCGGCTTGGAAAGCGGCGGGTCATGCGCTGGAAGCCGGAAAGAACGCGGCCACACCGGCCAGCTTTACCCCGAAACTGGACGCGAGCGCGGTGGTGAATGCCTCGCAGGTGCTGGAGGCCTGTTCGCGCGGCACGGCTATGGTGCTGGACGCCCGAGCCTATGATCGCTTTTTGGGCGAAGCGCCCGAACCACGCGAGGGCCTACGCTCTGGCCACATGCCGGGTGCGGCCTCAATGCCCTTTGGCGAGCTGCTGAATAAGGGGCGCCTGAAGTCCAACGAGCGTCTGAAGGCTGTGCTGGATGCGCGCGGCTACTCGCCCTCACGCCCCATCATCACGTCTTGCGGGTCGGGTGTGACAGCCGCGGTCATTAGCCTGGCGCTTCACTGTCTGGGTCATGACCAGGCGCGTCTTTATGATGGGTCTTGGTCTGAGTGGGGCGCGCGCAGCGACCTGCCCGTCGCCACAGGCGGTTAGGGCGCGGACCGCCCCCTTGGCTCAAGCCTTGCCAGCCTGTGCGGGCTTGTTTGTGTGATAGGGCAATCTAGTCGCCCAAATCCTCGCCGTGGCTGTCGAAAATCAACCGTTCTTCGCCGGCCATCAGCGTAAAGCGACGGCCTTTGGCGCGCCCGATCAGGGTCAGTCCCGCTTGGCGGGCCAGATCAACGCCCCATTGGGTAAAACCCGAGCGTGAGACCAGAATAGGGATCTCCATTTGCACCGTCTTTATCACCATTTCAGAGGTCAAGCGCCCTGTTGTGAAAAAGACCTTATCGCGTAGGCCGAGGCTCTGGCGATGGGCAAAGCCAGCGATCTTATCGACCGCATTGTGACGGCCCACGTCTTCCATATAGACCAGCGGGCGCGCGCCGTCGGCCAGAACGCAGCCGTGAATAGCCCCCGCTGAAAGATAAAGGCTGGGCGTGCGATTGATGAGCGAGAGCAACGGAGCGAGCTGGGAAGTGCGCAGGCGGACGTTTGGGTCCAATTTCACCTCGTCAAAGCGCTCCATCATGTCGCCGAAAGCGGTGCCTTGCGCGCAGCCAGAAGTCAGTGTCTTCTTTTTAAGCTTTTCCAGATAGTTAACCTGGCGCTTGGTACGTACCACCACGACTTCAAGATCATCGTCATAGTCGATGTCCTCAATCTCGTCGTTGGCCGCCAGCATGTTTTGATTGAGCAGGTAGCCACGCGCCAAATCCTTGGGATGGTCGCCAATGGTCATCATGGTGACGATCTCTTGGTCGTTGAGATAGAGCGTTAGAGCGCGCTCCTTAATGACCGATAGCTCTTGGGCTTGCCCGTTTTCATCCCGCCCCTGATCGGCTTGCGTCAGGTTGCTGAGATCTTCGCCATCATCGCCAACGGCAGGGCGCAGCAGATAGCCCGCCAGCTCTTCTGCACTGGCCTTGCCGCGCGGTTTTTTGCGTTGCTGTGAAGTCTGGGTGGGGCTCATGGTCGGCTCGTCGGTTTGTAAGGGTGAGGCCTTTGGTTGATAAGTGCGGGCGGTCGATAAGTGCGGGCGGTCGATAAGTGCGGGCGGTCGATAAGTGCGGGCGGTCGATAAGTGCGGGCGGTCGTTAGGTGGCGGGCGGGTCGGCTTTGGGTTCGGCGCTGACGCCCTCGTCATCAGCGGGCAAGCGAGGCTCAACCTGGGCAAGGTCGCGCTCCATGCCTTCTAGGCGTCCGGCCATTTCGTCAAATACCTCCGCCAAATAGAGCTGGGTGGCCTGTAGGATTTGGTCTTGAGCGCGCGCGGTCGCTTGATTTGCGGTTGCTGGGTCGCTGGCTGGCGGGTCGCTGGCTTCCTTTGCACTGGCTTCCTTAGCATTGGCGGCCATTTCGTCACTGGCCCCGTCATCGGAATTCGGGTCGCCAACGGCCAGGGTGCCGCTTGCACCGCTGCCGCTTTCAACGCTGCTGCTTTCTACTCCGGCGCTCGCGGCTGTCGCGCGGTCCTGGGACTGGTCCTGACCGTGGATGATGGCATGGCTACGCTGGCGTTCTAATTCATCGGCTCTGTCGGCAAATTGCAGGGCGGCCAACATGAGCAAGCGGGTGGGCGAGTGCCCGGGGTTGGTCTCTGCAAGGCGAGTGACCAGTGCCGCTACTTCGGCACCCATGGCTTGAACGCGCGCTTCTTGGCCCGCCTCGCAGACCACGCGGTGCGAAAAGCCACCAATGATGAGTTCGACTTCGGGCACAGCCTAGGCCTCCTCATCCGCTGCGGGTTTTTGTGTCTGGTTCGGCAGCGATGGCGGGGTCATCAAGCCATCTTCTATCGTGCCCAAGTAAGCGTCCAGCCGCTGAAGTTGGGCGACCAAATGTTGCTTTTCGCGCTCGACCTGGCGTGCGTGGTCGCGAAGCTGGGCTACATCGCGGGCATCGCTCTGGCGCAGGCGCTCGCTGTTGAGCGCGACGCGTTGCTCCAGCGCGTTCAGGGCGCGATCCAAGCGGCGCTTGGCGGTCTCCATCTTCAGCGCGGCCGTGTCCTGCATCTCTAGCTCTGCCTCCGTGAAACCCTGATCGATGGGCCTGGACTGGGATCCATCAGGTCTTGGCGGTGAATCGGTTGGTTTCGAAGGCATGGATCGAGGCCTTGCGTTGGGGTTAGGGGCAGCGGAGTTAGAAGGCGCAGCCCGTGCGCCCCGACAGCTCCCGCCACGCTTAACCATCTTAAAGCATTTTCTCAAGGATTGATGTGCTTACGACCAAAGGTGGCATCGCGCCCACGGAGTCCGGCATTGGGCTTGCCGCTTCCTGGTACGACCCGATCCGTTGAGGGGGCACCGCGTGCCAAGCTGTCGCGCTGTTGGTGGGCAGGTTTTCATCTCTTATCGCGCGATGTTCGAATTCGCGCGAAACAAGATGAATGGCGGCTTGGGTGCCAAAGTGCTGCTTGAACAGAGGACGCGCTCGCGTCTATCTGACGCCACCTGATGGCTAGAAGGCCGACTCCCTTGGCCCGATCTACCCATCAAGCTTGGAATGAACGAGGATTATGAGCCCCATGACAATTCGTGTTGGACTTTCTGGATTTGGCCGCATCGGCCGCCTGACCTTGCGCGCCCTTTATGAGAGCAAGGCCAATGACATCGACATAGTTGCGGTCAACGACTGGTCGAACCTGGAGACCGCCGCGCGTTTGTTTAAATACGATTCCATCCATGGGCGCTTTAGCGGTCAGGTCGCTGTCGGTGCTGAAGGTTTGGACCTCGGCCGTGGCACCATCCGTGCCCTGTCCTCGCGCGACCCCAGGCAGTTGGCCTGGGGCGATCACGGCGTTGATGTGGTGCTGGAATGCACCGGTGCCTTCAACGAACGCGACAAGGCAGCGGGCCACTTAGAAGCGGGCGCAAAGCGGGTGGTTGTCTCAGCACCCTGTAAGAACGCGGATGCCACCGTGGTCTATGGCGTTAACGACAACGTTATCGGCGCCGAGCACCTGGTGCTGTCGTCGGCCTCGTGTACCACCAATTGCTTGGCCCCCGTTGCGAGCGTCCTGCACAATGAATTCGGCATCGAAGAGGGCTTTTGCACCACGGTTCACGCCTATACCGGCGACCAGAATTTGATCGACTCGCGCCACAAAGACCCGCGCCGTTCGCGCGCGGCGGCTATGTCCATGATCCCGACCTCAACCGGTGCCGCTAAGGCGGTTGGCGAAGTTCTGCCCGAGTTGAAAGGCAAGTTGAACGGCGCCGCGGTTCGCGTGCCGACGGCCAATGTCTCTATGATCGACTTCACGGCGCGCGTTTCAAAGTCAGCGTCGGTTGAAGCCATCAACGCTGCGATGAAGGAAGCCGCCCAGGGCCGCCTCAGCGGTGTGCTGGCCTACAACGACGAGCCGCTTGTTTCTTGCGACTTCAACGGGGACCCGCATTCGTCAATTTTCGATGCTAGCGAGACCAAAATCTTGGGTGACCGCTTCATCCGCGTCATCTCTTGGTATGACAACGAGTGGGGCTTTGCCAACCGCATGCTGGACATGACCCGCGCAGTCGCCGGCACGCTCTAAGGCGTGATACCCCCACAAGGCTCCCCACAAAGGGGGCGCTGATAGACAATCGCGAAGAGCTGCTTTAGCTAGAGAGGCTAGGGCGGCTCTTTGTCCTTTGCGGTGGTAGGATTTGAAAAAGGTTCTAAGTGCGATGACACAAGGCCCGAATAAGGGATTGGCCCACGCCAGCCCAGAGGAAAAACAGGCACTGCGCAAGCAGCAATTCGCCCGCCGTAAGCAAGCGCACTCGCAAGAGGCACAGACGGCGGCCCTAGCGGTTATCGCACCGATACAGGCCTTGATCGACGATTGGCTGTTAGAACAGCAGCAGATCGCGCGCCAAGCGGGGCAAGCGATCGCGCAGAGCCTGCGCATCTCGGCCTATTGGCCGATCCGTACCGAGCTGGACCCGCGGCCTTTGATTGCCAGCTTATTACACGATGGGCACGAGCTGTGTTTGCCCGTCGTTCCCGGGCCCGATGTGCGGCTTGAGTTTCGCGCGTTTGAAGACGAACGCGATTTGATCGAAGGTGCCTTTGGGGCGATGATCCCGCCCGACAGCGCGGCGCGCTTCGAACCACAGGTCTTGCTGGTGCCCATGTTGGCTTTTGATGAGGCTGGGTATCGCTTGGGCTATGGCGGTGGCTACTACGACCGCACGCTGGAAGATTTACGCAGCCAGCACCCAACGTTGGCCATTGGCTTGGCCTATGACGCCCAAGAAGTAGCGCAGGTGCCCATTGAGCCGACAGACGAACGGCTGGATGCCTTGGTGACACCCAGCCGTCAGTTTCGCTGGTAGCGCGATTGGATTGGGCCGCTGCTTTGGCCGTGATCTAGATCACGCCACCCTAGGCGACAGCCTCAAAGCGAATATTGAACAAGCTGGTCCAATTGCTGGCGCTCATGCCGCTGGCATAGATTGATACGTTGTTGTTGTTGACGTAGACCACCGCCGCTCCACTGGAATTCTTGGTGGAAATGAACAGATTGGTTTCGGGACGATACCCTTGGGGCAGCGTGAAAATGGTCTGCTGGTGGGTGACGCCGGTGACAATGCCGCTCAGTTCAACCAGGCCGCGATCGTCTTTGCGGTAGCGAACCGGGCCGTAGTCGCTGGCCTGAAAGCTGGCCCCGTTGACCCAACCTGCGGCGCCGACATCGCCCAAGTTGAGCCAGGTTCCAAGGCTCCCTGATCCGCCAGCGCTCTCGGTCGCTGGAACCCAATTGCTGCCGTCAAATTTGAGGATGTCTCCAACATTGGGGGTTGTGTTGGTGACATTGCTAAGGTCTGACAACTGGCCGGACGCTAGAACCTGCGGGCCGGTCGCACGCGCCCATTGCACGCCATCATATCGAAGCAAATCGTAAGCGACGGCGCCGGTAGTCGAGACATCGGACAGACCATCCAAAGAGCTAGCGCCGCCGGTTTGAGCCTGTGCCGTCCAGCTTGTGCCGTCGTAGGTTAGTACCTGGCCATTAGCGGCGCCGGTGGTGGAGACATCGCTGAGACCGTCCAAGGAAGGGCTTGGAATCGCTTGCGACGTCCAGCTTGTTCCGTCGTAAGTCAGCACCTCGCCGTTGGTAGCTCCCGTCGTTGAGACATCCGTCAGACCGTCCAGAGAAGTGCTCGGTATTGCCTGCGATGCCCAGCTTGTGCCGTCGTAGGTTAGTACCTCGCCATTGGCTGCACCGGTGGTCGAGACATCAGACAGACCATCCAAAGCAGCGCTCGGGATCGCTTGCGACGCCCAGTTTGTGCCGTCGTAAGTCAGCACCTCGCCGTTGGCCGCACCAGTGGTGGCGACATCGCTGAGACCGTCCAAAGAAGCGCTTGGAATCGCTTGCGACGTCCAGCTTGTGCCGTCGTAGGTTAATACCTCGCCGCTGGCCGCACCAGTGGTGGCGACATCGCTGAGACCGTCGAGTGAGCTAGCACCAGCGGCCTGAGCGGTCCAGTTGGCACCGTCGTAAGTCAGGACTTGGCCACTGGCGGCGCCGGTGGTGGAGACATCTGTCAGCCCATTCAGCGAGTTGCTGGTGCCAGCCTGCGCGTCCCAGCTGGTGCCATTAAAAGTCAAAACTTGTCCGTTGGCTGCGCCCGCTGTGGAGACATCCGTAAGTCCATCCAGCGAGTTGCTGGTGCCCGCTTGCGCGGTCCAGCTGGTGCCGTCGTAGGTCAGTACCTGGCCATTAGCGGCGCCGGTAGTTGACACGTCGCTGAGACCGTCGAGGGAGCTAGCGCCAGCCGCTTGAGCCTGGGCGGTCCAGCTCGTTCCGTCGTAGGTTAATACCTCGCCATTGGCTGCACCGGTGGTCGAGACATCGGACAGACCATCCAATGAGCTAGCGCCGCCCGCCTGAGCCTGTGCCGTCCAGCTGGTGCCGTCGTAAGTCAACACTTCGCCATTGGCTGCACCGGTGGTCGAGACATCGCTGAGACCGTCCAAAGAAGCGCTTGGAATCGCTTGCGACGCCCAGCTTGTGCCGTCGTAAGTCAGCACCTCGCCGTTGGCTGCTCCCGTCGTTGAGACATCCGTCAGACCGTCCAGCGAGCTAGCGCCGCCCGCCTGAGCCTGGGCCGACCAGCTGGTGCCGTCGTAGGTTAGTACCTCGCCATTGGCTGCACCGGTGGTCGAGACATCGGACAGACCATCCAAAGAGCTAGCGCCGCCGGTTTGAGCCTGGGCCGACCAGCTTGTGCCGTCGAAGGTCAGCACCTCGCCGTTGGTAGCTCCCGTCGTTGAGACATCCGTCAGACCGTCCAGCGAGCTAGCGCCAGCCGCCTGAGCCTGTGCCGTCCAGCTTGTGCCGTCGTAAGTCAACACTTCGCCGCTGGCCGCGCCGGTGGTGGAGACATCGCTGAGGCTGTCGAGGGAAGCGCTGGCAATCGCCTGCGCCGTCCAACCGGTGCCATCGAAAGTCAGTACCTGGCCGCTCAATGCGCCCGCGGTGGACACGTCGTCCAATTCATCCAAAGCCGATGCGGCAGCCAAAGCCGTGCTGGTCCACTGGCTGCCGTCGTAGCTTAGAATATCGCCGCTGCTTACCGAAGTCGTCAAAACGTTCCGCAGGTCGCCCAAACTGAGCGCTGCGCCTTCCACCGACGCCCCCCTAACGGCTAGGGTGGTATTCGGATTGGTCGCGTCAAAAGTGGCGATTTCCATATAGTTATCGCCACCGACATTGAATTTCATCGAAACGTTGGGGTAAGCAGAGGTATCGTACCAAATCGCGGTCGGGAAATCACTGGGGAGCTTGCCCCAATATACACGTCCTTGAGGGTCAACACGTCCTTGAGGGTCAAACTGTGCCATAAGGGCTCCTTTAGGTTGGGAGAATCCGCGCCCCAACCCAATTGGAGCCGGTGCTCACTTGAGCGATCTTCTCCAAAGGTCAAGAACAATTAAGGAACAAAAACTGAAAATGCAACAAAAACCTGCCGTAGGGCTGAGCTTGGCCTGGCGGTCCGCGCTCTTGGTTTCACGTAGCAAAAGCAAGGGGGTGGCATGCGTATTCTTTGTCTAGGTGATTTGCTGGGCCGGGCCGGTCGCAGCGCCGCCATGCAGGCTTTGCCCGAGCTGCGCAAGCGCTGGAAGCTGGATTTCGTCGTGGTCAACGGCGAGAACGCGGCGGGCGGTTTTGGCATTAACGCCAATCAATGCCGCGATTTGCTGAAGTCGGGCGCTGATGTGCTGACGCTGGGCGATCACGCTTTCGATCAGCGCGATATCTTGACCATCATCGACAAAGAGCCACGCATTGTGCGCGCGCTCAATTATCCCGAGGGCACACCGGGCAGCGGCGCTGCGCTGTTGACCTTACACGATCAGCGGAAGGTGCTGGTGGTCCAAGCCATGGGCCGCGTCTTTATGGATGCCCTAGAAGACCCGTTTCGCGCGCTGGACCGCTTGCTTGCGAGCCACAAGCTGGGCGCGTCGGTGCAAGCCATTATCGTTGACGTTCACGCCGAAGCCACCTCGGAAAAGGGCGCGCTGGGACAATATTTGGACGGTCGCGCCTCGCTGGTGTTCGGCACGCATACGCATATTCCCACGGCTGATACCCGCATTTTGCCTAAAGGCACGGGCTTTCAGACCGATCTTGGCATGTGTGGCGACTATAACTCGGTGATTGGGTTTCAGCCCGAAGCCTCGATTAAGCGCTTTTTGAAGAAAGTCCCCATCGAGCGCTTTACCCCCGCAACCGGTGAGGCCACTTTGAGCGGGGTCTTTGTCGAGACCGACGATGCGACGGGTTTGGCCAAGCAAATCCAACCCGTGCGCATCGGGGGCTGCTTGGAGGCTGCCGAATTGCCAGAGCTGTAACCCGGCGGCGCGGGAGGCGACGGGAGAAATTTTCGCGGTTTTGCGATGCGATTTTTGCTAGCGCCAGGCTGCTTTTTGCTCTTAAGATTCTTGGCATCAAAAAATGGGACAACTGCACAGGATAGTGGCCATGGGGACTTGGGACGTAGGGGCGCTGGACAATGACGATGCGCAAGACTTTCTGGCTGAATGGCAAGAAGGCGAGGACTATGAACCCGTTGATGAGCTTTTGTCCGAGGTCCTGGACATGGCCGATTCCTATCTTGAAGCCGATTTGGCGGCTCGTGCTGTCGCGGCTGGAGCGGTGCTGAGCGCGGTGGTCAATGAGACGATCGAAGAACTCTTTGACGAAGATGAGGATTCGATTGATTGGGCTTTTGGCCTGCCGCAGCCCAAGGTGGCGCTGCTCAATAAGCTTGTGCGGGCGCTCAAACGCATCTTGAAGGGCGAATCCGAGCTGCGGGAGCAGTGGGAGGAGACCGACGACTTCGCGGCCTGGCGCGCGACCGTCACGGAGATTATCGCCGATTTGACCTAAGGCCGTTTCGTCCAGAGGTGCGGGCAGGAAACCTTCCGGTCAGCAAGGCGACAGAAATGATAAAGGCGGCAAGACCGATCAGGGTCTGCCGCCTTTTTCTTTGGCCCCGATGGGCAACCTACAAGTAGTCCTCAATCGGTGGGCAGGCACAGACCACGTGGCGGTCGCCGTAGGTGTTATCGACCCGCGAGACTGGCGGCCAATACTTCAAGGGTGCCATCAAGCCGCCCGGGCGCCCCATGGGGAAGACCGCTTCTTCGCGGCTGTAGGGCCGGCTCCACTCCTCAACCAAGTCATCCATGGTGTGCGGCGCGTGACGCAAAGGGCTGTCCTCAGCGCTGTATCGCCCTTCGGCCACGGCGTCGATTTCGGCGCGAATGGCGATCATGGCCTCACAGAAGCGATCCAGCTCCTTCAGGCTCTCGCTCTCGGTGGGTTCGATCATCAAGGTGCCCGCGACCGGCCAGCTCATGGTCGGTGCGTGGAAGCCATAGTCCATCAAGCGCTTGGCGACGTCATCGACGGTCAGCCCGGCGGCGTCCAGGGCCGGGCGGGTATCAATGATGCACTCGTGCGCCACACGACCGCGTGCGCCACGATACAGCACCGGGAAGTAGGGTTGCAGTCGTTCGGCGATGTAGTTGGCGTTCAAAATTGCGATCTTGGTGGCTTGGGTCAGGCCCTCGCCGCCCATCATTGCGATATAGGCATAAGAGATAGGCAAGATCGATGCCGAGCCATAGGGGGCACCGCTCACCGGGCCTTGCGGCGGCAAGCTGGCATCCAAGGGGTGTCCGGGAACGAAGGGCGCCAAATGGGCGGCAACACCAATCGGGCCCATGCCCGGTCCGCCGCCGCCGTGTGGGATGCAGAAGGTCTTGTGCAAGTTGAGGTGGCCCACATCCGCGCCGTAATCACCCGGGCGCGACAGACCGACCTGAGCGTTCAGGTTGGCACCGTCCAAATAGACTTGCCCGCCGTATTTGTGGGTGATGTCACACAGCTCGCGAACCTGCTCTTCGAACACGCCGTGCGTTGAGGGGTAGGTAATCATACAGGCGGCCAATGATGCGCCCGCCGCTTCGGCTTTGTCGCTGAAGTCCGCCAGGTCGATGTTGCCTTTTTCATCGCTCTTGACGATGACAACATCCATGCCCGCCATGTGGGCCGAGGCCGGATTGGTGCCGTGCGCCGACGAGGGGATCAAACAAATCCGCCGATCCTGGTCTCCGTTGGCGTCGTGGTAGGCGCGGATGGCCAACAAGCCCGCGTATTCGCCTTGCGCGCCCGAGTTGGGCTGCATGCAAATCGCATCATAGCCGGTAATGCGGCACAAGAAGTCGGACAGCCCGTCCAGAAGCTCGCGGTAGCCTTGGGTCTGCTCGACCGGCTGGAAGGGGTGCATGTGCGCAAAGCCGGGGTAGGAGATGGGCATCATCTCAGCGGCTGCGTTTAGCTTCATGGTACAAGAGCCCAGCGGGATCATGCCGCGATCAAGCGCATAGTCCTTGTCGGCCAGAACGCGCATGTAGCGGGTTAGATCGGCTTCGGACGGCGACTGATTAAAGACCGGGTGGGTCATGAAATCGCTCTGGCGGGCCAGGTCAGACGGCAACGCGCCGTCGGCTTGTGACGGCAAGCTGACCCCAAACAGACCAGCCAGGGCGGCCAAAGTGGCCTCGCCAATGCTCTCATCAAAGCTGAGCGCTACTTGATCGCCCGCAACTTTACGCAGGTTGATGCCTTGAGCAGCAGCAGCGGACAACAGGCTGTCGGCATCGTCAACGCGCACCAAAAGCGTATCAAAGTAGGCTTTGTGAACCAGTCGATCACCTAAGGCCTGGCCGAGGCGTGCGGCCTTGTCGTGGACCTGGCGCGCTATGGCCTTCAAGCCCTCTGGCCCGTGGTAGACGCCGTACATCGAGGAGATGACGGCGAGCAGCACCTGCGCGGTACAAATGTTGGAGGTGGCTTTTTCGCGGCGGATGTGCTGTTCGCGCGCTTGCAAGGTTAGGCGATAGGCGGCGCGGCCTTTGGCGTCTTTTGAGACCCCGATCAGGCGGCCGGGCATCGAACGCTTGTAGGCATCGCGTGTCGCCATATAGCCTGCGTGCGGCCCACCGAAGCCCATGGGCACGCCAAAGCGCTGCATGGAGCCGATGACGATATCTGCCCCCATTTCGCCAGGGCTAGCCAACAAAGTCAGGGCCAAGGGATCGGCGGCAAATACAGCCAGGGCTTTGGCCTCGTGCAGGGCCTCGATTTGGGCGCGGTAGTCGCGGACCTCACCATTCAGCGCGGGATATTGGAACAGCGCGCCAAAGACCTTGGCAGGCTCCAGATCGGTCAAAGGATCACCGACTTGGATTTGCCATCCAAGCGTCAGGGCGCGCGTTTCCAGCACCGCCAAGGTCTGGGGCAAGCAAGCGGCATCGACAAAGAAAACGTCCGATTTAGCCTTTGAGGCCTTGTGTGCAAGCGCCATGGCTTCGGCGGCCGCGGTTGGCTCGTCCAGCAGGCTGGCGTTGGCGATTTCCAGGCCTGCAAGATCGGCAACCATGGTCTGGAAGTTGAGCAAGGCTTCCATGCGGCCTTGCGAGATCTCGGCTTGGTAGGGGGTATAAGCGGTGTACCAAGCTGGGTTTTCCAAGATGCAGCGCTGAATGACAGGCGGCGTCAGGGTGCCGTGATAGCCCAGACCAATCATATTGGTCATCAGGTGGTTTTTATCAGACAGGGCCCGCAGGCGCGCCATGACCTCATGCTCGCTCAAGGCATCTAGGCCGATGTCCAAAGGCTGCGTCTGGCGGATTGACTTGGGAACCGTCTCGTCGATCAAAGCATCCAGCGAGGACGCCCTTAGGCTGGCCAACATGGCCGCAATGTCTTGGCTGGAGGGGCCAATGTGGCGGGCATCGGCGAAGGCGTGCGGGTCGGCGACTGGCGGTTGTTTTATCAGCGGCGCGGCGCTGCTTGCTTCAGGCGTAGACATATCAGGCGTAGACATGAGGCTCTCGCTAGTAATCACAGGGGTCAAATAGTTAAAATAAGGGGACAAATTGCAGGGGGAGCTGGTTGGCTAGAGAACCAGCCAGGGCGTCGGTCAGTCGGTGCAGCTGTGACCATGTAGGCTCGATAGGTGCCCTGAGGAGGTGCCCTGCGGAGGCGCCCTGAGGAGGCGCCCTGAGGAGGCGCCTTGACGAGCCGCCTTGAGGAGCCGCCTTGAGGAGCCACCGTGAATCGGTACCTTGAATGGCACCGTGGTCAGGGGCGCCCTGAAGCGGCACCATGAGTAGGACACTCAGGCAATGGCGTTTTGGGCGCGGGGATTTGTGAAGGGCCAAGGGTTTCCAGGCCCTCCAAGTCGCCCTCTACTCGGTCATGGCCTTGTAGGCGGCCTCGTCCATCAGCGCGTCCATGTCACCGGGGTTGGCCAGCTTCATTTTGAACAGCCAGCCCTGACCTAGCGGGTCTTCGTTGACCAAGCCAGGGTTGTCTTCCAGGGCCTCGTTGGATTCGATGATCTCGCCGTCCAGGGGGGCGTAAACGTCAGAGGCGGCCTTGACGCTCTCAACCACGACGGCGGTGTCGCCCTTGGACATCTCGCCTTCAGCGTCGCTGAGGTCGACGAACACCAAGTCGCCCAATTGAACGGTGGCGTGCTCGGTGATGCCAACGGTGGCGATATCGCCCTCCAAACGGAGCCATTCGTGTTCTTCGGTAAACTTCATGATGTTTCCTCGTTGTTGTCTTGCGGACGTTGAAAGTGAAGGCGGCTAGCGCTTATAGCGCTGGGCCACGAAAGGTAGGCTGGCAACGCTGAGCGCCATGGCTTTGTTGCGTTGTTTTGCGAAAATGGCCTTGCCGGGTTCGGCAAAGGAGGCATCCACATAGCCCATAGCGACGGGGCTCTGTGCGCTGGGACCGAAGCCGCCCGAAGTGACACGCCCAATCGGCTGGCTGAGCGCTTCGTCGGCGTATAGTTCGGCCGGTGGACGCAGCGGCGCACGGCTGGCGGGCTGCAAGCCCACGCGCTTAATAGATGGGCCAGCGGCCAATTGGGGAGCGATGGTTGACCAGCCGGGGTAGCCGCCTTCGCGTGCTCCGCCGGTCTTGCGGGCCTTTTGCATAGCCCAAACCAGATCGGCTTCAACGGGGCTGGTCTCGGGATCTAGGTCGTTGCCATAGAGGCAGAGCCCCGCTTCTAGGCGCAGGGAATCACGCGCGCCAAGACCTATGGCCTCAACGCTGTCATCGGCGAGCAATGCACGCGCCAAGGCTTCGGCCTGATCGCCGGCGACGGAGATTTCAAAGCCGTCTTCACCGCTGTAGCCAGAGCGCGAAATGAACACCTTGCCGAGCGGTCCATCGAACCAGCCAACCTGCATGAACGTCAGCGCGGCGACTTCTGGATAGTGCGCGGCAAGGGCGGCTTCAGCGGTCGGGCCCTGTAGCGCCATGAGCGCGCGGTTATCCATCATCTCGATGTCGAGGGCGTCGCCGATTTGCGCCTGCATGTGGGCCAAATCGGCATCTTTGCAAGCCCCGTTGACCACCAAAAACAGGGCGTCGTTGCCGTCTTCATCATGGGTCTTGGCCACCATCATATCGTCGCGCAGACCGCCCGCCTCATTGGTGAAAAAGGCGTAACGCTGGCGACCTGGCTTGAGGCCCAGAATGTCTTGCGGCACCAGGCTTTCAAGCGCCAAACAGACCTGTTCTAGGCTCTCGCCCGCCTTGGGACGCAGCCACACCTGGCCCATGTGGGAGACGTCAAACAGACCTGCAGCCTCGCGCACCCACAGATGCTCTTTCATGACGCCCAGCGCGTATTGCACTGGCAGGCTGTAGCCCGCAAAGGGCACCATCTTGCCACCAAGCGATTGGTGCAAGTCGTTCAAAGGCGTGAGTTTGAGCTCGTCGGTCTGGACGGAATCGGACATGAAGCGTGCACCTTACAGTCGCAGCGACAGTTGCAACTGTCGCTGAGGGTTACGCATCCTTCTGTCCTTGGCGCCTGAGAGCTTTATCCCTTCGGCGGAGCCAGGCGAAGCTGGCTCTCTCTCCAGAAATACGAGTGTGATCGCGGTCCTTTTGCCTGAGAGTTTCCGGACGCAGTTGCTCCTTCGGCGGCCTCATGTCAGCGCGCTTTTCACCGCGCCTCAAGGCACTCTCCCGAGATCGCGGCGACCCTAGCAAAGAGCTAGTCGCTTTTCAAGCAGGCTGCGGCCAATCTGTCGCGACCTTTAGTTCGGCGATAGCCGCCTCTGCTTTGGCGCGCTGTTTTGTTGCCGCCTCCATCCACACCGGGCCGTAACCGCGGATGTCGAGTGGTGCTTTGGCTATGGCCTCCAGCGCCTCAAATGGGGCCTTACGTGATGCCGCTGCCATGGTCGCCAGCGCCTGTTCGTACCAGACGATGAATTCGCGGTTTAAACGCCGTTCCTTGCTGTAGCCGAATAGGTCGAGCGGGCCGCCACGAAGACCCTTCAGACGCGCAAGCACCGCCAGCGCCGGGCGCAACCAAGGGCCGAATTGCCGCTTGACCGGGCGGCCGCGCTCGTCTTTCTTCCAAGACAGGATCGGCGGGGCCATGTGGTAGTGAATGCGATAATCGCCTTCAAACGCTTCGGCGATTTGATCTTCAAAACCGGTCTGGGTATGCAGGCGCGCGACCTCGTATTCGTCCTTGTAGGCCATGAGTTTGAACAAGGCTTTGGCGGCCTGCTGGCTCAAGGTCGCAACCTCGCTGGCGGGTCGGACCTCAGCCAGGCGCTGGGTGAAATCTGCTAGCGCCTGGCGATAGCGCTGGGCGTAGGCTGCATCTTGGTAGTCGACCAAGAAATCAGCGCGCTGGTCGATGATGGCTTCCAGGGCTTGCGCGGGCTCAAAGCTGGGCTTGAGATAAGGTTCAAGTGCCTCGGGTTTGGCCGCGATCAGGCGTCCTAAGTCAAAGGCCAGGGCGTTCTTGTCAATCGCCACGCCGTTCAAAGCGATGGCGCGCTTCAGGGCAGGTTCGCCGACTGGAACCAAGCCTTGCTGCCAGGCATAGCCCAACATCATAACGTTGGCGAAAACACTGTCGCCCAACAGGGTCTCAGCGGTGGCGTTGGCGTCAAAGCTGGCCAGATTGTCTGCACCGATGGCTCCGGCGATGACCTGGCGACGCGCATCAAGGCGCAGATCGGCATCGCGATTGAGCACAATGTCACCCGTCGGCATGGCGGCCATGTTCAAGACGGCGCGCGTGCCAGCGCGGTAATGGACCGACGCCTTGGGCGAGGCCGAGACCACCGCATCGCAGCCGATCAGCGCGTCGGCGCTTGCGGTGTCAATGCGCACTTGATTGAGGCCGCTGGGCGTATCGCTCAGGCGGATATAGGAGAGGACTGGCCCGAACTTCTGCGCAAAACCGGTGAAGTCCAAGACGCTGGAGCCCTTGCCTTCCAAGTGTGCGGCCATGGTGATGAGCGCGCCCACCGTTACGACGCCGGTGCCACCAACACCCGTTACCAGCAGGTCAAAGGGGGCATCAAGCTTCGAAGGCCGGGGCAGGGGCAGGCTGGCAAGCGTTGCGTCAAGATCCAAGGCCACGCCCTGCTTTTTGCGACGTTGACCGCCTTCGATGGTCACAAAACTGGGGCAAAAACCTTGCAGGCAAGAAAAGTCCTTGTTGCAGGTGGAAAGATTGACCTGGCGCTTGCGGCCAAATTCGGTCTCCAGCGGCTCGATGCTGAGGCAGTTGCTCTCTATCGAACAGTCGCCGCAACCCTCGCAGACCAGCGGGTTGATGTAAGCAAAACGAGCGGGATCTTCTAAGGTGCCGCGCTTGCGACGGCGGCGTTTTTCGGTGGCGCAGGTCTGCTCGTAGATCAGAACGCTTACGCCTTTCACGCTGCGCATCTCGCGCTGTACAGCGTCCAGCTCACGGCGGTGATGCAAGGTCGCGCCTTGCGGGAAGTCGGAAAGGCGGAATTTCTCAGGGTGGTCAGAGATCAAGGCGATACGCTCAACGCCTTCGGCGCGGCTGATATGGGCGATGGCCTGGACGCTGACTGGGCCGTCTACGGGCTGGCCGCCGGTCATGGCGACAGCATCGTTGAACAAGATCTTATAGGTGATGTTGGCCTTGGCCGCGATGGCCTGGCGAATAGCCATCGAGCCCGAGTGATACCAGGTGCCTTCGCCCAGGTTTTGGAAGGTGTGCTTGTGGCCCGAAAATTGCGAGGCCACGGACCAGGCCACGCCTTCGCCGCCCATCTGGGCAAAGCCGCCCGTGTTGCGGTTCATCCAAGAGGCCATAACGTGGCAGCCGATGCCTGCGCCAGCGCGGCTGCCTTCGGGCACCTTGGTCGAGCTGTTGTGCGGGCAGCCCGAGCAGAAATAAGGCGTGCGGTTGGCGCCTTCGACTTGCAACATGATGGGCTCTTGCCGGGTCAGGCGCTCGGCTTTGGCGGGCAAGTTCTCGTCGGGGAAAAAGCGATTGAGGCGGTCGGCCACGATGGGAACCAACTGCAGTGGGCTGAGTTCACCAGACCAAGGCACCAAGGCTTCATCGGCCTGGCTGGTGAATTTGCCGACCATGCGCTCGGGCTTGTCGCCCGGCCAGTCATAGAAATACTCTTTGAATTGGCTCTCGATAATGCCGCGCTTTTCCTCAACGACCAGCACCTCTTTCTTACCGCGCACGAAATCCAGAGCGTCGCGGCGCGCCAGGGGCCAGACCATGCCCACCTTGTAAATGTCGATGCCCAGGCGGCGGCAGGCCGCCTCGCCGATGCCCAACAGCCGCAGGGCTTCCATGAGGTCCAGGTGGGCCTTGCCGGTGGTAACGATACCGAAAATGGCGTGATCAACCTCATAAATATGCTTGTCGATGGGGTTGGCTTCAACGAAAGCCTCGACCGCCTTCAGCTTGGCGCCCATGCGGGTCTCGATCTCAGCGCTGGGTGGATCGGCTGGGCGAATATGGATGCCACCGGGATACTCTGGCAAAGTCGGCGTGATGAAATCGCGTTCTGTGGGCAGCTCGACCGAGCGCGCGGACTCGACGGTCTCAGAGATGGCCTTGAAACCGACCCAGGTTGACGAAAAGCGGGATAGGGCAATGCCGTAGGCGCCAAAATCAAGGTATTCTTCGACGCTGGCCGGATTGAGCGTTGGCATGAACCAAGCCAGAAAGGTCGCGTCCGACTGATGCGGCATGGAGGAGGAGACGCAGCCGTGGTCGTCGCCGGCGACCACCAATACGCCCCCCTTGGGGGCTGTGCCGTAGAAGTTGCCGTGCTTTAGGGCATCGCCGGAGCGGTCTACGCCGGGGCCTTTGCCATACCACATGGAAAAGACACCCTCGACCTCAGCCCCATCTTGCAAGTGGGCTTGCTGCGCGCCGATCACAGCGGTTGCGCCTAGATCCTCGTTGATGGCGGGCATAAAGGTAATGCGCTCTTGCTCTAAGCGTTGTTTGGCGCGCCACATTTCCAGGTCCAGCGCCCCAAGCGGCGACCCGCGATAGCCCGACACGAAACCCGCCGTGTTGTGGCCCGCTTGGCGGTCGCGCTCGGCTTGGTCGAACATGATCCGCGTCAGGGCCTGCGTGCCAGTCAGAAAGACGCGGCCGGTCTTGCGCGTATAGCGATCTTCAAGGGCATAGGGATCAAGCGGGGTAGGTGTAGGGCTCAGCATGATAAGCTCGCGGGACGGGTGAGAGAGGCGGTAAGTATACCAGGCTGGTCCTGATGAAACTCTTCAACTTCTTCGGAGCAATCGGCTATAATTGACAAAATTACGCAAAAATGTTCACGATATCGGATAAAAATTCCGATTGCGGGGGCGAAATGAAATTGGATGCAAAAGACGCGCTCTTGCTGCGCTTGCTGCAAGAAGATTGCCGGATCTCAAACGCAGAACTGGCCGAGCGCCTGGGTGTGTCCCCGTCGGCCTGCTACCGGCGGGTGAAATCGCTTGAGGATGCGGGCATAATTGAGGGCTACGGCGCGCGCATCAACGCGGCCAAGGCGGGCCTTGGTTTTCAGGTCATTGTGCACGTGCAGCTCACCCGCCACGAGCAAGAACATATGCGCCAGTTTATACAGGCCATGCAGCGCTGGGATGAGGTGTTGGAGTGCTATGGCACTTCAGGGCAGGCTGACTATCACTTGCGGGTTCTGGTCAAGGATATTGAGGCCTACAATCGCTTTTTGGAAGATAAGCTGTTTACCATGCCCGCCGTACAGAGCGCGCAGACCAACATGGTCTTGCGGGTCTCAAAGCAGCACAGCGTTTTGCCGATTTGCGCGACAGCGGACTAGGGCTGGGGACTAGGGCCAAGGACTAGGGTTGGGGAGCGGGGCCAGGGACTGGGGTCGGGGAGTAAGGCCAGGGATCGGTACCAGGGACTGGAGCTGGGGTTTCGGACAGATCAAACAAGCGCCCGGGGCCCCGGCCTTGTGTCGGCTGACCCGCCAAGCGCAAAAGATGCCAGCACAGCGCTTGATTGCTGGTCACGACCGGTTTGCCAATTCGCCGCTCGGCCTCCTCGATGACGCCGAAGGTCTGTAGGTTCGTGCAGGGAATGAACAGAGCATCCAGGTCCGCACTTTCGCTCAACATCACCAGGGCCTCTAAGATCGAGGCGGGGGAAATTCGGGCCACCTTGGGGTCTTCGATCTGCTCGAAAGAACCGAAGGCCGCGATCTCAAAGCCTTGATCTTGCAGCAAGTTGCGCATGACCGCCGAGACGCTCTCAATGTAGGGCGTTAGGAAGCCAAGCTTGCCAACCTCGAGCGCCTGCAGGGCCGCGACTGCCGCGCGAATAGGGTCGCTGACGGCTGCGGTGGGGTGTTTGGCCTGCACCATCTTTTCGACCCGGTCCGAGCCAATGACCGTCGCGCCCGAGGTGCAAGCATAGCCGACGGCCGCCATGGGCGCGCCCGCTGGCAGTAGGCTGGCAGCTTCAGGAATACGATCGGCCATAGCCGCCAGACTAGCGGGGGTCACGTCGTTTTCCATACGGATACGGGTTTGAAACAGTCCCTGACCAGGCGCTGTAAAGCAGCGCAGGGCCTCGATGGGCAGCGTTTCGTCGGTCTCCAGCAAAATCAGGCCGAAGGCGGCTTGATGGCTGGCGGGTGGTCCGAGGTCGTAAGGTAGGGCCATGGTCTTGTCTTTCGATCAGAGGATCGGTAGCTCGCGCGCGGCGCGCGGGGTCAAAAGGCGGCAGCCGCCGTCTGTGATGACGAGATTTTCTTCGTGCACCATCATGCAGCCGTCAGCCATGGTCAGGCTGGGTTCTAGCGTAATCACCATGCCCGGCTTTAAGGCGGTGGTATCCCAATCCACGATGGAAGGTGTCTCGGTTAGCTGCATGCCAAGGCCGTGGCCCATGCGGCCGACGCTGCCCGATTGCCCGCTTGGAGCGGGGAACTCGGCGTCGATCACAGCCTGCATGACGCTAAACAAATCGGCCATGCTGGCACCGGGACGCGCAGCGGCTAGGCCTGCCTCGGTCGCGCGCCACAGGCAATCATAGCCCCGCTTGCTGCGATCATCGGCGGCACCAATGGCAAAGTTGCGGTCAAAATCGCAGAAATAGCCGCGCCGTGTTGCGCCGGTATCCAACATCAGTACGTCGCCCCGTTTCAGCGGTTGCGCGCCTGGCGGAGAGATTACATCGCCGTAGCCGCCCGGTCCCGCACCGCCGACCAGATAGGGCACATCTTCGGCCCCTTCTTCTAGCAGCGCAATTTTGAAGGCCCGAAAGGCTTGGTCCAAGCTCTGGCCTTGGCTGAAAAGCTGCGGGGCGCGAGCAAAAGCGCGCCCTGCGATTTGGCACATGGTCTCGATGGCCTCGATCTCCAGGGCTGATTTGACCTGACGTAGGCCGTTGAGCAGCTCGGAAGCACAAATGAACTGGCTGTTGGCTAAGCCCGCATCCAGGCGTTGAAAATCATTCAGCGGCATGCGCAAGCAAGCTTCGCGCCCCTTGGGCAGCCCAATGCGCGAAAAAGGGGCCAAGGCATCCAGCAGTAGGCTCACCCCGTCATCGTCGGGGTGCGGGGCGGACCAGCTGCGGATGTCCTTAATCCAGGTTTGCGCCATCAACTCGGCCCCGATCGAAGGAATAATAGCGATCGGCGCTGCCTTGGCCGGGACGACCAGATACCAAGGCCGCGCGGGCGAGAGCCAAAACAAGGTGCGAAACCCGGTGAGCCAGCGGATTTCCGCTTCGCTCGTCAGCAACAGTGCGTCGAGCCCAGCCTCCGCCATACCTGCATGCAGGCGTGCTAGGCGTTGTTCGAATTCAACTTGGGGAAAATCGGGCATGAGGCAGGCAAGTGTGCTAGGGCAGGGACAGCCTCAGTCTGGCTAAGCCTCGGCCAAGCAGCGCGACCAGGAGCGACAGTCTAGCGGTCAGAGGGTCGCTATCAAAACGGCGAGGCAGGGGCCAAGGCGGCAGTCTGGCGCTCACAAGGACAGCCACCGAGAGGGGCAGGACACAGCTAGGAGACCAAGCGGCATGCAAATTATGGACAACCCCTTTCGCGGCCAAGTGATCGACGATCAGCAATGGGGCCTGACCCAAGGCCAAGTGAGCGACGATGTTGAGGCAGTGGCGCGCTTGATGAATGTGTGCCCGGCGGCTCATCAGACGCCGCTGGCGACGCCCCAGCAGCTGGCAGAGGCCCTGGGCATTGCCGGATTGGCGGTCAAGGATGAACGCGGACGCATGGGGCTGGGCAGCTTTAAGTCCTTGGGTGCGGCCTATGCCATTGCCAAGCGTGCGGTGGCCGCTGCCGGCGGATCACTGGACCCCGACACCCTGGCCCAAGCGTTGCAGGGGCAGACCTTTGTCTGCGCGAGCGCGGGTAATCACGGCCTGTCACTGGCAGCGGGCGCGCGGGTGTTTGGCGCGGACGCTGTGGTCTACCTGTCTGACACTGTGCCCGAAGCTTTTGCTCAGCGCTTGATGGATAAGGGCGCGCAGGTGGTGCGCGAAGGCGCTGACTACGAAGCTAGCATGGCCGCCGCCCTGGCAGCTGCGGCAGACAAAGGTTGGACGCTGCTATCAGATTCAACCTGGCCCGGCAGCGTCGAGGGCGGGCGCGATGTCATGGAAGGTTATACCTTGATGGCTGATGAAGCGGTGCGCCAGTGGCAAGAAGCTATGGGCGACGCACCGCCCAGCCATATCTTTTTGCAAGCCGGTGTTGGCGGTCTGGCGGCGGGTAGCGCGGTGATCTTCCGCAAGGTTTGGGGCGATGCACCGCTTATCGTCGTTGTTGAGCCCGACGCCGCCCCGGCGCTTTATGAGAGCGTCAAGCAAGGCCAGCTGGTTGAGACCCAAGGCCCCAGTTCGGATATGGGGCGCTTGGATTGCAAGGTGGCTTCGCACTTGGCGCTTAAGGCTCTGGCCAATATGGCCGACGCCTTCCAACTGATCAGCGATACAGAGTGTGAGCAGCAGATCGCTCGGCTTGACGGCGAGGGCTTGGCGGCCTCGGCCTCTGGCGGGGCAGGCTTTGCGGGCCTTGCGCTGAGCGCAGCGGCGGGGCAGCTCCCCGCCAATGCTCGCGCCTTGGTTATTGTCAGCGAAGGGCCGACCTAGGCGGCGCGCAGCGCCTAACCAACACCCGGCACGCTCATATCAAGCGGAGGGCCAGCGAAGCGCATGTGGTGGCGTGCGCCGGATTCCTCGATCGCGGCCATATCCTCGGGGATGGCGAACTGCCCACGGGCCATTTCGGCGAAAAAATTCTCAAAGCCGCCTGGCGTAAGCATGACCAGGTGACGGCAGGGCGTATCGCCGATGACTTGGAAGGTGTGGACCTTGCCGCGCGGCACAAACACCGCTTCACCGGCCTGCTTGACCAGGGTCTGACCGTCCAGGAAAAACTTCAGCGTTCCGGTGACGATATAGAAGGTCTCATCCTCGGCGTCGTGAATGTGTTGCGGCGGTCCCGAGCCGATGGGCGAAATGCTGTCAACCAAGGACAAAGCACCGCCGGTTTGTTCCGATGAAATCAGAATGCGATAGAGCACGCCGTTCCAATTGAGCATGTCCGGTGCCTCGTCAAGGCTGCCCGCGAGGGTGGCGAAATCGGCCAGATTGATGCTGTCTAACATGGGAGCCTCCAGGGAAAAGAGAGGGCGGTTCTGAACCGCTTGGGATGTCAAAACCCTAGCTCTACTGAAATGATTTGAGAAATTTATTTATTGTATATAATATATTTCTATTATGAATTTTAGTAACTTTGATCTGAACTTACTACGCGTTTTCAACGCTTTGATGCGCGAAGGTTCGACTGTCAAGGCAGCGGATCGCTTGGGGTTGACACAACCGGCGGTCTCCAATGCCCTTTCGCGCTTGCGCCATGCCTTGGAGGATCCGCTGTTTGTGCGTCAGGGACAGCGCCTGGTCGCCACCCACTATGCGCAGAGCCTTGAAGCCCCACTGCGCGCACATCTAGATGCTTTGGAAGTGCTGTTGGGCGGTCCGCCTGCCTTCGATCCCATGGCCAGCCACGACGAGTTTCGCCTGTCGGGTGCCGACTTTTTCTCCGAAATGCTCATGCCGACTTTGGCCGGGGATTTGAACGAAAAGGCGCCAAACGTGCGGGTGCAACTGGTGGACTTGGTGCCCGATTCCTACGTCGATTCCATCGAGCGTTATCAGGTCGATTTCGCGCTGTTGCCCAAGTCAGACTTCCCCGAATGGGTCGCCTGGCAGCCCCTGTTTTGGTCTGATTTCATCGTCATAGCGCGCCAGGGCCATCCCCGCCTGCAAGGTCATGTAGCCGTACTACAGGATCGGTCTGGTGACGCGGATAGGCCGGGCGGCGGTTATCCTCAACTACCGCTGGATTTGTTCTGTAGCATCGACCAGGTCTTGTTCTCGCCCGAGGGCCGCTTTCAGGCCATGGGAGACGCCGCCTTGGCGGAGGTGGGCGCGGAACGCCGCGTTGTCATGACCCTGCCCAGCTTTGCGGGTGTCTATCGCACAGTCGCGGTCAGCGACTTGATCGCTTTGGTCCCGCGACAGCTCGCTGAAAAGGTCGCCAGCGGTCTGGGGTTGTCCCTCTTTGCCGCGCCGATGGCGGTGCCTCCCGCTCTCATTGTTTCAGCCTGGCACCGGCGCTATAGCGCGAGCCCGGCTCACCGCTGGTTGCGGGGGCTGATCGCTGATTTGACCGCACCGCTCAACGCCGGTCTGCCAGCCCTGGGGCCCGGCGTCGAATAGCTTTTAGACGCGCTGCAAAGCGATCGCGATGCCTTGGCCGACGCCGATGCACATGGTGGCGAGCGCGCGTTGCTTGCCGGTCTTGACCAACTCCAGCGCGGCGGTGCCGGTAATGCGGGCACCCGACATGCCCAGCGGGTGGCCCAGGGCGATAGCACCGCCGTTGGGGTTGATGTGTGCGCCGCGCTCGTCCAAGCCCAAATCGCGCAGCACGGCCAGCCCTTGCGCGGCGAAGGCTTCGTTGAGCTCGATGATATCGAAGTCTTGCGGGCTCAAGCCCAAATGGGCGCAGAGTTTGCGGGTCGCTGGCGCTGGGCCCATACCCATGATGCGCGGCTCGACCCCTGCGGTGGCCCCCGCCTCAATGCGCGCCAGCGGCTTTAGGCCCTGCGCCTTGATGGCGGCTTCGCTGGCGATCAAGAGAGCAGCCGCGCCGTCGTTGACGCCCGACGCATTGCCCGCGGTGACACTGCCACCGTCGCGGAAGGGGGCTTTCAGCGCGGCCAGCTTTTCAAGACTGGTCTGGCGCGGGTGTTCGTCGCGATCGACAACCAGCGGCTCGCCTTTGCGCTGGGGGATGGTGACAGGGGTGATTTCGTCGGCAAACCGGCCCTTGGATTGAGCAGCGGCGGCGCGCTCCTGAGAGGCCATGGCGAAAGCGTCTTGATCGGCGCGCGAAATGCCAAACTGCTCGGCCACGTTCTCAGCGGTCTCGGGCATGGAATCCACCCCGTACTGCTTTTTCATGAGCGGATTGATAAAGCGCCAACCAATGGTGGTGTCATAGATCTCGGCTTGGCGGCTGAAGGCCTGACTTGCCTTGGGCATGACAAAGGGCGCGCGCGACATGCTCTCAACCCCACCTGCGAGTACCAGGTCTTGCTCGCCGCTCTTGATGGCCCGCGCCGCAGCAATCACCGCGTCCATGCCAGAGCCGCACAGCCGATTGATGGTGGTGGCGGGCACGCCGACCGGCAGACCCGCCAGCAGGGCCGACATGCGCGCGACGTTGCGGTTGTCTTCGCCGGCTTGGTTGGCGCAGCCGTAGACCACTTCGTCCAGGGCGGCTGGGTCCAAGTTGGGATGACGTGCCAGCAATGTCTGGATGGGAATGGCCCCCAAATCATCAGCGCGCACGGACGAGAGCGCGCCGCCAAAGCGGCCAATCGGAGTGCGGACATAATCGCAAATATAGGCGTGGGACATAGGTCTGTGATCCTGTTCGACGGTTTTGTCTGTTGGCTTGATGGCGCGCGCTAAGCCGAGCCTGCTTCATCGCTTCGGTCTTGCGCAGCCCAAAATAAGGGGCCGCCCTGATGGCGCGGGAAGCCAAATCCTGTCACCAAGGCCAGGTCAATATCGCTGGCGCGTAGCGCGATACCTTCGCCCAACAGGCTCTGAGATTCGTCTGCCATAGCCGCGAGCACGCGCTGCATGATCTCATCATTGCTAAACGTTTGGCGAGTCAAGCCGAGCTGCTGCGATTCGGCTTCGATCAGATTGGTTACGAAGGGGTCAACCTGAGGCGTTTTGCTGTCGGGCTCATAACGATACCAGCCCTTACCGGTCTTTTGCCCCAGGCGGCCCGCTTCGCAAAGCTTGTCGGCAATGGTCGAATATCGTTGCTTGGGATCGCGGGTGGCCGCCAAGCGCCTACGTCGCGCCCAGGCGATATCCAGGCCCGACATGTCCGAGACCGCATAAAGGCCCATCTTGAAACCGAACTCGGTCAGGGCCGCGTCGATCTGTTGGGGCAAGGCGCCCTCTTCGAGAAGGAAATCGCATTCATCGCGGTAGCGTGCATAGATGCGGTTGGCGATAAAACCGTCACAGACTTGCGCCAATATCGGAAGCTTGTGCAACTTTTCTGCAACAGCAAAGGCGGTCGCCAAAGCGCTCTGATTGGCGGCTTTTGTCTGCACGACCTCGACAAGTTTGTTGATGTTGGCGGGGGCGAAGAAATGCAACCCCAAGACCCGCTCGGGGTGTTTGGCGCTGGCAGCTATGGCATCGATGTCAAGGTAGGAGGTGTTGGTCGCGATGATGGCCTCGGCGGCGACTTCAGCCTCGATCTGAGCCAGGACGCCCTGCTTCACCGCCATGTCTTCGAACACCGCTTCGATGACAAAGGGCAAGTCGGCCAAAGCGCTGTAATCAGGCGTGCAAGTCAGACGCGCTTGGCAGGCGCCCAGCCCGCCAACCCTGGACAACAGGCCGCGCTTGTCCGCTGAGGCGAGCGAGCCGTGAATGCGTGATTCTGCGGTCTGACACGCGGCTTCATCGCGCTCGACAAGGATAACGCTGAGGCCTGAAATCAGAGCTGATGCAGCGATGCCGACCCCCATGGTGCCGCCGCCGACCAGGCCCAAACGCTCGACGGATAGGGCCGCTGTGCGATCAAGCCCAGGCACTTTTTTCACTTCGCGCTCTGCAAAGAACAAGCCGCGTAGAGCTTTGGCCTGTCGCGATTCCCTCAGCTCGAGATAGCGCTGGCGATTGGCTTGCTGCGCTTGATCTAGCGGCAAGCAAACCGCGTCTCGTAGGGCTTGAACGGCTGTTGGCGGAGCGATTTGGCCCTTGCTGGTCTGACGGCGGGCTTTGAGGGCGCTCTGCCAATCCTCATCGCTGGCTTGGGCGCGGACCGCTCGCTCGATGGGGCGTGCGGGTAGGTCGGAAGCCAAGACCATGGCTTGGGCGGCGTCGATCAGTTGATCGGGTTCTGCTAGGTCCTCCAACAAGCCCATCTCCACCGCTTGCGGGGCGCTGATTGGCTTGCCGCCAGCGATGAAATCGCAAGCCTCGCTAAAGCTAGCAGCACGCACCAGGCGCTCGGCCCCGCCCGCACCTGGAATGATGCCCAGATGGACTTCGGGGAATCCCAGCTTGGCTTTGGCGACCGCAAGGCGTGCGTTACAAGCGAGCGCGATCTCAAGTCCGCCGCCCAGTGCCGCCCCGTTGAGCGCCGCCACCGTTGGCAGCGGGCAACCTTCTAGGGCCGCGATGACGCTGGGTAGGCTGGGCTCCTGCTGGCCGATCTGCATCTCTTTGATGTCGGCCCCGGCAATAAAAGTCGAGCCGCTCGCGGTGAGGATGACCCCCTTAGCCTCGGGGTAGCGCTTGAGCTGACGCAGCGCATCCAACAGGCCCTGACGCACCTGGGGGGAAAGGGCATTGACCGGTGGCGCTGTGATCGTGATGCGTGCGATTGAGCCATGGAGGGTCAGGCTAACGGGCGTGTCTTGGCTGCTGCGTGGCTGGGCGCTGCGTTGTGGGGCGCTGCGTTGTGGGGCGCTACGTAGTGGGGCGCTGTGTGGCATGACTAGGAATCCTTTTTGGGATCGAAGGCGCTCAAATCGTAGACCGGAACCCAAACAATGTCGGACATTTGGCCCTGTTGAAATTTTGGGGTCTGGGAGGCCGTCGCCTCTGCCTCCCCATCTGGCCGCCTAGCGTCTGGCTGAGATGTCGCGTTCAGGCCGTGGACCAGCAATCGCGCGCAGAGCTTGGCGTAGTCATCGCGATCCATATCGCGCCCGGGGCGGTGCCAAAGATAAAACCAGTTGAGCATGCCGAACAGGCTCATGGTCAAGGCGCGAAGTTCGCTCTCGTCTTGGGTCATCGCCTCGTCAGCATGGCTGGCGTTCTGGCGCTGCAAAACCGCGATGCGCTCGGAAAATGCCGCCACAATCCGGCGCTGCAATTCGCGCAGTTTCTGTTGGTCGTCTTCGGGCAGCAGGCCCAAGGCCTGGAACTGCAATTGGTGTTGATCGTCGGCGCCGTCGTAGACGCGCAGCGTTGCGCTGGTCGCGGCGTAAATCCAGGATTCTGGATCGTCTTCGTCAATCGCCGACAAGGCATCCAGCAGTTCGCTTAGGTGCGCGTCAATGATGGCGGCCAAGATCTCATTCTTTGACGAGAAATAATGATATAACAATCCCTTAGATACGCCACAGGCGACCGCTAACCCCGACATGGAGGCGCGGTCATAGCCTTGCTCGGCAAACCAGCGGGCGGCTTGGTTAAACAGCTTGCGGCGCTTGTCGGCGTGGTCGGCGGCTTCGGAACGTGACATGAGAAGTCCTTGCGCTTCTGGCTATTCTTGGCCGCTGAAATTGGGCGCGCGCTTATCCAAGAAGGCCGTGACCCCCTCGCGATAGTCGGCAGAGCGGCCCGCGCGGCCTTGCAGCTCGGCTTCCATGCCAAGATGGGTGTCCAGGTCATGGCCCGCTGCGGCTTGCATCGCCTGTTTGGTGAGGCCCAGGCCAAATGTAGGGGCGTCCGCCAGGGCCTGCGTCTGGGCGTGGGCGCGTTCTGCTAGCTCCTCGTCATCATAGACCCGCCAGACCAGGCCCCAGGCCTGGGCGGTCTCGGCGGTGATGGGCTCGGCGGTCATGGCCCAGGCCTTGGCGCGGGCCTCGCCGATCAGGCGCGGCAGCACCCATGTGCCGCCAGCATCGGGGATCAGGCCCACCTTGGCGAAGGATTGAATGAATTTGGCCGAGCGCGCAGCCAGAACGATATCGCAGCTAAAGGCGATGTTGGCACCCGCACCCGCAGCAACGCCATTGACAGCGCAGACAACCGGCTTGCCCATGCCGCGAATACAGCGCACCAGCGGGTTATAAAAGGTCGACAGCGTGTGCTCCAGGTCGGGGGGGCCATCCATAGTGCGCGGATCGCGGTCGCCCAGATCCTGGCCAGCACAAAATCCGCGACCCTCGCCGGTCAACAAGACGGCGCGGCACTTGGGGTCCGCTGCGGCCTGTTCCAGCTGAGCACGAAGCGCGCGGTGCATCTCGTCAGTAAAAGCGTTGAGGCGTTCGGGGCGATTGAGGCGCAGTTCAATCCAGGAGTGGTGATCCTTGACCAGAATCGTGTTTGAATCGTGTGGGTTTGTCATGGCATCCTCCCTAGGCCTTCGCGGCTGTCGCCGGGTTTTCTCCACACAAGACTTGCAAAAACCGACTGGTCGGTCAATAGTAATGTGCAAACAAGGCCTCACTGTTGTTTCTGCAACTGGGCCACGATCTCATGAGCAGGAGACCCCCATGTCCGATATGTCGGCCCTTCGCGTAGAAAGCTTTGCTGCAGGCCAATGGATCAGCCCTGGCACGGAAGCTGCCTCAATTTATTCGGCCATTGACGGTCACTTAGTGGCAGAGAGTGGTGGTCAGAACCTGGATTTTCAGGCCATGTTGGACTATGCACGCGGCGTCGGCGGTGCGGCGTTGCGTGAGCTGACTTTCCACGATCGCGCCCGCATTCTAAAAGCTTTGGCGCTGTACCTCGGCAAGCACAAGGATCAGCTTTACGAGCTGTCCTACCTGACCGGTGCCACCAAGGCCGACTCCTGGATCGATATTGACGGCGGCATCGGTACGGTCTTTGTCTTCGCGTCAAAGGGGCGGCGCGAGATGCCCGACGAGAAGGTCTATTTGGACGGCGATATTGAGCAGCTCTCGCGCCACGGCAGCTTTTTGGGCCAGCATATCTGCACGCCTCTGCTGGGCGCGGCGGTGCAAATCAATGCCTTCAACTTCCCGGTCTGGGGCATGTTGGAAAAGTTTGCGCCCGCTTTCCTGGCCGGTGTGCCCTCGATCGTCAAGCCCGCGACCGCGACCGGCTATGTGGCCGAGGCCTGCGTGCGCCTCATGCTGAAATCGGGCCTGTTGCCCGAAGGCAGTCTTCAGCTCATTAGCGGGAGCACGGGCGATCTTTTGGACCGGTTGGGTCCGCAGGACGTGTTGAGCTTTACGGGCTCCGCAGAGACCGCGCTCAAGCTGCGCTCGCATCCGGGATTGCTGGCGCGCTCGGTGCGTTTTATGGCTGAACAAGACTCGCTGAACGCCTCTATTCTGGGACCAGATGCTGAACCCGGCACGCCCGAATTCGAACTGTTCATCAAAGAAGCGCGCAAGGAAGTGACCACCAAGGCCGGGCAAAAGTGTACCGCCATCCGCCGCATGATCGTGCCCCAGCAGCACCTTGATGCGGTCAGCGAAGCGCTGGTCGCTCAATTTGCCAAGGTCAAAATCGGCGATCCTCGCTTAGAGACAACCCGCATGGGCGCGCTTGCTAGCCAAGCCCAACGGCGCGACGTGCAGCAAAAAGCACAAATTATCGAGCAGTATGCGCGCTGTGTTTACGGCGATGGTCCTTTGCTGGTCGATGGCGCCGACGGTGAAGCGGGCGCTTTCTTGGCGCCCAAGCTGTTCGTTTGCGACGATCCGGATGCCTCCAACTTGGTGCACGAAACCGAAGCTTTTGGCCCCGTATCGACCCTGATGGGCTACGGCGATGTCGCGCATGCTTGCGAGCTGGCCAACCGGGGCGGGGGCTCCCTCGTGGCCTCGCTCATGACCCACGATCCGGCAGTAGCGCGCGCCGTCGCCTTGGGTTCGGCTGCCTGGCACGGGCGTCTTTACATCAATGATCGCGATTCCATGGGCGAGGCAACCGGCCACGGCTCGCCTTTGCCGCACATGGTCCACGGCGGGCCGGGTCGCGCGGGCGGTGGCGAGGAGCTGGGCGGCATTCGCGGCGTCAAGCACTACATGCAGCGCACAGCCGTTCAGGGCTCGCCCGAGATGCTGCGCAGCATTGGCGGGGTCTGGGTCAAAGGCGCGCGTGAGCTGGAGCCGGGCGCGCACCCCTTCACCAAGCGCTTCAATGACCTGCAAATTGGCGAGACCCTCTGGACCGAGCCGCGCACGATCAGCCTGGACGACATTGAGCATTTCGCGACCTTCACCGGCGATACCTTCTATGCCCACATGGATGAAGAAGCGGCGGCCGCCAACCCCTTCTTCCCGGGCCGAGTGGCTCACGGTTATCTGCTGTTGAGCTTTGCCGCAGGACTGTTCGTCGAACCCAATCCGGGGCCTGTGCTGGCGAATACGGGCCTCAATGGCCTCAGCTTTCAAAAGCCCGTCTCGCCCGGCGACAGCATCAAGATCCGCCTGGTCGTCAAGCGCAAGACCAAGCGCAATGAGGAATATGGCGAAGTACGCTGGGATGTGACGCTCTATAATCAGGACGACGAGCAGGTCGCTGATTATGAGCTGCTAACCATGGTGGCCTACTAGACCAGCTGGGGGCTGGGGCCTCAACCGATAGATCGAACAGGTGAGCGGGTGGCAGCCTGAGGTTCGCATGCTGATCGGCCCTCAAATGACATCAGAAGGAAGGCGCAGGCTTCAATTTGTCTGTTGCTTTCCGCCTGAGTATTTATACCCAAAATAGCGAATAAATGCAGATAACTTTTTAAGGTTGGCGCGCGCGCGCGTATGCGATGGGACAAATAGCGAACAATGTTCTCGGTTTCGAGAGCTGCTAGCTGGAGTTTCAAGGTCTATGAGCCCATATTCGCCAATCCCTCGTCAGATGTGGTGGACAACAGCCTACCAAACATCGTCTGGCCCCGACGGCGTACCGCTGATGTCGCCTCGTACAGGTCAGGTCAAACGGGATCAACTCATGGATGATGCAAAGAAAGCGGCGGAGGAAAGGGCAGCGATTGCGCGCAGTATTCGAGCAGCGGAAAGGGAGTCGGTGCGCGCAAAACAAGCTGCTTTGGCCGCGGGCCAAGCCCGCGCTGAGCGGCAAAGTCTGCCTTACCGGCCTTCGTTCCAGTTGGCCCCAGGCCAGGCCCGCGCCGAGCGCCAAAGCCTGCCTTACCAGCCCTCGTTTCAGCTGGCCCCAGGCCAGGCCCGCGCTGAGCGCCAAAGCCTGCCTTACTGGCCTTCGATCCAGCTAGCACCAGGCCAAGCTCGCGCTGAGCGGCAAAGTCTGCCTTACCGGCCTTCGATCCAGCTAGCACCAGGCCGAGCTCGCGCTGAGCGGCAAAGTCTGCCTTACCGGCCTTCGATCCAGTTGGCCCCGGGCCAAGCGCGTGCGGAGCGCCAAAGCCTGCCTTACCGGCCTTCGATCCAGCTAGCACCAGGCCAGGCCCGCGCTGAGCGCCAAAGCCTGCCTTACCGGCCTTCGATCCAGCTAACACCAGGCCAAGCGCGTGCTGAGCGCCAGCTGGACACCCGCATTAACCTTGCGGGATTGAGGTCGCCGTGATTCACTTGGCTAGAGGAGAAGCCTATGCCCGTGATCAAGCAAGAGCCGTCGCTGTTCGGTATGTCGGACCATCTGAGGAGCCTAAGCGAAAGCGGCGATCCACTGGCCGTGCTGGAGCGGACTGTGGATTTCGAACAATTCCGCGATCTGCTAGAAGCAGCCCTTGCTTACAGCGATGGCCGCAAGGGTGGACGGCCCCACTTTGATCCTGTGGCGATGTTCAAGGCCGCGATCTTGCAGACCCAGCACAACTTGAGTGACGCCAAGACGGAGTTCATGATCAAGGACCGTCTGTCCTGGATGCGCTTTCT
>JAUIDR010000021.1 GCA_030428565.1 Alphaproteobacteria bacterium
ATGGCGACGCGAGCATCAAGTCGCCGCCGCCATTGCTCATCGCAAAACACGCCATAAAATGCAACTGTAGTACTAGGAGCGAGCGTGGCCTTGCGCTACAGAACCCGCCAATTGATGCTCTGTTGAGCAACGACAAGACAGTCATGCCAGAGCTGATTGTTTATCGCGAAGGTCCAGCCGTCACGACGGCGGCAATCGTTACCCTGCTGCCAAGCGCTGGCAGGGGCTGGCAGCGCCACGACGTTCCCCTGCTTGCTAGGATTCTTGATGGCGAACTGACGGTGAACCAAAGCCAAAGGGGCAAGAAGGCCTTTCAAGCCAGCGCTTCCTTTCTGGAAGCTTTCCATAGTTCGCACAATGGCACCTACATCAGCGCTAAAGCGATGCGCGTCTTGGCCGTTTTCGCGAGTGGGGACGGTGCTGCTAAGACGGAGCTGCCAATACGGTGACGTTGGGTCTATAGGGCGGTGAGTGCCGCCCGCTAGTTTCCTTCCTCGCCGCTCGACTGATGTGATCCTTTATGATCCTCGTCCAAATCTGGCCTCTGTATCTTTGGTTTGAGGCTGCTTTTGTTATCGCCAGCACGATCAAATGGCCGTGAGTCGGAATTCTGTCGCAGCACTTTTACCCGCAAGATTGAAATTCTTGAGGGCGACGCGCTTGTGGCAGAAATCAAAGGCGCCATCCGTGAGGTCGAGGTCGGACCCGGCAAGGTCGTCGATTGGTACTTGGTGCCGGTTCAGACCGTCGACGAGGGCGAAATGTCTTGTGAACTGCCGGGCCACCGCGAGTCAGGCATGTTCGTGCCGATCACGGTCAAGTAAGCCACGATCGTCCAAGCCATGGCCAAGTCTTGGCCTATCAAGCTTTAAACACAAAAGGGGGAGGCCCATTGGCCTCCCCCTTTTTTCATGGGCTCTTGGTGTCTAAACAACGACGATTTGCCCGAAGTCCTGACGGCGTTCCCTTGTCGGCGTTCCCTTGTCGGCGCTCTCTTGTCGGCGCTCCCTGGGAGCGCTCTTGACGGCGATGTCCTGACGGCTCACCCTGGGCCGCAGCGCCTACAAAGGTCTACAAAGGTTTGCCATGCAGGCCGCATTGGCATTTGGCGTCAGCGCTCATCCACGACGCGCTTGGCTTTGCCCTCACTACGCGCAACACCGCCGGGATCGCGCACGTCGATCGAGACGCTGATGCCCACCATGGTTTTAATCTTGTTCGACAGTTCGCTCGCGGCTTGAGCACGCGCCTCTTCGCTCTGTGCCTCGGGGTTGCACTCGACCAGCACCTCCATCGCATCCATGGGGCCCTTTTTGAACAGGCGCAATTGGTAATGCGGTGCCAGAGCCGGGACGGTCAAGACCTGCTCTTCGATCTGGGTCGGGAAGACGTTGACGCCGCGCAAGATAATCATGTCATCGCTGCGGCCCGTGATTTTGGCCATGCGGCGCATCGAGCGTGCGGTGCCAGGCAACAAACGGGTCAAATCGCGGGTGCGGTATCGAATAATCGGCAGCGCTTCTTTGGTCAGCGATGTAAAGACCAGCTCGCCTTCTTCACCATCGGGCAGGACTTCGCCGGTCTCGGGGTTGATGATCTCGGGCAAGAAGTGGTCTTCCCAGATATGAAGGCCGTCCTTGGTCTCAACGCATTCGTTAGAAACGCCTGGTCCGATGATTTCCGACAGGCCAAAAATGTCCACCGCGTGCATGTCGAAGGTATTCTCGATCTCTTGGCGGATGGACTCGGTCCAAGGCTCGGCACCGAAAATGCCGATCTCTAGCGAGCAGCTGCGTGGGTCGATGCCTTGGCGTTTAAATTCTTCGGCGATCGACAGCATGTAAGAGGGCGTCACCATGATGACCCGCGGCTTGAAATCTTGGATCAATTGCACCTGGCGCGCGGTCTGACCGCCGGACATGGGAATAACGGTACAGCCCAACTTTTCCGCGCCGTAGTGTGCGCCCAGACCGCCGGTGAATAGGCCGTAGCCATAGGCGACATGAACGCGGTCACCAGGGCGGACGCCAGCGGCGACCATCGAACGCGCCACGACTTCGGCCCAGGTGTTGATGTCCTTCTTAGAATACCCCACCACGGTCGGCTTGCCGGTCGTTCCGCTGGAGGCATGGATGCGCGCGACTTGCTCCATTGGAACCGCGAACATGCCAAACGGATAATTATCACGCAGATCGGATTTCAGCGTGAAGGGAAACTTGGCCAAATCCGCTAGGCTCTCAAGGTCGTCCGGTGTGACCCCGGCTTCATCGAACTTGGCCTTGTAGAGGGGCGAGTTGTTGTAGGCATGGGTCAAGCTCCAGCGCAGACGCTCGAGCTGCACGGCCTCAATCTCAGCGCGCGGGGCCAGCTCAATGGGGTTGATCAGTTCAGCAGCCGGCGACAATTCATTGCGCACCAGGCCCTGGGCTTGGCTGAAGGTGGCTGGCTTGTCGCTGCCTGGGCCGGTGCCGGCTGAGCTGGTGCTGGCTGAGCTGGTCGGCTGGGTCTTGATCAGTTTTGAATAAAGTTCCATGTCCTCGTCCTGTTTTCGCTGATTTTTTGTTCGCCCTGAGCGTCTTAAAGATCGCTCTCTGGAATAACGTGGCCCTTGATCTGCCGCGATTGACCGCGGAACAGGGCCACAAGTGCGCCAGTCTCCTGCACGCTGACCCTGATATCATAAATCTGGCTGCGGCCCGCGCCCCCAGCCTTGACCGCCTCGGCGATCAGGGTTTGCCCAATCTGGCCCGGTGCCAGATAGGACATGCTGCCCATTTGGCTGACCGTGACCAGATTGCCTGAGTTGCAGGCATGGGCAAATGCGGTATCTGCCAAACTGAAGATCGCGCCGCCGTGACAAATTTTGTGGCCGTTGAGGTGGTTGGGCCCGACGGTCATCGCCATGACGCACCGCTCGGGCTCGGCTTCAAGAATACGCATGTCGAGCGATTGGGAATAGTGATCGTGGCTCAGCATGGTCTCGGCGACGCGCTGGGCCAGGGTTTGGGCCTGGGATTGAGCCTCGGATGGGGCCTGAGATTGGGCCTGAGATGGAGCCTGCAGATCGCTCATGTTTAGTCTCCTCCTGGCGGCTGTTGCAAATCGCTGCCTCTGTTGGGGCCGCTTGTTCCCACTGAGCGGCTTACCGTATTTATCCTGACGTTATGTTACGTAAACATTGAAAGTCAATCTTTTTTGTAACATTTAGTGTCGCTCGGGCTTTGTGACGACCATTGGCCGAGGGGCCCAATCGCCAAGCTTGACCTTGTGCTTGCGTCAGCGTCAAGTAGCCGAACGACCTTGTAAGGAGCTTGCATGATTTTGCCGATCTTGCGCAAAGGGCCAGAGATCGGCTTTGCCGCGGCTCTCTTGGCTTTGTTTACACCAGGCTTTGATGCTCAGGTGGCGCAAGCGATTCCGATTTTGTTGCCTCTATTGACCTTCCTGTCCTTGGTTTTGCTACCCCCTCAATCAGGCGAGGCGCGCTTTGCCTGGTGGCAACCGCCCGTGTTGGTGGTCTGGGGGCAAGGCGTCTTGCCCTGGCTGCTGGTGGGCGCGCTCGCCCTAATGGGCCTGCCGCGTGATTGGCTGTTGATCGCTTTGTTGCTGAACTCGGTTAGCAGCGTCTATTTGGTGACAAATTTTGCGATCTATCTGGACCGCCGACCGCGATTGATGTTGGCGCTCTTGTTGACCGGACTCTGTGCTACGCCTTTGTTTTTGTTCATCAATGCCAGTCTATTTTTCCGCTCGTTGGTAGCGATTGACCTGGGCGGTTTTGCCGTGGCGGTGGGGCTCTATTTGCTCGTGCCCATGCTGGCCGCGTGGCTGGTGCGTCGAGGTGGCGTGGGGCCAAGCCATCGGCCCTACTGGCAGCTTGCCAGCCTGGCCACTGTGGCGCTGATTGCCTTTGGGTTGGAGGCTGAGGTCAGCGCCGCCCTGGCTCAAGCGGTAGGCGCGCAGGATGCTAAGGCCCTGTTGGCCATCGCGCGCGCTTTGGGCTTTGTGGTGATGTTGTCGTTGGTCACTTTCCTTGTCTCGCGTGCCTGCCTGCGTCTGGTGGGGCAGGATGCGGCGGGCTTGGTGGCGCTGAGCCACGCGGTGCGCAATGCGGCCATGGTCTATGTGTTGGTGCAGGCCTATTTGCCTGACAGCTATGGCCTGGTCTTGGGCGTTGTACAAATACCGATTTATTTTGCGCCCATCGCGCTTCGCAAAATTCGCGCCTAGCGGCTCTAGACGCCTGCGGCTCGACGGCGCACACGATGCCAGCTTCAGCTTTGCGCCGATTGGCCCTTGTCCGGTGCGAAGTTTCCAGACCTTGCGTTTTGACATTACCGTTGGTGAATACGGTCTGGACGATACCGGCGCGATCAAAATTGTTCAGCGATGGACCTACGACGGTGGCGCTCTAAGGTCGGGACTCAATTAGCCCGCCAGACGACGGTAGCCACGAGGAAGATAGCAGATTGGAAGACAGCAGATAGAAAGACATGAGCGCGCATGTCATAGCGCGTTGCAATTCTGCGGAAATCCTTGAGGCGGCAGAACATGCGCTCCACGACGTTGCGACCTCGATAAGCAGCTTTGTCATAGGATTTGGGGTGTTTGCGTGTTGGGTTCGGTGAGATGGCGGCCTGGTATCCCCTTTCAGTCAACCAATCGCTTAACCGTTGCGCGACATAGGCGCGGTGCGCGAGAAGGCATCGTGGACTAGGGGCCATACTGGGCAGGGCAATCGTGCCGGCGGGCACCTGTCTTGAGTATATGCACGATGCCGAAGATTACCCGCCGGTGATCAACACGCCGCGCAACAACCGCCAATCTGAGTTTGACTTAATTGGTTTCGGCGTAACCGGGTTTGACTTGACTGGTTCTGACTTAGCCGGGTTCGGCCAGTTTTGGTTCGGCCCGTCTAGACCAGCCCGACCAAACCGACCCGGTCTAGGTGCGCGAAGCAGCAACCGTTTCTTCGATGGTCTGGGCGATGGTGGCGTTGAAGTCATCGTCGCTTTGATCGCGGCTCAGCCCTTCGGTCAAGGCGCGTGAAAAACTAGCGATAATGCCCTTGTTCGCCGACAGGCGGCGGTTTGATTCGGCGCGCGAATAGCCGCCCGACAGCGCCACGACGCGCAACACGCGCGGATGGTCGACCAGCTCTTGATAGAAGCCCGGCTTTTCCGGCAAGGTCAGTTTGAGCATGATCTCTTGACCCGGCTCAAGATGATTGAGGCCGCTCAAGATGGCCGCTTTCAAGGTGGCTTCACAGTCGGCTTTGTCATCGGCGTTGATATTGACCTCGGGCTCGACGATCGGCACCAGCCCGTGCGACAGAATTTGGCGCGCTAGCTTACACTGCTGATTGACCACCGCAGCAATACCAGCCGCGTTGTTCTCATGAATGACCGAGCGCATTTTGGTGCCAAAAATCCCAGCGGCTACCGCCCGGCTGCACAGCGCGTCGAGTTCGGGCATGGGCTTTAGAATTTGCACGCCGTCTTGGGTGTCTTCCAAGCCCTTATCGACCTTCAAGAAGGGCACTACGCCGCGTTGTTCCCACAAGTATTTCGGCACCGGCACGCCCTCAACGCTGCCGTCCATGGTGCGTTCGAACAAGATGGCACCGATGACCTGCTCACCGGTAAAGGCGGGCGCCGTCATGATGCGCGCGCGCATTTGGTGGATCAACGCAAACATTTCATCGTCGTTGGCATAATCCTGACCGTTCACGCCGTATGCCGCCAAGGCCTTAGGTGTCGAGCCACCGCTCTGATCCAGGGCGGCAATCATGCCTTGGCCGTCGATAAGTTGTTTGCGTTGTTCTGAATTGCTCATGACGCTTGTTTTTTCCCCAATAGTACATGCGCGGCTGCGGATCGCCGGCAGGCAGAAATTGGCGCAGAGTTTGCCTTATCTGCTGGACCAAGACTAGTGGCCAGGGGTCGCATGGCGCTGAAGCCAACACGCATTGTTGCTGATCTGACATTTGACGCGCGAAAGCGGCCTTAGTGGTGGCGGACCTAGCGTTTTAGCCAGGTCCAGCGCGGGCGGTCGGCGTCGATGACCTGGGTCTCGCCCCAGCGCTTTTCCAAGGTGAGCGTGCGCACGTCGGGTTCGGCCATGAGCGCTTCGATGAGGGGCGCGGCGTGGCTGACCACAACGACTTGCGTAGAGGCTGCCGCGCGCAAAATTAGCCGCGCCAAAGCGGGCATGAGGCTGGTCTCGGGCTCGTTCAGAACCAAGAGACGCGGCGGGCGTGGCGACAAAAGCGCGGCCGTGAGCATGAGATAACGAAGCGTACCATCTGAGATTTCAGCGGTGGATAGGGCGCGCAGCAGTCCCTTTTGATGAATGGCGCATTCGAACCAACCGTCGCGATTGGTGATGCTGATTTGGGTGCCAGGAAAGGCATCGTCGATGGATTCGGCTAGCGCATCGCCGTCACCGACTTCAACGATGGTCTGCAGCGCGGCGGCCAGATTGGCACCGTCGCCCGCCAATACCGGTGTGCGGGTGCCGATTTGAGCTTGCCGAGCAGGGGCTTGCTGATCGCTGCGCAGGGCATCATAAAAGCGCCAGGCGCGCATGGTCTCGCGCAGATTGAGCAGCTCGAATGCGGCCTTAGGGTGGGCCGCGTGGGTCATCATGCTGTCGTAGTCGGCTAGCTTTGTGTGCACGACTTGCGCTTCGCCCATGGCGCCGGTCTCGGGATCGCGCAAGGTCACTGCTGGGCCGCGCCGCTCGGCTAAGGTGGTACGCGGATTGAGCTGTTCGCCGATCCACACCGCTTCAGTCTTGATGAGCGGATCGCGGGCAAAAGCGCTGCGTCCCTCGGTCGGCAGGCCCAGGTCAATCGCATAGCCGTAATCTTCGCTGGCAAAGCCCAACTTCAGCGCTACTCTTTGACGGCGTTGGGTGCCCTGCAAGGGGTGTTCGCCGCGCTGAACGGCAGCGCTGGGGGTCTCGGGCCCTGCCCAAAGCGTCGAGTTCAGGCCCCCCTCTTGCGCCAGCGCCGCGATAACACGCCCCTGGGCGACCTCACCCAACAAGCGCAGAGCGCGGTAGAGATTGGACTTACCACTGCCGTTGGGGCCGGTCATCAGAGTCAAGCGGTCCAGAGGGACCACCAGGTCGCGTAGGCTCCGGTATCCGGAAATGGCAAGCGTTATCAGCATGCTAGCGCATCATTGCCGCGAAGGTATCACCAAGATACATGCGGCACGGGCCCCAAAAAGACCGGGCCAACGCTCATGCCCGCATCGCTTAGATCAATGGGCAGCAACAGCAGCGGCTGCCCATTGGCGTCGCTCACACCGCTGTCGAGGCGCGCCATCATGGCGACGGCAAAACGCGCTTGAGCGCTGGTTAGAATTCCGGTCTCGCTCAAGGTCTGGATAAAGTCAGTCAGCCCCGCCAGTTGCAGATTAATACGTCCGCGCGGTTGCAGGTCTTCATTGAGCCGCAGCGCGCCTTGTCCGCTCAGCTCCAAGCGTTGCAGCTTGGCAGACATGCTTTCCAACGCCAGGACGCCGCCTTGTTTTTGCCAACGCGATACGCTGGTTTCGTCGGGCATGGTGGGCAAGGCTGGCTCGGCGTAGCCGGTCAGATGGGCGCTTTCAAGAAAGTCGCCGATGGCGGGCGCCAGCTGCTCGGCGCTGGCACCACGGATGAAGGGCAGCTTGCTCAATGCCTGCGCCAATTGAACGGTGGCTTCGGGTGGCAGGCGCAGCGCGTCGGCACGCGCGTCCAAGGTCGAACGCGCGCCGGGGCGCAAGAAATGTAGGCGGATCTGCTCGGCTTCGACCGGTAGACGATCGAGCAGGTTTCCGCTTACAGGGCCCAAGGCCAAATCAACTTCGTTGGGGATTGCGCCAGCAGAGAGGCGGCTACGCAAATAGCCTTGGCTGACATCGACCGTCGAAGCCAAAGCGGGTTGGCCCAAAGGCGCCAGACGGTGGGCGCCGCTAAGATCCAGGTTGAAGGACCAAGGGGCGTAGGCCGGAACGCTGACCTTCAGATCGCCTTCGGGCGGCTGCCAGGCCAGCCCCAAATCGCGCGCCGCCACTTCCAGGCCTTCAAAGCGCATATCAAAATCAAACGGAAAGCCAGAGACCGCCGCCGCTTCTACGTCCAAACGATTGCCGCTGACGTCGCGGCTCATCAGGCTGGCCGCAAAGCCCCAAACCGCGCCCGCGACCAGCAGCCAATAGACGATATAGGCCCCGCATAGGCTGCCGAGGCTCCAAGCACATCGGCGCGTCCAACGGGCGAGCGGTCCCCGCTTGGGCTTGATTGAGGAGGGCGAGGAGGCGGTCATAGGCACCTGTGACTATAAAAATGAGAGCATGGCAGTCGGTCTAGCCGCCGAGCTTGGCGGAAATAAGCCGCGCCCACAGCGACCAGTCAACGACAAGATAGCCGATCATGAGGACGATGAGCCCGCCCATGGCATAGACCCACCATTGCAGCTCTTTCGGTAGCGGCTGTTGACAATGTTCACAGCGGTCTTCAGAGCGCTTGGTCTGCTTGCCGCAATAGGGGCAGGCGCGGGTCATGAGGGTTTTGCGCCGCGGCGGCTTGTTGGCTTGGCTCATCGCGATTGGCCCGCGTCTCGGGTCAGGCCTTGGTCTTGGTTCTGGTCTTGGTTCTGGTCTTGGTTCTGGTTTGGGGATACCGCTGGGCCGACACCTTGATCTGGATCGCTCTGCTCTGTTGCGCTCGTCCGCAGCGCGGGCGCATTGGGATCGGCGACCAGGCGGGCGACCTCGCCTTCTATACAATCTTCAAGTTGCTTGAGCACATCGCGCTTGGAAAGGCCTGGCGGGATCGGCGGCAAGATCGACAGCGTAATGCATCCAGGCGCGAAATTGGAAAAGCCGCGCCCCCAATAGAGGCCGGAATTCAAGGCCACCGGCACCAAGGGCACGTCCAGCGCGTCATACAAAGCGGCAACGCCGATGTGATAGCTGGTGTCTTCCCCGATGGTGCGGCGGGTGCCTTCTGGGAAAATCATCAGTTGTGGGGCCCTTGCGGCCATAAGGGCTTTGCCGCGTTCGACCAATAGGCGCAGCGCTTTGCGGCCTTGTTGTCTGTCTAGGGCGATGACCGGCCAGCGCTGAACAACCCATCCAAACAGCGGTACGTTCAAGAGCTCTTGCTTCATGACATAGCCCGGTCGCGGCAGCAGCAAGCCGGGCATAAAGGTATCCCAGGCGCTCTGGTGCTTCATGGCAAATATGCAGGGCCCTTGCGGCAGGTTCTCCTTGCCAATAACGCGATAGCGGATGCCCAGCAGGGCCCATGCCAGCACCATGATGCCCTTCAGCCAGACCCGCTTCAGCGGATTGAGCACCCTAAGGCCAAGCGGGCTCGTTAAGATCATGGCCAGTGCCAAAACCGCGCCCCAGAGCCAAAACAGCGCGGTGAATATATAGCGGCGAAGGGTGTACATGCGTGGCGACCGGTGATGCAGCGAAAAGCAAGGGCAGAAGAGTCCGCGACTTATATCATCAAGTTGAGGCTATGGGAATGAGCGCGCAAGGCGCAGAGGTTCAGACGGTATTGTTTCGAAATCGGAAACGCACCGGCGCCAAGATGCCGCCTTGTTGCGCGGACCGCAGCCTCTAACTCTAGCACTAGAAACAGAACCCCGACTTCCGACCTCACGAGGAGACCAGCGGCTTATGGGCATGCTAGTGAATGGCGAATGGCTGAGCGACGATCAGCAAAAACGTAGCTCAGGTGGACGCTTTGTGCGGCCCGATTCGGGTTTTCGCGCTTGGATCGGTGATAATGAAGCCTTTCCGGCGGCGCTGGGGCGCTATCATCTCTATGTCGCGCTGGCCTGCCCATGGGCGCACCGCACGCTGATTTATCGCGCGCTGAAAGATCTGGCGCTGCATATTTCGGTATCGGTCGTCCACCCGCTGATGTTGGAAAACGGTTGGACCTTCGACGAAGCCCCCGGGGTCGTGCCCGATCCCAACCTGTCGGCGTCTTACCTGCACCAAGTCTATACGGCCGCCAAGCCCGACTATAGCGGCCGCGTGACCGTGCCGGTATTATGGGACAAACAAAGCGGCCAGATCGTTTCCAACGAATCGTCCGAAATCATCCGCATGTTCAACTCGGCCTTCGATCACCTGACGGGCAACCGTCTGGACTTCTACCCCGCAGAGCTGCGCGCGGAAATCGACGCGGTCAACGAGCGTGTTTATCGGGACGTGAATAACGGCGTCTACAAGGCTGGCTTTGCTACAAAGCAGAGCGTCTATGACGAAGAAGTGGGCGCGCTGTTTGACACGCTAGATTGGCTCGAAATGCGTCTTAGCCGGCAGCCCTATCTGGTCGGCGATCAGATCACCGAGGCCGACTGGCGTTTGCTGCCGACGCTGTTGCGCTTTGATGCGGTCTACGTTGGGCACTTCAAGTGCAACCTGCGCCGTGTGGCAAACTATCCGGCCTTGTCGGATTATTTGGCGCGGCTCTACCGCCACCCTGGGGTCGCCGCGACGGTCAATATGGATCACATCAAACAGCACTATTACGGCAGCCATAAGTCGCTGAACCCCAGCGGCATCGTGCCCAAGGGCCCCGAGCTGCCATTCATGCGAGCTGATGCGCCCAGCCAGCAGGCAACACGAGCGGTCTAGCCAAGTTGGACGTAGCCGACGACTGCTTGCAGTCAGCCGCAATACTGAAACGTTTACAATTTTGCGTGTTTCAGGGGCTAATTAATGCAATTGTGATGAAGGTTTCGTTGATTTTTTATTGAAATGTGTTAACCGCGGATGGGATAAATTTAATCGTCTTTTGGGGATCATTTCATGCATCGCATTCTTGCAATGGCTGGCTTGTTCAGCCTTCTATTCTCGGTCCCAGCCGTCGCGCTGGATGTCACTAACCCTAGCACGAGCCTGGAGGCGCAAAGCGGCCTGGCTAGCCAGGATGCCTACCAGGGGACACAGTTGGCTGCGACAACCTTCAAGAGTTCGCGTGTCTCCAATTATGGCAACTGGAACACAGGCCCGCGCAGAAACGTCAAAGCCAGTTTGGGCTCGCGCGCGGGCAACGTGGTGGCCAAAATCGACCTGTCGCGTCAGGAGATGGAAGTCTACATAAACGGCAATCTGCGCCATACCTGGAAGATTTCGTCGGGCCGGTCGGGCTACGGCACGCCACGTGGCACCTATCGTCCGCAACGGATCTATTCGTCGTACTTTTCGCGCAAGTACGACAACGCGCCCATGCCAAGCGCGGTCTTCTTTAGCGGCGGCTATGCGGTTCATGGCACCGGCCATATCTCAGCCCTAGGCCGTCGCGCCTCACATGGTTGCGTGCGTTTGCATCCCGGCAATGCGCGTCAGTTTTTCAATTTGGCCAAGACCTATGGCCGCAACATCAAGATCCAGATCCGCTAGTTTGAGCGCTATCTGATCGCGGGCGCCCTGCGGGATGTCAGCAAAATAACAAGGGCTAGCGGTCGCTCGATCGCTGGCCCTTTCTTGTTAGCGGGCGCGGCTGCGTTGGGATGGCCGACGTAGGCCGAGCGCCTCTGAATTGCTGGTTTGTGCTGGCTACAAAAGTCTGCTAGCTCCAGAGCATCATGCAAAGTTTGACCCTTATTTTTATTGCCCTCGGCGGCGCGCTGGGAGCTTTGGCCCGCTATAGCCTAGCGCTGCTGGGGCAGGCTTGGGGCTGGAGCGGCCTGCCTTGGGCGACCCTGTTGGCCAACACCTTGGGCTGCTTTTTGATGGGCTTGATCGCAATGCCCGTGACCGCGGCGCTGTTGGCCGGTCCAGACCATGCCGCTTGGGCGACCGCGGTGCGCGCCTTTGTGATGGTGGGCTTTTTGGGAGCCTTTACCACCTATTCCAGCTTTTCGCTGGAGGTTTGGCGCCTGTTTGAAGCGCCCCACGCTAGTGGAGGGTTTGCCGGTGCGGGCTTGACGGCTCTGGGCTATGCAGGCGGGACGCTGATTATGGCGGTTGTGGCTTGCGGCCTGGGCCTGTGGCTGGGCGCAATAATTATGCAGGTGCGAGCGGCCTAGCCCCTTTCGCAGGCACTTGAAGCTTTAAAAGGACAGAGCAATGAGCAAGACCGCCGTTACTCAAGAGACCGTAGCGCGAGAGTTTGACGGCCAGCGTCTGGATCGTTGGTTTAAACAACACCGCCCAGGACTGAGCTTTGGCCGCCTGTCAAAGTTATTGCGAACGGGTCAAATTCGGGTCGATTCAAAGCGCGCCAAGCCCGATACACGCTTGGCCGCCGGGCAGGTCATTCGCATTCCGCCTTTGGATGCTGAGGCCTTGGTCGCCCCGGCGGGCAGCGCTGCCGGGGCGCGTCCGGCGCTGAGCGAAGCCGATCGCGACATGCTGGACGATGCCTTGGTCTATGAAGACGATGATCTTGTCGCCCTGAACAAACCACCCGGTCTGGCCGTTCAAGGGGGCTCTGGCACGTCGCGTCACCTGGACGGGCTGGTCGCGGGCTGGCGTAAGCAGGGCCGTTTGCGCTTGGTTCACCGCTTGGATAAGGACACATCAGGGCTGATTTTGCTGGCCAAGAGCGTCGGTGCAGCCAACCGTTTGACCCAGGCTTTCAAAGCCGGAGAGATCGAAAAGACCTATTGGGCCATTGTGGTCGGCCGTCCGCCCTATATGTCGGGTGAGATCAAGGCCCCCATCGCAAAAATGCCCGGCGGTCGGCCTGGCGGGGCCAGCACGGGCGCAGAAAAGATGATGGTCAGCGACGGTGGTCAATTTGCCTTGACCCATTACCAGGTCTTGGACCGCGCGGGCAAACGTGCGGCTTGGCTGGCGCTGTCGCCGCGCACGGGGCGCACCCACCAGTTGCGCGTTCACTGCCAGCACATGGGCACGCCGATCTTGGGCGACGGCAAGTATGGGGCTCAAGAGGCCTTCTTGGACGGGCTGGATTTGTCGCGCAAATTGCACCTGCACGCGCGTCAACTATTGGTGCCGCACCCAGAACTGGGTGAGCTGCGCTTGACCGCGGATTTGCCCGCCCACATGGCTGCGACGTTTGAGACGCTTGGCTTTAGCCTGAGCGAGGCCCGCGACCTGGACGAAGAAGCGCCTTGGCGGTAGCGGTTGGGTGCTCATGGTCCGTTGTTGGCTGCGATAGCCTCTGGCTTGGCTGGCCGCTGGCTGGGATGAGCAGCCTTGGGAGGCGTTGGCCAGAGGCGACGTGTTGAGTTTTGACAAAAAGGCAGACTATCTATGACCGATCCCGTCCACCGTTTTCGCCTGTTGGCGTTTGATTTTGATGGCACTTTGGCCGACAGCAGCGCCAATATCTATCGGGCGGCGCGGGGCGCCTTTGCGAGCCTGGGGCTGGACTACCCCGGCGATGCTGCGGTGGGCGCGACGGTCGGGCTCGACCTTATGGGTTGTGCGCGGCTCTGGTTGCCAGAGGGCGAGCTTGGCGACCACATCGCGTTGGCCGATGCCTACAAGCGCAGCTTTGTCAGCATGCGCCAGCAGGGCGACTTTCAAGAGCCCTTGTTCGACGGGGTGCGTGAGACCTTGGCCGAACTCAGCCACGACGCGGTTTTTATGGGAATTTGTACCGGTAAAAATCGGCGGGGCCTGGATCACATGCTAGCATATCATCAGATCGAGCATCACTTCCACACCCTGCAAACCCCTGACACAAACGCCTCAAAGCCCGCACCCGATATGGTGATTTCGGCGCTGGGCGAGACCGGATGTGAGGCGCGTGATTGTGTGGTGGTGGGCGACACCAGCTTTGATATGGCCATGGCCAAAGCGGCGGGTGCCTTGGCTATCGGGGTCAGCTATGGCCATCATGTCGAAGAACGGCTGCTGGATGCGGGTGCCGATCTTATTATTCACGCTATGGTCGAGCTGCCTGCTGCCTTAGCCCGCTTTTGACCTAACCCGCAAAAGACCTTTGGGCCAGACGCGCGGGCCAGACACGCGGGCCAGACGCGTGGACCAGACGCGTGGACCAGACACGTGGACCAGACACGCGGGCTGGCAATAGCCGCTAAGCGTAAACGAGCAATAGCTGGAGCGCGAGACACTACACTAGATCGAGCCACACCAGCACAGAGCGGTGTACTCGATCTAGCGGCTGGGCTGCGCGTTGCCCGGATAGCACATCCTCATAGTGCATCCTGGCAGCGCACCCTAGAAGCGCACCCTGGCAGCGCACCCTGGGTTGGCGCTATCGGGACAGGATCAAGAACTGATCGGCCGCCAAGGCCTTGGTTGCGGCTAGCAGATCAATCTCGCCCACATTGACGACGGTGCCCTGGGTCGCAAAGATTTGGTCTTCCAGCTCAGGGGGAATGCCCGGTGGCCAAAGCAAGTCACGCTTCAGAAAGTCGTCCGGCAGGCACACGGTGTCTGTGCAACCGCCGCCGAAGATTGCTGGAATCATTTCTATTTTCGGTATGTTGATACAACTCGCAAGTGGGACGCCGTGGCACAGGACCGCTTCGCGAGGATCGATGCAGCGCTTTAGAACTGGGTTGAACCATTCACCCTCGGGGCAGTTTGGTAGGAGGGCGCTGCAGTCGGTGAGTTTGCACAACTGTTCCAGGTTAGCCTGATTGTGCTTAGCCGCTTCGATGAGGGGGTGCGCCGAGGGCATAGGGCTGGCCTTGTCACGTCTTGGGCTTATGCCGCCGCCACAGATTTGGACCCAAGGGCTGTCGGGCCCGTAGTAGATATACATACAGATATCTGGGATTTTGGAGAACATGATCTGTTCGACCGTCAATTCTCCATTCTCGCCCAACACAAGCTGCCCTGAACCTGGCGGCAGCGTGTCAAGGTTGGGTCGCTTTGCCAGCAGATCAGCGAGAGCCCCTCGGTCGATGACCAACAAGTCCTGCGCGTGAAGGCCGGGGGCCAGTCCTAAGCTGGCGACCAAGCTGCACAGCGCCACCAGAACGGTTCTAAATCGCAATAGCATATGCCACTCCTCGGTTTGTTGACCGGGAGAACATATCACAACTTAAAACATAAATATGCTTTTAAATAAATAGCACCATATATTAGCTAGGCAAGCGGCCCGTGGCCATGACCGGCAAGCTGGCACCGAACCCTTGGCCAAAGCCCATCGCCTCGGTGATGAGGCGCTTTTTCAGGCGCGGCATGCGATGAACAGCGGCCAGGCCCAAATCGCGCGCGATGCGTAGCGGCGGAAAGCCGGTCGAGAACAGCCGATCCAGGGCATCGGTGGCAGCCAGCATGGCGGCGTTGTCGGGTCGCCGCCAGGCTTGATAGCGCTCCAATTGGTGGAGGTCACCCAGCGCTAGGCCGCGTTTGCGCGATTCCACCAAGATCTCGGCCAGGCTGGCGATATCCTTCAACGCCAAGTTAAAGCCCTGGCCAGCGATGGGGTGAACGCCGTGGGCGGCGTCGCCAACCAGGGCAAGGCCGGGTTGTACATAGCGGTCGGCGTGCTGGGCGGAAAGCGGGTAAACCCAGCGTTGGCCAACGGGGGTAAGGCGGCCCAACCAGGGCCCAAAGCTGGCATTGAGGCAATCGGCCAGATCGTTTTGGTCCAATTTCGACAGCCCTTTGACCGCCGCCTCGGACTTGGTCCAGACCAGAGAGGAGCGATGGGTTCCATCCGGCAGGTCGGGCAGCGGCAAGGCTGCAAAAGGGCCATCGGGCATAAAGTGTTCAAAGGCCCAATTGTTGTGCGGTTGTTCGTGGTGCAAACAGGTGACCAGCGCCCACTGGTTATAGGGGATAAATCGCAGCCCAATTTTGGCGGCCTTGCGGGTGGGTGAGGGGCGGCCATCGCACGCCAGCACCAAATCGGCGGTCAAGCGGCGACCGTCTTTCATGCCAAGGGTCGGTAGCGGACCCGAGAAATCGAAGTCAGCGACCTCGCATTCGGTCCAAAGGTGCTCGCCCAGCGCCGCGCTCATAGCCTGGAACAAGACCCGGCGAATGGGCTGGTTTTCGGTGATGTAGCCCATGGGGCCGGCCTTGTAGGTCTCGGCCTCGCGAAGACCCAAATCATCGACATTAAAGGTCATTTGCAGGGGCGAGATGCGCCCATTGCGCTTGGCGTCGGTGATGCGGATATGGTCGATGGCGCTGGCGTAAGGCGCCATGTCTTGCCAAAGGTCCAGGGCTTCAAAGATCTGCTGACCCGCTTTGGCGATAGCATGGCCGCGGCCATCGAAACTGTCATCCAGCGTTGTGGGGTAGGGGGCCCGCTCGATCAATCGCACATCAAACCCCAGGCGCGCAAAGGTGATGGCGGTGGTCATGCCGGCGAAACTGCCGCCGATGATGGCAATTTCACAACGGTCGCTGACAGAGGTGGCGGACATGGCAAGGCTCCTAACGCAAGGCCCAAAGGATGAGTGGCGCCGCGCGGGCATCGCGCGCACCGACCCTCCTGATAATAATGTTCTCACTATAGGAGCCTAGAGCGCCGTTGCGACTGGGACAAGGAGGCACAGCGGCATTCTACGGCCCAGGGAGGGAACGCTTGGTTACAAGGGAAAAAATGCCTTCGGCTAAAATGGCTAAATTTTGGTCAAGATATTAGATTGGCGCAAAATTTGACTAAATCCTACGCTCACGTGGTTAAAATATAGTCAACACAGTGACGGCCACATGAGCGCGTTCTGCTGTCTCAATGGGTAGAATTGAAGAGGTAACGTATTGAAATATCGTACAAATATTGGGGATTTCCAAAGTTGGCACGGTCTGTGAAAGGAGAGGGCAAGAGGCAAAGTCACATGCAAGGCTTTGCCCCTCCCAACAAAGACAACCCTAACCCTCCAAATCACAACGACCAACTAGGGAAAGACACAATGCTTCGAGCTTCTTTGACCCCTCTAAAATCGCTAACAAGGCTCCTACCGGCGCGGGGGCATACGTCGGCTGGAGCGTCCACTTTGGCCCCCGTATTGGCGCTGGCAACGGGCGCTTGGTTTGTGGCCGGCAGCCCCGCTTTGGCTGAAGTCGACAGCGAAGTCGCGCACATCTTCAACACCTTCTCCTTCTTGGTCTGCGGTGCCTTGGTCATGTTTATGGCCGCTGGTTTTGCCATGCTAGAAGCGGGCTTGGTGCGCTCAAAAAACGTGGCCACCATCTGCCTGAAGAACATCGCGCTCTACGCGGTGGCGGGCATCTTATTTTATGTCATCGGCTATTCGATCATGTATCCAGGCGATGCCTGGCTGACTGGCAGCTTGGAATACCTGGGTTTTTCCAACGCGGGCTTACTCTATAACGCAACCGACGCCGATGTCGCTGATTTGGCAACCGGCTACTCCATCTCTTCTGACTGGTTCTTCCAGATGGTCTTCGTGGCGACCGCAGCCTCGGTGGTGTCGGGTACCATAGCCGAACGCACAAAGCTGTGGAGCTTTATGGTCTTCGTCGTGGTTCTGACGGCTATCATCTATCCCATCCAAGGTTCTTGGACTTGGGGCGGCGGCTGGTTGGCCGACTTGGGCTTCAGCGACTTCGCGGGTTCGACTATCGTTCACTCTGTCGGCGGCTGGGCGGCTCTGGTCGGCGCTCTGATGGTTGGTCCTCGTTTGGGCAAATTCAGCGGCAAGAAGATCAACGCCCTGCCGGGTTCAAGCATGCCGCTGGCGACCTTGGGCACTTTCATCCTTTGGCTTGGCTGGTTCGGCTTCAACGGCGGTTCGGTGCTGGCGCTGGGCTCTGCAGACGCTGCTACCGATATGTCGATCGTCTTCGTGAACACTAACCTTGCGGCTGCTGGTGGTGTGGTTGCGGCCATGATCACCGCGCAGATTTGGTTCGGCAAAGTCGATTTGACCATGGCTCTCAACGGTGCCCTGGCTGGCCTGGTGTCCATCACTGCGGGCCCCGACCTGTCCAATCACTTGTTGTCGATCATCATCGGCGCTATCGGCGGTTCGCTGTGTGTGGCGTCTGTTGTCGTACTCGAGCGTTTGCGGATCGACGATGTTGTGGGTGCCATTTCGGTACACTTGGTCTGCGGTATCTGGGGCACTTTGGCTGTCGGCATCTTCGGCAGCGGCGACCTGGGCGTTCAGATTGTTGGTATTCTGGCCATCGGTGCGTTCGTATCCATCGCCTCCTTGATCGCCTGGTTTGTCATCAACACCATGATGGGCCTTCGGGTCAGCGCTGAAGATGAAGTTGCAGGCCTGGATGAAGCTGAGGTCGGCCTGCAAGCCTACCCCGAGTTTGGAAAGAACTCCTTCTAGGCAAGTCATAGGCGATCCCCCTCGCCTTGGGGCGCAGCTTTTCCTCCTCCCCGCTGCGCCCCCTCCCTGACGCCGGTCTTCACCGAGCCAGCGTCTGGTAAATTTCAAAGATTGGTGGTTTGCCCGTAAAACAGGAAGCCACCTACACGGTGCGTTCCCAAACTAACTTGGTGAGGATGGCGATCTTCGCTTGTCATCCTCGCCAAGCCCTTTTATGGGCAAGATATGGAACCTGCCTTTTTCATTCTGCCTGAAATGAGCGTGCTAGAGGCGTCAAGTCGCATGCACCCCTTCACCAAGACCCGCGCTCTGTTGGATCACCACAAGCCGGGCAAGCCGCCGGTCGCTCTGACGATTGGCGAGCCGCAAAATCAGCCCCCTGCTTTTTTGGCTGACGTCATCGCTCAGCACGCGCAAGAATTTAATCGCTACCCGCCCAACCAGGGTTCGGATGATTTGCTGGAAGCGCAGATCGCTTGGTTGAAAGGCCGCTACGATTTAGGGCCCGTTGATTTGCAGCCTCAGCGCGATCTTTTGGCCTCGGCGGGGAGCCGTGAGGGCATCACGATGGCCATCCGCGCTGCAGTGGCGCGCAAGCAAGCCCAAGGCATCGCCAGACCCTTGGTCATGATGCCCAACCCCTTCTATCATTCCTATGTCGGCGCTTGTCTGTCGGCGGGCGGACAAGCCATTCTGGTCAACGCCGAAGCGGATACGGGTTTCTTGCCCGATTTCAATGCAGTACCAGACGCCTTGTGGCAGCAAAGCGCGGCGGTGATTATGTGCTCACCTTCGAACCCGCAAGGCGCAATCGCCAGCGCCGCCGTTCTCAAGGCCCTGGCGCAATGCGCTCGGCGCTTTGATTGCTGGGCCTTGTTTGATGATTGCTATGCAGAGATCTACCGCCAGACGCCACCGCCCGGCGTGCTAGCCCAGCTTGACGGCGATTATTCTAATGTCCTGGCGCTGCATTCCATGTCTAAGCGCTCCAGTGCCGCGGGCTTGCGGTGTGGCTTTATCACCGGTGACCGCCAGGCCATCGGCGATGTGGCGGCCATCATGAAATTTACCGGGGCGGCCATCGCTGCGCCCTTGCAAGCGGGGGCGGCGGCGCTGTTGCGCGATGAGGCGCACGTCGCAGCGAACCGAGCGCGCTATAATCAAGCCTTTGATGCTGCGCGCGCGATCTTTGATTGTCCGATCCCTGAAGGCGGCTTTTTCCTTTGGCTGCCCGTCGATAACGCCGAGGAAGCATGTCTTCAGCTTTGGCAAGAAGAGGGCATTCGCACCTTGCCAGGCGATTCGGTTGCTTGGGGCGAGGGCGGCAACAATCCGGGTTCACAATATTTACGCCTGGCTCTCGTAATTGAGCCCAATTTGCTGCCTAGCTTGTTACAGCGCGTGGCAGATTGCTTGAAAGATCGCCTTCGTTAGGCGTTTGAACGCGGTGAACGGAACATATTTCCGCCCGCTCTTAGTTTGATCTTGCGCTTTGCCATGCCGTTCGCAGCAGGATTTCCCTGCTTGTCTTATTGGTTTATGGAATTTCAGCGTAGACATGGCCTCGCATTACCCGGCGTTTCAGACCCGTCCTCAAGATCCTGCTACCCATGGCACCGCCGCTGCCGATATCGGCGACAGCTCTAATGGCGCAAACGCGCGCGCCAACCATGCAAGGACGCAAAAGCGGCAGAGCCATCGTCGTCGCCACGAGGGCCATAACCCCGCAGGCCGCAACCAATTTGCTGTGCATCCGCAGCAAGCGCGCGGCTTTGTAGACCCCTATGACGACGGCGAAGAGCTGGACAGCTATAGCGCTGCTGCCAACCAGATCCCTACAGCACCCAATACGAAGGCACCCAATACGGTGACGCCCGATGCAGGGGCGCATGCAACCGGCAGCTATAGCTCCTATGTTGACGATTGGGACGCGCCCGAGCCCACGCCAACGACTGCTTTCAACCGCCCGCGCTTGTTGCCCGAAGGCTTCGGTGCCAAATGGCGCATTGGATGGGTGCGTTGGCATGCCTTGGCCTATGGATTGGTCAGCCTCTTCCTGATCATGGCGCTCGGCAGCTATAGCCCTGTCGATAATTCATGGAATTCTTCTGGCGCCGCGGGCACGCAAAATCTGTTGGGTCAGCCGGGCGCTGTCCTGGCCGACTTTTTGGTGCAACTGTTCGGCTACAGCGCATTTTTCCTGCCTTGCGTGGCGATCGTTATGGCGACCCAAGTCTTGTCACACGGCCATGTGCCGCGCTTGGCGAGCCGTTTGATCTATCTGGTGCTGGGGCTCGTATTGTTTTCTGCCGCGCTCAACCTGACCGGCATGCCGAGCCATTGGGGACGCCCGGATCGTTGGGGCGGCGCGCTAGGCTTCCTTTTGCAATACAATCTCAATACTTGGCTGTTTTTGCCCTATTGGGCCTCGGCACTGATGGCCTTGGTGCCCAGTATTATGCTTTTGGGCTCGGCCATGGCTATTGCGCCGCGCGAGTGGCAGCGCTTGGCCGAAGGCATCAGCGACCGTCTGGTGCCATTGGGTCAAGAGGCTGGCCATCGCGTTGATCAAAGCGTCCGCCAGGGCCTGCGCTCGGCATGGCGCCAAGGTCGGCGCCCGTCTCAACACCAGGGCCAAAATCAGGGCCAACACCAGGCCTCCCAACAGGCCGCACAACAAGGACCGCGCCAGGCCCAACATCGCGGCCAATATCAGGGTCAGCGGCCCGTCGCTTCTAGTGCCAAGGGCGAAGACGGCATGGCGCATCCGGTCGCGTCCCAAGCAGAATTCGCTGCGCCGAGCCGCCCTGTCCCCGCTTGGGCACAGCCGCCGCGCATTGATGAGCAGACAGCCTATCCGCCAGCGCAACAGGGACAGCGCCAACCTCGTCCTGCAGCTCAGGCGGCGGCACGCGCGCGCGGTCCGCATCTGGCAGCAGGCGCTCGGCAGGTCGCCATGTCGGCACCCGCTGCAGCCGGGCCACACGCCGCCAGCTATCAAGACTACAACAATGAGCCCGCCGCTATGCGCCGCATGGCAGAGCAGGAGGCACGCCAGCGCGCCCTAGCGGCGATGGAAGAAAACGCCCGCCAAATCGCGGCGCAACGCGCGGCTCAAAGTCAAGGTTTGCGACAGGCCGCAGCGCCTTCGACTGGATATGGCGCGCCCTTGAGCGCCGTAGCGCCGCAGGCAAGCGATGCGATGAACCAGCAAAGCGAAGCGGCCTACTTGTCGCCGCATGGACACGCGGCGCCTGCCCAAGCGAGCACAACCGAGCGCGCTGTTCAGGCCGATACCTACGCGGCGCTTCAACCCATCGTGGGTGGTGATTTCGTTGGTGGCGATTTGAGTGGCGGCGCGGTCCAGAAGCCTAGCCCGACCACTAGTCAGGCGCGTGTTCAGGCTTATGAGGAGCGCATGCCGATGGCTGACGCTCAAGCCGACCTGGCTGCGCGCACGCAGTCGGTCTTGGATCAGGTGCCCCAGCCTGGATTCAATCAAGACAACAGCTATGATGCGACCTGGGACGACGAGGCACAGAGCGCGGACGAGGATGACGCGTGGCAGGCGTTCGAGGACGCCCAAAACGCTGAAACCCAGGCCCAGACCCAGGCCCAGACTCAGGCCCAGACCCAGACCCAGACTCAGACCCAGGCCGAGAACCAGGCCCTGCGCGCAAATGAGAACGGGGCTGCGCCTTGGGATGACGATCTGGAGGCTGCTTTGGGCCTGGAAGACGACCAGGAAAGCGCGGAGTTGCAAGACGACAGCCAGCACGATTGGCAAGACCATCACCAAGCAGACGAGTCCTTGCAAGGCGCGGCCTGGGACGGGGATGACTGGCAGCACGACGACGAGCAAGACCTTGCCTGGCAGGATGAGGGCTTAACCGACGACGAAGCGGCCTATTCGAGCGACAGCGGCGGCTATGAGGATTGGCACGAAGACTCCAGTCGCGTCAGCGCGACACCTGCTGTCTCGGCTCGCGCGCAGATGCAACCCGAGGCGCGCCAGCCAGAATCCCGCCCAGATTCCCGGCCTGTGCCGCCGAAGCCAAGGCCAGAACCGGCGCCCGAACCCGCAGCGATCAGCGCCGAACGCAAGGTCATGGCAGTGTCTTCAGCGCAGTTAGCGGTGCAGAGCCACCAGACCCGCTATGAGCCGCCGCGCCTGGACTACTTGAGCGATGCCGACCCTGGCCAACTCGCCAACCGTTTGACCGCCGAAGAGGCGCACGAAAACGCGCGCATGCTGGAAAGCGTGTTGTCCGATTTCAACGTCAAGGGCACCATCGTCAACGTCAAGCCGGGCCCGGTGGTCACGCTGTACGAATTGGAGCCGGCACCGGGCACCAAGACCAGCCGGGTTGTCGGACTGGCCGATGATATCGCGCGCTCTATGTCGGCCCTGTCGGCGCGTATTGCGGTTGTTCCTGGGCGCAACGTCATTGGTATTGAATTGCCCAACCCGCGCCGCGAAACGGTCTATTTCCGCGAGATGCTGGAGAGCCCGGCCTATCGCGAACCAGGCTTTAAGTTGCCGTTGGCGCTGGGTAAGGATATTGGCGGTGAGCCAGTGGCCGTGGACTTGGCCAAGATGCCCCATTTGCTGATCGCCGGTACCACCGGCTCGGGTAAGTCGGTGGCGGTCAATACCATGATCTTGTCGCTGCTCTATCGCCTTGGCCCAGAGCAGTGCAAGTTCATCATGATCGACCCCAAGATGCTGGAATTGTCGGTCTATGACGGCATTCCCCACCTTCTGTGCCCGACCGTGGTTGACCCCAAAAAGGCCGTTGTGGCGCTCAATTGGGCGGTGCGCGAGATGGAAGATCGATATAAGGCCATGAGCCAAGTGGGCGTACGTAACATCGCTGGCTTTAATAAGCGCCTGGCCGAAGCGCGTGCCAAGGGGGAAGTCATCTTGCGCAAGGTTCAGACCGGCTTTGACCCTGAGACCGGTGAAGCCGTGTTCGAAGAACAGGAAATGGACCTGACGCCTTTGCCCTACATCGTCATCATCATCGACGAATTGGCCGACCTTATGCTGGTCGCGGGCAAGGACATCGAGGCCGCGCTTCAGCGTTTGGCGCAGATGGCGCGTGCGGCTGGTCTGCACCTGGTCATGGCGACCCAGCGTCCGTCGGTCGATGTCATTACCGGTACCATCAAAGCGAACTTCCCGACGCGCATCTCCTTCCACGTGACCTCGAAGATCGACTCGCGGACCATTTTGGGAGAGATGGGCGCCGAACAACTGTTGGGAATGGGCGATATGCTCTATCAGCCCTCCGGTGGCCGCCTGAAACGGGTTCACGGGCCGTTTTCAAGCGATGATGAGGTGGAAAAGGTCGTCTCTTTCCTCAAGGCACAGGGTGCTCCTTCCTATATCGGTTCCATCACCGAGGAGGCCGAGAGCGAGGAAGGCGACGAGCGCGTTGATGATGAAGCCGCGGGTGTTGGCCAAGGCTTTGGCCATGGCTTCGGCAACTCAGGCGATGATCTCTACGATCAAGCTGTGGCCATAGTTTTGAAGCACAAGAAGGCCTCAACATCCTTTGTTCAACGTCAACTTCAGATCGGCTATAACCGCGCGGCGCGCCTCATCGAACGCATGGAAGAAGAAGGGCTAATTTCTTCCTCGGATCATGTGGGCCGCCGTCAGATTTTGGTCGGCGGGGACTCAGCGGACATCTAATCCGCTCCCGTCGCCAGGGCCTTTAAAACGGAACCTCTGTATGAGCGTTATTTTGCATCTTTCGACTTTGGTTAAGCGCGCCAGCACGCTGGCCGCGGCCGCTCTGCTTATCGGCTTTTCGGGCTTGTCTACCGCCCACGCGCAGGACATTACCGATGCCGAGCTTCTGGCCGTGGTCGAAGCCGAACAGGTCTTGAACAGTGTGATTACCGCACAAGGCCGCTTTACCCAGCAAGATTCCTTAGGCGGGCAAGCCAGCGGCGAAGTGGCCATTTGGCGGCCTGGGCGCTTGCGTTTCGATTATGACGCGCCCAGCCCAACGCTGATTTTGGCCGACGGTTATTTCGTGATGAGCGTCGATCGAGAGCTGGAAAACGTGGCCCACCAACGCATTTCGCGCTCGCCCCTCTATTTCCTACTCGACGAACGCGTAGAATTTACCAAAGGGCTAAACCTGGTCGATGTCGTGTTGGGCGATCAGTTGCTGGAAATCACCGTGCAGCGCCAAGGCCGCGAGGACGAGGGCTTTTTGACCCTGCTGTTCCATCCGCAGACCAAGGAACTATTGGGTTGGCGCACGGTGGATGCTCAGGGCGTGACCACCTTGTTGCAGCTTGAATTCATGAGCTATGATGTGCCCATGAACGAAGCTGACTTCCGGTTGCCCGCTGGCTATGGACGCGACGACCGCGACCGCAACTAGGGCCGCTTCACGCCTGCCGTCAAGCGACAGACAAGTCTTGCAACCCACCGCATTCTAAATCCATAGTGGGCCTTCATTCGATCTATCGCGATAAGGAGGCCGCATGGCGGGCTATGTGCTGGCAATCGACCAGGGAACCACCTCGTCAAGGGCCATCGTCTACGATGACACCCTGGCACCGTTGGCGAGCGCACAGCAAGAATTTGCCCAGCACTATCCGCAAGAAGGCTGGGTTGAACACGATCCAGGCGATCTTTGGCAGACCGTGTTGGAATGCAGCCGCCAGGCCATCGCCAAAGCGGGCCTGGTTGCCAGCGATATCGCAGCGATTGGCATCACCAACCAGCGCGAAACAACGGTGGTTTGGGACCGGCAAACGGGCGAGCCTGTCTATCCGGCCATTGTTTGGCAGGACCGGCGCACAAGCGCACGATGTGAGCAACTGAAGGGCGAAGGCCTGGAGACCGAGGTGCGCGCGCGAACCGGTCTGCTGCTGGATCCCTATTTTTCAGGGACCAAACTGGCCTGGATCTTGGATGAGGTTGCGGGCGTGCGTGCGCGCGCTGAAGCGGGCGAACTGGCCTTTGGAACGGTCGATACTTGGCTGATTTGGCAGCTAACGGGCGGCAAGCGGCACGTTACAGACGCCACCAATGCGGCGCGCACCATGCTCTACAATATCCACGAAGGGCGTTGGGATGCGCAGATGCTGTCTGCGCTCAATATTCCAGATTCGCTGTTGCCGGAAGTGCAAGACTGCGCGGCGGATTTCGGCCAGACCAAGCCCGAGCTGTTGGGCGCCAGCCTTCCTATTCGTGGGGTGGCCGGGGACCAGCAAGCGGCTACGGTGGGCCAAGCCTGTTTTGAGCCCGGCATGCTGAAATCCACCTATGGTACGGGCTGTTTTGCATTGCTCAATACCGGCGCTCGCGCGATTGCCTCGGAAAACCGCCTATTGACCACCATCGCCCACCAACTGGACGGCCAGCCAACCTATGCGCTGGAAGGCTCGATCTTTGTGGCGGGCGCGTTGGTGCAATGGCTGCGCGATGAGCTGGGGATTATCGATGACGCCAGCCAGACCCAAGCGCTTGCCGAAGCCGCGGATCCGAGCCAGCGTGTCTACCTGGTGCCCGCCTTTACCGGGCTGGGCGCGCCCTATTGGCTGGCCAACGCGCGGGGCAGCCTGTTAGGTATGACGCGCAATACCGGCCCCAAGGAGATTGCGCGCGCTGGATTGCAAGCCATTGGCTACCAGACCAGCGACCTAATGGAAGCCATGGTCGGCGATTGGCCGGATCTGGCCAAAATGGGCGGCGTGTTGCGGGTCGATGGCGGTTTGGTTGCCAACGACTATGCTATGCAGTTTTTGGCCGACATACTTGGCCGCCCGGTAGAGCGTCCTCAGAATATTGAGACCACAGCGTTAGGTGCGGCGGCGCTGGCCGCTCTGGGGGCAGGCGTGTTGCCCGACCTTGGTGCCTTGCAACAGAGCTGGCGATTAGAACGACGCTTTGATCCGGCGATGGCTGAAGCTGACCGGGCGCTCGCATTGAAGGGGTGGGCCAAGGCGGTCGCAGCGACCCAGCTCATGGCGGAAGATTAAGGGGGCGGGGGCGAAAAAAGCCCTGTGCTTTCATCTTGCTTGAACGATAGGATTCGCCAAGGCCGCGCTAGACGGGGCGGCCATTTTTTGAGAGCCCCAAAAACGGAACTAAAGAACCCGGGAGGTAATTCGCTTGCCCTGGGGATTGGCTAGATACGACAAGCCTCAGGTTCGATCGCAAAACGCTGATATTTCGAAGAAAAAGAAAAAATGGTGGACAGGGTTGGATTCGAACCAACGTAGGCATAGCCAGCGGATTTACAATCCGCCCCCTTTAGCCACTCGGGCACCTGTCCACGCCGCGCGGAAGGCTTTTCGCGCTGCGGGAGTGCGCGGTTTAGCAGCCGACTTTGATGCCGTCAACTGGCTTTTGGGCCTTTTTTATTGAGCTGCCCAGCCAGGGGCCTTAAAGGTGGGCCACGCGCCCTTCAACGGGGCCATATCCAAGGAAGAAATCGTGTCGCAAAAGAAAACTCTGAAGCTGCCCAAGGGCGCGCTGTCCAAGAAGCGCCGACCGGCCAAACACTGGATTTGGGGGCATCACGCGGTTGAGGCGGCGCTGCGCAATTCCGAGCGCAAGGTCAAGCGCCTGTTGGTCTATCCCGACCTTTTGCCAAACTTGCAGGCTTTGCTGGATGAAATGGATATTCCGCCCGCAATCAGCGAGGCGAGCAAGGCTGATATCGACGGCCTTTTGCCCGAAGGGGCGGTGCATCAGGGCTACGCGCTGGAGTGCAACCTGCGACCAGAACTAACGCTGGGGCAATTTTTGGCCCGCCCCAAAGACCAGCGCCGTTTGCTGGTGGCGCTGGATCAAGTCACCGATCCGCACAACGTGGGCGCCATCTGGCGTTCGGCGGCCGCGTTCGGCGCGAGCGGGCTCTTGTTGACCGAGCGCCATGCACCAAACGAGACCGGTGTCTTGGCCAAGACCGCTTGCGGCGGTTTGGAAGTCGTGCCGCCGGTGCGTGTGCGCAATCTGTCGGACAGCTTGGAGGCCTTGCAAGACAAGGGCTATCGCGTCCTGGGGCTGGCCGGTGAGGCTGAGACAAAGCTAAACACGTTGGAGCCAGCCGAGTTGAACGTTTTAGTTCTGGGCGCCGAGGGCGAAGGCATGCGCCAGCGCACTCGCCAGACATGTGACGCGCTTGTGCGGCTGCCGACCCGCCCCCCAATCGACCATTTAAACGTTTCAAACGCAGCAGCCATTGCGCTCTATGCGCTGGCGTCCTATGCCTAGCTTTCCTGCTCCGGCGTCACCCAGCGCGTCGAGCCTGCCACTCTTGACCGCAGACATTGCCATCTCTTCCGTCGCTGCCCCATGACTCTCACATCGCAATCCTACATCGAATCCCGTATCGGGGCCCTGTTGGGCCGTTGGGAGGGGCGCTGGTTTGATATCTCGGGCGATGGCCAGTGCGCAGCTGTCAGCGAAGAACCGCTGCCCGAACGACTGCACGCGATGACGCTGCCGGATCGCGACGGAGCACAAGAACACCTAATCGTCACCCACGGCAACGGTATGACCGGTGCCACCCACGCCAATCTGGCGCTGGCGCTGGCCGAGGCTAGCCCCAACATTCAGCCCTGGTTGGTCGATACCCGCGGTCACGGCCGCTCCACCTTGTCGCTCGATCCTGCCAAGCTGCGCGATTTCAAGCGCTATAGCGCGGATCTCAAAGCTTTGTGCCAGCGCTTGCCGGGGCGTTTGCACTTCATGGGGCATTCCATGGGCGCGCTGCTGGCCATGCGCGAAGCGACCGACCTGTGCGCCAAGACACCCGAACGGGTGGGCTCCTTAACGCTGCTAGAGCCGACCTTGCTGTCGCGCCCGCTCTATGCCGCGATGGTTGTCGGGCACTATATCCCGTCGTTGATGCGTCGGCTCAATCCGTTGATTAAGCCCGCCGCCCGCCGCCGTCCGGCCTGGGAAAGCTGGGCGCAAATGTTCGCCTCCTACGAGAACAAAGAGCTGTTCGCCGCCTTCGACCCTGACAGCTTTGCGGGCTATTTGGCAACGGGGATCAAGGCCAGCCAATTCGGTGTCGCCCTGTCTTGTGCACCCGCCTTGGAAGCGGCCAATTTTCAGTGGCTCGACCTCAGTCTGTGGGGCACCATCAAGCGGCGTCGCAGTATTCGCGATGTGCCGACATTTATGGCTTACGGCAAGCTGACCGGCTCGACCGTCGCGCCTGGGCGAGTCGGCGAAGTCGAATCGCTGTTCCGCAATTTGACGGTGCTGGGGGTCGAGGATGCCGACCACTTCCTCCCCATGACACACGTTGAACTCTTGCAGCGCGAACTGCTGCGCTTTCATCAATCCCTGCCGCAAGGCTAGGGCGATTTCGGATAGACCAAGACCCGTGACCAGCCTAACCCCGGCCACAGCCGCTTCAGCGACCTTGACCCCGCCCAGCCAGCCCATGAGCGGCCAGCTTCGTCTGCCGGGCTCCAAGTCCATCACTAACCGCGCTCTGCTGTTAGCGGCGCTAGCCAAGGGGCGCAGCGCGCTGACGGGCGCCCTGACCAGTGATGATACGCGCCATATGTCCACCGCGCTTCGCGCCATGGGCGTACAGGTCGAACAACCCGACGAGACGCGTTTTATCGTCGAGGGCGACGGACAGCTGAGGCCCGCTGATGCGCCCTTGTTTCTGGGCAACGCAGGCACGGCGACGCGCTTTATCACGGCTGCTGTGGCGGTCCAGCAAGGGCGTTTCGTGGTGGATGGCGACGAACACATGCGTAAGCGCCCCATCGCGCCGCTGGTGGAGGCGCTCAACCGTTTGGGCGTTGCGGCCAGCGCGCCCAGCCAATGCCCGCCGGTGACTATTGAGGCGACCGGTGATTTTGCCAGCGATAGCGTTGAAATCGACGGCGGCTTATCCAGTCAGTACGTCTCGGCCATTTTGATGGCGGCGGCTTGCCTACCAAAGCCGTTTGATTTGCAGCTGGCCGGGGCCGACATTGGCGCCAAGGGCTATATTGATATCACTCTGGCGGTCATGCGTGCGTTCGGCGCGGTCGTCGATCAGCCGAGCCTTGGCCATTGGCGCTTGCAAGGTGGTGGCTACCAGGCGTGCGATTACGCCATTGAGCCCGACGCTTCGGCGGCGACCTACCTGTGGGCCGCCGAGCGCATGAGCGGCGGTAAAATTGACTTAGGCGTAGATCCCAAAGCCATGAGCCAGCCCGATGCCAAGGCTTGGCAGGTCATTCAGGCCTGGCCCCAGATGCCAGCGGTCATCGACGGCAGCCAAATGCAGGACGCCATTCCGACGCTGGCGGTGCTGGCAGCCTTCAATGAAACGCCAGTGCGTTTTGTCGGAATCGCCAATCTGCGGGTCAAAGAGTGCGACCGTACAGCGGCCTGTTGTGCAGAGCTAAATAAGCTGAAGCCTGGTCTGGCCGAGGAAATTGGTGACGATTTGCTGGTGCATAGCGACCCCAGTCTAAAGGGGCAGGCGTCTGACGCTAAGATCCACACCTACGCCGATCATCGCATCGCTATGAGCTTTGCTCTGGCGGGAATTTTCATGCCGGGCCTGACCATCTTGGACCCCGGCTGCGTGGCCAAGACCTATCCAAACTACTGGCGGGATATGGCCGCGCTGGGCTTGGGCGTTGCGCTCGCTTAAATCCAAGGTCAGAGCTTGTGTCGACGCGGCTCCACGGCTAACCGCGCAGCAAGCGCTTGAGTTTGCGTTGCTTTTCGGCCTCTGCATCGGCGATGTTCTGGCTCACCACTTGGGCCACATGTGCGAAAAACTCTGCCGAAAAACGCGCATAAGCTCCCTGATGGCTGGGCGGCGGGGCAAAGGGCTCGAACAGGGGGCTGGGCCAGACGACACGGTTGGCCCCTGTTGTCACCACCCAGGACTTTTCTTTCAGACCCGCTCGTTGACGCTCTAGGTGGGGTACTGCCAGACCTTTATCGGGCTCGCGCTGTTTTTTCGTGCTGATGGCCAACAGCATGAGCTGAAAACGCCCCGCGCCCAGCGGCTCGCGGTGCAGAACCAGCACGGGACGCACTTTGTCGGCATGATTCGGGGTACGGGCAAAGTTGCGATTGACCCAGACATAGCGATAACAGACGAGATCGCCCGCTTTGGGAGGCAGGGCGGGCATGCCGGAGGGCGGGCTTGTCACGCGCGGGGCTCCGGCTCGTCGCTTGTGGCGTCGGCGGCGACTTGCGCTTGCTTGGCTTGCTGGTGTAGGGCGTCTTGTTCTTCGGCGCTCAGTTCGGCCCAGCTAAGGGCGTGGCGCTTGTAGGCCAGAAGCTCTGCGTAATCAGAAAAGGGCAGTAAGACATGGCGAGTGCCGCCTCGGTCCTTGAGCCAAAGACGCTTGGGGCCGCGTGCGCTTAGGATGCGCGGCAGACGGTTCAGGGGCGCGCGCTGCCAAATCTTCTTGGTCTTCACGGCCGCCCGGAATGGCCCTGCTGGGCATCTGTGGTCTCACGCGCGCTGTGCAATTGGCCTTCCAGCTGCTCCAAGTAATCGCAAACGATGCCTTCATCGCGCAGACTGGCGAGCGTTTGGGTGAAGTATTCAAAGCTGGTGCCCAGCATGCCTTCACCGGTCAGCAACATGTGCAGTTTCTGTTTGGGGCAAATGGCGCCGGTGTAGCGCCCACAATTGGTATCAATCACAAAGCTCAAAAGCGGTGTGGACTGGCCGTCGATCTCGCCTTCTAGCCAGAGCGGGCGGTATGACCCCGACAGCATCTCACGCCGCCACAACAAGAACAGCTCGTGTTCCAGATTGTGCGGGCGCACCCGAAATGCGCGGCCTTCGGTTTGTCCGCCCTCATCCAAGGCCAATACCAGGCCGGGTTTTTCCGGGCTGCCACGGCCAAAGCGGGTCTTGAGGCAAAAGCGACGGCGGTAGCCGCGTACCACGGCTGGGCGTTTGAGGTCGAAATCCAACAAGGGGTTCCAGATCAACGAGCCGTAGCCGAAGACCCAAACGCCTTGCGCAATATCCAGATGCGGGGGCGCTTCGGCCAAGGTGGTCTTGACTGAGCTTCGAAGCTGGTCGTCGCTCCACAGGGGGTAGTCGAGTTTCTCGCCCAAGGCGTTGGCTTCTTGCCGCCAGGCATCGGAAGCTAGAAACTCTTTGGTCAGCGCAGCCATGGCGCTCGGTGTCCTTTCAGGTCAGGGTCAGATCGGGGCAGGCCACGGCCCGCCGCAAACATAGTACGCGTATGAGAGCGAGCCCGGTGGTGCGATTGCTAGACGCTAGGCGTCGATCTCTACGCTCTTGTCCTGCCAACCGGCAGCCAGCGCGGCGGATTTGGCTTCAGCGGCCAGTTCACGGATTTTGTTCCAATTTTGATCCGCGATCAAGTCCTGCGGCAGCATCCATGAGCCGCCTGCGCAGACCACGTTGGGACAAGCCATGTAGTCGGCTAAATTGCTGAGGCTGACGCCGCCGGTGGGGCAGAAGACTAGTCCTGCAAGTGGGCTGGCCAGGGCCTTGATTGCCTTGGCGCCGCCCGACGCTTCGGCGGGGAAGAATTTTAAAAATTGATAGCCAAGATTGTTGGCGTTCATGGCTTCGGTGGCACTGGCAACGCCAGGCAGCAGAGGCAGGCCCGCATCTTGGGCGGCTTGCAACAGCGTCGCCGGTGAGCCCGGCGAGACGCCAAAGGTGGCCCCGGCCTCTAGCGCGGCGTGGACATCGTCGCTGTGGCGTAGCGTGCCAGCGCCGACAATGGCCCCTTTGACGTCTTGAGCCATAGCACGGATAGCCTCTAGGGCTACCGGCGTGCGCAAGGTTACTTCCAATACCGGCAAGCCGCCGTCGACCAGGGCTTGCCCCAAAGGTACCGCTTCCTCTAGGCGCTCAATCATGATTACGGGGATGATGGGATGGCGGGCGATTGAGCGCAGTACTGTCATAGTGTCCTAAGGTCTCTGGCAGGAATTATTCTTTGTTGAGGCCCCGGTGTGCGTCTTGGCCCCAGAGCTGCTTGACCCTTTTATCGCGTCCGCAGGCAAAGCGGTAGAAGTTATAGCGACGCGGGCTCTTGGTATAAAAGTCCTGGTGGTAGTCTTCGGCCGCATAAAAGGGCGCGGCATCCAAAATGGGCGTCACAATCGGCATGCCCTGGTCGACCAGAGCTTGCTTGGAAGCTTCGGCAATCTGGCGCTCTTCCGGTGATGCCACAAAAACGGCGGTCTTGTAAGAATGGCCGCGGTCGCAAAATTGCCCGCCGGGGTCGGTGGGATCGACCGAATGCCAAAAGGCATCCAGGACCTGGGCAAAGCTGACCACATCGGCGTCATAGTCGATCTTGACGACCTCATAGTGGCCCGTACCGCCCGCAGAGACCTGTTTATAGCTCGGATTGTCAACGTGGCCGCCCGCAAAGCCGCTGGTGGTTGCGACAACGCCGGGCAAGTGATCCATGTCGCTCTCAAGGCACCAAAAACAACCACCTGCCAGCACGACCGAGGCCATGTCCATCGGCATGGTGGTGGATTGAGCCTGGGCTTGGGTCTTGCTGGCGGGCATGGCCAACCATGCCAATCCCGCGCTTGCGATGAGCCCAAAGCCGAGTACGGCCGCCAGGCGCAGGGGGCGGGTAAAGTGAAGAATGCTGTGTTTGAATCTATTTTCCATGAGGGGTAGCTCCGTTTTTTGTTGTGGGAGATCTGGAGCCCTTGTGCACGCCGCCTTTACTTTAGGCAAAGCAAGCCCGCTCAAGTTTTCGTAAGGCTTTTGTAACAAAACCGCAAAGCCGCCATGTTTGCCGCGACGCGCTGTCCCGGCTATTGGTCCCCGGCACGGCGTTGTTTGCGGTGAATATCCGAACGAGCGCTAGAGGCGCACCGCAGGCTTTTAGACCAGCGGGAAGCGGTCGTACCACAGGTCAGCTTTCAAGCCGCGCTCCTGGCCATAGGCGAACAAGGTGTTCATGTAGTCGGCCTTAAAGCTGTTGGTCTCAGAGGATTGGGACATTTCTTGCGGTAAGAATGTCAGGCGCGCTGGTGTCTCGAAAAACTGCGCGATGCGGAATATTTCCTTAACGTCGCCTGCGGTGCGGTTCTTCAGCAAGGTCTGCAGCGAGGTATTGGCCAGGTTCAAGGCTCGGGCGCGTACCGGATCGTAGGTCGGCAAAATCGGCCCGTTAATGACCATGTAGATGTTAAAGCGCATCTCGGGAGCGACTTGGCGCACGGTTGATAAGCTGTCTTGCGCACCAGGGAACAGGTACAGGCCCTGGGTAACAGCGCCGTCAACGTGGAATTCATCGTAGGCCTGCCCGTCCGCTACAACCGAAAAGCGCACCGGTGGGAACAGGCCCGGCAGGGCAGCGCTGGCCAACAATATCTTACGCACTAAGGCGTAGCGCGAGGGGTGGCGAGACGCCGCTATGCCGGTGATGTCCCAAGCGACCGGGCGCTGTTGATCCAAATTTGAGGTGATGACCATAAAGCGCCGCCCTGCAAAGTAGGCCCGGCCCATCAGATCAATCATGGCATCGTCAACTTGCGCTTCAAGCTGGGTGGCCAGCTTGTTGGCGCTGGATAGACTTGGCCCGCCGAACAGCAAGGAGGTTGGCCGCAGCGCCAAGATATCCGAAAAAGCGTTGCTGGTGAAAGCGGCTTGAATGCGCTTGTCGTAGTTATGCCCCAGTATGACGCTGGCCCCGACGATGGCGCCCGCCGAAATTCCACTGACTAAATCAAACACTGGACGGTCGCCGCGTTGCCCCCAGCCTACCATGAGGCCGCCACCGAAAGCCCCCTCGCTGGAGCCGCCAGAAAAGGTAATGGCCTGCAGGGGAGCGGTCGTCGCGAGCCCCAGATTACGCCGCTGCTTGGTCCAAGCGTCCAACCAGACCGCAAAATCTTGGCTCGGGCGGTCGGCAAAAAAGCGCGTGTTAGGGAAGGTTGGAATACTGGCCTTATCGATCAACTCCGCTGGCACCGGCTCTCGCTTGCCGTAGTTACGGGTGATAATCTGGCTGTTTGGTTGAGCGGGCTGACACGCGCTGAGGCTTGCCAGGCCGCTGGCGGCCAATCCTGCCGCTGCCATCCCGCGCCCGCCAAGCCGCAAGAAATCGCGCCGTGCCAACCCGCTGGATGCGGTCGTTGTCGGCGCGCTAAGATCGTCTGGTTGTTCGAAGTGAGTCAGGGGCGTTTGGCTCATGGTCATCTAAATGGGGATTTGGCTAGCCGATGGCTAGCCCGCGGCGAGTCTTTTGACAGTGCGAATACACCAAGGCTAGCAGCTTACCCGGCAATAGTTGACTCTAGATGTCCAAATCTTCTGCAAAAGCTGCGTTTTCTTGTATGAAAGCGAAGCGGCGCTCGGGCTTTCGGCCCATGAGATCCTCGACCAACTGATCTACGTCATCATTTTGCGCGTCGTGGTTGGCCTCATCGCTACCCACGTCAGTCCCCAGACTCGATCCCAGATTCGATTCCAGATTGGAACCCATATCTGAACCTAGGTCTGATCCCAGGGCCAAGGCCGCCGCTCGGAAATCATCCAAGCGCACCTGCAGCAGTTGGCGCGTGGCAGGATGCATGGTCGTCACCTTAAGCTGGGGCGAGGACATCTCGCCCAGGCCTTTAAAACGCGAAATCTCGATTTTGGCATTGGGCTTAAAGGCTTCGGCGACCAACTCGTCTTTGTGATTGTCGTCGCGCGCATAGACCACCTTGCCGCCCTGGCTGAGGCGATAGAGCGGTGGCATGGCCAAGAACAGGCGGCCAGCCTCGATCAATGGCCGCATTTCACGATAGAAAAAGGTCATGAGCAGGCTGGCAATGTGGGCGCCGTCCACATCGGCATCGGTCATAATGATGACCCGCTCATAGCGCAGATCATCCAGCTTGAATTGCCGCCCCAGACCGACGCCCAAGGCTTGCGACAGGTCCGAGAGCTCCTGATTGGCCCGCAGCTTGTCGGCGGTGGCGCTGGCCACGTTCAAGATTTTCCCGCGAAGGGGCAGGATGGCTTGGGTCTCACGATTGCGGGCTTGCTTGGCCGATCCGCCAGCCGAATCGCCCTCGACCAAGAAAATCTCAGTATCGGCGCGATTGGCGCGCGAGCAATCCGCCAGTTTACCGGGCAGGCGCAGGCGAGATGTTGCGGTCTTACGTGCCGAGTCTTTGGCTTGGCGGCGGCGCTGGCGCTCTTCGGCGCGCAGCACTACGTTATCCAACAGCGCTTTGGCTTCCTTGGGGTGTTGGGCCAGCCAGTGGTCCAGCTGGTCTTTGATGGCGTTGTCGACCAGGCGCGTGACATAAGATGATGTCAGGCGATCTTTGGTCTGACCCTGAAACTGCGGGTCGCGGATGAAGACCGACAGCAGGCTGCGCGCGGCTCCCATCACATCGTCAGGGGTAATGTTGGCTGCCTTTTTATGCCCGGCCAGATCGCCAAAGCCCTTGAGGGCACGGGTCAAGCCAGAGCGCAGGCCTTGTTCGTGGGTGCCCCCCAGAGGCGTTGGAATGGTGTTACAAAAAGCGCCAACACTGGCGTCGGCCTGATCCAACCAGGCAATCGCCCACTCCATGCGGCCTTGATCGTCGGGAAAGCTCGCCTCGCCCGCGTAGAGAATAGGCGTGATCAGGCTCTCGCCGGCGACGGTCTCTTGCAGGCTGTCGGCCAAACCGCCTGGAAAGTGCAACACGGCTTCTGCGGGCGTTTTGGAATCACTGGCCAACAAGTTGGGATCGCAGGACCAGCGAATCTCGACGCCCTTTTGCAAGAAGGCCTTAGAACGGGCAAAGCGATAGAGAGCATCGGCCTTCAGTTGGGCTTTTTCGCCGAAAATTTCCGGGTCCGGATGAAAGCGTACCGAGGTGCCGCGCCGATTGGGCGCCGCGCCGACGCGCTCTAGCTTACCTTGGGGCAGGCCGCGGCTGAAGGTCTGGCGGTAAAGAGATTTATCGCGCGCGACCTCGACCACCAACAGGTCAGACAGAGCGTTTACGACAGAGATACCCACGCCGTGCAGACCGCCCGAAGTGGCATAGGCCTTGCCCGAGAATTTGCCGCCCGAGTGCAGGGTGGTCAGGATGACTTCCAGGGCGGACTTGTCTTTATATTTGGGGTGCGGATCGACCGGAATCCCGCGTCCGTTGTCGACGATGGTGGCACAGCCGTCGGCGTCCAGATGGATTTTGATGTGGCTGGCATGACCGGCAACGGCCTCATCCATAGCGTTGTCGATGATTTCGGACGCTAGGTGGTGCAGGGCACGCTCATCGGTGCCGCCGACATACATACCAGGGCGCTTGCGCACGGGCTCTAAGCCTTCAAGGACTTCGATATCCTTAGCGCTGTAAGAGCCCTTGTTGTTATCGGAACTGGGGGCGGGAACCAAATCGTTGAGCAGGTCTGACACGGCGGCAGGGCCTATAATTTCACAGGGATTAATCACGAAGACAGGCCCTTGATATAAGCCGCCGGGCGCGCGCTGGCTATAAAGCTGGGGTTGCGAATCTAATCGCGCGCCAGCTTTGGGGATAATTTGCTGGAGGGATCGTTTGGCTACCAGTTGGCGTTCTTATCGCGCGTATCCAGATGCACCCAAGCGCCATAGCGACCAATACCGCCGGTAAACAGCTGCTCCTCATCGCGCATCTGACGCAGCAGCTCATAGAGCTTTTCCACGTCCTCGGGCTTGCGGCTCTTGGGCGCGACGTCGAAGGCCTTAAAGCGCATGTGCTGGCTTCGCCGCGCGCCGCCGACCGCCGCGTTGTAAGCCGGGGCGCGATAGCCAGAATAGATATTGAGTTCACCGCCAAATCGCTCGCGCAGTTCCTCAATGATGAACAGGCTGGCCAACATCTCGTCCCAAAGATGGCGCGGCGGCAGGCGGTTGAGGCCGTAACCTTTTGATCCGACCTGCCGGTGTGAGCCGCCGGGCGTCAGAACCTCACGGGCCGTAAAATGAATGACGTAGTTGGCTTTCAAGAAGTCCTCAAACTTTGCGACTTCTGCGGCATTTTGTGGGTCGTCGATGGGGTCAAAAAACTGCCGGTCTTGGCTGTAGAAATAGCGCCATGCCCAAAGGCCGCTCAAAGCGACCAGCAGCAATAAACTCACGACCGCAATCCCGAGCAGCACTTGGCGCTTTCGTGGGGTGCGCGGCGGCTCATTGCGCAGCGGGTAGCTGCGGCGCTTGTCAGGCGGAATATAAAGGGCATTGGCGTCCATGCGCTGGCCTCTAGCAATCCCTTGTGGCCGCATTTTGACCCCAACCGGGGAGGCGCTTAGAGTGTCGCAGAGCATCGCAATTTGGGAGCGCGCGCCATGCAAAATAAATTAGGAATCAGAACTTGCTTTTGGTTTGAACGGGACGGTTTGGCGGCGGCGAAAGCCTATGTCGATCTTTTTCCAAACAGCGCACTTGAATGCGAGGCAGAGGGGCCCGAGCCCTTGGTGGTGCCGTTTCGCCTGGGGGGCGTTCCTTATCAGATCTTGAACGGTGGCCCGCGCTTTCAGCTCAACGAAGCGGCCTCCATCTTGGTTATGACGCCCGACCAAGCCGAGACCGATCGCTTGTGGTCGGCGCTGTCCGCTGACGGGGGGCAAGAGAGCCAATGTGGCTGGCTCATAGATCGCTGGGGGCTATCTTGGCAGATCGTGCCTCGCTTGTTGCCAGAGCTGCTGGGCGCGGCAGACCGCCAGGCCGCAGACCGTGCAGCGCAGGCCATGTTTGGCATGAAGAAGTTGATCATCGCTGAGCTGCAGTGCGCCTTTGACGGTGCTTGATGGCGGCTTGGGGACAGGTCACAAAGCCGTCGCTTTCTCGCGGTCTTGGCACCGCTTTCGGGCTCGGTTCAAGCCCGGATTGGATTTTGCGAACCTGGCTTATGCCTGCTTACGATATGCATTTTTTGCAACTCGGTCCCCCAAAGCTTTGGCGGTCGGTTTTGAGCTATGAAATGGCGTTGGCGGCTTAGTTCGCCGGCTTGGAATCTGCGACACCCGCAGCCGCTGACGAGCCGCGCAAAATCCCACGACTCGCCGAGCTAACCCTTGCACAAGACCAGCTTACAGGAGCTCGCCATGATCGGTCTTATTCGTATGATTTCTAAGCAAAACAGCCGCAACCGTGTTTTGTCCACGTGGGATAATATGAGCGCGCGCCAGCTGGAAGATTTGGGCGTCACCCGCGCCGAATTGAGCCGCCAAACTGGCAAACGTTTCTAGTCCCGTCCGGACCTTGACATGCCTGAAACCAGGCCTTGACGATGATTTAAAGAGCCCTGTCGGCCCAAACCGGCAGGGCTTTTGCTTTGCTGATCGACAGACCAAAAGCCAGGCACAAAAACCAGGCACAAAAAAACCCCGGCCAATCGACCGGGGTTTTCTTAATGCCAAGCCGGGCTTAGCAAGAATAGTACATGTCGAACTCGACCGGGTGCGGCGCGTGTTCAAACTTGTAAACCTCTTCCCACTTCAGATCCATGTAGGCTTCGATCTGGTCGCGAGAGAAGACACCGCCTTCACACAGGAAGTCCATGTCGTCGGCCAAAGCGGTCAGAGCTTCGCGCAAAGAGCCCGCAACGGTCGGGATTTGAGCCAGCTCATCAGCGGGCAGCTCATACAGGTCTTTGTCCATGGGATCGCCGGGGTGGATCTTATTGCGAATGCCGTCAAGACCCGCCATCAACAGAGCCGCGAACGCCAGGTAGGGGTTGGCGGTCGGATCAGGGAAACGAACTTCTACGCGCTTTGCTTTCGGTGATGAACCGAAAGGAATACGGCAAGACGCCGAGCGGTTGCGAGCCGAGTAGGCCAACAGGACCGGCGCTTCAAAGCCGGGAATCAGACGCTTGTAGGAGTTGGTAGAGGGGTTGGTGAAGGCGTTCAAAGCCTTCGCGTGCTTGATGATACCGCCGATATAGTACAAGCAAGTCTCTGACAGGCCGGCATAGCCGTCGCCTGCGAACATAGGCTGGCCGTCTTTCCAGATCGACTGGTGCACGTGCATGCCAGAGCCGTTGTCGCCTTGGACGGGCTTGGGCATAAAGGTCGCTGTCTTGCCGTAAGAAGCGGCAACGTTGTGAACAACGTACTTATAGAGCTGCTGCTTGTCGGCGATGTCGGTCATGGATGAGAACATCATGCCCAGCTCGTGCTGCGAAGGCGCAACTTCGTGGTGGTGCTTGTCCATGGGCAGGCCCATTTCGCGCGCAACAGTCACCATCTCGGCGCGGATATCGCTTGCAGAATCAACAGGTGCTACGGGGAAGTAGCCGCCTTTTACGCCTGGGCGGTGGCCCATATTGCCGCCTTCGAACTCGTCGCCAGAGGCATAGGGGCCTTCGGCAGAGTAGAACTCAAAGAAGCTGCGGTTGGCTGACAGCTCAAAACGAACGTCATCGAACATGAAGAATTCAGCTTCAGGACCGCAGTAGACGGTGTCGCCAATGCCCGATGTCTTAACGAACTCTTCAGCACGCTTGGCGGTTGAACGCGGGTCGCGCTCGTAGCCTTCGCCGGTGATGGGATCGTAGATATCGCACATGACGTTGATTTGCGGCTGAGCCGTGAAAGGATCAACGGTCAAGGTAGTCAGGTCCGGCTTCAAGATCATGTCGGACTCGTTGATGGCCTTCCAGCCAGCGATTGAAGAGCCATCAAACATGATGCCTTCTTCGAACTCGTCCTCGCCCATGGCTTCGACACACATGGTCAGGTGCTGAAGCTTACCGCGCGGGTCGGTAAAGCGCAGATCAATGAACTTGGCACCGTGTTCTTCGATCATCTGTTTAACGGTAGAAAAGTCGCTCATATGTTCCTCAGTTTTTTGGATGGTGCGTGTGTAGGATAGGTTGATGAGATGAGCAATTAGGTATTGTGCGTTCCCTTTGCTCTTTTTCATGGTTTATACGGCCGCCGTGCCGCGCTCACCCGTACGGATGCGGATGGCTTCATCAATGCTTGAAACAAAGATCTTGCCGTCGCCGATACGTCCGGTGTGAGCGGCGTTGGTGATGGCTTCTATGGCCCGGTCCAGAAGGTCGTCCGACAAAACAACCTCGACCTTTACCTTGGGCAGGAAGTCCACGACGTATTCGGCGCCGCGATACAATTCCGTGTGACCCTTCTGGCGGCCGAAGCCTTTTGCCTCGATCACGGTAATACCGTTGATACCGATCTCGTGCAGGGCTTCTTTAACTTCATCAAGCTTGAAAGGCTTAATAATGGCTTCGATTTTTTTCATGGGAGAGGTCTCCTTCTTGGGTTCAGCCTCTACATGCAAAGAGCGTGCCAACTTTTGCAAAGCCGCAGACCGCTAGAATAAGGCCTAGATTTTTGGGCTGACAGGCCGGTCTGCCTTGCTTGTCTAAAATTTGAGCTGGTTTGCCTATTTCTTGTCCAGCTTGGTGCGGCAATACCCCATTCGCTCCCTGCTTTGACCGTCATCGCTTGGTTATCTGCTCGCATCGAATCATTTTTATTTTCGGATTTCATATGCGCACCTTATTTCAAGCGTCAGCCTGGCGAGCCCTGGCTGCAACTCTATTTTCGGCTGCCGCCTTGGTCGGCATCTCTAGTTTATCTGCCCAAGCACAGGTCACGGGCGCCGCTCAAACCGCGCTTGCGGGCTTGCAAGATCGCTACGTGACCGTTGGCGGTTCACTTGTCGTGACCAGCGATACGGGTCTGCGCTTTGGCGGCATGCACATGATCACAACCGGTGGCGAAGACGTACTGGAAGGATTCGCGGGCGTTGGGGCGACCGTTGCTCACAGCCAATCGGGCATTTCATCTATGCGTGTCGAGCTCGAAGGCCGCGCGGGCAATCTGGTCCCAGAAAGCTTCATGGCGGGCAGCGGTTGGACCGGCGATGTGAACCACTACGCTGCCATGGCCAATGGCTATCTGGACTTTAATGCGCCGGGTGCGGGTGTCGTCTATGCTGGTCTGGGTGTGGGCGCTTTGTTGATCGACGGCACCATTGCTCAGGGCGGCACGTCGGCCAACGTCAATGATTGGGCCCCGGCTGCGCAGGCTCTGGCGGGCGTCGCCTTCCCGGTTGCGGCTAATGTCGGCGCGAAAGTCGGCTATCGCTATTTGGAGTCGGGCGATTTTCGCTTGACCATGACCTCGGGCGGCACCACGGCTCAAGGCGAGTTCTCGGTTCGCGGCCAGCACAGCCTTGAAGCGGGCTTAATGTTCAAATTCTAAGCATGGCGGCCTTGGCAGATGCCGGGCGGCTATCAAGAAAATAGCAGAGCCGATCTTGCAAGGGACAAGGTCGGCTTTTGCTTTTTTGAGCGTGCATTTGCGCGGGCCACGCCGCCTGCGATCTGGTCTGATGAGCGCTGCGCACCGCAATCGCCTGCCGCCAGCGCAGAAAATTGCCCTTAGCGCTGTCAGGACCGCACAAGAGCCTTGATTTTTGTTTTCATCGCGCCTAGTCATGGCGCCCTGGTCTGGCGATTGTAGCTCAGTTGGTTAGAGCGCCGGTTTGTGGTACCGGAGGTCGTGGGTTCGAACCCCATCAGTCGCCCCAGTCTCTCCAGAGCGCAGCTCTGGCGGCCAGAATGCACCCTAGACATTGTTATAAAGATACAGCGCTATCAAGCGGCAGCGCGCAGGCACCAGAACGCGTCAAGGCTTGGCCTCTGCAAACGGGCCTCGGCGGTTCTGTGCACCCAGGCCCAGCGCCGATGACGGGCGCGAGGTCTGGCGGTTGTTGGTTTCGGTCGTCGCCTTAGACCTACGCCAGGTCAAATGCACTCCGGGTCAAATGCACTCCGGGTCAAATGTCGCTAGGACGTCCTAACCCAAACCCGCGTGCGTGCACAGGCTCTTCCCTTGAGAGTCAGGCGCGGCCCTAGGGGAATTGTGCCGTTAGCGACAGGCCTAGGGTTTCTTCATAACCCATCATAATATTCATGTTCTGAATGGCTTGGCCCGAGGCGCCTTTGACCAGGTTATCCTCGGCGCTGACCAAAATCGCCTGATTGGCGTTGCGATCAGCGTGCAGCGAGATCAAGACGTGATTCGAGCCGCGAACATGACGGGTCTGTGGTGCTTGGCCTTCTGCCAGGACGTGAACAAAGGGCTCGTTCTGGTAACGGGCTTCCAGCGTCTGACGCAGCGCGGTGAGAGTAACGCCCGCGTTCATGGTGACATAGAGTGTCGAAAGGATGCCGCGGCTCATCGGCACAAGGTGCGGGGTAAAGCGGACTCGCACATCACGACCCGCAGCCTTGCTCAGCTCTTGGTCCATTTCAGGACCGTGTCTATGGGTGCCAATGCCATAAGCATGGATGCCCTCACTGACCTCAGCGAACAGCAAGCCTTCTTTGGGGCTGCGGCCTGCGCCGGTCGTGCCGGATTTAGAATCGATAATCAAATTGTCGGCGTCAATCAGCCCCTGTTCAAGCAAGGGTATCAGCGGCAGTTGCGCGCCGGTAGGAAAACAGCCCGGGTTGGCCACCACGCGCGCTTTGGCGATGGCCTCACGCTCAATCTCGCTCAGGCCATAGACCGCAGCCTTAAGCAGCTCGGGCTGTTCGTGCGGCAGGCCATAGGCGGCTTCATAAGCTTCAGGTGTGGCCAAGCGGAAATCGGCCGACAAATCAACCACGCGTACATGGTCGGGCAGACCGGCGATGATGGGCTGGGTCGTGCCGTGCGGCAGGGCGCAGAAGACAAAGTCGATATTCGACCAATCCAGCGAATCAATTTTTACCAAGTCGGGCAGATCCAACATAGCGAACTGTGGAAAGACCTGCGCATAGGGCCTGCCCGCTTGACGCTCAGCGGTCAGGGCGCGAATCGCCACCTTTGGGTGATTGAGCAGCAGGCGCAAAAGCTCTGCACCGGTGTAACCAGATGCGCCCAGGATGGCGACGTTCAACATGAGAAAGCCTTTCTTTGTTCAGCAGGAGTTGAGGGGCCTAGCACGGCCCCTAAGCGATTAGTAGGGAAGGTGAAAGGGGGGGGCTCAGCGGGTGGCCTCAAGCGGGGCTGGATCGCCGTCTTGTTCGCGCTGGCCTGCCAGCGGTTTGGCCGGGCGGTGGGGCCAGCCGAATTGCCCTTTGCGCACGGGCTGTCCGGACAAGCTGTAAGTCTCAACGCGCAGCATTTCCATCAACTCGGTGGGGTTGTTCTTCAATTCAGCGATGCGCTCGGGCGCGATGGGTTTGCCGACCAAGACGTGTATGTCGTCGCCGATCTTTTTGTGGACTTCGTTGAGAAACAAGGACAAGCGCAGCGTGGACGATAAATGGCTGGCGATCTGGAAAAGACGGCTGTTTTGGCCCTCAAAATAGAGCGGAATAACGGTCGCATTCGAGCGGATGATCATTTTGGCGGTGAAATTCTTCCATTCCGGATCAATCGCGCGCCCGCGCATCCGCGCTGATGTGGAGACCGTGCCTCCTGGGAAAACGCCGATAGCGCCACCATCGGCCAGGCACTGCAGGGCTATTTTCCGGCTCTTTAGCGTAATTTCGACGCCGCGCCGCGTTTCCTCAAAGCTGATGGGCAGCAGGTTATCCTGGACTTCGGGAATTTGGCAAAGCACCGAATTGGTCAGAATCTTAAAATCAGGGCGCACCAAAGACAACAGGCGGCCAAAGCACAGCCCGTCAATGATACCGTAAGGATGATTGGCCACGAACACGGTCGGCCCTTGGCTCGGCAGACCCGCCATGCCTTCACCGCCCACCACTAGGCTCAGCTTGAGGCGGTTGAAGGCGACTTCCCAAAAATCGCGATTATCGCTGATGTCGTCTTGGTAGTTGCTGGCGATCTTTACCAGTTTGATGCGACCGGTCAGATTCTCTAGACTGCGCACTAAGACTCGCTTGGGCTTTGACGTGACTTCGCGCGAATAGGTGATTGTGGCCGCAGGGTCGAACCCGCCCTTACTGGCCCTAACGCCGGGCTTAGCGTTTGGTCTAGCCGCAGCACGACGCTTTAGGCGTCGTTTAAGTATGCGTAAATTGCTTCTGTTTGCGGCCATGTTAGCGGAAGTCCCTCAAGTGGCGACCCGATTGGTTTCTGGTGCCAGTATAGCCCTTGGCTGGCTCGGGGAAAAGACTTTGATGCGGCTCCCTCCCCGGTCGTCAGAGCCCGCGCGATCTTTCCCGGGCTGGCCGACCCAATGTTCTGTTTTGTTCACCGCAGAGCGGCGGTCGCCATTGCACCCTTTCTTGGATTAATTTTTCTATGTGGCGGGCAAAGCGCTTGCAAAACAACAGCTTTGATGGCTAGAAAGCAGCCACCTAGAATATCAAAAAAAAATTTAGCACTATAAAATTTAAAAAAACGTTCTTTTTTGTGTTGATGTTTTGTTCACGTAATGTTAGCAAAATTCACACTGGCGAAACGTCCGCTAATCAGAAATTCGCTGACACGAGATAAAAGAAGAGAAGCAACGTGACAGACACACTAGGGATCACACAACAAGCCGCCCCTTCTGCAACGGTCCTATCAAGACCCCGGCTGGTCTTGAAACCGCGCGCAGATCAGCGGAGCCGCGCGTTCGACAAGGCTTTGCCCGACCGGCAGAGCAATACTGACCGGCAGCGTAATACTGGCACGGCAACCAGCGAAAAAACCAATACTTTTCAGCGCCCCGGAATGGGTCGGGCCGGTCTGGCGCAATCCGTTATGGAACGCACTGCATTCGATCGGGCTGCCTTGGTGCGTGCAGTCTTCCACGAACTGCGCATGTTGCAAAACCAAGGCGCACAATTTGTCTTTGAGACCCGCTTTGAAGGCAATTTCTCTCTAACGCCCAAGAACACAGCCCAGAACACAGCCCAGAACACGGCCCATGGCGCCGCCAGGCGGGCAGAGCCACCGAAACAGGCCAACGAAAATCAAGCGCCCGCGGCGGGCCAGAGTGCCCCCGTCAAGGCGAGCCCTAACAACACGGGCGCGCAAAGCGAGCATTTCAGTTTCCTAAAGTTGGCTGATTTTTTGATTTTGGGTTCCGGCGGAAAGACTTTGCTGCTCAAGCTCAATTACAAGCGTCGCACGCAGAGCCAGCGTTCGCTCTGGCATGCACGGCTCATGACGCTGGGGCACACCATCGCCTATATCGAATGCGAGACCCCGCTGGACGGCCGAGAACGGGTGCGCCAGCTGATGGAAACGCAAGGCTATGTGCCCGAAGTGCAGATGGGCAAAGCCAACGCGCGCGCTAAGGCGCAAGCGCTGTTTGGCTAGCAAGGGCGCTGTCATCGCGCGCTTGTCGAAATCTATTCAAATAAACGGTTATTCTCATGGCTTCTCGCCTATCTTCTGCCCGGTCGCGCGCTGGTCGGCCGCGTCGCCTTGCGCCTCTGCCATCTGTGGCCAATTCTGGCGGCGTCCCCGCCGATCCGTGTAAGCGCTGTGGTTCTGCTGTTCCGGCGCTGAGCTTAGCCCAAACCATACAAATCAATGATTTGCTGCGTTTGCCCGGTGAGCGCGATGGGCGCGCTACGCAAAGGCTGCGGGCCTTGATGCGTCTTGGCGAAGATCAGCATCGCGCGTTTTCTGGCGGCGGTGGCGTAGCCCGCTATGACGCTAGTCCGGCCGGTGCGTTGGGGCTACCAAACGACGAGCGTCACTTGCGCAAGGTCAAAGCCTTGGCGCGATACACCAAGGCGCTCAAAGCGCTGCCTCGTGACCAGCGACGGCTGGTCGAGGCCATGGTCAGCCGCACAACAGAGGAGGTCTTGTCGCTCATGCGGGCGAACAAGGTGGTTTGTTGCCGTGCGCTTGATGGTCTGTCGGCAAGTTTCGCGCAGAATCTCGCGCCGACAGTCGGGGGCAGCCATGGCTAGAGCCAGCAGAAAAAAGGCCCCCGCGACCAGGGACGCTGAGCGGTCTAAAACCCCGGCGAGCGAGAAGGCGCCAACGACAGGCCCGATGACGCCGGTCGGCGCGCAAGACATCAATCTTGAGACCCAGACACGGCGCTTGCTTGAGCTCTACGCCTTGGCGCAGAGCGAGGGCAATTTGAGCGTGGCCTCGCAGAGCTTAAAGCAACTCACCGATCTACACGGTCTGGCGCGGTCCCAAAACCTGGACGAACAGAGCCTAAACGAAATGAGCGACGAAGATCTCCATGCCCAAATCCGTAGCCTTCTTAAAGAAACGGGACTTGCTGACGTTGTTGCAGACCTATCGCCAGCGCCAGCAGACGGCGATTAGCCGCTATCGACCATTTGCCAAGCAGCGCCGTTTCCACGAGGCCGGGCAGGGTATGCGCGAACGCTAGCTGATGGCGGGTAATCAGCTCGGCAAGACCACTTGCGCTGGCTTTGAGGTTGCCATGCATTTGAGCGGGCAATACCCCAAATGGTGGCGAGGCAAGCGCTTTAATGCTCCGATTAATGCCTGGGCGGCCAGTGTTACGACCGAATCCACGCGCGACAATCCCCAACGCATTCTCATTGGACGCTTGGCCAAAGCTGCGCCCGAGAACCAGCCGCGCCAAGCTGCGCTGGAACGCCATTGGCTGCGCGAGGTGACGCGGGTGCCCGGCGGCTCGGGTGCCCTGGATCAAGTCATGGTTCAACACCGTTCCGGTGGGCTGTCTTGTTTGGGCTTCAAATCCTATGCCCAGGGGCGTGAGAAGTGGCAAGGGCCAAGCCTAGACCTGGTTTGGTTCGACGAAGAACCACCTGAGGATATCTATATGGAAGGTCTGACACGGACCAACGCAACCGGCGGCATCGTCATGCTGACTTTTACGCCGCTCAAGGGTTATTCCAGCGTGGTGCAGCGCTTTTTAGGCGATCCGAAGAAAGAAGAAATCGCGGCGAATGACCATGCAATGCGCGAGGCGCAGCATGGCTAGGCACGTTACAAAGATGACCTTGTTTGATGCCGAGCACTACAGCGAGGAGCAACGTGCAACCATTATCGAATCCTACCCCGAATACGAGCGTCAAGCACGCGTATATGGGGAGCCGTCGGTCGGTTCTGGGCGCATTTTTCCCTTCTCAGAGGAGGTCGTAAAGTGCGATCCCTTCGCGCGCCCGCTGCATTGGCCTTTGGTTGCGGCGATGGATTTTGGCTGGGATCACCCCACGGCGGCCGTGCTGGTCTGGTGGGATCGCGAGGGCGATGTCATGTACGTGACCCAGAGCTATCGTCAATCTCGACAGACGCCGCGCGTTCATGCCGCTGTCCTCAAGCAATGGGGGAAAGATTTTGGCGATCCGGGACTACCCTGGGCGTGGCCGCATGATGGCCTGCAGCACGACAAGGGGTCTGGCCAGCAGTTAGCGGCGCTTTACCGCCAAGAGGGCCTGAATATGCAACCCGGACCGGTTCAGTTTCCCGAGGGCGGCAACTCGGTCGAGGCGGGGCTCATGCTGATGTACCAGCGCCTGCAGTCGGGTCGGCTCAAGGTCTTTGCGCCCTGTATGGATTGGTTCGAAGAATTCCGCCTCTACCACCGCAAAGACGGGCAGGTGGTCAAGCAGCAAGACGATCTTATGGCTGCTACCCGCTATGCCCTGATGGCTTTGCCTCAGGCACGGCTGCCGTCCCGCCAAGATCGCCGCCGCCAGGGGGCTTCAGACTCTCGTTTTAACCCTTTTGATTGGTGATATATGACGATACCATTTGAAGCGCGCCGGGCGCTGGCACAGGAAATTGACACGCTGGCGCTGCGCTTGCGAGCGGAAGATTTAAGCGAACTGCGCGCCACCGCTTTTGACGACGATCCGGCCAGCTTAATGCAGCCCTTCAACGCGCCACAAGCCCTGCAACAGGGCTTTTTTGTTGACGGTCAACCGGTCGCCGTTTGGGCTGCGGTAGAGCAGCACCCGGGCTTGTTCATGCTAGGCTTTGTAGCTAGCGCGCAATGGCAGGCGATCGCCAAGCCCGCATCGCGCTATATCAAACAGCAAATCAAGCCCCGGCTCTTCGAGCTGGGCATGCGCAAGGGCGTTGCGCTCTCTCACGCAGACCACCGCATCGCTCATCGCTGGATGGCGTGGCTGGGCATGCGCGAAGAAGCGCGGTTTGTAGGCCACGGCAAGAATGGTGAGGACTTCCTGCTGTTCTCGATCTTTGCCGAGAGCGCCAGCGAACCCGCGCCCAAATCTGTGCCCGCGCCAGCTCCTAAGATCACGCCTGCGCCGGAACCGGAACCCATGGTGGACAGGCGGGCCTAGGCCATGACACTAACCCCGGCCCCGACCAACAACAGCGGCGCCAAGGCGGAGCAAGCAAGCCCGCGTTTGGCGCCAGTGCTAAAGTTAGACCCAGATCAGGCCAACCGCCAAGTTTGCCTCTTGGACAGCAACAATCGTTTGACGCCCTGGATCGCAGGATCTGGTGCCGTTGGGGCTGGCCTGCCAGCGACGCGGGTCGCGCTGGATTTATCTTTGCGCCCCGTCATGTTGCAACCTGGCACATCACAGCATGGCCGATCACAGCATGGAACGCCACATTCTGGAAAGTCACAAACTGGAGCTCTGGCCCGGTCAGAGGGTGAGCCTGGCCAGAGCTTGGCGCGGTTTGAGAGCGCCTATGAGGCACCGGCCTGCCTTTCGATCTGGTTGCTACGCAAACGACCAGAAGAGCGCTTCACCCAGGCGCGGCGATTGGCTTTTTGGGAGTTGGGCGCTGCGATCATAAGCTTAGAAAAGACCCTAGACCTTCCCACACCCTGGCAATTCGGCTTCTGGATCCCGGCTGACTGCCGGGTCCAGGGGCTCTGGTTGCTGGATCTGGACTGGCGTGTTGTTCGCGAGCGATAAGCACAAGAACAAAACAGGAATATCATGTATATACAAACCAATATGCTGGGATCGTCTGCCGAATTCCCTGCTGGGCTGGAAGTGCGCCAAGCCGAGGAAGAAGTCTGGCGCTGTATGGTTGAGGCGCCGGCCCATCTGCGCGGCAGCCACCAGGTCATGGACCTGCGCGACGGCCAGGTCTGCCCTGTCTTCAAGGCGGCGCGCAACCTGGTGCGCAAGCGTTGGATTCAAGTCCTGCCGTCTCGTCTGAGCCAGGCGCAGGGTTTTCTTCAGATCATGGCCAACGATGACCAGCAACTTGTCTACGAGATCGGCCGCCAAGGTGGCTGTTTTACCACTGGCTCAGGTGCAGCCCTAAGGGTTCGCGCGCTGTCGGGCCGTGTTCAATTCATTGCAGCAGAGGAGGCCTATGACTAGTCAAACCGACGTGGCCGAGGTTCGGCAAGACGATCGCCCGCGTGACCAAGAAGGATCGGCCACCAAGGCGTGGCCGCTGCGCAAAAAGGCCGTAGCCGCGCCCCGTAGAAACTACAAAACCAAGGCCTTCGACGCGGGTGAAGTCTTCGCCTCAGGCGGGGCTTGGACGGGCAGCGAGGGGCATTGGTCCAACGCCATCTTTGACCTGCGTTCAAGCTTTGGTGGGCTTGCCATCCGTCGTGAAGGCGCGCGCTGGCGCGACTGGCTGGTCTGGCCGGAACTGAAACGCCCTAGGCACAAGGCCTGCGAGCTCTATTTCGATTTAAAAGTGGCCGATGAGCAAGCGCTTTACATGCTGGGCCTATGTGATCCGGCGCTCAAGGAAGGCCCAGCCTTTGCTTATGATCTCATGGCCATTGGCGCCTATGTTTGTCACGGCCAGTCCTTCAGCGATTATCAGCACGGCAAGGCGCACCACCGGGTCAATCTGCAAATTCCAGCTGGCGCGCGCCAACACTGGCGCTGGGTGATCGATGCTGACGGTGGCCTGCGCCGAGCCAGTTTGGCCTTGGACAACCAAGACCCGATTATTTGGACGCCCAACAGCGCAGTGACCGCCAAGACCCTTAGCCCATGTCTTGCCATTGCCTATACGGCGGCTCCCCTCGAGCTGTCAGGCTTGGGATTTGAATGCGCCGCAGCCTAGCGGCTCGCCTGTACGGCGGCGTTTATCACCGTCGGCCAACCCTTACAAATTGGAGATTTCCATGAGCCTTCCATTGCATTGCAGTTGGGAAGATTTGCGCGCGCTGCGACGGCGTGAAATCGAGCTGGCTGATTATTTGCTGAGCTACGGCAATCTAGACGAGACCCTCGACGCCAGCGGCAGCGATGAGCGCTTGCTGTGGGAGGATTATCGCGACGCTTGGATCGATATGCCGACCTCCAGCCGAGCTGGCTGTCGCCTAAGCGATTTGGAGCTGCCGGTCCGTCCTTTGTACGCGGGCGGTACGGGCTTCACACCGCCCGATCCCGATTGCGACCCCTTTGAGGCGGCGCAAGCCAGGTCGGATGATGGGGAAGGGGTAGGCACGGCCATGGCCGATGGACAGCCGCTAGAAAGCGGTTGCGACGCCGACTATGAGGCCGCCAACGATCTGGATGACGCCCCCTGGCAACGCCAGACCCTGCAACGCGCTCTGGGCGAGGTGGCCTGATGACAAAAGATGCCAATATGCAAGATCCATTTCATGGCTCCAATCTGCCCAGCTCAAGTCGCGTTCCCGGTCGTGGCGGCCAGAAAGCCGAACACCTGTGCGCCAGTATCGACCGCTTCCAACAGCTCAAGTCATTGCGCGGCCCCTGGGAAGCAAAATGGCGGGAAATCGCGCAATTCGTGCTGCCGACCCGCGATGACTTTAGCCAAAATCAAGCGAACCGCAGCTCGCCAGGGGAATCGTTGGTCTTTGACGCCACGGCTTTGATGGCATCTGAAAACCTGGCCGCGGGCATTTACGGCCTGATTACCAACCCTGCGAGCAACTGGTTCAGTCTGACGTCTCCCTTTCCAGCGCTACAACAAGAAGAAGCGGTCCAGCGTTGGTTTCGTGACGTGGAAGGCATCATCCGTCAGTCGTTGGCCGCATCAGGCAATCGCTTTTATGCCCAAGTGCCTGATTTCTTTCGCGACTTGGCGGCCTTTGGGACGGCGGTTTTCTATGTCGATGCCCGTAAAAACCCTCACAGCGGCGCGTTTGATGGCCTGAATTTTCAGACCCGCCCCTTGTCAGAGATCTATTTGGATCAGGATGCAAACGGGCAGGTCGATACCATCTATCGCGCCTTTAGCCTGTCCGCGCGCCAGATGCTCAAGACCTGGCCGCAGCTGGAAGCCCCCAACATTCGCGAAATGGTGGATAAGGGCCGTGGTGATCAGCCCATCCGCCTCTTGCACTTGGTTGAGCCCAATACGGCCTACATTCGCGGTAAAGCCGGTCCAGCCGGTAAGCTCTATAAGAGCGCCTACATCAATTTGGACGATGAACAGCTCATCGCGCGGTCTGGTTATGACGAGCTGCCCTACCAGGTGGCACGCTGGTCGCTGGCCCGCGGTGCGGTCTATGGTTCGAGCCAAGCCATGCTGGCTCTGCCAGATATCCGCACGGTCAATGCCATGGCCAAGACCTCACTGCTGGCCGCGCAAAAGTCGGTGGACCCGCCGATTTTGGTGCCGCACGAGACCGGTATGCAAGGCCTCAAGACCCATCCAGGTGCAGTGATCGTTGGTGGCCTCGATCACAATGGGCGGCGTATGTTCGAGCCCTTTACCCTGGGCACAAATGTGCCCTTGACGCTGGAGATGGAAGAACAGCGCCGCACGGCTATTCGCGATGCCTTCCATGCCGGTTTGTTGTTGATGCCCGATGGCCCCGGCATGACAGCCACCGAGTTTTTGGGGCGCCAAGATGAAAAAATGCGCCTCATGGCTCCTTATCTGGGCCGGATTCAGACCGAATTCCTGAACCCGTTGCTCAATCGGGTCTATGCCATACTGGCCCGTGCAGGACAAATTCCAACACCGCCGGATAGCTTGGTCGAGCAGCCGGGCTTTCGCATCACCTATCTGTCGCCCTTGGCGCGGGCGCAAAAGACCTCTGAAGCCAATGCCATCATGCGCACCTATCAGACACTGGGTCCACTGGCTGAGGTGGCGCCGCAAATCTTGCAGCACTTTGACTTTGATCAGGCCGCGCGTTCGATTGCGGATGCTTTTGGCGTGCCCAATGACGTCTTGAAGACACAAGAGGCTGTGGTGCGCGAGCGTGAAGTGTTAATCGAGCAGTTGGTCGCCGAGCAGCAGGCCGCTGAGGGCCAGGCACCTCAAGACCCGGGCGCTGTTAACACGAGTGCTGGCAATCAGGGCGCTGGCTCGCCAGACCGGCCGCGATCGCCCGCCATGACTGGCCAAGGTTCGCCCGCCAGCAAAGCTGCTGCTGATCTGCTTCGCGGCTTTGTGGCGACAGGTCAAAACGGCCTGGCGGCTGGGCCTGATGGACCTACGGACAGCCAGTCCGGCCTCGGCGAGGAAAGGCCGGCAGGCGGCAAGCCAGACGGACGGAGGGGATCATGAGCCATCCCGTATCGACCGCGCTCAGTTGGATCAAGAACGCCTGGGGCCACCGCCCCGTGCAAGACCGCGAGCAACTGGCCAAGGCCTACCGCCGTCTCATTGAAAGTCGCGACGGCCAAAGGATAATCGCTGATTTGGCGCGTTATACCAACGTTCTGAATTCAAGTTACGCACCAGGCGACGCGCACCAGACCCTGTTCAATGAAGGCCAACGCGATGTCTATTTGCACATCATGTCGATGGCGCGCTTGTCTGACGACGAGCTCTTGAGCCTCATGCAGCAGCCCTAAGAGGCGCGGCAGCCGCCAGCCTTGCTTTCCCAATCTCCCCACCGCCCAAGCACCCTTGCGAGCCCAGATCTGTCTTGGATCTGTCGCGGCTTGCCGGGGTGTCTTGGGTTGGCTGGAGCCTTTCAACTCACCCCAACTACAAAGGAGCTCACATGGAGCATCAAACCCTGACGGCAGCCCCCCTTGCTGCAACTGGGGGCGTGTCACCGACCGCAGGCGCGCAAAGCGCCGGGCCCGCAGGCGCGGTTGCGCCAAGCTGGCAGGTCTTCTTGCCGCCCGACCTACAGGTCCATCCCAAAATCCAAACAATGAGCCTTGAAGAACTGGTGCGCGCTTATCTCGCGGGGCCAGCCGGTCACGTATGTGACGCTGCCAGCCCGCAGGACTACCAGTTCGAAAAGCCCTTCGGCGCTCAATGGTACGACGATGCTATGGGCGAGACCATGAAACAGCTCATGTTCGCGGTCGGTCTGTCCCGTGACCAGGCCCGCGCTCTGCATGACGCTTTCATTATTCTGGCCCAACAAGCCGTGGCCGAAGACGAGGCCGACGCCGAGCTGGAAGCCGAGATGGTCAACGAGGAAATCTTGCGCATCTGGGGTCCGCGCTTCGAGCAAAAGCAAGAAGCCGCCCGCGCCGCTGCGCGCTTTATCGGCCTGACGCCCGATGAACTGGCGTTGCTGGCCGAGCAGGTCGATTCCTTGCGCCTGTTGGATACGCTGGCACGCATCGGTGAAGTCTTGGACGAGGACTCCTTTGCAGCCGGTCAAGTTGGCGGCGATATCACCCCAGAACAAGCCAAGAGCGAATTGGCGCGTCTGTCTGCGGACAAACAGCACCTGGCTGCCTTCATGAACCCAGCTCACCCCGAACACGCCAAGGCCAAGGGTCTGCGCGGTCAGCTCGCGCAAATCGCGGCTCTGGCAGGGGGCGGTCTGCCGGGCTTTGCCGACCAAGGCTCGGTCGGTTTCGCGCGTGGGCAATCGCTACCGGTCGCCCTTGTGAAGGGAGCCTAAGCCATGACCCCAGCCACTCAAATCATTGATGGTCAAGTTTGGTTGCGCGGAGAGCTGCTGCAATTGGCGCTGGCCAATCCCAATGCACTGGTCGGCGATCCGGCGGGTGCATTGGCGGAGCTGACGGCCGAGTTGGCACTGCCCGAAGGGGCCGATGCCACAACGACCTACGCCCACCTGGTGGCTCTGCGCCAGGCCAAGGCCGAGGGTCTGGTGACCCGTCAGTCCGTACAGCGACGCGTATCTGCGCTGGCGTTCGCCCTGCTGGATGGCGAGACCAAAGCTGCCAACAAACCCCGCAAAGCGAGCGCGTCGGGCAAGGCCAAGGCCGCGCCCAAACAAGCTCCTGCCCATTCCTAACCTTTAGAGGATCAACGCCCTATGGCATTTTCCGATACCACTGCTTTGAATGTCACATTCTTGGACGGCCTGCGTCTGTTGTGGCAACAAAAGTCGTCGCACTTGCGTGCGGCGGTCACCCTGCAACCCGTGAGCGGCGAACGTCAGGCTTTTGACTTGGTCGGCTCCAATTCGCTGGTGCAAAAGACCAGCTCTAACATTCAAGTCCCCGTCACAGAGACCGCACGCTTCCGCCGTTGGATGGAGCAAAAAGACTATTGGAACTCTGAACGTTTCGACGGTTTTGATACTCTGCGTCAGCACTCTGACCCAACGGGCCCCTTGGCCCAAGCTTGGGCCCCAGGCGCCAACCGCGAGTGGGATCGCTGCGCCATTGATGCGGCCATGGGCACCAACTACGTCGATAAGTACGGCAATACCGCCGTCACCTTGCCAACGAGCCAGACCATTGCCCACGGCGGCACCGGCCTGACCCTGGCCAAGGTCAAGCAAGCGGTCAAGTTGCTGCGCCGTGTCTCGCCTGATCGCGATGATCCCGTGACCTTGTTCATCACCAGCGAGCAAGAAGATGACCTGTTGAACAGCCCGACTGTGACCTCATCGGACTACTATGAAGGTCGTCCCTTGATGGATGCTTCGCTGCCTTACTTCGCGGGCGCTCACTTCCACGTGGTTGATGATTACTTAGACCTGTCTCAGACCGTTGGCGGGGCTGCTGTCGATGGTTCCACCGGTACCTTTGACCCCATTTTGCCCATGAAGGACGATGCGGGTACGCCGGTGCGTTCTTGCGTAGCGATCCTGCGCTCGGGCCTGATGATGGGTGAGCTGCTGCCTATCACGTCTGAGATCAACCCGGCCAAGGACTACGGCATCAATGCCCAACAGTTGCAGGTCGAAATGTCTGTCGGTGGCGCACGCGTTCACGAGAGCAAAGTCGTGGTTATTGAATGTGTCGATAACTCGCCCATGACTTTCAGCTAAGCCCCTTTTCTAGGATCTTTAGCTAAGGGCTCGGCGGCGGCCAATCCAGCGGGCACCCGCCTGTTCAGGTCGCCGCCCTCCCGGTCTTGCTTTTGCGTTCAGCCGCCTTCGCGCTGGGGTCTTGTGCTTGCAAGGCTCGCTGTCGCCAGGTGCTTTGCAGAGGCGTAAGGCTTTGTTTTTTCAGCTCCAATGACGGTAAGCGGCGATTATGACTCTCATTGACCTTTGTAATAATGCGCTCGATTTGGTGGGCGCATCCTCGATTGACTCGCTAGATGAAGGCTCGCCCGAAGCCCGCTTGGTCAGTCGTCTTCATGGCCCCGTGATCGACGCGGTGCTACGGGCCTACCCCTGGAATTCCGCCCAAATGCGCCAAGTCTTGGAGCCGCTGCAAGTGGCCCCATCTTGGGGCTATTCGACGGCCTTTGCGCTGCCCGAAGCGCCGGACTATTGCCTGCGGGTTTTGGAAGTGGGCCAGCGCGAACAGACCATGGATTGGCGCATAGAGACACTGTATGATGGGGGCACGAGCAAGCGGGTCATTGCCTGCAATCAGACCAGCTCTTTGCCGATCTTGTTCATTCGACGCCTCAGCGATCCCGGCATGATGGACCCCCTTTTGGCGGATGTCATCGCCGCTGAATTGGCGGTGCGCCTGGCAGCCAAATTGACCGAGAGCGCGACCCGCATTCAGCGTCTGTCGGATTTGACACGCGCCCGCTACCGTTCGGCCATCGGGGTTGATGCGCGCGAACAAGGAAGCGCAAGCTACACCGATCCAGCCGATTGGTCAGCAGCGCCGCATCCACTCTGGAGGTAACAGCATGACATCGCCCCAGACAGATGCTGCCCGCCTGAACCTGGCCCTGACCGAGTTGCGCTTGCCCGCCATCAAAGCCCTCTGGCCAC
>JAUIDR010000085.1 GCA_030428565.1 Alphaproteobacteria bacterium
CTTCTGCCGCGCCCCATACTCACCGCCACCTTCATATGGGACTGGTCGCGATGGCGACGCGAGCATCAAGTCGCCGCCGCCATTGCTCATCGCAAAACACGCCATAAAATGCAACTGTAGTACTAGGTCAGCGCAGCCAAAGCCGATAAGATTTATCAGGGGAAACGCAACGACATGCAGTGGGTCTCCCGCCTGGCAAGAAACCCGTGCCGCCTAGCGACAAAGCAGATTACCAGCAACCAACCCTATTGCGAGCTGGCAGGCGAGTGCGGGCTTGGCAGATACATGTAGGTCACGGTGGCAAAGGCCGACAGCCGCTCCTCACCCGCCGCGCGGAAATCAACCCGCACCACCGAGATTTGGCGCCCGCCCTTGATCAGGCTCACCTCAACGTCGATGTCATCGACCGGCAAAGCGCGCAAGAAGTGGCAGGAAAAATCCACCGTCGTCATGTCCCGGTATTCGCCCGCCGCGCTGGCGACACAGATCGGCCCAAGACTGTCGGCAGCCGTCATGACCGCCTGGCCGCAGAAGATGCCGATATCCCGGCCCAGCTCTGCGTTCTTGGGAATGCGCACTTTGAGCGCCCCCGCTTCCATTTGGTCGATCTGATAATTCAACCGAGCGGCAAATGGTGCCAAGCGATCCAAGAACGCCTGCGCGTCATCCATGGTAAAAGCCATGCCCTTCCCCCCAAAAAATTCGCATGACCTCGGCGCACCAAGGCCGTCAACCTAGAGCGCGTCGTAGTCCAATACCAAGGTCTTGGACTTGGGCACCAGTTGGCAAGATAGCACAAAGCCGCTGTCCACTTCCCAATCTTCCAATGAGAAATTTTGCTTCATCTCGGCTTCGCCTTCGACCACCTGACAACGGCAGGTCGCACACATACCGTTGGCGCATGAATAGGGCACGCTCACCCCATTGCGCTTGGCCGCGTCCAAGTAGTCTTCGCCCGGCCGCTGATCAAACAAGCGGGTCGATCCATCAATCATGACCTGAATCGAGGTGGCCTCAGCATTGGGGTCCACGGGCGCGGCGGCGCTGGCGGCCTTGGCTTGGCTACCGGGCGCGGGCGTAAACAATTCGGTCTTGATCTTGGCCTTGTCCATGCCTTGATCGACCAGCCAACCCGAGCAGTCTTCGATCATGGCCGCCGGGCCGCAAATATAGGTCGCCGAAAAATCGTCCAGGTCTAACAGGCCCCGCTCTTTGAGCGTCGTCAGCTTGTCGGCATTCAAGCGGCCGTTGAACAAGTCCAGCTCCTGCCGCTCGCCCGCCAACAAGTGCATGAGCGTAAAGCGGGTCATGTAGCGGTCTTTCAGGTCTTCCAGCTGTTCGCGGAACATGATGGAAGCGCTCGAACGATTACCGAACAGCAGCGTGACCTGGCTGCCGGGCTCTTGTTCCAATACAGAGGCCGCGATCGACATCATCGGGGTGATGCCCGAGCCTGCCGCCAGCAGCAAGTAGGACTTGGGCGCCCCCAACGGCGCGGTAAAGCGGCCCTGCGGAGGCATGACTTCGATGGTATCGCCCGCTTTCAAATCGCGCGCAAAGTTTGAAAAGCGGCCGCCGTCCAGACGCTTGATGCCCACGCGCAGGCGACGATCCCCCACCGGCGAGCAGATCGAATAGGAGCGCCGCACTTCTTCGCCGTCGATATCGGCCCGCAAGGTCAGATATTGACCGGGCGTGAAGCGGAAGGCCTCGCTAAGCTCGCTCGGCAGCTCAAAACTCAAGGACACGGCTTCGTCGGTCAGGGGTGCGACCTCGGCAAGGGTCAGAGCGTGAAAGTCGTGGCTCGCCATGGCGATGGTTCCTCTTTTTTTGACGCGCAGGGCGCCAGATAATTTATTTTAATTTGCGTTTACAAACACTTGAAAGCTTCAAAGGGCTCGCGGCAATCCAGGCAGCGATACATGGCTTTGCAAGGCGTCGCGCCGAATTCGGACAAGCGTTCGCTGTTCTGCGAATTGCAGCGCGGGCAGGCCACGGGTTGCACGTCGAACAGGCCGCGCTTGGAATGGCTGGTCTTTTCAGGCGGCGCGATACCATAGGCGCGCAACTTTTCGCGGCCTTCTTCGCTGATCCAGTCGGTCGACCAGGCCGGCGCAATCACGCGCTCAATACGCGCCTCAAAGCCCGCATCGCGCAGCGCGGCTTCGACGGCCATTTCAATCGCTAGCACCGCCGGGCAACCGGTATAGGTGGGGCTGACCTTGGCCACCGCCACGCCATCGACCAGCTCGACCGCGCGCAAAATACCAAGATCGGCCACGGTAACGACCGGAATCTCCGGGTCTGGTACCGCTGCAGCCGCGGCCCAAGCGCGGGCTTGCTCCAGGTCGGGCGATTGCCTTGTGCTGGTCTGGCTCATGGCGCAGCCTCCTACCAGGTCAGGCCCGGATAGGCGCGCTGCATATATTGAAGCTCCGCCAACACGTGGCCCATTTCTTCAGTGTGGCGTCCATCGCGCCCACCGCTGAGGCCCAGCGAGGCCTCGGGACGGCTCAAGGTTGCCATGGCCAAGATCTCATCCAGGCGCTGCGACCAGGCCTCAAACAGCGATGAGGGCAGCGGTGCCACACCGGCATCACTCATGGCCTGGGTAGTGGCGTCATCTTCGAACAGCTCCTTGGCGTAAGGCATCAGGATGTCCAACGCCTCTTGCGCGCGTTCGTGGCTCTCGTCGGTGCCATCACCCAGACGAATCAGCCATTCACTGGTATGGCGCACGTGATAGGCCGTCTCCTTGCTGGCCTTGCCCGCGATGGCCGCCAAGGTCGCATCGCTGGAGCCTTGCAGGCACTGCCATAGCTGTTGAGCAAACAGCGCGTGCAGCAAGTGGCGCACGATGGTATGGGCAAAATCCAGGTTCGGGCGCTCAACCAACAGAGCGTTGAGGTAGTCACGCTCTTGACGGCAGAAAGCGAGATCATCTTCGCTCTTGCCCAGGCCTTGCAACTCAGCGGCGTAAGTATAGAGCGCGCGGGCTTGTCCCAACAGGTCCAAACCGATGTTCGGCAAAGCCATGTCTTCTTCCAGCATGGGCGCGTGGCCGCAAAGCTCAGAGACGCGCTGACCCAAGATCAAGTGATCGTCAGCCAAGCGCAGCACAAAGGTATAAAGAGGAGTGACCGTGCTCATTACATATGCCCCACTTCTTCGGGCACTTCATAAAAGGTCGGGTGGCGGTAGACCTTGTCTTCGGCCGGAGCGAACAGCTCGTCTTTGTCCTGCGGGTCTGAAGCTACGATATCGGCCGACGGCACGACCCAGATCGACAGCCCTTCCCCACGGCGAGTGTAAACGTCACGGGCGGCTTGCAGCGCCAGGCTGGCGTCAGCGGCATGAACCGAGCCGCAATGGCGGTGGGACAGGCCGTTGCGGGGGCGAATAAAGACTTCCCAAAGCGGGGTATGCTGGGTCATGGCTTCTCCTTGCGCCGCCTTGCAGGCGGCCTCATCTTCGTAATTTCTGTGGCTGTTAGCGGCGGTTATAACGGCGGATATTCTTCTGCTATTCAGCGGCCAGCGCCGTATCGGCCTGGCGTTGGCGCTGCTTTTCGGCGTGCGCCAAAGCCGCTTCACGCACCCAGGCTCCGTCATTCCAGGCCTTTTTGCGCGCGCGCATACGGTCCTTGTTCATGATGCCGTTGCCTTTGACCACCGACCAGAATTCGCTCCAGTCGATCGGACCGAAGTCATAGCCGCCCTTGCCCTCGTTCTTGTCGGGGTTCCAGACCAGCTGGTCGTCGGGCAGGCTCAGGCCTAGGTAGTGGGCTTGCGGTACGGTGGCATCAACAAACTTCTGGCGCAGCTCGTCATTGCTAAAGCGCTTGATCTTCCAAGCCATAGACTGATCACCATGCTGGCTATCTTGGTCGTGCGGGCCGAACATCATCAGCGAAGGCCACCACCAGCGGTTCAGCGCGTCCTGCGCCATTTCCTTTTGCTCAGGGCTGCCTTGCGCCAGCACGGTCATGATTTCATAGCCCTGACGCTGGTGGAAGCTCTCTTCCTTACAGACGCGGATCATGGCGCGCGCGTAGGGGCCGTAGGAGCAGCGGCACAGCGGGATTTGGTTCATGATCGCTGCGCCGTCGACCAGCCAGCCAATCGCACCGATATCGGCCCAAGTCAGCGTTGGATAGTTGAAGATCGATGAGTACTTGGCTTTGCCGCTCAGCAGCTCTTCGGTCATGTGCTCGCGCGAGACGCCCAGGGTTTCAGCCGCTGAATAAAGGTAGAGGCCGTGGCCGCCTTCGTCCTGAACCTTGGCCAACAAGGCCGCCTTACGGCGCAAGCTGGGCGCGCGGGTAATCCAATTGCCCTCTGGCAACATGCCCACGATCTCAGAGTGTGCGTGCTGGCCGATTTGGCGGATCAAAGTTTTGCGATAGCCCGCTGGCATAGCGTCATTGGGCTCAATCTTCTCTTCGGCGTCGATGCGCGCTTGGAAGGCTTCCAGAAATTCTGGTGATTCATCGGTGCTGGTGTTGGCGCCAATCAGGCCCTGGCTGTACATACCGCCTCTCCCCATGGTTGATGAGGGGTATCATATGTTACAAAAAACTCGCGGTCAATTTATTTCGTAACATTTCGCAAGCAGAACTACCCTACTGCGCTCTTTAGGGCGCAAAGGGGCGCGGCAGACCCAGCGGGCGCGCAGGCAAACCGGCCTGATCGACCCAGGCCTCACTGGCAGCCCAAAGCGCGCGATAGAGCGGCGGCATAAGCTGGCTACAGCGCAGTCCCGGCCAGTCTTCGGGTAAAAGGCTGAGCGGCAAAGCGCGATGCTTCAGCACCAAACGCCGCCAGAAATGCAACAGCAGGCATCGTAAAACCGCCGCCTCGTGTGGGGGTAAAGCCTCAAGCGCGGCGATTTGCTCCGCCAAGGGCTTCAGCAGCGCCGCCAACTCGCGGTAGTCTTGTGTCACCGCCGGATCGACCAGATTGTCGAGCAGCCAGCCGGGCAAAGCGGTAATGCGCCCTTCCAGCGCGAAGGCTTGCGCGCCATCCTGGGCACCTGCGCCCGATAGCTCCGCGGGGCCTAGAACCAGCCCGTCCCCCAAGGGGATGTGTGCCTGGCGCTTGGCGGCGAGCAGGGCAGCATCAGTGCTGGGGTAGAGCGAAAGGCGCCAAACTTGTGGCTCGCTATGGGCCTGCGACAGCTTGCCGGTCGGCGAATAGATGCGCGCGCTGGCAGCCTGGGTACTGGTCGCGCCACTGTCGCTGAGTTGGTACCAAGCGCTGCGGCCTTCCTTATGGCGCTGCAACCAACCTTCCTTGGTCAAGCGCGACATAGCTGTGCGCAGAGCGCCGGGGGCAATGCCCAGACTGTCGGTCAAACGGGCTAGATCAGAAAAGGCCAGGCGGGCCGGTGCGTCCGCTTGGCTCCGCGGCTGCACCAGATCGCCGAAGATGGTGATGATAATCGACCAGACCCGCAGCCGCCCGCGCGTATGCAGGGCTTGCAAAAAGGGAGCCGCCAGGTTCTGACCCGGCCGCTGATTTGCGGCCTCGGCCTTGGTTGCGATAGAGAGCAGATCTTGGTTCATCGCTCATGACTTAGCCAAGAATTCAGGGGCCGTCAAAGCGCCAAGCTCTATACTTTGTTGGGCCGGCTGAAGGTCGACCCGTCCCTCCTAGCCCCGACAGCCGCCGTCCCTGTCCCCAGCAAGCCTACTGGCGATCAATCCAATGGAATGGAGACGCTCCATTGCAGGCTGCGCGCATCGATATCTCTGCCAAAGTCTGAATTTTGCACGCGAAGATCGACTGATGCGCCCTCCATCAGGCCGCCGTACCAGGTGCCTGGCAGGAAATTGTCCAAGCGCCCATTGAGCCCCATGACCCAAGACAGACCCCAGTCATCAGACGAAATCCAAGTTTGAGAGGCCAAATACTGGGCATCTTCGTGGAGCCAATCCCATTCGCCTTGCAGCGCCAAATAGGGCTCTAGCCCCAAAAAGGCGGCCTGAGGTGCCCTCAACTCAAGCCCACTTTGTAGCTGACTAAACTCGGCATCAAATCCGGTAACCGTCTCACCGCCGGTTATGACGTAGGCATCGAAGGTCTCTTTGCTGTAAACAAGCCTACCAAAGGGACGCGCGCGAACACCCAGCCAATCGAGATCGCCCACTAGACCCAGCGAGGCCATCCAGCGCTGAGAATCGCTCCAGCCTTCGCCAAAGTTGGTGATGATCTGGTTTTCAAACTGCCCGTAAGACAGCAGGCCCTCGCCCGCCAGTCCGGCGCCAAGCGCCCAACCAGCATAGGCGTCGGCGCGCCAACCCTGCTTGGTCAGTCGGCCGTTTTCTGCCGTGTCAAAATCCAGCTTGCCGTACTCATAGTTCAGGTTGCCCCCCAGCACAAAATCGCCGGAAAACCGATAGTCAGCGCCCGCGGTCCAGACCTGGGCAAAGCCGTCAAAGCCGGCCGTCCCCGCCTTGCCAAAATCGCTATAGGCCCCCGCAGTATACCAACTAAGCGCCTCATTGGCTGAGTTGTCGCCCAACAAATCCTCGACCAGACTGGCCGTGTCGCTGCCCAGAGCCTGCAAATCCAAGCCCTCAAGCTTGCGTGTCAGGCGCCCGGCTTGCCAATCTTGATAGAGCGCCACCGCCTCGTCGCTATCCAGCGCGCTCCAGCCCTGCGCCTTGGCGGTTGCCAACGCGCTAAAGGAGGCCCCCGCCTCGCCAGAACCACCACCGGACATCGCCCGCTGAATGCGTTGGCTCGCACGATATTGCGCCATCTGGCCGACCTGCCAGCTCCAAATGGAAGATCCCAACAAAGCTGCGCTTTCTTGATCGTCCAAGGGCTTTTGCTTCTGCGCGATGCAGACCGGATCATCATCAGGGCCGAAAGTCCCAACATGGAGCGTAAAACCCTCAAGTCGGTTCGCCTTCACGATGCCGGGCTGTTGCAGGGTGAAATAGAACGATGTTGTAACCCCTGCGTTTGCGCCACGCGCAGGCGTGTAATCAAAGGTGACAATAGCCGGCCACTACGCAGCATCAGTAATGTCGAGATAATCGCCCGTCGTTTGTGGCACCGGATCCGCGCAGCCCGTTCGAACTGAAAAGTTCACCGCGTTTATCAGCCCGTTGAATAAGTGTGTTTTTGAACGCAACAGAACGTTCAAGCGTTAGGTTGCATGCGACCAATGCCGACGAGATCGTCGGTCACATCAAAGACAACATTGATAGCCGAATTCTGTTCG
>JAUIDR010000086.1 GCA_030428565.1 Alphaproteobacteria bacterium
TGACCTCGATCTTCGAGACCCGATAGGGCTGAGCCTGTGTCGCCCGACCTTTGGTCGGCGAGCACAGCCAGGCATAGCGCCGGCAAAACTCGTAGACCTTGTGCTCGTTGCCTTGTTCCGGCTTATCGGGCCTAAAGCCTGAGTCGATAAAGACCTTCTCGATCTGCATGCCAGCGATGGGCTGCAGCATGAGATCGGCCAGGGCGTTCCAGACGTCGTTGTCTTCGGTCGGCCCATAGAGCTGACCGTCGCCGATCAGCCAAGAGGTGCCCCGCTCGCCAAAGGCGCGGATGCCATAGATCAAGCTGAACTTCTGCACGTCCACCGCCATGACCAGGCGCAGGCCGCCCGCCGGGATCTCGCCCGGCTTGTAGGGCAAGCGCCGCTCCATAATCTCCTGCCACTCGGGCACGTCGCCCGAGGCTGTCATGGAGTAGCACTCGCCAAAGGCAGCATTCATCGCCGTTTGGATGCGGTCGTGATCGCCAGAGCCGAGCGCGGTCAGGTAGGTCTCGGCGCGTTGCCCCCAGGTCACAAAGGGCGAGCAGAGGCCCGAGGTCCACATCGACAGGGTCGAGCTTTCTTCGGGCGCCCCTGTCACCTGGGGCCTATCGTCCTGCAAGACGATGCTTTGACCGGGCGCCACCATGGCCCCGCGTTGGTTCATCCAGGCCTTGTCGTCGTCCTCATGCACCCCGCCGCAGCGCGGGCAGATCAGCGTTGCCGTCCGCTTGGCCTGGGCCGGTGTCGCGTGCTCGGGCCAGGACAGCTGCTTAAAGCGCGGGATGAAGTAGTCATGGCAATGCTTGCACGGCCAGGCCCAGTGATGGCGGGTGCCCTGCTGCCAGAGCTTCCAGATCGGGCTCTCAAGATCGTCCGGGGCCGACGTGCTCCAGAACTCCAGGCCGGTGCCGTCATCAAGCTCAATCTCCACAAGGCCCCTCGCCGGTGTTGAGGTGATGGCGGTCACAAAGTCAGCGTAGGTCTCACCGCGCGCTTCAACCAGGCCCAGCACGTCGCCTTGGCCTTTGACGTTGGCCATCATTTCATCGAACTCATCGACCAGCGCCAAGGCGGCCGGGTCGGATTTGAGCGCCGATGACGAGCCCGCATGCGCCAAGCGCACCCGCACGCCTGCAACGTGCTTGAGCGTCTTCTTCATGCGCCGCCCGCGCACCACCTTGTTCTTCAGCGTCTCGGCCTCATCGAGCAGGCCCATGAGGCGCGGCTCGAACTGGTCGGTCAAAAATTCTTTGGTCGGGCCAACGTAGATGATCGGCGCAGGCCGCTGATCCAGGCGCGCGCCGATGATATCAAGCATGCTGTCGGTCTTGCCCGACTGAGCCGAGGTGACGGCCACCACGCGGCGATAGCCGCCGTTGTGGACCGCCGACGACCAGGGGATCATGTAGGGCGTCAGCCAGGGATCGCGCGGACCTGGAATGCCAGCCGTCTCAGGATAGACGCGGTGCTCGGCGGCCCAATGCGCAGGATCACGCTTCTGGCTCGGTCTCCAGATCGAGCTCGCCAGTCTCCAAAGCCCGCCCCGCTTCGGCCGCGTGTTTAGATAATCGCTCGAAGGCTCCATCGATTTCCTGTTCTAGCCGTCGGCGTTCACCCATGTCGCGAGTATAGCGGGCCGCTAGGCCCTGGAATTCTGATCGCACCGCTGTGGCCATTTCACTCACCACCGCCTTGGCGTCATCCAGAGGAATCAGCTCGCGGCTGCGCTCTTGGATGCGCAGCTCGATCTCGCGCGTTCTGGCCTCGGTGGCCTTGGTCGCTACGGCCGCTTTTTGGCTCTGGGCAAGCTGATCTTCGTAATAAGCAACCGCGCCTCGGACCACCGCGACGAGCGAATAGCGGCCGGTGTCGACCTTCGCAATGTACCCGCCTTGGACCAAGTTATAGACCCAGCGGCGCGAACGTCCGAGCAACGTCGATGCCTGATCAACCGTGAGGGCTTGGCCAGATTGTCGCTCTTGTTCGGACATTCCGCTTAAATCCGCCTAACCTGTTGTTTTTGCTTGTTTATTGACTTGCTTAAGAGCCCCTGCAGAGCGAACCTAATCACACGGGGAACAAGCCCCGGCAACACAACAGGAGCCAAATCATGTCTCTTATCGACCAGCTCCAAGAGCAAACCAACAGCGCTCACCTTGAGATGCTTACCCGGTTCTTCCCGAGCCAAAACAAGGCTGATGGCTTTTTTGCCACCATCAAAGAACAGGGCGCAGCCATCGACCGCGCCTGGCCCTTGGCGATCCACTACGTCAGCGAAGCGACCAACACAAACACCGCTCGCGATTTTCTCGACAGCAAAGCGGGTGCCAAGTTTGGCGCGCGAGTCCTCTCTAACATGAAGGACACAGACGACATCGAGGTTGGAATCAAGCGTGCCGTCGCTTTGACCGAATTCTTTGACGAGAACGAATACGCCTAATCAACCGCCAGCCTTCGGGCTGGCAACACTTGGAGGTACAAGCCATGACCATTTTAGAACAGATCATTGAAGATTTCGAGCAGTTTGCGTTTACCGCTAATGCCGGAACATTTAAGACCCGCAACGAAGCATGGGGCTTTTTCGGCACCATCAGCAACGGCGGCGTCGATGCAAAAGAGGCCTGGGCGATTGCGCTAAACCTGATCATTGACACCCTGGACTGCAGCGGCGAAGCGGCACGAGATTTTTTAGACAGCCGAGACGGCCGCCATTTTGCCGACGAAGTGCGCAGCCAGCTGGACACGACCGACAATCTTAAAGACGCCATCAAACAGGCCATCGACGTCTACCAGGGCTGGACCATCAGCCGCCGCATGGAACGCCTGCACGGCATTCCTGCTGGCCTACCCTACCTAACCGGCTGGGTTGGATACTACGAAGCCATGATCGACGCCTAACTTAAAGCCAGCCTTCGGGCTGGCCCCTTTTGGAGATGTCCAATGACCAAAAAAACAACAGCACCCGAGACCAAGCCCAAGCGCGGCGCCAAGCAGAAGGCCTTGCTGGAGCTTCTGGAGCGCAAGACCGGGGCGACCATTGCGGAGCTGGCCGAGGCTACCGGCTGGCAGCCCCATACTGTCAGGGGCGCGATCGCCGGCGTCCTGAAGAAGCGCCTGGGCCTAAACGTGACCTCCGAGAAGATCGAGGGGCGTGGCCGGGTCTACAAGATCGAAGGCGGGCCAGCATGAGCACGATAGAGACTTACCTCACAGAACAAAGAGGCCCAGGCTATCCAGACAAGCATGCACCGGTCGTCCGCTGCGATTGCGGATCAAAGGTTGAATGCTGGGACGCCTGGTCGAACGCTTGCCCGACCTGTCCTCGCGAATACAACTCCGACGGCAGCGAGCTCGCACCGCGCAGATTTTGGGGCGAGGAGACCGGCGAACGCTTCTAGGCCGTAATCGCATCATCATCAACGGGCCCGCCCTCAAGGCGGGCCTTTTCTGTTTGGGCAAAGGTTTCACCAGACGCATCAAGCACCGCCGCCTTGCCCGTATAGTCCTGCCAGCGTTTCACCGCGATATCGACGTAGGCCGGGTTGAGCTCGACCGCATAGCAATGTCGGCCCGTCATCTCGGCGGCGATAATTGTCGTTCCAGACCCCGAGAAGGGCTCGTAGACCGCATCACCGGGTTGGCTGTTGTTCTCAATCGGCCGCTTCATGCACTCGACCGGCTTCTGCGTGCCGTGACCGGTCTCAGACTTTCGCGGCTTTTCGATTTCCCAAACCGTTACCTGCTTGCGATCGCCTGCCCAATGCCCCGTTGCGCCCTCTCGGACCGCGTACCAGGCCGGTTCATGGCGCCAGTGATAGTCGCCTCGGCTTAAGACCAGCTGGCCTTTATCCCAGATGATCTGCGAGCGCAGCTTGAATTTCGCAGCAACAAGGCTTTCGCCGACGACGCCAGCAAACAGACCAGCGTGCCAAACGTAAGCCACGTCGCCTGGAAACAACTCCCAGGCCTCGCGCCAGTCAGCCTTGTCGTCGTTGAGCACCTTGCCCTTGGCATAGCCGCCCCCAGCAACACCGGCTTTTTCGCGCCAGCTCGGGTCGTACTCCACGCCATACGGCGGGTCGGTCACCATGAGATGCGGGCTAGCCCCGGCCAACAAGGCCTCGACGGTCTCGCGATCTGTCGAGCTGCCGCAGATAATCCGGTGGTTGCCCAAGACCCAGACGTCGCCAGGCTGGCTTACAGCGGCCTCGTCTTCCTCGACCTCGGGCACGTCGTCCGGGTCGGTTAAGCCCGCCCCGGCCTCAGCCAAAGCAGCGGGCAAGAGCTCGGCGATATCAACTTCTGAAAACCCGATCCAGGCCAGCCCATCGCCCTCGCCGAGCTCGGACAGCTCGTCCAGCTCGATGCGCAGCATGTCGGGATCCCAGTCGGAAGTCTCCGCCAGCCGGTTGTCGGCCAGAGTATAGAGGCGGCGATCCTCATCGGACCAGCCCCGCGCTACCATGACCGGCACTTCGGCAAGCCCAAGCTTATGCGCGGCCATGATCCGGCCGTGCCCGGCAATGATGGTGCCGTTCTCGGCTACCAGCACCGGGATGGTAAAGCCAAAGCGCTCCATCGAAGCGGCAATCTGCTCGACCTGTTCATCCGAGTGAAGGCGGGCGTTCTTGGCGTAAGGCGTCAAGTCATCGACGGACCAGAGCTCGACCTTGGATGCTGGCCAAGTCTTGGTATCCAAGCGTTTTACCGAATGCACAGTTTTGGAACCTATGTGTTTGATTATGCGCAGTCTTTTTCTTCAAACTGTGCAGTGCAATGGGTTTTTGACGTTAAAAAAAATTGCCAAAAATCGCGCGGCAGCGACCCCGCATGTAGACCTCCCCCCGGAAGGGACCCAAGGGGGGGGCGGGGCCTAGAGCCCCTCTGAGCCGCTCTGAGAGGCAGAAGCCACCTGCGCCTTCTCCCCACCAGCCCCACCCATTCCCCCGCCAGTGAGCTCCTGGGAGGCTTGTGCGGGGCAGCGCAGCAACGACGTCCGATCGCCAGCACGCACTCTCTTCTTCAGTCGTCGCGTAGTTGGGTGGAAGGGCTGCGCTCTTTGCTTGAGCAAAAGCCTACACCAAAAGCCCGGCCGTTGGTTGGGCAGGCGATGCGGGGTGCGGCTTGGCAGCAGGCAGGCGCAGGCGCGTTCAGCGCCCGGCGCCCTGCCCTTGCCTTTGGTGCCCAACGCCAAAGCTGGTGTGCAAATTTGCTTTCCAAAATTGGGAAGCAAAATCTCCAGAATAAAATGCTGGTCTATTTTAGTGTGCCCGCAAGCATGAGGTCGAGCTGGCGGGTTGCTTCCTTCAGAACGTTTGGCTGGGCTTGTTCAAAGGCCTGCCTCGATGCATCCTTGAGCAATTCTTTAGGAATGGACGGCCCGTACATAACCCGGATCGGGAAGCGCTTGCTCGTTTTCCTGATAAAGACGTTGTTGTTCAGCTTGGGCACGATGAAGGCGTGCGGGAAACGCTGTGATCGTCCCCAAGGGTTAGCCCGTACTCCGTAGCCGAATTGTTTCGGGTTGAAGTGCTTTAAGGTCAGCACGTCGTCTTTGGCAATGATCATAAAGCGCATGTTGCCAACGCTCGCGCGCTCAATTCGAAGGGCGCGGGTGATGTCGCCGAGCTTGGCCCCGGTCTGTTTACGAAGGGCGCGTTTAACCTTGGTGGCCACCTTCTGGCCTTCGCTATTCAAGGCACGTCCGAAGGCCTTGTTGGCCTTCTTCTCTCCGACGCGATGTAGAGCTGCCTCGTAGTGGATACGGGTCTGATCCAGGTCGCGGATGATGACGTTCATTTTTACCGTTTCCTGGCTCAATCTGACGCGATCACGCAGGCGGGTTTTTGGGCCGTAAGGCCACAAAAAAACCCGCTACTGCGGGTTGATGATCTTTGCGATTTGTCGCGAAAGGCCGCGATGGTGCAAAAAATAAAATTCTGCCTCAGGCCCTTTATATATAAGAACGACTTGTGTTCTTGTGTCTCGGTGTCGATACCGAGTAGCGATGTCGGCGGGTGGGGTTCGGTATTGCCGCTCGCTCGCTGACGCGGCGGCGGCAACCGCAACTCTGTCGATGTTGGCGGAGCCAAAAGCCAAATTGTAAATATATACACAAGGAGTGCAGGCCAAAAATTCGCGATTTTTCGCGATCTTGTCAAGAACCTGCGGTTGCAAGGTGCTCCTGATTGGCGTTTGCGGCGCAGCTCTGGCCCGCACACGGGAAATGGCCGATAATCGGCTGATTTCGCAAGATAATTTTTGCTGAACCTAGCAATTTTTTACAACGTCATTTTGACATGTTTTACAAACGAAACCCCGTCCGCGCCTAGGGGTTGGCATGCGTCAAAAAAAATTTCACGAACCTAGAAATAGGCGTGAGACAGTCAGGGCTGCTGTGGATAAAAAGGGCGCCTGAAGGCGCGCCCCTTTTCGACATTGTTCGCTTCCATCACGCCGCGATCGGCTGCCAATCGTTGTCGATCAGCTCTAGCTCGATCTCCAGCTCTGCTAGCTTTCGATCCGTGCTGGCAAACCCCTCCATCATGCGGCGCATCTGCGAGCCCTCGCGGATGATCTCCAGGTAGTAGCCAGACAAGGCCAACTGCGCCGGGCCAGGGATTTTGACGTCCCCGTGCTCCCACCGGCGAACCGTGTTCTCCTTGACCCGCAGCAACTCAGCCAGGGCACGCTGCGACAGATCCAGCTCTCCCCTAATGAAGCGCACCTCGTCGCCGGATAGCTGGCGGTTGGCCGTTGCCACCCGCTCGCCGATCAAGCGATGCAGGCCGTCCAAGTCTGGAATGAAGGTCGCTGGCCCATGCGGCGTCTGGCGGGTCTCAACGCCCTTGAGCCAAACGTTCTTCAGACCGCTATCGGTGTAATGATACATGTCGTCTTTCATTGCCCTGCCCTCCTTATCCGCCATATGCGGTGATTACCGTTACATAGAGGTCGCCGCTCGCTATCGAGCAGGCCACCGTGATCTGCATGCCTGCCGCTATACCAACGACCGGAGCCGACCAGCTAGCGTGCTGCGCGCTGTACTTGAGGCGCTTGCTGTCGATCGTACCGTTGGCCAGCACCC
>JAUIDR010000087.1 GCA_030428565.1 Alphaproteobacteria bacterium
CACCAGCATTTGTTTGGCAGCATAGCAGGCCGTCATGGTCAGGCGGGTGGCCGGATGTACGGCGCGCAGTTGGGCCGCGGCCTGGATGCCGGCGCGCGTAAGCGGTAGTTTGACGACGACCCGATCGAGGGCGAGCCCGACGACCGTTTGGGCGAACGAAACCATCTCAGCCGGCGTTGCCCCGATGGTTTGAATTTGCAACTCGTCAACGCCTAGGTCGCTCGCGGTCGCGAGCAGGGTTTCAAAGGTGTCGCGGTCATAGCGGAGTCCAGCACGTTGAACCAACAATGGGTTGGTGGTGATGGCGCTGAACAGACCCGTCGGGATGAGATCGCGCCAAGCCGAGGTGTCGGCGCTGTCGAGCATGAGTTTCATAGGTTTTTGACGTTTCGTTAAGGGATGAGGTTCATGTTAGTGCCGCTGCAGCTGTGCGCTGCGCGGTGGGCAATCGCGGTGGCCATGTCTGGGTTGGCCTTGTCGGGGGTGGCCATATCTGGAGGTGCCATGTCGGCGGTCCCATGTCGGCGGTCCCATGTCGGCGGTCCCATGTCGGCGGTCCCATGTCGGCGGTCCCATGTCGGCGGTCCCATGTCGGCGGTCCCATGCTTTACCGCTAAATAGCTAGCAGCTCTGTGCACCGGGCGCCACAAGGGCGCTACCGGGGGGCCACCGGGGGGCCACCGGGGGGCAACAAGGGCGCTACGTCGTCATGCCGCTGACCTTGGGTGCACGACACGGGGCGCGGCGCTCAACCACCACACAAGTCAGGCACCACACAAGTCAGGCACCACACAAGTCAGGGCGCGAGATCGGCGACTTTCAGCAAGACATCGCGGTCTGGGGCGAAGTTAGAATACAAGGGTAGGATGGAGGCACCCATGACGCGCGCTGCGGGCCCATCGGATGCGGGGGCAAAGGCCATGCGCTGGGTCGTCCGTTTCTTTAGTGCCGAGTGGTCCGGCGCGCTGCTGGCCGTCGTGTTGATGGCGATCAGTATCGAGGTCTTTACCGCTGGTAAGCCCTTCTTCCACCCCTCAAACCTGTTGACCATCTTCAACAACGCAGCCGCGCTTGGCATCGTTGCTGCCGGTATGACTTTGGTGATTTTGACCGCTGGCATTGATTTGTCGGTGGGTTCGCTGATGGGCATGAGCGCGGCGCTGGTCGGTTATGTCGCCTCCTATTGGGGCTTTGACCCCGTGCTGTCGATCCTGTTCGGCATCGCTATGGGCTGCGCGGTGGGCCTGTTGCACGGCTCGCTGGTCGCCCAGTTTGGCATGCCAGCCTTTATTGTGACCTTGGCAGGCCTTTCAATTTGGCGCGGCACGGGGCACCTGTCGACCGGCGCGCAGGCCACGCCCAAGCTGGACACAGTCTTCAATTATTTCGGACGCTTTAACCCCTTCAGCCCGATCCGCCAAGCTTACAAGGCCGACACTCTGCCCGATTGGCTGAACTGGCTGGGCGCACTGGTCGATAGCCAGTGGTTGGACTGGTTGCGGACCTTCCAAATGTCGACCGTCATTCTGTTCAGTTTCTATATCGTGCTGGCAATTTTGATGTCCAATACCAAGCTTGGCCTCTACGTCTACGCCATCGGCTCGAATGAGAAGGGCTCGCGCCAGGCAGGGATCAACGTCAAGCTCTACAAGATCTTGGCCTACGTTTTCTGCTCATTCTGTGCGGCATTCGCGGCCATCTTGTTCTTGGGTCGAGCGCCCTACGCTAAGTCTGACTACGGCATGATGTGGGAGCTGGACGCAATCGCCGCGGTGGTCATCGGCGGCACATCATTGTTCGGCGGTCGCGGTTCCATTTGGGGCACGCTGCTGGGCGTGCTGTTGCTCAAGCTGATCAACAACGGCCTGACCTTGGCGCAGTTGAATACCTTCTGGCAGATGATTGTCACGGGCCTGATCATTCTAATCGCGGTCGGTCTGGACATCGTGCGTCAGAACAAGAACCCACTGCGGGTGCGGCAAATGTTGATCGCTGCTTCTGCTGCGTTGGCTTTCTTCGCCTTCGTGACCCCGGGGTCAAAGGTCGTTAGCTCTTGGATCGTTCACACCGAGCACCAGGCCACCGTCGCGCTGCAAGAGGAGTTGGCGCCCCAGTTTAAGCAGCCTGCGCCGAAGCAAATGCAACGCTTGCAGACCCCCGAAGCTTTGCAGGCCTATGCGCACGCAGCCCAAGCCTCGGTGCTGCCTGCGCTGCTGTTTGGCGCGCTCAGCCTGGCTGCGGTGATCTTGGTCTTCCTTGCTGTGCCGATCTTCATCTATGGCCTCATTGCCGCCTACGGTGTGGCCCTGGTGCTGGCCGTGACGCTGGGCCTAGGCACGGTTGCACCCTTCCTCGTCCTGGGCATAGTGCTGCTTGCGGGCTCTATGGTGGTCGATCCTTTGTTCAGGCGTGCGGCTAGCCTGCGTTAACCTGGCGGGACATCACATATCACATATAGAAAGGCGCGGTGGCCAACAGGTCGCCGCGCCTTGTCGTTTGGGCACACAGGGCATGGCGGCTGCCAGTTCTTGCGCCGTGCCCCGGCGGCCCATGGCGCCTGCTTTAACGGCCCTGTTCACCCGCTTGGATTTCGCCAGTTGTTAGGACGGGCGAGGCATCAATTTCTTCTGCCTGCAGCATCGCGGCGACCCGCTCCAGCGAGGCCACCAGCTGCGCTTGCTCCCAATCCTGCATGGTCTCGAAGGCCCGCACAAACCGCTGTTGAAGCGCGTCCGGTGCTTTCTTGGTGGCTGCGCGGCCGCTGTCTGTGATGACAACGTTGGTCTGGCGTCGATCGACCGCCGAGCGTTGGCGGGTGACCATTCCGGACTTTTCCAACTTGTCGATCAATGCCGTCACCGTTGCCTGTGCCACCCCCATTTGGGTGGCGAGCGCCTTGGGCGTTGCGCTGCCGTCCGCGCGCGCCGCCAGGAGCTGTAGCACGCGCAGCTTTGCTGGCGTCAGACCGGCCGCTTGGGCCAGTTTACGTTCGTAGAGCTCGGTCGCGCGCAAAATTCTGCGAAGCGCGATCAGGCTGTCATCGGTGCGGACCTCTGTTTCGGACATAAAGCGACTGTCGCACGAAAGCTGATGATACTTCAAGTCACTAATCTTTCCTCATATTTGTTTTGATAGGCTAACCAAAAATTTTTGCCATTCACACTGTTGATCTATAATAAGTCATTGAAATTAAGCCAAATAAATTTGAAACATCATGCCGGAGTCTCATATCTTGAAATTTCTACGCGCTTATATTAATTAGTAAGGCGAACTAAATTGGAGGCAAGACGAATGCCGAAAGAAAAAATCAAAGCCCGAACGCGCCATCTTCGCTTGCGCAAGCCAACAGCCGCCGATGGCGCCGATATCTGGGCGCTGATCAGGGCCTGCAAGCCGCTGGACGAAAATTCCATGTACGCCAACCTGATCCAAGCCGATCATTTCCGCGATACCTGTGTGGTCGCCGAACTCAATGGCGAAATCGTCGGCTGGATTTCTGGCCACATGATCCCCGCCAAAGAAGAGCTCTTCGTCTGGCAGGTAGCCGTGAACCAAAAGGCCCGCGGATTGGGGCTTGGCAAAACCATGCTGCGTGAGCTGGTCAATCGCGACGTGTGTGAAGCGGCGACGCACTTGAAGACCACCATCACCAGGGACAACGCGGCCTCATGGGGCCTGTTTCGCAGCTTTGCACGAGAGATCGGTGGGGGCCTGTCCGACAAACCCCACTTCGAACGCGAAACACATTTTGATGGGCACCACGACACCGAACATATGGTGACGATTGATCTGCCCGAGCCCAGCAGGCTCGCCCTAGCGGCCTGAGCCTCTTACTTCCACAACACTAAAATTACCCCAACAACGCACGACGTGCGAAAGGATACGCATGCCTACGGACATGACAGCCCCCCAAGACATCTTTGAGCGCCGTGAAAGTGGCGCCCGCTCATATTGCCGAAAAATGCCCGCGCTGTTCTCACACGCCTCGGGTTCGATCCTCTACGATAGCGAAGGGCGCGACTACATTGATTTCCTGGCCGGGTGCTCGTCTCTAAACTACGGCCACAATGATCCCGACATGAAAGCGGCCCTGATCGACCACATCGCCGGAGACGGCATTGCGCATGGGCTTGACCTGCACACCGATGTAAAGGGCGATTTCTTGCGCGCATTTGAACAGCACATTCTTGTGCCGCGCAAAATGGACCATCGGATCATGTTTACCGGCCCGACCGGGGCCAATGCTGTCGAGACGGCTCTGAAAATTGCGCGTAAACATACCAAGCGCAGCAATGTAATCGCCTTTACCAATGGGTTTCACGGTGTGACCATGGGCGCGCTGGCGGCCACGGGTAACGGATATCATCGTGGTGGTGCTGGCATGGACAAAGCTGGCGTCACCCGCTTGCCATTTGACGACTACGCCGATGGGCTCGATAGCGCGGCGCTGCTCGAACAAATGCTCGATGATCCCAGCAGCGGGATTGATGCGCCCGCCGCGATCCTGTTTGAAACGGTGCAAGGCGAAGGTGGCCTCAATGCCGCCAGTCCCGAATGGGTTCAAAAAATTGCGGCTATCGCCAAAAAGCATGGAGCTCTGCTGATTATCGACGACATTCAAGCGGGTATCGGGCGAACGGGCACGTTCTTTTCGTTTGAGGAGATGGCGGTTACACCCGACATCGTGACCATGGCCAAATCGCTTTCTGGATTTGGCTTGCCGATGGCAATGGTCCTGGTGCGTCCTGAATTCGACGTCTTTGGCCCCGCAGAGCACAACGGCACCTTCCGGGGCAACAGCCATGCGTTTGTGACGGCGAAAGTTGCCATCGAAAAATTCTGGGCCGACGAGACATTTCAGCAGGAATTGTCACAGAAGGCTGAGATCCTGACCAGCAGGCTTGGCGAAATCGCATCGCTGGTGCCCGGCGCAAGGCTGAAGGGCCGAGGCCTCATGCAAGGTGTCGATGTGGGCAGTGACGAGCTCGCTGCTGACATCTGTGCACGCGCCTATGAAAACGGCCTGGTGATTGAGACCTCTGGCAGCCACGATCAGGTGGTCAAAGTACTGGCCCCTCTTACCACCCCCAAAGCGACGTTTCGCAATGGGCTCAACATACTCAAAGCGGCCACGTGCGATGCGATGGCGCAAGGCTTTGCACTAGCAGCGGAGTAAGCCAAGTGATCGTTCGCGATATGAACAAAATCGTTGAGTCTGACCAAGACCGCGTCATTTCGGACGCGCAGTGGACCTCTGTGCGTATGTTGTTGGCCAGTGATGGCATGGGTTTCTCGTTCCACATCACCTACCTTGAAGCGGGCAGCGAGCACACCTTCGAATACAAAAATCATTTCGAAAGCGTCTACTGCATTAAGGGCAAGGGGTCGATTACGGACCTTGGCACCGGCGAGACCCATGATATCCAGCCCGGCGTCATGTACGCCCTGAATGAACACGACAGACACATTCTGCGGGCACAAGAACAGCTGGTAATGGCGTGCGTCTTCAATCCGCCCGTCACCGGTACAGAAGTCCACCGCGAAGACGGCTCCTACGCGGCGGCTGAGGAGGCGGCATAGCATGCCCCACACAGTTGAGAAAATTGGCGGGACTTGTATGTCGCGCATCAGTGAGCTGCGCGATACGCTTATCATTGCAGACCGCTCAGCTTCGGATCTTTATGGGCAGATGTTTGTGGTTTCGGCTTTTGGCGGTATCACAAACCTGCTGTTGGAACACAAGAAATCTGGTGAACCGGGCGCCTTCGCGGCCTTTGCCAATGATGAAAGTGGTCATGGCTGGCAGGATCGGCTCAACATTGCTGCGCAGGCTATGCGCAAGGCCCATCGCGCGGCGCTGGATCATGCCGGTGATATCGAGCGCGCGGATGCCTTCGTAGCGGATCGCTTGCAGGGCGCCCAAAGCTGTCTGACCGACTTGCAGCGCCTTTGTTCCTACGGCCACTTTCGTCTGTCCGAGCACATGAGTTCGACCCGCGAACTGCTTTCAGGCCTCGGGGAAGCTCATTCTGCTTTCGTGACGACCTTGATGCTGACCCGGGCCGGGGTCAATGCGCGCTTTGTTGACTTATCAGGATGGCGCGACGAGAGCGAGGTCAGCCTGGACGAGCGGATTGGCAACGCGGTGGCCGGGATTGATCCATCGGTCGAGATGCCAATCGTCACCGGCTACGCTCAATGCGCCGAAGGGCTCATGTCGGAGTACGATCGAGGCTATTCGGAAGTCACCTTTTCGCGTCTGGCCGCTCTGACCGGCGCGCGCGAGGCCATCATTCATAAAGAATTCCACCTTGCATCCGCTGACCCCAAGCTGGTGGGGGCGAATGCTGTACGCAAACTTGGGCGCACCAATTACGACGTTGCCGACCAGCTCTCCAACATGGGGATGGAGGCCATTCACCCGAAAGCCGCTAAGATGCTGCGCCAGGCCGAAGTGCCGTTACGGGTGACGAACGCCTTTGAACCCAAAGATCCTGGAACCCTGATTGATGATCGTCCGGCTGAATCTTCTGCCGTGGAAATCGTCACGGGTTTGGACCTGTTTGCCCTTGAGGTGTTTGAACCGGATATGGTGGGCGTTAAGGGCTACGACGCTGCCGTTCTTGAGGTCTTGACCCGCCATGGCGTGCGGATCGTCTCAAAGGCGTCCAATGCCAATACCATCACCCACTATGTTGATTCCTCGATGAAGGTGTTGCGCCGCGTAGAAAAGGACTTGAAGGCGCGCTATCCGGCCGCCGACGTGTCACATCGCGCCATTTCCATGGCCTCGGTGATAGGCCGTGATTTGTCGGGATTGGCGGTCTTAAGCCGCGGACTGCAGGCCCTTGCTGATGCGGGCCTGGAAGCTTTGGGCGCGACCCAAGGTCCACGGAACGTTGATGCCCAGTTCATATTGGAGCGCGCGGCTCTGCAACCAGCGATCATGGCTTTGCACGCTGCATTAGTCAGCCAATCGGCAAGGCCGGTCGTCGCTTCAAGCGCAAAGCTGGCCGAAGCGGCCTAGTGGGCT
>JAUIDR010000088.1 GCA_030428565.1 Alphaproteobacteria bacterium
CGATGGCGACGTCCGAAAGCTGGAAGGACAAGAACAGCGGCGAGAAGCGCGAGCGCACCCAATGGCACAACATTACCGTCCACAACGATGGGCTGATCGGCGTCATCGAGCGCTTCGTCAAAAAGGGATCGAAGATCCTGGTCGAGGGCACGCTGGAGAACCGCAAATGGCAGGACCAGGGCGGCAATGACCGCTGGATCACCGAGGTGGTGTTGCGCAACTTCGGTGGCACGATTTTGCTGCTGGATAGTAAGAACAGCAACGGCGGCGACAATCGAGGGGGCGGCGACGATCGCGGTCAGCAGAGCCGCGAGTACCACGGTGGCGGTCAGGCCACGGGTCAGGGCGGCGGTTCTGCTCTGGACGACGAGATTCCATTTTAGGTCAAGGAGTTAGTAAAAATGGGATGGTCAAATCAGCAAGAACAAGCGCTAGCAAAAGTGGCTGCCTGGCACAAGCATTTCCTGGCAACAGGGGAGCAACAAGTCTGCCGGATATTCGGCTATGCGGGCACCGGCAAAACCACGCTGGCGCGTTACTTCGCAAAGTCGATCGACGGGGAGGTGCGCTTTGCCGCCTTTACCGGCAAGGCGGCACTCATGATGGAGCGTAGCGGCTGCGAAGGCGCGTCTACGATCCACGCCATGATCTACAACGTTCGTTCGAAATCAGATGGCAGGATTGAATTCAAGCTCAACAAGGATGGCCCGGCATCCGATGCGGCGCTGATCATCATCGACGAGTGCTCGATGGTTGATGAAGCGGTCGGCAAAGACCTGCTGTCCTTTGGCAAGCCGATCTTGGTGCTGGGCGATCCGGCCCAGCTGCCGCCAGTAAAGGGGGCCGGCTATTTTACCAATGTCGAGCCCGACGTCATGCTGACGGAAATCCACCGCCAGGCCAAGGGCAACCCCATCATCGAGCTGGCCACGGCTGCGCGCTGTGGGGAGAAAATCAGCCTGGGAGACTATGGCACATGCCAGGTCATTCAACGTGGCACGCTCGCGCCCGAAGAGGTGCTGGCCTTCGATCAAATCATTGTCGGGCGCAACGCTACCCGAAAGACATTCAACCGCCGTGTGCGGACGCTGCGGGGGATGAAAAGCCCATTGCCCAAGCATGGCGATCAGCTGGTCTGCCTGCGCAATGACAATATGTTGGGCATCCAGAACGGCGGACTGTTCAGCGTCGATGAGAGCCGGATAGGGAATGGCGATGCCAAAGACTGTCTGCTCATGTCGGTGCTCTCCCACGACTTTGAAGGCTGCCCGCCGATCGATGTGCGGGTGCGCCGGGAGTTCTTTGAGGGCGGCGCGGAGGCCATCGACTGGCGAGAGCTGCGCGGCACCCAGCAGTTCGACTATGGCTATGCGCTGACCGCTCACAAGGCGCAGGGCAGTCAATGGGCTAACCTGCTAGTCTACGACGAGAGCGCGGTATTTCGCGATGATTGGCAGCGCTGGCTCTATACCGCCATCACCCGCGCATCCGACAGACTGACCTTGGTCGTCGACTAGAGGGGGCGCTCATGGAAACCACAGACACCTGGGACCGCCGCTTTTTGCTTTTGGCCGAGCAGATCGCGGGCTGGTCCAAAGACCCCAGCTCTAAGGTCGGCGCGGTGGCGGTCAAGGACCGCCGCCTGCTGGCCACCGGCTTCAACGGCTTCCCGGTCGGCGTCAGCGACGACGATCGCCTGTATGACCGGGCGGCCAAGTATCCGCGCGTCGTCCATGCCGAGGCCAACGTGGTCGCCTGGGCCTGCCGTGAGGGCACCAGCCTGAAAGGGGCGAGCCTCTATGTCTATCCGTATCACCCTTGCCCGGACTGCGCCAAGCTACTGGTCCAGGCCGGGATCCGCGAGATCGTCTATCCAGCCGACGCGCCACCCGTTCGTTGGAAAATCCCGTTTGAAATCGCCAACAGCATTTTGACCGAGGCGGGGGTCATCACCCGTACCATTGCCTCCCATGGAGACCAGAAATGAACCAACAGACCGAAACCAGCGCGCCCTTGTTCGGTGATCCAAACCAGCCCAAGATCGTCCGGGTCTGGGATTGCGAGACCACCGGCATGGCCGATGACCCCAAGGCCGAGACCATCGAGCTTGGGCGCTATGACCTGGACTTGGAGACCAACACCATAGGCAACCCCTGGCGCGGCTTTATCCGGCCCAAGGGTGCCATCCCACCCGAGGCCCTGGCTGTCCACCACATCACCCTGGCCGAGATCGATGCCGAGGGCGAGGCCGAGCGCCCCTGGGGCCAGCTGTGGGAAGGCTGCGGGCAGGGCGATGTCGTCGCCGCACACAATGCCAAATTCGAAAAGGAGATCCATTCCGGCAACGGCCGCCCTTGGATTTGCACCTACAAGGGCGCGCGGGCCGTCTGGCCCGACGCCCCAGGCCATAGCAACCAGGTGCTGCGCTATTGGCTGGGTATCGACGATCAGCCTGACTTCCAGGGCGATGAGGCCATGCCGCCGCACCGGGCTCTGCCGGATGCCTACGTGACCGCCTTCATCCTGCGCGAGCTACTGCGTCAGCGCACTCTTGAAGAGCTGATCACCATCACCAAGCACCCGGCGCTGCTCTCCAAATTCACCTTCGGCAAGCACAGGGGCAAGCACTTCAGCGAGGCACCCAACGACTATCTGGAATGGATTAGGGACAAATCCGACCTGGACGAGGACGCCAAGTTCTCGGCCCGATACTGGTTGGCAAAAAAGGCAAGGGGCGAGGTATGAGCATGACCAAAGAAAAGGCCTATGAGGCCGTGGCGAGCAACCGGGTCAAGGCGCCCTATCTGTCGCGATGGGTCGACATGGAGACCGACGAGCGCGTGGTGGTCTACTGCCATGCGATCTGCGAGGAGACCAACGTCCCGCAGATCGTCTTTTATGAGCGTTTCGCTGGCCCAGGCAGGCACCGCGTTTTGCCTGCTGAAATTTTCCTCGGCGGTCGCTTCAAGTGGCTGTCGGGCGGCATAGGAGGCTCGAAGCTATGACCATCACCGCAAAGATCGTAGCGCAGAGCGTCTGGCCAGGCAGCCCGTCGGTCATCACCACCATGGGACTGCGCTACCCGCGCTTTGTCCATCCTGAGTTTCTGACACACCGGGACTTCTCACGCGGGGCATCGAGCAGCCGGGCGATCCCGATCGCCCGCATGATCGCCGATGTGGAGGCGGATATCGCCATGCCGGTCGCTTGGGGCAAAAACCAGCCGGGCATGCAGGCACGCGAGCTCCTGTCGCCCGAGGATGCCGCCCAGGCCCGCCAGGTTTGGCTCGAGGCCGCAGAGGAGGCCGTCTGGCAGGCCAAGCGTCTAGACGCCCTTGGCGCACACAAGCAGATCGTCAATCGCGTGCTTGAGCCTTTCAGCCATATCTCGGTGGTGGTCACGTCCACCGCCTGGGACAATTTCTTCTCTTTGCGCTGCCACCCGGACGCAGACCCCACCATGCAGGCCCTGGCGGACGCGATGCGGGCGGCCATGCAGGCCAGCACGCCGCGCACCCTGATTGAAGGTGAGTTTCACGCCCCCTACCTGCCCGGCGGCGTCGGGCACACCGAGGAGGAGGCGCGCATCTGCGCGGCCCGCTGCGCGCGGGTCTCCTACCTCAACCACGACGGCTCAGAGCCGGACCTGGTGGCCGACCTGGAGCTGGCCCACCGCCTCTACGTCTCCCGCCACATGTCACCCTTTGAGCACGCCGCCTGGCCAACGCCAGGCGAGCGGCACGCCAACTTTGACGGCTGGCAGTCTTTCCGTAATCAGATCGAGGTACAAGCAGCATGAGCCACTTTGACAGAATTCGCGGCTGGGCCGCCAGCTACCAACTGATGCCAATTTTGAAGTTCAGGTCGGTGGAACTTGCACTTTGGAAGTCACCTTGTTTGTCCATGCTGACATCCGCGTAGAAATGGCTGTCAGTCGAAGAACGCATGTCAAAGCGAGCCCCCCAAGTCAGGCTTCCTTCCAGTGTGCGGGGTTCAAAACTCACGCCGCTCGACAGGAAGCCGTCATTGGCCGATGTTAAATCGATGTCCAAGCCTAAGGTGGCATAAGGCTGTAAAACGCCCCAGAGCGGTTGGCTACTTCTCAAGTCGAGACCAAAAGCACCTGAGCTTGCGTTGATTTCAAAATTTTCGACTACGGTATTATCGCTAGTGATGTAGGCATCAAATACCTCTCTCGAATAAGCGAATTGTCCCCAGGGGCTCGCTGCAATCGGGCGCAAATCAAAGTTCATCCCTGCTTTAGTGCTTGCGTCAACGCGGCGCGAGTTGGTTTCTCCTTTCGAATAATTTGCCTCTATGTGATTGACGTAACCGCCGGTACCCAACAAGGTTTCCAGGTAGAAAATATCATCAAGGTAAAATGCGCTGTAGACATTGAGGTGGCTCCCGGATTTGCGCAGGCTGCCGTCTTGCTCATTTTCAAAGGCCAACGCATTGCTCTCTGCGGTAAAAGAGGCCCCAATCAGCAAGGTGTCGTCGAACAGGTAGTCCGCGCCAAGCGCGATATAGCCACCGATGCCGTCATAGGCTGCCCCATCTTTATTGGTATATCGCCCGATGCCAAATGAAGAATAGGTGTCCAGACCCGTAGTCCTGCTGCCAATAAAGGAATCAATTGGGTCAATACCGAGGGCGTAGTCGGAGCCAATGGCATTCAGACTTTCGTCGATTTGACGCTCACGCTGTTGCTTTATACCCAGCAGCAGGTCGTCGGACGAAACATGAATCCATCCATCATTGCCTGACAGCTGGTCCGGTTGCTCAAAAAACGTATCAATCTGGTCGAAGTTTGATGCTATCGCACCCGAGGTCTGAAGGGCGTTGAAACTTGCGGCTGTCAGGCGATCGCGTGTGCGCCCGGCTACAATGCCTGTGCTGTTTGAAAGCATTTTCTTGTTAATTATCGATGAGAAAGCCTTGGCAGTCGCAAGGTGTGATCTTGCGGTAGAAACATAGACGGCAACGACCACATCATCGCTGGCGACTGAAATTCCGTCGGTGACGGTGACGCGGAACGTCAAGTTCGTGGTGTCAAAAACGGATGGTGCAGTGAATGAGGCAGATTGGCTGGTCGGGCTGTTAAGCAGAGGTGGTCCCAGTTTTTCGACCAGTTAGCAGCAGATTTAAGGTGGATATTGGTTTTGATTTAAGCTGCTAATCTCATGCTGGGTTCGTTCTGATTGGCATGAGCTTCAAACGGGGTCAAGATGCCATGCCTGGAATGCGGGCGTTCGGTGTTGTAATATTCAATCCACTCTCCAATCCCGGCCTTCGCTTGGCGGCCATTTTCGAAGGCTCGAATGTACACGCACTCATACTTCAAGGACCGCCACAAACGCTCGACCATGCGGTTATCGATCCACCGCCCTCTGCCGTCCATCGAGATTTGTATCTCGGCTTCCTTCAATACATCAATCCAGTCACCGCTAGTAAACTGCGAGCCCTGATCAGTGTTGAATATCTGGGGCCTGCCGTGCGTAGCCAAAGCTTCCTTCAAAGCTTCGACACAGAAGTCGGCTTCCATGGTATTGGATAAGCGCCAGGACAGAACCTTGCGGCTGTACCAATCCATGATGACCACCAGGTACAAAAAGCCTTGCTGCATGGGAATGTAGGTGATGTCTGAGCACCAGACTTGGTTTGGCCTATCGATCTTCAGCCCCTTCAAGAGATAGGGATAGACCTTGTGAGCGGGGTGCTTCTTGCTGGTATTGGGCTCACGGTAAATCGGCACCAGTCTCATGAGCCGCATCAAGCGGCGTACTCGATGGCGGCCAACCTTGCGTTTTTGGCGCTGTAAATGCCGAGCCATTTGGCGCGATCCATACCAAGGCGTTCTCAAGAACTGCTCGTCGATCAAGCGCATGAGCTCTAGGTTTTCTGGGCCCGTCGGTTTGGGCTGGTAATACAGCGTCGAACGTGACAGCTGCAACAGACTGCATTGACGACGCTGACTTAGACTATGATCCTTGCTCACCATTTTTTGCCTCGCTTCCCGAGCAACTGATGCGAGGCGTTCGCTAAAAAATCGCGTTCAACAACAAGCTGGCCGATCTTAGAATGCAGCTTCTCGACCTCAGCAGCATCAATGCCATTAGGCTCAGCACCCTTTTTGATAAAGGCTGTCGACATGTTCTCAATGGCGGCGCGTTTCCACGTGCTGATCTGATTTGGATGAACACCGTATTTCTTCGAAAGCTCGGCCAATGTCTGCTCTTCACGGATCGCCTCAAGGGCAACCTTGGCCTTGAAGTCAGCTGAATGCGTTTTTCTTTTCTTCACTGCGGTCTCTCCTCTATGGGAAAATCCACCTTAGCACTTGGTCCAATTTTTCAAGACCACCTCTAGCGTAACAGTTGGGCCAGAGACCGAGACTGTCAGATATTTTGTGCCTGACGCGTATTTTTAGGCCAATGGGAAGCGGTCTTCGAACATGATAGCGAGCTGAGATTTGACAGCGTGCCATTCTCGTACTGAACGCTTCCATTCGGTTGATGTAGCATTAAGTGCCAGATAGATCAATTTCGCTGCTGCATCGTCGCTAGGGAAGTGACCGCGAGTTCGCACGGCGCGGCGGATCTTCGAGTTCAAGGCCTCAATGGCGTTCGTGGTGTATATCAGCCTGCGGACCTCTGGCGGGTAGTCGAGGAATGGGGTCACCTCGTTCCAGGCCCTGCGCCAGCTCGGTGCGATTGCCGGATACCGCCTGGCCAGATCGCTTTCCTCGAACTGCGCCAGAGCCC
>JAUIDR010000022.1 GCA_030428565.1 Alphaproteobacteria bacterium
AGTTCGCCGATGCAATTTTGACGTTCTTTCGCGAAACTCTTCCGAGCAAATGGAGAACGTTTCGCGACAAGGTGTCGGACAACTTCCGCATTATGTCACACGGTAGCTTCCGGATTTTGGAGTGTCGGCGGTATAATGACCGATCCGCTTTGCATTGTTGCGGTCGATTTTTGGCCGCTGCGCATTCCCTTAGCGCGTCCCTACCGCTTGTCATCGCACTACGGCACGCTAACCCACGGCCAAGCGGTCTTGCTGCGAGTGACACTGGCCAACGGTGTCGTTGGCTGGGGAGAAGCCGACCCGCACGCCGAATTTGACGGCTACACGCTGGAAGGGGTGATCGAGGCGCTCAAGTCCCGGGCGCCCCAACTTCTCGGGGTCTCGGTCGCAGATTGGGTCGAGCAAGGCTTGGGGCTACAACACGAGGGCTCGCCGTCGGCGGCTATCGACGTGGCTTGCTTTGACGCCCTAGCGCGCGCGCGCGGCGTTCCGGTGCATGCGCTTGTCGGCGCGCGCCAGCACGAGGGCATAGACTCGCTCTGGCCGACCTCAAACGGTGAGGCAAGCGACGACTTGGCCGTCATTGACGAATACGCCGCCAAGGGGTTCAAGACCTACATGCTCAAGATGGGCGACCGTCCCATTGAGGCCGAGATCGAGCGCTCAAAAGCGGTGATGGCGGCCAAGCCCGGCGAAGTCAAAATCATGGTGGATGCCAATCAGGGTTGGAGCCGCGAAGAGGCGCAGCGCTATGCCGAGGGTGCGGGCGATCTGCCAATCGTTTTGATCGAACAGCCCCTGGCGGCTGACGATTTGGAGGGCCTGGCGGCTTTGTGCCGGGCAAGCAAGTTGCCGATTTCGGTCGATGAGTCGCTGCAGAGTCGGCGCTCTGTCGATGCGATCTTGCGAGCCGGGGCGGGCGATGTGTTCAGCATCAAAATCTCCAAGAACGGCGGCCTAGCCAACAGCCGCGCCATCGGCCAAGCGGTCGAGGCCGCGGGCAAGCACATCTTGATGAACTCCATGATTGAGCTGGGCGTCACCCAAGCGGCCTCCTTGCAACTGGGGGTCACTTTCAAAGCCTTGGCGCCGTGCGGGCACGCCTACATGTCTTGCTTGCGCATGGCTGACGATGTGACCGACTTTGCCGATTGCCTTGTCAATGGTCGCGCCTATCTGCGCGATGCGCCGGGGCTGGGCATTCAGGTGCATTTGGAAAAAATCCAACAATATCAGATTGGTGACTATCATGTCGGCTAACGCCATGTCTCGATCGTTACGAAAGCTGGGGCTTGGCCTCAAAGAGCACTACGGCATTATTGCCACCAACAAACTCAGCCTGCTGGGCTTTTGGATTATCGTGCTGTTCACCTTGGTCGCGGCCTTCGCCCCCTGGATCGCGCCGCACGAGCCTTGGGAGATGCTGTTTGACAGCAAAGGTGAATTTGCCGCCTTGCGGGCGCCGTCTTGGGAGTTCCCATTCGGGACCACCCACCTGGGTTATGATCTTTATTCCCAACTCGTCCTTGCGACCCGCACGACGCTGTTAATTGGGGCAACCTCGGGCTTCATCTCCATCATCATCGGCGCCAACATCGGCCTGATCGCCGGTTACTACGGCGGCAAGGTGGACGAGGTGCTGATGCGTCTGACCGACATCCTCTATGGCATGCCCTTCTTGCCCTTCATCATCATCTTGATCGCGCTGTTTGGCCGTAAGCTTGAGTTTGTCATCTTGGCAATTGTCCTGATTATTTGGCGGACTTCGGCGCGTGTGATCCGTGCGCAGACCATCGCCATCAAGCAGCGCCAGTTTATCGCCATGGCGCGCGCCAGAGGCGCCAGCGACCTGCGCATCATCTATGTCCACATCCTGCCCAACGTACTGCCCCTGCTGCTGTTATACGCGGCCTTCAATATCGCGTGGTCGATCATCACCGAGGCCAGCGCCAGCTTCTTGGGCTTTGGCGACGGTGAGACCATCAGTTGGGGCGGCATGCTCTATGAGTTGTGGCTGTCGGGCAAAACGCGGGTCGCCTGGTGGTGGTTTGCAACGCCTTCGGTCTGCATCATCTTGCTTGTGACCTCGCTGGTCTTTGTCAGCCGCGCTTATGAAGAAGTGGCCAACCCCCGTCTGCGCAAAAGGTAGCCTTCCATGCAAGCTCCCAAGACTGAAACCAAACAACCCTTGCTGTCGGTGCGTAACCTGGGCGTGGCCTATAAGACCGCCCAAGGCCCTGTCCACGCGGTCAGCAACATATCCTTTGATTTGGCTGAGAACGAGGTCTTTGGCATCGCGGGTGAATCGGGCTGCGGCAAGTCCACGCTCATTCGCTCCTTGCTGCGCCTGCTGCCGGATAGCGCGACGGTCAGCGCTGACGCCTGTCTCTATCGTGGGCAGGATCTTATGGGGTTGCCCGATGCCCGTTTTCGCAAGGATATCTTGTGGAGTGAGATTTCGCTGGTCCCGCAGAGCGCTATGGCGTCGTTTAACCCGGTCTATCGGGTCGGGGACCAGATCATTGAATCGATCCGCGCCCATAAGAGCGTCAGCAAAGCCGAAGCGCGCGAGCGTTGTAAAGCGCTGTTCGATGTCGTGGGGCTGGAAGCGGGATTACTCGACAGTTTCCCGCATGAGTTTTCGGGCGGTATGCGCCAACGCGCTATGATCGCCATGGCGCTGTCGCTCGATCCGGGCCTGATCGTCATGGACGAGCCGACGACCGGCCTCGATGTGCTTGTGCAAGAGCGGATTTTGCGGCGCATCCGCGAAATTCGTAGCGAAATCAAAAGCTCGATCATTTTGATTACCCACGACATCGCGGTGATTGCGGAAATGAGCGACCGCATCGCCATTATGTACGGCGGTGAATTCATGGAACAGGCCAGCGCGGTCGATCTGTTTGAACAGCCCTACCATCCATATACTCTGGGGCTGAAGAACGCCTTTCCGTCTATTCGCAACATCGGCGCAGAGCTGATCTCTATACCCGGCTCGCCGCCGACCTTGATTGGGCCCCTGCAATCCTGCCCCTTTGCGCCGCGCTGTCCCTTTGCGGTCGCGGCCTGCCGCAGTGCAAACCCAGAAATCGTAGGCCTGGAAGGTGGTCAACACCAGGTTCGTTGCGTCCGACACGCTGATGCCGTGGGCTTCCGCGAGCAGGCAAAGGAGAAAGCTGTATGGCAATTCTAGAATTGGCCAACCTAAGCCGGCACTTTGAAATCCGCCCAGGCCTATTGGATCGCGCCTTCAAGGGTAAAGCGTCGAGCTATATCAAGGCCGTCCAGGGCCTGAATGTCACGGTCGAAGACAACGAGATATTGGGCATCGCGGGTGAATCGGGCTGTGGCAAGTCTACCACCTGCACCATGATATCGGCCCTGATGGAGCCAAGCGACGGCGATATTCGCTTTAAGGGCCGCTCGATTTTGGGCTTGAAAGGCAAGGCGCTGAAGGACTATCGCCGCAGCGTGCAGATGATCTTTCAAGACCCCTACGAATCGCTCAACCCGCGCTTTCGCATCGCTGATATCGTGGCCGAAGGGCCGCGAGCACTGGGGCTGTGGCGCGGTGAGGAGCTGGACCGGCGGGTCCATGCCATTTTGTCCGCCGTGGGTCTGCCGCCAGCGAAATATGCTGAGCGCTTCCCGCATGAGCTGAGCGGCGGCGAACGCCAACGTGTTGGTATCGCCAGCGCGCTCATCATGGAGCCGGAGATGATTATCGCTGACGAGCCGCTGTCCATGCTGGATGTCTCGATCCGCGCCGGTATCTTGGACTTGATGCGAGACATGCAAGCGCAAAAGGGCTTTGCGAGCATCTATGTCTCGCATGATTTGTCGATCTTGGGCAACGTCGCTGATCGCATCTTGATTATGTACCTGGGCCAAGCCATGGAAGTTGGCCCGGCGCGCGAAGTCATCTTGAACCCCAAACATCCTTATACCAAAGCCTTGATTGGCGCTGTTCCCGTTCCTGACCCGCGTTCACGGCGGGCCGTTCCCAATGTGCGCGGTGATCTTTCCAAGCCGATTGATCCGCCGCCAGGCTGCCGGTTTGCGCCGCGCTGTCCTCACGCCGATGAGAGCTGCAAGACCAAATTCATCGCCCTGGATACGCAAGACCCGCAAAAGCACCAAGCCGCCTGTCACAAGCTTGCGGAAATCGGACATGGCTAGCAGCACACTGGGGGCGCAAGCCCCTACGCGATCCTGCGATATTGCCGTCATTGGTGGCGGTCTGTTGGGTTCCGCCTTCGGCTGGGGCTTGGCGCGGCGCGGTCAAGTCTGCCAGGTTTTCGATGAGGGCGACACGGCGGTGCGCACGGCACGGGGCAATTTCGGCTTGGTCTGGGTGCAGGGCAAAGGTCTGGGCATGGGCCGCTATGCGCGCTGGTCTTTGCAGGCCTCGCGCCTGTGGCGGGGTTTTGCCGATGAGCTGGAGGCGGCAACGGGCTTAGACCTGGCCTATTCGCGCGGCGGTCTGCGCTTTGCACACAGCGAGCAGGACTTGCAGGCGACGGTCAACAATCTCAAGCAGATTCAATCCGATATGGTCGAAGAGGCCTATCAATTCGAAACGCTTGAACACAGCGCGCTGAAAAAGCGTCTGCCCCTGGTCGGCGATATCGCGGGCGCGACCTTCTGCGAGCACGACGGACACTGTAATCCGCTCATGCTGCTGCGCGCGCTGCACCAGGATATGCAGCGTTTGGGCGCAACCTATCGCCCCAATACCAAGGTTGAGCGGATTGAGCCGTTGGCGGGGGGCGGCTATCGTCTGTTGGACGGGCAAGGCGAGCGGCTCTGCGAGGCGGAAAAGCTGGTCATTGCGGCAGGGCACGGTTCGCGCGCGCTGGCCGAGCAGAGCGGGATCGAACTGCCCATTCATGCCGATCAAGGCCAGGTCATCGTGACGGAAAAGGTAGCAAGCGCCTTTAGCTATACCTCTGATATCATTCGCCAAACGGACAACGGCAGCTTTTTGCTGGGGGCCTCCAGCCGGGATGTTGGCATGGATACGCGCACCGACCTGTCGACGCTGGGCCAGATTGCGCGTGAGTGCGTGCAGGTCTTTCCCTTTTTGCGCCAGCTTCGCATGCAGCGCGCTTGGGGGGCGGTGCGGGTCATGACGCCCGATGGTTTCCCCGTCTACCAGCATTCTAAGAGCTACCCCGGCGTATTTTCCTTCGCCTGCCATTCGGGCGTCACACTGGCGGCCTGCCATGCCTTGGAGGCCGCGCAATGGGTGATCGACGGCGCGATCCCGTCTGACTTCGACGACTTCCACCCCAAGAGGTTCCATGTTCAAGCGTCTATCTGAGCCCAAAGCGCCCGTGACCTTCGAATTCGAGGGCCAGCCTCTAAAGGGCGAAGCGGGGGAGAGCATCGCCGCTGCCTTATTGGCTGCGGGTATCATAGACCTGCGTCGCTCGGGCGAGGACGACAGCCCTCGCGGTCCTTATTGTATGATCGGCAACTGCTTTGAGTGCCTGGTGTGGATCGAGGGGCAAGGAAGCCGCCAAGCCTGTCGCGAGCCCGCTCGCGAGGGCTTGAAGCTACGCCGCCACCCGGGGCGGCCCGATCCCCAAGCATTTGGAGGCGGCTCATGATCCACAAGGTTGATATAGCTATCATCGGCGCAGGGCCGGCGGGGATGAGTCTGGCACAGTCGCTGGTCAGCGGCGATGAAAAGACCCGGCCGCCGAGCGTTGCCGTCATTGATGAGCAAAAAGATGGCGGCGGGCAAGTCTACCGAGCCGCTTTGCGTCAGGCGCCCGATTTGGCCAGCGTCCTTGGCCAGGAGTATCAAAGCGCGCGGCCTTGGCTGCAAGAGGCCAGTCAGAACCCGGACATCCAATTTTATTTTAGGACAAGTGCTTGGAATATCGAGCCTCGCGAAGATGGCGTGGAACTTGCGCTGGTCAGCGCGGGGCGAAATTGGCGTCTGCGCGCCAAGCGGCTGGTGCTGGCAAGCGGCGCCATGGAGCGGCCAACGCCCTTCTCTGGCTGGCAAACGCCGGGCGTTATGACGATGGGCGCGGCGCAGACCTTGATGAAAGACGCCGGTTTGGTCCCCGACCAACCGCTGGTCTTGCTGGGCTCTGGGCCGCTGCTCTATTTGTTCGCCAAGCAATTGCTGCAAAGCGGGGTGTCGATCCAAGCGGTTCTGCACACCGGCCCGCGCGGGCTTCGCGCTGCGGCTTGGGCTGCCTTTTGGGCGGCGCTGCCGGGCAATTTTTCGCCTCTGGGCAAGGGCTTGCTGTGGCGGATGCAGCTGGCGCTGGCGCGGGTGCCACAGGTGTTTAACGTTGCTGAAGTGGTGGCACAACCCGATCCCCAAGACACAGCGGGCGGGCTTGGCGCCTTGCGATACCGGGTCGGGGGCCATTGGCACACGCTGCAAACGGGACTGGTTCTGGTCCACGATGGAGTGGTGCCCAACACCCACCTAGCGGCGGCCTGCGGCTGTTCTTTGACGTGGGATCAACAGCAAGCCTGCTGGCGGCCCGAGCTGGATGAGACGGGCCGCAGCAGTCAGTCCCAAATCTGGGCGCTGGGCGACGGCGCGCGCATCATGGGCAGCGAAGCCGCGCGTTGGCAAGGGGTGGCGATGGCGCCCGCTCTGCTGGAAAGCTTGGGATATCAGCCGAGCGCTGCAAACTTGGCGCGTTGTCAGGAGGCTCAGCGCCGCCTTGCTCCGCTGCAACGCTTGCGCCGGTTCTTAGATGCGCAGTTTCCGCCCGCTGGGGCCTTTAGCGAAATCAGCGATGACACGCAAGTGTGCCGTTGCGAAGCCATTTCAGCCGGAGAAATTCGGCGCATTGCGGGCTTGGGTTGCAGTGGGGTGAACCAAGCGCGTAGCTTTACCCGTGTGGGAATGGGCCCCTGCATGGGCCGCCAGTGTGGCGCCAGCGTTGCCAAAGTTCTGGCTGGTGCGCAGGGAAAGCCGCAGAGCGCCTTGGGCTATTTTACGGTGCGATTGCCGCTCAAGCCGGTCACGGTGGGCGATCTTTGCGCGCTGGAGGCTGACGCTCCGGCGTCTGGCTAGTCCCTGATAAAACCGTGTCGCTTCCCACGGTGGCAGATACTGGTCTAACTTGCTTTTTATGGCCGTGCTGCGAGCCACAAAAAGGTCTTGGGGCGCGGGGTTAAGGCGCGCCCCGACCTGCGGCTAGGCGGGGATCGCCGTGGCCGCGGCTTGGCGTGACCAAAAGTGCTTGTAGTTCAACGCGAAGACCAGTGCGATGGTGACAAGCTGTACGGCAATCGCAAACCAAGTCAGGCCCCAATAGACCGCGCCAAACTTGGCGATGATACCCGCAGCCACCAAGCCTTTGTTGATCCAAAATTGCAGCATAATGGAAAAGGCGACGCCAGGACAGACGAGCGTATAGGAGCCTGCCGAAGCCTGAGGCCCGAACACGAAGTCACGCAGATAGTGGTTGCGGATCAAGGTGGTGATTCCGAACATTAAGATGGCGACCTGCAGTACGAGCGCCCCTGTCAGCATTTGAAAGGTGCCAGCTGCGCTGGTGTGTGCGTCCGCGAAGACGTGCAAGCCGTGTTGCTGGCGCATCCAGGTGATGGCCATGACGGTAATAACGGGCACCAAAATCATCAAGGTCGGCGCGGCTTGGCGATTGAGGCCCTGGTCCAGCATGGAATGGAAGCCCAATACCAGCTTGAATGAAATCAGCACGACCGCCGTCAAAAGGAAGAAGCTCGACAGGACGTAGGAGGTCATGGCAGTGGCTTTTAGGCTGCTCATGGCCGCAGGAGCGGCCAAGCCGACGCCGACCATGGCAAGAGAGAAAGCGGGCAATAGTTGGGCTAGGCTGTTGTTCTCGCTGATTTTAAAGCCACCGTTTACCAAGACGCGTGACCAAAATCGGCCGATGCGGCGCAGCGCCCAAAAACCAATGGCCAAAAAAGCGAGCATGGCTAGCGGGAATAGATACTCGACCAAGGACCACAAGCCCGGCACGAACAAGAGGCCAACAATGAAGCCAACATTGACCGCCATGGCCGTCGCCAAAGGCGCGGCGACGAGTTGCGTCTCATTGTTGGAATTGATCAGGCTGGCGAAGGCCTGCGTCTTTGAGAAGGCCGTCAGTTGGCGCAGATTCCAAATCAGGAAATACAAGCTGAGAAGGGCAAAGACCGCCACGCCAGCGTAGCCCAAAATGATCCAGCTCTGCGTGGTTGAACTGGCGTTGGCGAAGACTTTGGCCACGTCCTCAAAAACGGGCACGACGCGACCGGGATGGGGGATCCAGAACAGGAACCACATGAAGAAGGTCACCACCAGGCCGCCGGCGCCCAAGGAGGTGAGAAAATAAAGAGGAGAGTAGCGCGACGGTGCTTGGCTCTGCATTTGGGACATGGTTATTCTTTCTATTCGAATATGTGAATATACAAGAGATTTAACCCAGGCGCGCGAGGCATCAATAGCGTAGAAATCCGCAAGCAAATCACCGGTCTTAGGCGCTGGGGTGGCGCGGCCCTGGCCCAGCGGAACGCGCAGCGGTCGTGTCTTGGGGGGATCTGGCTTGATCTGGCTTGATCTGGCTTGGCTGGGCCCCATCGGAAAGGCACGCGCTTGCGCGGCAACCAGGCCCTTAGCCAGCGTCCAAAAACAGCGTCTATAACCAGGGACCATAACCAGGGACGATCACCGGCCAGCGCTTGCCGGGACCAACCGCGAGCCGCCTGCATCATCATGGGCGATTGTCTTTCGCGGCTTCGGGTTTTACTACTAGAGGCCCCTGACCCACCGCTTGCATTCGCCGCCACGCAAGGAGCCCCGCCATGGTCGAGCTGCCCCCGTCGAGCGCAGCCTTTTTCGTCGATCCGCAAGGCCGGTTTTCCGTCGACGGGCAGCCGCTTGGCGAGATGGTGAGCGCGAACGTTGACAGGTTCCAACGCCTCATTCGTCGCCATCAAATCCGCGTGCCACAGCGCTTGTCCCATCGCCGCCAGACCGGCCAGCTGTTGGTCGAGATGGGCCAGGGTGCCTACGCGGTGGCACGCATGCCCGACCGTGACGAAAGCGCCCTCAGCTCAAATCAATACGGGCGCTTGCTGGTCATTTTTTCGCGCGATCCGGCCGATCTGGACCCGGTGCATCTGCAAGCCAGCGCCTTTGAGCGGCTGTTTGCCGATGCGCATGTTGCGGGCCAGTCCGTCTTGCGCGAAACGCTCAACCTGTGTCAGGTCAACGCGCGCGCTGCTAACCAAATCGAGGTGGTGGCCAACTTTGAAACGCCCAACGGCGAAGAAAACTTGCTGAGCCTAGATGAGCTGCTGTCGGCGGTCTACGCGCATCACAAGACTTATTTGGACCGAAACCTAGACTTCCATTATCTCTATCGAACCGGGGTGCAAATCTTCGAAAACGACGCGGTGCGCTTTGCGGTGCGCGCGCGACCACAGCTGTTTGATAGCGGCGCGGCTCAGACCTATGACATTCGTATAATTCTGGGCGATGGCTATGGTTCCAAGCTGCCCGATATCGACCATGATAAGAACATCGGCGCTCTGATCGCCCACATAGCAGAACGCGCGCTGTCGGGGGTCGAAGATCGCGATCACGTCATACGCCCGCTGTTCAAGTGCTATTCTGAGGCCATGCGCTTTGGCCTGGCGCCAAGTGACATTAGCGTGTTGAGCAATCGGCCCGACCTGGTCCAGACCGTCGAAGACCTACACGTTCGCCGCCGCGGTGTGGGTGAGCGGATCTTGCAGATTATCCGTTACCCCCTGGTGCGCTTTTTCTCGAAAGTCTTGGCGCAAATGTCCAGTAAGGACCAGCAAAAGACGGGCATCATCCAGCTCTGCGTGCCGGTGCTTAGCGCGTTGAGTATTGCCACGCTGCAACTGCTGTTGCGCGGCATGCTGGCGGCGATCATAGCGGTCATTGTGAGCGTCTTTAATAACGTCTTTCGACTGTTCCGCCACACCACCAAGCGGGTCGTTATGCGCAGTGAAAATATCGACCTACTGAACCAGCCCGGCCGCTTCATCCACCCCTTGATGACTGAAAATTTCGACCAAAGCACACAAGGCCCGATCAATCCTGCGATCTTGCAAAATCTGGTCTACATCGATGCGCGTAACCCCGAAGAGGAGATCAGTTCAGAGGTGCATCCGTCTGAGCTGGCGCCCTCGGGTCCGCTGAGCGGGGCATCGGATGTGCTGGACCCGGCCTCGGCCTGCCATGGCGCGATTTATTCGCTGCTGCGATTTCAGGACGCGGCGGGCGTGTTGTCGCCAAACGAGATTTTGCACATCGAACAGCCCGCGCCACGATTTGGCTTTGATACCTTTCACATCTTTCATGATCTGCCTGAGCGTCCTCAGTGCCGCCGGGTCGCCTATTTGCGCGCACGCCCGGATTTGGCAAACGCCAGCGCGACGCCGATGGAAAAGGCCGTGCGCCGCATGTTTGAGTCCTTTGGCGAGGCAACCCGCCAAACCCTGTATCTTCGCATCAGTGAGGTGGAGGCCAGCGGCGTCTCGGTTGAAGCCTTGACGGCTGAGGCCTTTCTTCGCGATCTCGCCAAAGATGCCAGCGCGCCAACAGCCCGGGTCGATCGCCCCCAGATACGCGAACAAATGGCCGTTCTGGAGCGGTGGATCGAAGCGCAAGAGCAGATCAGGGATCTGGAGGCCGTTGAGCGCGGGCTCTGGGCGCGCTGTTGCCGCCGCTTGGGGCTGTTTAGAAGGCGGGCTTGGCGGCGCGCGACGCTGCGCCGAGAGACCCGAAAGAAACTGGCCGCCATTCAGAGCCGCGATTTGTGGTCTAATGAAACTACGGTCGCGCCGCCGCCCGAAAGCTAGGCCTGACAGCTGGGCCCGAAAGCTGGACCAAAGCGCGCCTTTCGTCTCATAGCCTGTTGCGCTGAATTGCATTCACCAGCGCCTCGAACCCTGGAATCGTGTCGGCCTTACCGCTCTGGCCACCTGATTTTTACCGCCAATCCAACGTCAGAATCGAGGGTGATTACTTGGGGTCTGCTCTAGATCGAGCCGCCTTCGACCATGAAGTTATTGGCGCTGCACATGCCCGCATCATCAGACGCCAAAAATACCACCATGCGTGCCACATAGACGGGCTCGATGGGGTCGGGCAGGCACTGGCGATCGACCTGCTTGGCCAGAGCCTCAGGTGTGACCCACAGCTCTTTTTGCCGCTCGGTCATGATCCAGCCCGGCACGACGGTGTTGACGCGGATGCGGTGCTTGCCCAGATCGCGCGCCATGCTGCGCGTCAAGCCGTGGACCGCCGCTTTGGCGGTTGTGTAGGCCGGAAATCCGCCGCCGGCTTCCCACCAAGAATTGGAGCCCATGTTGATGATGGCGCCGCCCCCGGCCGCGATCATTCCCGGTGCCACGGTTTGGATGGCAAAGAACATGTGGCGTAGGTTGGTGGCTTGGCGCTCGTCCCAGTATTCCGGGGTGACATCGCGCCAATCGTGGCGATCATCGCGCGCGGCGTTGTTGACCAGCACCTGCGCGGGGCCGATTTTTTCGGCGAGCTGCGCGAAGGCGCGGCGCAAGCTGTCGATATCGCGCAGATCGCAGGCCGCAAAGGCGTGCGGGCCGCCTTCAAGACTAGCACAAAGTGCTTCGCCGCCCTGTTGGTCGATATCGACAAAACCCACCTTTGCACCTTGAGCGGCAAAAGCTTTGACGATCTCAGCACCGATGCCAGATGCGCCGCCGCTGACAAAGACGCTCCGTCCTGACAAGCTGGGGTAGGTGGCAAAGTTGGGGCTCATAGCAGGGTCTCCTGAGGGCGCGCGGGCCTTTGGGCATCATGGCTCGCGACATTGGGCCTTCATTTAGGTCGCCCCCCAAGGTGGGCCAAAGCGCGTTTTGGTCGCGCCCTGGCTCCGCATTGCTGCTCAAAGGGAGGCGGTCCCTCTCAGATGCCCACACTGATACCCAGTCGTGGTGCCCAGTCGTGGTTTTCTTGGCTTGGCATCTGTTTTTGGCTGGCGCGCTCAGCCCTCCTCAGCCCTTCTCTGCTAAGGCTTTGGCCTGCTCGCGCAGGGCGAACTTCTGGATCTTGCCCGTCGAGGTTCGGGGGATGTCGGTGAAGACAAAGCGGCCCGGTATCTTGAAGCCCGCAAGCTTGCCCCGGCACCAGTCGCGAAGCGTCTCACCGGCCGCCTCTTGCCCTGCTTCCAGCTCGATGAAAGCGCAAGGCGTTTCGCCCCACTTTTCGTGCGGCATGGCCACGACAGCGACCACCGCGACCGCGGGGTGGCGGTAGAGCAGATCTTCAACTTCGATGGACGAGATATTCTCGCCGCCCGAAATGATGATGTCTTTGGAGCGGTCTTTGAGCTGGATGTAGCCGTCGGCGTGGATGACCCCCAGATCGCCCGAGTGGAACCAGCCTCCTGCAAAGGCCTCTTGGGTCGCCTCTGGATTGCGGAAATAGCCCTTCATGACGACGTTGCCGCGGAACATGACCTCGCCCAGCGTCTCACCATCGCGGGGCACCGGCTGCATGGTTTGCGGGTCCATGACATCCAAGGCTTCCAGCGGCAGATAGCGCACGCCCTGGCGCGACTTGAGCGCGGCTTGCTGGTCGGGCGGCAGTGCAGACCAGCTTTCATGCCAGTCATTGACCACCGCGGGCCCATAGGTCTCGGTCAGGCCGTACAGGTGGGTGACTTCAAAACCGGCTTCTTTCATGTTGGCCAGCAAAGAAGCCGGCGGCGGTGCCGCAGCGGTGAAGAAGTTGACGGTCTGTGCCAGCGCGCGCTTTTCGGCTTCGGGCGCATTGATCAACAGCGACATGACGATCGGGGCGCCGCACAGATGGGTCACACCTTCGTCAGCGAGCGCGTTCCAAATGGGCTCGGCGCGGACCTGGCGCAGACAGACGTGGGTGCCCATGATGGCTGACATGGTCCAAGGAAAGCACCAGCCGTTGCAGTGGAACATGGGCAGGGTCCAAAGGTAAATGGCGTGCTTTTGCATGGAGGCCGTCAGCGCGTTGCCTTGCGCCAACAGGTAGGCGCCGCGGTGGTGATAGACCACGCCTTTGGGGTTGCCGGTGGTGCCCGAGGTATAGTTGATTGAGATGGCGTCCCATTCATCCAACGGCATCAGCCATTCAAAGTCAGGAGCACCAGCGCTCAGCATGGCTTCATAGTCCAGCGCGTCTGGCGCCTTATCTCTTGGCCCGTTATCTTTTGGGCCGTCAAATTCGGGGTCATCGTATTGGATCAACAGCGGCTTGGCGGTGGCCAGTGCCAGCGCCTCTTGCATCAGGGGCATGAACTCGCGATCAACGATCACCACTTTCGAATAGGCGTGATCGAGCTGAAAGGCGACAATAGCGGGCTCAAGGCGGGTGTTGATGCTGTGCAGCACGCCCCCGCACATGGGCACGCCGTAGTGGCACTCCAACATAGCTGGGGTGTTGGCCAGCATGACCGAGACCGTGGTATTGCGCGTGACACCGTGGCTGGCCAGGGCCGAGGCCAGCTGGCGCGAACGGCTGTAAAAATCAGCGTAGGAGCGGCGCAAATTGCCGTGAACAATGGCGGTATGATCTGGAAAAACGCTGGCGGCGCGCTCCAAGAAGGTCAAGGGCGTGAGCGGCTGATAGTTGGCCGGGTTGCGGTCAAGACCGGTTTGGTAAGCGGTTTCCATAGAGCTGTCGTTCGATCATGTTTTGGGAAGGGGCGCGCAGGCAAATACCTGTCTCACCAGAATGCTGGCGAGTTTAGCCAAGTCCAGCCTTGGCGAACAAGCGTCATAAAGGCCTGGCTCGTCGGCTTTGCGACTTTGCAGCGGTTTTTCGCCTCTTCTGTGCGTCCTACGCGGGCCCGCCCGTCGCCGATTTTGGGCCAGTCAGCCGGCCATTCGGTGGGCGCGGGGCCCCTTGGAATTGGATGCTAAGGCGGACGGTTGTGCCGTTGGCTGACAGTTGTTTCAAATAAGTATCCATCTAGATACTTATTTTCTGGCACGTTGAAGCGAATCCTGCTAGCCTGCTTTTTGTTGATATTTCAAGCGCTCCCCTGCGGTAACGATAGGGGTCTAAGCGCGCTGGGCATTTACCAAATGATCAATTTCGATTTGACAAATGCGCAGCAAGGAGTACCAACGTCGAGTGTTCATTTTCGCACATCTTGCATTCGCAAATGAAAAGAAAGTGAATTTTTGATCGTTTCATTGGGAGGAAAATATGAAACGCGCTTTTGGATTAATGGCAACCTCTGCCCTGGTGGCTATGAGCTTTGCGGCCAATGTACAGGCCCAGAACGTTGAAGTTCTACACTGGTGGACATCGGGCGGCGAAGCGGCTGCTCTGAATGTTCTCAAGCAGGATTTGGAATCAAAAGGCATTTCTTGGCAGGACATGCCCGTCGCCGGTGGCGGTGGTGAAGCCGCTATGACCGTTCTGCGTGCGCGGGTAACTGCGGGCAACGCCCCGACCGCTGTGCAGATGTTGGGCTTTGATATTCAAGATTGGGCGAACGAAGGTGCGCTGGGCAATCTGAACGACGTCGCTGCTGCTGAAGGCTGGGACGACGTTGTTCCGGGCGCTCTGCAGAACTTCTCTAAGAACGGTGGCAACTGGGTTGCAGCGCCTGTCAACGTCCACTCGACCAACTGGGTCTGGATCAACAAGGCCGCTCTGGATGCCGCTGGCGGCAAGGCTCCCACAACTTGGGACGAGCTGGTTGCCGTGATGGACGCCATGAAGGCCAACGGTATCACGCCGCTGGGACATGGTGGTCAGGCTTGGCAGGAAGCCACGATCTTTGATGCGGTTGTGCTGAGCATGGGCAACGACTTCTACCAGGCCTCTATGATCGACCTGGACCCTGATGCCCTGGGCGGCGATACCATGGTTGAAGTCTTCGACCGCATGGCCAAACTGCGCTCTTATGTGGATGACAACTTCTCTGGCCGTGACTGGAACCTGGCGTCTGCCATGGTGATCAACGGCGAAGCTGGCATGCAGATGATGGGTGACTGGGCCAAGGGTGAATTCCTGAAGGCTGGCCAAGTGGCCGAAGAAGACTTCGTTTGTATCCGCTTCCCCGGTACGCAAGGTTCTGTGACCTTCAACTCGGACCAATTCGCTATGTTTGACGTTGGCATGGACAACGACTCGCAAAAGCAAATGGCTTCGTCTGTCATGAACCCGACCTTCCAGTCGGCGTTCAACGTGGTCAAAGGCTCTGTGCCCGCGCGTACCGACGTTCCGAACGATGACTTCGGCTACTGCGGTAAGAAGGGTATGGCAGACTTGGCTGAAGCCAACGCCAACGGCAGCCTGTTCGGCTCTATGGCGCACGGCCACGCGGCTCCGGCCTCGGTCAAGAACGCGGTTTATGACGTTGTGACCGCCCACTTCAACGGCGAAATGTCGTCTGAAGAAGCCGCTGAAGAGCTGGCTGCCGCTGTCGCAGACGCAATGTAGGGGCTTTCCCTAAGGGCTGCGGGTCGGCCAAGGCGCAAAGGGCAGAGCACCGCCATTGTGTGTTCTGCCTTGGTCGCTGACGCAAACCACAGCCCATATCGGCATGCAAAACTCGAGTGCTGGTCGCGGCTCAGCCCGTTTCCAGGCTCGGGTCTTGCTATATGTTCGATCGGCGACCGGCAACGGCCCCCATATAGCCAGGCTTGCCCCTGCCGATTGGTTCCTTAGAATGCTGATAGATCCGCGCGCTTGCGCTGGTCCTCTTGCCACCGTACCCATCCGGAGGGTTCGCGCCCATGAAGTCGCAACTGCAAGCTTGGCTGCCGCGCATCGTACTGGCCCCCAGCTTCTTGCTCATCCTATTGTTCGTCTATGGCTTTATTGCCTACACGGGCTATCTGTCCCTCTCAGATTCGCGTATGTTGCCGTCGTATGGCTGGGTCGGTTTTGCCAACTATGATCGGCTGTTCGGTCTGCGTCATTGGAAGACCGCGCTCAACAATTTGTGGATCTTCGGGCTGCTCTACATCGGAATTTGTACGGCCTTGGGGCTGTTCTTAGCGATTTTGCTCGATCAGAAAATTCGCGGCGAAGGCTTCATTCGCCCGATCTATCTCTATCCTATGGCGCTGTCCTTCATCGTGACTGGTACCGCCTGGAAATGGTTCCTAGACCCCGGCATTGGCCTTGAGAGCATCATGCACAATTGGGGTTGGTCCAGCTTTGATTTCGATTGGATCAAGAACCGCAACTACGCCATCTACACCGTCGTTATCGCCGCGGTCTGGCAGTCGTCGGGCTTCGTCATGGCCATGTTCCTTGCGGGACTGCGCGGCGTTGATTCTGAGATCATCAAGGCCGCCCAAATCGACGGCGCGCAATCTTGGCGCATCTATTGGCGGGTCATCATTCCCATGATGCGACCCGTGTTTTTGTCGTCGTTCGTGGTCTTGGCCCACCTGGCGATTAAGGCCTATGACTTGGTGATCGCGCTGACGGGCGGCGGACCAGGCCGAGCGACAGAGCTACCCTCGACCTTCATGTACTCCTACACCTTTACCCGCAACCAGATGGGGGTCGGCGCATCGGCGGCCATCATCATGCTGATCATGATCTTCTCGATCATCGTGCCCTATATTTATTCCGAATTGCGTAGCGAGAAGCGGTCATGAGCCAGTCCCGTTCTACCCAATCTTCGAACCGCCGCGTTTGGCTGCGCGCTCTGCTCTACGCGGTCCTGCTGGTCTTTGTGGTATACTACCTGCTGCCACTCTACGTCATGCTGGTCAATTCCTTCAAACCCTTGGACGAGATCCGCGGCGGCAACATGCTAGCCTTGCCCGATCTTTGGACGCTGGAGCCTTGGAAAGCGGCTTGGTCATCGGCCCAGATCGGCGTGCAACCAACGGGCCTTAAGCCCTACTTTTTCAACTCCATCATGATGGTGGTGCCCGCCGTTGCTCTCTCGACGCTCTTGGGCGCGGTCAATGGCTACGTGCTGACGAAGTGGCAATTCCCCGGTCACGGCCTGATCTTTGCTATGATCCTTTTGGCCTGCTTTATTCCGTTTCAAATCGTGTTGATCCCCATGGCGCGGGTGCTGGGAATTTTGGGCTTGGCGGGCTCGACCCCCGGGCTGGTGTTGGTCCACCTGGTCTATGGTCTGGGCTTTACCACGCTGTTTTTCCGCAACTATTACGCGGCCTTCCCGACCGAATTGGTGCGTGCTGCCCAGATGGACGGCGCCAATTTCTTCCAAGTGTTTTGGCGGATCTTGCTGCCCAGCTCGGGCCCAATCATCGTCGTGACGGTCATTTGGCAATTCACCAATATTTGGAACGACTTCCTGTTCGGCGCCTCGTTTGCCGACTTCGATTCCATCCCCATGACGGTGGCCTTGAACAACCTGGTCAACTCCTCGACCGGGGTTAAAGAATACAACGTCCACTTTGCGGGCGCGATCTTGGCCGCTTTGCCGACCCTGGTGGTCTACGTTGTATCAGGACGCTATTTTGTGCGCGGCCTCATGGCTGGCGCCGTAAAAGGATAAGCACATGGCATCTTTAAAGCTGCAAAACATCCGCAAACAGTACAACAAGCTAGAAGTCCTGAAGGGCATCGATATCGAGATCGAAGACGGCGGTTTTCTGGTGCTGGTCGGTCCGTCGGGATGCGGTAAGTCCACGCTGCTGAACTGTATCGCAGGTCTGGAGGACACCAGCTCGGGCGATATCAAAATCGGCGATAAGTCGGTGGTGGATCTGCACCCCTCGCAGCGTGATATCGCGATGGTGTTTCAATCCTACGCGCTGTACCCCAATATGAACGTGGCCCAGAATATCGCGTTTGGCATGGAGATGCGCGGCATCGCCAAAGCCGAGCGTGAAGCCGCGATCGCGCGTGTCGCCGAGACCTTGCAAATCACCGAGCTGCTGAAGCGTAAGCCCAGCCAGCTGTCGGGCGGCCAACGCCAACGGGTCGCCATGGGCCGCGCGCTGGTGCGCGATCCCCAGGTCTTTTTGTTCGATGAGCCGCTGTCGAACCTAGACGCCAAGCTGCGCGTAGATATGCGCACCGAGATCAAGAAACTGCACCAGACCATGGGCACCACCATTGTCTATGTGACCCACGATCAGATCGAGGCGCTGACGCTGGCGACCAAGATCGCCGTGCTGAAGTTCGGTGAGTTGCAGCAGTTTGGCACGCCCAAAGAGATCTATGACCAGCCCAAAAATTTGTTTGTGGCCGAATTCATGGGCTCGCCGTCCATGAACCTGATGCGTGCGCGGATTGAAGAAGCCGATGGCGCGCTGGTGGCCAAGGTCGAAGCCGACGGCGATGAGGCGCTGGTCTTGCCGTTGGTGGGCCAGGAGGCCTTGGCTGCACACAAGGGCAAAGAGGTGATTTTGGGCCTGCGCCCGGAAGCCATCACCGACCAAGCCTCGGCTTCGGGGCAAGATCAAGAACGTGTCTTGCTCAAGACCTGCAAAATTAATGTGGTCGAGCCCGCGGGCTCGGATACTTTTGTCACCACTAGTCTGGGCGGCAAGGAGGTGATCGCGCGTCTGGGCGCCGATGCTGTTGTGAGTGCAGGTGAAAGCATGCCGCTGGCCTTCAACATGGCTAAGGCGGTGTTCTTTGATCCCAGCAGTGAGCAGCGTATCGGCTAACGTCGGCCCGAGCGCGCGCGACCCAGAGCCGGAGCCTGAGCCAGAGCTTGAGTCATCGTCATGCGCCGCGCGGCGCGGCCTCAAAGCCGCCCGCTTGGCGCCGCCAGAGCTGGGCATAAAGGCCCGGCTGCTCAAGCAATTGTGCGTGCGAGCCTTCTTGCACAATGCGCCCGTCTTCCATCACGAAGATCCGATCCGCCTGCTGGATGGTGGCCAAGCGGTGGGCGATGGTCAACACCGTCTTGTTCTGACTGACCAGCTCTAGCTGGGCCTGAAGCTGAGCCTCGGTCTCGGAATCTAGGGCCGAGGTGGCCTCATCGAAGACCACAATGGCTGCGTCCTTCAGCAAGACGCGCGCCAAAGCGATACGTTGGCGCTGGCCGCCCGATAGCTTTACGCCCCGCTCACCTACGCGAGCATCGAGCCCGCGTTGACCCTCGCTGTCTGCAAGGTCGGCAATGAAAGCGGCCGCGCTGGCCCGTTGTGCTGCCGCTTCGATTTCGGCGCGGCTGGCCTGCGGGCGACCATAGGCGATATTCTCGGCCACTGAGCGATGCAAAAGCGAGGTATCTTGCGTCACCATCGCGATGTTGGCGCGCAAGGAATCGCGCGTCACTTGGGCAATGTCTTGTCCGTCGATCAAGATGCGTCCCGCGTCCACGTCGAACAGGCGCAACAGCAAGGCGGTCAAAGTGGACTTGCCCGCGCCAGACGGGCCGACCAGGGCGATTTTTTCGCCTGGCTCAATGACGAAAGACAGGTCTTTGACCACGGCGCTTGAAGCTCCGTAGGAAAAGCTGACATTTTGAAACTCGATACGCCCTTGGCCGACGGCCAGGGCCGGGGCCTGCGGCTTGTCTTGCATGTCGGGCACGATCGACACGGTGTCTAAGGATTCTTGCACCGTACCCAGCGCGGCGAAAATATTGGTCGCCATGTGCATGACCCAGTTTGACATGGCCATGACTTTGAAACCCAGCGGCAGAGCGATGGCGATGGCTCCAGCGGTGACGAGGCCTTGGCGCCAAAACCAGAGCGAGAGCAAGAACAAGGCCAGGATCATGGCCGCGTTCAGCAGCTCCAGGGCCAAATCAGCCAGATACATCAAGACGTTGACCGAACGCGCCCGCTGCAGCGCCTCGCGCATGGCCTGCATGACGAAGCGATCTTCGTTGCGCGCGTTGCCGAACAACTGCACCGTTTGAATGTTGGTGTAGGCATCGACGATGCGGCCCGAGACCTCGGACTTGGCTTTAAAGGCCAGTTTGTTGCGCGCCTGCAATCGCGGCACCAACCAGACAATGCCCGCAACATAGGCTAGCATCCAGAGCCCGAGCGGCAGCATGAGCCAGGGGCTGAGCGAGACCAGAATCGTCAGCGCCACCAAGCCGAAGGCAAAGACGTAGGACACGGCTTCCATGAGCCCGCCGACGACTTCGTGGGTCGCCCGGCCCAGTCCGGTGACTTTGTTGGCGACGCGCCCGGCGAACTCGTTCTGGAAGAAGGAAAAGGACTGCGCCAGAACGTGCCGGTGCGCCTGGCGGGTCAACATAGGGTCGAAGGAGGAGTGGAACAACAGATAGGTCATCACGCCTTCGGCGGCGAACAGGATCGGGCGCGCGGCCAGAGCAAAGATGGCGAGCGCGATGAACTGTCCATCGCTGAGCGTTGGGCTCGCTGCGCTGGGCAGGATGTACTTATCAATGGTCACACCCAGCAATACCGGCAGCAGGGCATCGGCTATACCATAGAGCACGGACATGGTGAGCATGGTGGCGCTGACCAGGCGCATTTGTCCGATGGCGGCGCGGATATAGCCCCAGGCCCCCGTGGGAGGGTGCGTATAAGGTGGGTCTTGGTCCAGCGGCAGCAGCCGGTCGAGCCAGCGCAGCCAGGCTTGGGGTCGAAAGGCCATGGCGTGTCCTTTGCGGCGTTTTTTCCGACAGCGGTGGCTTCGGTTAGCGGCACCGGGCGCGCAGCTTGGCAAGATAGGGGCGTTGGGGCAACCAGGCGCTGGTCCCGGACAAGGCGAGCAGCCCAGCCGCTTAGCGTCGCCGTCTCTAAGATAGGACGCACCAGCTTAGCGCCACAAGGGCAAGCTCGGCAAGCGCGGCAAGCGCGCTAGTCGCGCCAGGCGGTGGACTTGCGGTGATAGAGCATGGGGTGGATCGAGCGGCTGTCTTTGCGCGCCTTATAGCTCTGCCCGTCGGTAGCGTGCACCGCGTAGTGCAGGTGCGAGTTGGCGCCCCAGTTGGCAATGCGGCCCAACAGTTGGCCTTTGCGCACCTGTTGGCCTTGCCGCAGCTTGGATGACGGCTGAATGTGCCAATAGGTGAAATGGTAGCCCGCGTGCTGACCCTGGCCTTTGAGTACAAGACCGCCATGGCGGCCCGCGCTCTCGGCATACTCGAGCCAGCCGTCGGTGATGGCAAAGACCGGTGTGCCCTTGCGAGCCATGACGTCAATACCGCCATGGAAATCCTTGCGTCCCCACAAGGAGCGCCAACCATAGTCGGAACTGTATTCCGCCTTTTGATCGGCGAGCAGGAAGCCTAGCGAGTGGTCCCAAGGGCGCTTGACCCACTCCTGGGGCGTGCGGCGCGGGCGCTTCGTGGCGTCAAATTGAGGGTCCATGCGGCGCATGGCGGTCAACAGGCGCTCCCGGTCTGGGTTCGGCTGGCGAAAATCCCTAGGGTAAAGGTCGCTGGGATAAAGATCGCTGGGATAGCTGGCGGCCGCGGTCAAAGGCGGGGTGGCGCTGAGGCTCGCACTGGAGACTGCGATCAGATCACCGACGGGGTCGGGATCGGCGACAAAGGCATCCATCATGACCGGCGGCGGCGAAGCAAATTGGCTGGCGTAAGGATTGCCGGGCACCGCGTCTTTTAGCAGAGAATAGCTTTTAACTTCTGCGACTCGGTCGCGGGGATATGGAGTAGGAGCACAAGATGCTAGCGCCAGGACGGCGGCAAGACTGGTAGAAATCTGAGCAAGGCAACGCATAATGGCGAAGGTCCAAGGTATAAAATGACTGTCACCAAGCTGCCCCGAACGCCGGACGCAACTCAGCCTAAAATAGCTCTGTGTTCAAAAAGAAATCCTGCATTTTCAATGCGATATCGCCAAGCTGTTCCCGCAAAATGGCGGTCTGCCTTGGGGCGCGCTGGAAAGTCTTTGTGACCCTTATTTTCGCCAAGCGCGCAAGCATAAAAAAACGCTGTGTTCGGGAGGTAAGGCCCAAACACAGCGATATTAAGACAAACGGACGTAATCGTTAAGTTTTTTATCGTGCCCGTGGCGTCCCATCGCTCTTGAGTGGGCGGCGGGGCGCTGGCTTACGGGCCAACCTTAAAGCATGCCTTAGAGCATGAAGGCCGCGACGTAGTATGGGTGGATAGCATTGGCCTGGTTGGCCGCCGACAGTTGGTTCGCAGGAACGAAGTGTACGGTGTGCTCGAACTGACCGCTCTTAGACACAGTGCCCAAAATCACATCGCTGCTGATGGTCTGACCCACACGCAGGTGGCCGCCAACTTCCAGGTTGCTGAATTCGAACTCCAGGCCGTGCGCGCGGACCGAGATGGTCGACTTGTCATCGGCGAAGGTGATCTTCGAGATGGTGCCGTTGACCGGAGATACCACAGGGGTGCCGATCTGTGCGCCAATCACCATGGCGTCTTTGAAGCCGTCGGTCGGATTAACCGCATCCCAACCAAAGTCGCGCAGGACGTTGGCTTGCAGGTCAGAGGGAATGAAACGCATCAACTTAGGCAGGCGCTGACCGCGCAGAGCCGAAGCAACGCTGCTGCGCTGGCGGGGATCGGCGTAGGGGAAGCCCTTGAGCGCCGCCAACTGGGCTTGCGCGAATTCGGGCAGGCTCAGCTCACGACCGGCTGGAACGGGAACCGCAGGGATGCTGCCAGGAATGGGAAGCTCAGCAACAGAGGTCGGTGCTGCCGGCAGGCCGCCAGCTGGCATGTCAACGGTCTGCAGCGCCGAAGTCTGAACCGGTGTCGGTGACATTTGCTGGGGGATAGCCTGCATTTGACCGGGCTGAAGACCAGCAACCGCAGCGCTAGCAGGCAAGGTCTGCGGCGCAGAGCCGACCGCACCCGCTTGACGCGCAAAGCGCGGCTGCTGCGCGGGGTAAGGATAGGCTGGGTTCTGATAGGCTGCAACGCCTTGAGGCGCCTGCAGGGTCTGTGGGATAACATTGCCTTGACCGGGTGCATAAGCATTGCCGGTTTGCTCGACCGCCAGTGCAGCAGTCAGCGGCACCGCGTTCGGTGCGGTTGGGTGGTAAGCGCCCGGATAGGCCGCGTTGGCAGCCGGCGCTGGTGTTGCTTGTGCGGTTTCAGTCGCGGTCTCAGCGCTGTCCCCTTTGAAGCCGTTTTTGAAGGCGTCGAACTTGTCCTGAGCGCCTTGGCAGCCAGCCAAGGTCAGGCTGGACAAACACGCCAGGCTCACGATCCACTTGTTGTTCATTATTAGGCTCCCCTAAAGCCAAGCATTTGAAAACAGGGAGCAGCGGCCGCTAGCCCGATGATGCCACTTTGAGGGCAGCTATCGGGTGATGCCAACCTCATCAAAATAGAGTTCGGCACCGACATGGCGAGGGGCAGTTGCTCCAACTCCCGCCATTTTATCGGGATCCAAGCGGCCCAATAAAGGATGCAAGTCCCTGAACGCCTCTAGGTTGTCAAACACGGACTTAGTCATCGTGTATGCCGCTTCTTTAGGTAGACTATCGGTTGAGACAATCGTTGAAGAGAACGCTAAGGTGTTAATGTCGTTCTCTAGACCCTCGTAGGCCGACGAAGGGATCGTAACCTCAGATAGATAGGGATTATCGCGTATAAGGCGATCAAAGCTTTGCCCAGCAATCGGTACAAGATTAGCGCCGCAGCCCAAAATCATCTGTTGAATGACGGCCGAAGGCACGTTGGCTGGAATGAAAGCGGCATCAATACTCTCGTCAATACACATGGCTTTATAGATTTCTTGGCCGCGTAGACCAAAGGTGCCACTAAAAGATGATTGCGCAAATCCAGCGACCCGTAAAATGGCCTCTGACAGCACTCTTTGACCGCTACCGTCGGGGCCAAGACTTATGCGTTTGTCTTTTAGCTCGCCCATTTCTTTAATTTCTGCACCGGCGCGGGCCACCAGCATAATGGCGCGTGGTTGCAGCGAAAACATGTGACGTAGGGTGGTGAGCCGCAGGCCCGGAATGTCGCCGTTGTAGATATACGATTGCCAATCGGACTGGATCAAAAAGGCGCTAATGCGCCCATTTTGCATGCCCAGGATGTTTTCACGGATGCCCTTGGTCGGCATGACCCAGCACTCATAGCCGTGATCGGCGCTGTTGGCGTTAATGATGCTGCAAATCGCGCCACCAACCGCGTAGTTCGGCCCATTGACCGGGCCCGTGCCAATAATGAGGCGCGCGCGGACGTTGGCTTGCTGTGCCTCGGCAGAGGATAAGGGCGCCGCAAGGCTAAGGGCGAGCGTCAGGCCAAAGGCGAGCGCACAGGTCGCGGCCCAAATAGGGGCCGACGATAGCGCTGAAGCGGGTGTTGAGGCGGGGCGCCCAGAGCGAGGTATCAGGGCGCGAATGGCGGTGCGGATGAGCGTAGGACGTGGCATATTTCTGGGCAGCAATGAGTGAAGACGCGGCGGGCGAGGTTCGGCCAATAAGGTCGGGCCATGTGGCCTTGGCATGAAATCGGGACGCTGACCCACAACAAGGTGATCCTTAGGTCAACTCAAGCGCATCATACGGCGAATGCCTTGGAAGGCAAGCAGCGCAAACAGCAACAAGGCCGTGCCAAAAGGCAGCGCGTTGTGGTGCAGGTTCTGCATGGCAGCGCCCAATAAAGGCGCACCGCTGACCGAGCCGATTTCAAAGGAAACCACAAAGATGGCATTGGCGGCGGCCAGCCTGGCGATACTAAAGCGGGCGCCCAGCAAAGCGAGCGGCAGGGTAAAGAGGCTCTGCAGCAAGGAGGCATAGACGACCGCCAGTGCGATGTGCCAGGACTCATAGTCTAAGTAGGGGATCAACAGGCTTAGAACCCCGCCACAGGCAAGCGATACGTAGATCATATTGCGGGCGCCGATTTGGTCGGCCAGCCAACCGATCGGAAGCTGTAAGAACAGCCCGCCCACGATGACCAGCGCCAGCAGGTCGTTGCCTTGCGCCACGCTGTGCCCCAGCCGCTCGGCGTAGATTCCCGTAAGACCGAAATAGGCCACCATGAAAAAGCCGCCTAAAAAAGCCGAAGCGAACAGAAACGGCGCTTCAAGCAGAACCCCGAAGTCGCGCTGTTCCAGAATGGGCGCGCGCGATTCGCCGTGACCCAATTCGATCGGATCGTGTGGGACAAGTAGAAAGAGAGGGGCGGTAGCAAAGGCAATCGTGGCTGCCAAGACGTAGTAAGGCAGATCCCCGTCGATGCCGACAAACTTCAACAGCACCGGGCCGAGGCCATAGCCCAGCATCAAAAATGCGCCATAGGCCGATGTCACCTTGCCGCGGTGCTTTTCGGGGCTGACCTGGTTGACCCAGGCTTCCAGCAAGACCCAGGGGATCGAAAGCAACAAGCCGAACAAAAAGCGCGCGGCGAACAGCAGCTTGAAGGTGGGGAAAGTGGGCATGAGCGCATAGAGCAGCGCCATGGCCAAGCTGGCGATAATGATGGGCCAGACGTAGCCAAACCGTCGGGCGATCAACGGCACCATGGGGGCGGCGATGGCGGTCGCCAACGAAGCCAGTCCTGTATGGACCCCGATTAGGAACTCGTTATAGCCGTGTTGGGCCAGAACCGCGTTGACCAACAGCGTGCCCATGGAAAAGCCCAGGCCGGCGATAAGCGAACTGAAAATAAGGACTGCGAGCACGCCCCAAGTGCTGTGCAGTCTGACTGGCTGGACCATGAAGTGTCCTTAAGACGCGCGAGCGGATCGGGGGCGGGGCTGAATGTAGGCCAAGTCGTAGTGCTTTTGGCAATAGGGTTTGTGGGGCATAGACGGGGCATCGCAAAAGCGGAAGTCGTCTTCTGCCGGATCGCCGATAGGCCAAACACAGGTGTGACCGGTGGCGCGCAGGCCAACGCTGGTCGGGCTGGTCTTGCGGCGGGCTTTGGTTGCGGTCGCAGGACGCGCGCGCCGGATCGGTGACGGGCGCGGTGGCAGACCCAGGCGGTGGGCCTTGCCGATGACCGCGTTCTTGGTCACGCCCAATTTTTTACCAATGTCTTGGGCGCTGAGGCCTTCGCCCCAGAGCTGCTTGAGTTCCTCAATGCGTTCATCGGTCCAAGACAAAGCTGTCATCTGGTCTTCCAGTCGTTTGGCGGCAAGCGGTCGAGCCTTGCTCGTGGCTTGCTGGTCAGTTGTGTTCGTGCGCTGCCCGGATTATGTCCGAGTGCGCGGGGTGTGTCACGCAACGAAAGGTTTTTCTGACGCTCGGACTTGCCGATCGCGCGAAAAAACGTGTCATTGCCGCACAAAATCTGCGTGAAAGACCCTGCGCGGATGTCCTGCTTGCAGGGTCATGCTCACATAAAGGTCAGCGCCTGGTCACGCGGCGAGGGTGACTAGGCAAGGGTCACTAAGACAGGGTCACTAAGATAGGGCCTCAAAGGTGTCCTTGGCCAACGCTTGGGCATCTAGCGCGCCGTCCCGGATCTGCAAATGGCGACCCGCGATCAACGAATCAATCCACAAAATGAAGGCGGAAAAGAGATAGGCCTCGCTCTGCTTATCGTTCAGCGACTCTTTGCCTTTGTGTAGGGTCTTAAACTGTTTTTGAGTCTTGCGCAAAATGGCCTGGCGGTGCGGCTTCTTGATCTCGCACTGATCGCGCAATTCGCGTTCGATGGCCTCGGCGACTACCGGAAAGCTCACAACATCGTCGCCGACGCTCAGGCTGGCTTGGCGGGCCTGGTCATCGTCTTTCCAAGGCATGAGTTGGTTGTCTTGCATCAAAGCGTCCCTTGCTTCTTGGCGATGTATTGCTGGTGATAGTCTTCGGCCGGGTAGAAGTCAGCAACGCGCTCGATGGCCGTTGCGATGGGTTTAGCGAATTTGCCCGATTCTTCAAGCGCCCGAATGACCGCGGCTGCGGTTTCGGCTTGGGCATCGGTGGTCGGGAAAATGGCGCTGCGGTACTGGGTACCGACATCGGGGCCTTGGCGGTTGATCTGCGTGGGATCGTGCAGTTCAAAAAACAGGTCGAGCAGCTTGTCAAAACTGACCACTGCCGGATCGAACGCCAGCTTGACCGCTTCGGCGTGGCCGGTGGTGTTGCTGCAAACCAAGCGGTAGTCCGGGTTTTCGACGGTGCCGCCGATGTAGCCGACTTCTGTCGAAAGAACCCCCGGCGTTTTGCGAAAGATCTCCTCAACGCCCCAGAAGCATCCGGCGGCTAGGATAGCGGTTTCAGCCATGATCATTATCCCACGTTAAGAAATGGGCACCCCTGAAGAGCGCAACGCCCTGGCCGAGCGGCCAAGGCGTATAAGAAACTCAATCTATATGGGCGCCCAGGGGCTTGCAAGCAAGCGCCCAATTGCTGAGAGCTCAACAGGTTTGGTTCGTGTAACCCCAATCAGCGGAGACCCAACTGACTCAGCCCCATTTAGCGGAGCCCAATTTAGCGGAGCCAGGGCGGCAGCGGTAGGTCGCGTTCTTGCAAGAAGGCCTTGTTGTACATCTTTGAGGCGTAGCGCGCGCCGCCGTCGCACAGCATGGTCACGATGGTATGGCCGGGGCCCATGTCGCGCGCCATGGCGACCGCGCCAGCGGCGTTGATGCCAGACGAAGACCCCAGAACCAGGCCCTCGGTCTCGATCAGATCGAACAAAAGGCTCAGCGCGTCGCTGTCGGGAATGCGGTAGGCGTAATCGACGCTCAGGCCTTCCAGATTGGCGGTGATGCGTCCCTGGCCGATGCCCTCGGTGATCGAGGAGCCCTCGGACTTCAATTCGCCGGTCGTAAAGTAAGAATAGAGCGCGGCGCCAAAGGGGTCAGCCAGCCCGATTTTGACATTAGCGTTCTTGGCGCGAAGGCCCATGGCTGTACCCGCCAGCGTGCCGCCGGAACCCACCGCACAGATAAAGCCATCGACCTGGCCTGCGGTCTGCTCCCAGATTTCGGGCGCGGTGGTGTCGATGTGGGCTTGGCGGTTGGCCACGTTGTCGAACTGGTTGGCCCAAATGGCTGAACCAGGATTGGCCGCGTTCATCTCCTCGGCCATGCGGCCCGAAACTTTAATGAAGTTGTTGGGATCACGATAGGGCTTTGCGGGGACTTGGATCAGCTCTGCGCCCGCTTGGATCAGGGCATCTTTCTTTTCTTGGGTCTGGGTCTCGGGGATGACGATCTTGGTAGTATAGCCGCGCGAGCGCGCCATGACCGATAGTCCAATACCAGTATTGCCCGCCGTGCCCTCGACGATGACACCGCCCGGCTTCAAACTGCCGTCGGCCTCGGCGGCTTTGATAATGCCCACGGCGGCACGGTCTTTAACAGAACCGCCGGGGTTCATGAATTCGCACTTACCCAAGATGCGACAGCCCGTCAGTTTCGAGAGGCCGCGCAGCTCAATCAAGGGGGTGTTGCCGACAATGTCAAAAACGTTCGGATAGGTGGGCTGGCTCATGTTGGACCTTTGCAATGCAGCTTCGTTCGTTCGCGCGAGATCGGCTCTCGCCGACGCGTGCGGCTTTAAATGCAGCACGGATCTTGCAGGTAAGCAAGCTTGCGGCAAAGGTCAAAGGACGCAGCAAAGAGGCGAAGCCCAAATCTGGCAAAACGCCGGGGGTTTGCGAAATTTTACTGCCCGGAGGCGTTGTTCTGCAGGAATTCGGCGATTTCAGCTGGGAATTCCGCAACGCTCGGGAAGTTTTCCCGGTTGAATTCGGGAATTTGTGTCGATCTGACTTCGGCATAGTTTGCGGCAGGGCTAAAGACCTGTCCGCCGCCGACGCGATCTGCGCTCAGCTCACCCATGGCGCCAAGCAGGCTATAGCTGGCCTTGATGTATTCGGCTTGCGCGCGCGCCAGCGCGATGCGTGCTTCTGACAGGGTCTTTTCGGTCTGCAGCACATCCAAGGTGCTGGCCTGGCCTTGGCGCGCCTGCTCGGACACCGCGTCATAGGAGGCTTCGGCTGCCAATACCTGTGCTTCGAAGGCGGAGATCACCGCGCGCTGACTGTTGTAGGCGTTCCAGGCTTGCATGATGCCTGAGCGTAGACTGCGCTCTTGGCTCTGCACCTCGGCCAAGGCCTGCGAGCGTTCGTGCTTGGCTTGGCGCACCTTCGAGAGGGTCGCGCCGCCCGCAAAGATGGGCACCGACAGCGTCGCGCCAACGGTGAAGGAGTTGTTGGCGGTCATGCTGGTCGATTCAGAGCTCGACCAAGTGCGCTTGGCTGTGCCATTGGCGCTCAGCGTTGGATAGAGCGCGGCTTGCTGCAAGCGAATATTGCTCTCGGCGGCTTGCAGCGCTAGGCGGGCAGCCTTGATGCCCGGTGATTGGGCTAGACCGCGATTAAGCGCCTCATCCAGGGAATATGGCAGGCCAGAAGGCAGGCCGGGATTGTAGACCTGGCTGGCGATTTGGCCGGTCATCTCAAACAGAGCCGACTTGGCGATTTGCACGTTCTGGCGCGAAGACGAGAGGTCGGCTTGCCCCTTGGCAACCGCCGCGCGGGCCTGGGTCACATCGGTGACGGTAGCCACGCCAGCATCGCGGCGGGCTTCGGCGGCGCGCTGCTGTTCGGCCAGCAGGTCTAAGGTCGCGCGGTTCAGCGAGACCACCGCTTGGCTCAAGACGATGTCCATATAGCGAGAGGCGGCTTGGGTCATTTGCTGTTGCTCGCTAGCGGCCAGGCTCTGCCACTGCGCGCGCACGTTAGCGTTGGTCAGCTCAAGGCCGCTACCGATCGCACCGCCCGAATAGAGAACCTGATTGACGCTCAATCCCAGTTCGTGGCGTTGCGAGAACTGGTCCGGCATGGCCAGAGACTCGCTGTAGGTCAGCGAGGAGCTGGCCGAACCGCTGATTTGGGGCAGGCCCTGGGCGACGGTCTGGCGCACGCTCTCGTTCGCTGCGCGCACGCCCGCTCTGGCGGCGGCCAAAACCGGGCTGTTTTGGTTGGTCAGAATCAGCGCTTCTTGCAGGCTCATGGCCTGGAGGCTCGCAGCGCTTAACCCCCAAGTCGCCAAACCCAGCAGCAAAACCTGGCGCGCAGCACGCGACGCGCGGCGCTTGGCGAACAAGCGCGGGCGGCGGTCTGCGGCGGTCATTGGCTGATCTGCCATGCGGGTCTGGTCCTTCCAGGCTCACGCCTCGCATTTACTGAGGCTGGATTTTGAGTGTGCTGCTTTCGATCAAGGCTTGAAAGTTAAACTCCAGGGTTACTCACACTTAAAAAGTGAAGCTTGGCGCTTTGGTAAACTCCGGCAGCAAGGGAATCGAGGCGTCGAACAGCTCTTCGCGCTGCCAGCCCGACGCCAAGCGGGTCATGCGTACTGCGACGCCAGGGGTCTGGGGCTTGGGGCGCTCGACCACCAACAGGCGGGCATCGTCACTCAAGATAGGGCTAAACATTTCCGCGACAAGCTGGGCATCGCTGACCGCGCCGCCGACTAGGGCCAGACTGATGGGCCCCGATACGCCGTCAAAGCGGGTCACGTCGCCGGTGACAAATTCCACGTTGCTGCATTCAAGGGCATCGGCCTGTGCGCGGGCGTGATCGATCAAAACACCGTCATTCTCTAGGCCTGTTACGGCAGCGCAGAGTCCCGACAACACGCAAGCCGCGTAGCCTGAACCTGAGGCGATGACCAGCGCCGTATCGCCCGCGTTGGGCGCGGCAGCGTCAAGCAAGCGCGAGAATACCATGGGCTCCATCAAAGAGCGCGTGGCGCTGATGGGCAGGTCTTCATCGACGTAGGCGACGCCCGCCATGTTCGGGGCGACGAAATTTTCGCGCGGTACCTCTGCCAAGCTGGCGAGGACCGCTTCGTTGGTCACTTTATTGGGCCGCAACTGGCCGTCGATCATGCTGGAACGCTGAACTGACATGAGGCTTGAAAGTCTTTCTTTATACTGCCGTTAGGGATGGCCGCTGCCTGCGAGCCTTGGTGTTGGGCGAACCGCAGTTACGCTCAGTTTGCCCATGAGGATCAATTGCTGCCTATATTGTCGACACGACAACACGCCGCGAGGCTATACTCTGGATAGCATAACGCGCCCACAATCGGCAGAATCTCGATCAAAAGTTGCAACATTTTGCAATGATAGCCAGGCGGCAGGCTGGCGCTGTGGATAAAATTCTGAACCTTAAATTGTGGCTTCTAGCCCTATAACCGCCATAATCTGGCCACGCGTCGCTCTGCCTTCGCCCGCCCCTGTGCTGGCGTTTGGCGTTGGGGCGTTGCGGTCTGGCCCGTGTTGGACGAGAAACCAACTCTCGTGTAGGCGTCTAAACCTGAAAGCCAGTAGTTCCGGCTAACCTACCGTTTCCAGCCAACCCTAACGAAAGCCGCTCATGGCGACTCCAAGCCTGCAAGAACCAGCGCCCGCTTCGGGCCAACTCAGCCAGCATCTGCGCCACTTCGTGGCGGCGCTGCGGCGGGCTGGCCTGAAAATCGGCCCCGCAGCCTTGGTCGATGCGCTGGAAGTGATGCGCGAGGTAGGGTTGGCGCGCAAGGACGACCTGCGCGAGGCCTTGGCCAGCGTGTTGTTGCGCCGTCACGAAGACCGGGCCCTATTCGATCAGGCTTTCAGGCTGTATTGGCGCGATCCGCAGTATTTTCAGCGCTTGCTTGACCTGATTCTGCCCGACGAGGAGCCCTTGGCAAGTCAGGCATCAGACGATAACGCCACCGCCGAGCGTTTGGCTCAGCGCCTGGCTGCAGAAGCGGGAGAAGACCGCGAGCCGAGCGAAAGTTTTGAGCTGGAGATCGATCTTTCGACCACCAGTTCTAGCCTTGATCGTCTCCGTAGCCGCGATTTTGAGACCATGAGCCGCGATGAGCTGGCCGAGGTTCAGGCGGCCATTGCGAGCTTGGCGCGCCGTCCGCAGCGCATGACAACGCGGCGCTGGCAGGCCGGGGCCACAAGCGGACCGATCGATATGCGCCGCGCTCTGCAGCGCCAAGGTCGCCGTTTTATGGCCGATGCCAGTCTGCCGCGCCGCCGCCGCCAACAGCGCCCGCCGCCGCTGGTCATGCTGTTGGATATATCTGGCTCCATGGCCCAATACAGCCGCGTCATGCTGTTGTTCGCGCACGCCCTTGCGCAAAACCCCGAGGTTGCGGCCAGCCTACATGTCTTTACCCTTGGCACGCGGCTGACCAACGTCTCGAGGGCGTTTCGCCATAAATATATCGACCAGAGCCTAGCCGAAGTGGCCCGGCTGGTGCCCGACTGGGAGGGTGGAACCCGGCTGGGTAGTGCGCTGGCGCTGTTCAACAGGCTTTGGGCGCGCCGGGTGCTGGCCAGCGGTGCCCGCTGCCTTCTGATTACAGATGGGCTGGAGCGTGATGATCTGGACCTGATGGAGGCGCAGACCCAACGCCTGGCGCGACTGGCGCATCGCCTCTTGTGGCTCAATCCTTTGCTGCGCTGGGACGGCTATCAGCCGCTGGCAGCCGGCGCCCGCATCTTGGACCACCACGTTGACGAGCGCTTAGCGATCCACAATCTGCACAGTCTAGAAGCTCTGGCCGAGACCCTATCTTGCGGGCTATAGTGGCGGGCCAACAGTCCGTCCGGTGCACAGGCCAGTAAGCGGCCGGGTGCGTAGCCCAGTCAGGGTCCAGTGAGATGGGGTTTACGCGCTGGGGACAAGAGGACGGAAGGGCGCCATATGCGGGCGGTCACGATTTACGGGTGGCGAAACGAATAGGAGGCAAGGCCATGAGCGATGGTGCCAAGCTTGACATGGAAGACACCAAGAGCGCAGATCCGCTGGCGATTGCACAGGGTTGGTTGCGCGATGGCCAGCACGTGGCCCTGGCGACGGTGGTGCACACTTGGGGCTCCTCGCCGCGCCCCTTGGGATCGCGCTTGGTGGTTGACCAGGACGGGCGCATGTTTGGTTCGGTCTCGGGCGGCTGTGTCGAACAGGCCGTGGTGTTTGAAGCCATCGAGGCTATCAAGACCGGCCAGGCTAAGCGGCTTAGCTTTGGCGTCAGCGATGAAATGGCTTGGGACGTGGGACTGACGTGTGGTGGCCAGCTTGACGTCTTCGTCGAGCCCTTGCACGGCCTCAACAGCGCTGAGACCACGACGAAGAAAACCGGTACCGCATAAGGAAAGCCCAAGGTGCAATCTGATATCCTCGACCTCATACTGGATCTCAAGGCCGGGCGACAGGCCTTCGTCTACCTTCGCAGTCTGACCGACGCGCGCGAACTGGTCATTGCCGAGAGCACGCGGCTGGGCGCGTTGGAACTGGCCGAGGGGCTGGACACGGCCCTGTCTGAGTTGCGGGGGCGTGATGCTTCGATCACTCTGGATCAATCCGACGAGGCGGGCGTTAAGACCAGTGTCTTTATTCAATCCTTTGTGCCGCCGCGGCGCATGGTGGTTGTCGGGGCCGTGCATATTGCTCAGGCCTTGGCGCCCATGGCCAAGCTTGCGGGCTTTGATGTCACCATCATCGATCCGCGCCCCCCTTTCGCCCATCCTGAGCGTTTCGAGGGGTTTGAGCTGCATAACGCCTGGCCCGACGAGATCTTGAGCGCGGAAAGCTTTGATGAACAGTCGGCGCTCTGTCTCTTGTCGCACGATCCCAAGATTGATGACCCCGCCTTGCTCCTGGCGTTTGCCTCTGCCCGCCCGCCCGCATACATCGGTGCGCTGGGATCGCGAAAGACCCAGGCTAGCCGCCGCGAGCGTCTGGTCTCTAAAGGGCTGACGCCCGAGCAGGTCGATCAGATCTGTGGGCCCATAGGCCTTGATATCGGAGCCAAGAGCCCGTCAGAGATAGCGGTCGCTATTCTGGCCCAAGTGATCCAAGCCTTTCAAAAGTCGCCCAGCTAGGCCGAGCGCCGCCGGGTGCGTAATAGGCGCGCTTCTATCTGTCGAAGCGGAGCTGTACCGGCTCGCCCAGGGGGTGTCGGACTGGGCGCAGGGCAGGTTTTCTTTGCAAGCAAGCCGGGGGGCTGCTAGGCAAAGCCCATCCTTAGACAAGAAGACGAGACCAGGACTTGCCGAAATTTATCGACAACAGGTTGCTGAGCTGGCGTCAAGCCTGGCAGGCAGACCCGACGCGCCCAGGCGCGCGTATCGGCGGCTGGCTCGATACCATGTTCATCGACCATGGCCTGTTGAGGGTCGTCTATTCCAACCGGGCCTCGGTGGACGCGCAGGTCGAGCGTGCCTCGCATCCCACGCCGACGCAGGTGCGGGCTGCGGCCAAGCGCGGTGTTCGCACCATTATAAATTTGCGCGGCGATCATCCCTTGGGCGCCTCAATTCTGTCGGCGCAAGCTTGCAAGGAAAATGGCATCAAGCTGGCCTACTTGAAAATGCGCTCGCGTGGCATGCCGACCAAAGAACAGATCTATGGCGCTAAGGAGATTTTCGAGACCGCGCAATATCCGATCTTGTTCCACTGCAAGTCGGGCGCCGACCGCGCGGGCATCATGTCGGCGCTCTATGTGTTGATCGTCATGCAAGGCAGCGCTGATGAAGCGCTGAAGCAGTTGAGCCTGCGGTTCGGCCATATCCGTCAGGCCAAGACCGGCATGCTGGATTTCTTCGTCAACAGCTATAAGGCCTTCAATGCCAAGCAGCCCATCGCCTTTATGGATTGGGTCGATCAGCATTATGACGAAGAGGCCACCCGTGCGGCCTACTACGAGGCCAAGAGCAACGCCGGCTGGGCCAACTTGCTGGTCGATCGCATCTTGCACCGTGAGTAGGCAGGCAGCTTAGCTATGGCCGCTTTCGGAAAACCCAAATCAGTAAAACAGGCACAGAGCCCGGCAGCTCCAAGCAGGGGCTTGCTGTGGCGCTTTACCCGCGAGCATATCGGCGCGCACTGGCCTTTGTTGGCGGGCGCATTGGTGTTGATGGTGATCGACGGCGCGGCCTATGGCATGTTTGCGGGCGGGGTGCGTTATTTGGTCGATGACGGGTTGATGGCGCAGTCGTACGGTGCCTTGCGCTGGGTGGCGATTTTCGTTGTGACCCTGTTTGTGGTGCGCGCCACCGCTGCTTTTTTGCATCGCGCCATCATGCGTGTGGTGGGGCTCAAGATCGTCGGCGATCTGCAAGTGCGCTTGGTGCGGCACTTGCTGGGCCTGGATGCACGCTTTTATCAGACCACCCCGCCGGGCGAGCTGATCGAGCGGGTGCGCGGCGATACCACGGCTCTGCAACAAGTCATCACCACCGCCATTATGAGCTTGGGCCGCGATACGGTCTCTGTTCTGGCCATGTTGGTCATCGTTTTGCGGACGGATTGGGTCTGGACCCTCGTTGTTCTGGTGGGCGCGCCGTTCGTCGTACTGCCCATGGCCATGCTCATGGCTTGGGTGCGGCGGGCGACCAAGCGGGCACGCGCCTCGGCCGCTGATTTGACCCAGACCCTGGATGAGATCTTTCACGGTCATAAGTCTGTGCGGGCCAACAACCGCCAGGCCCACGAGTGCGCGCGCAGCCACGAGGCCACCCAGACCTACGTTGAACGCCAAAGCTGGGCGGAAATCGGCCAAGCCGCGCTGCCCTCGATGATCGACCTCATGGCAGGCGTCGGCATCGCGGCGGTGCTTTTGTTCGGCATGCAGGACGTGATCTCGGGCGATAAGACCCTGGGCGAGTTCGCAACCTTTTTCGCAGCGATTGGCCTACTTTTCGATCCGGCTCGGCGCCTCTCCAACGTGGTCGGTCAATTGCAGATCGCCAGCGCCAGCCTTGAGCGCATCTATGGGCTGTTGGCCGAAAAGCCGTGCATATTGGACCCCGACCAGCCGCAGGCTTTCGCCAATCCGGCGGGCGATATCGTGTTCGATGATGTTCGTTTTTCCTACGCGCCGGATAAGCCCGTGCTACAGGGGCTCAGCTTCACGGCACCGGCGGGAAAAATGACCGCCATTGTCGGGCCATCGGGTGCGGGCAAGACCACCATCTTCAACATGTTGGCGCGCTTCGAGGAAGCCGACAGCGGGCGCATTACCATCGGCGGGCAGAACATCTTGGACTTGCGGCAAGCCGATTTGCGGGCGGCTTTGGCGTTGGTCAGCCAGGAGACGGCTCTGTTCAATGAGTCGCTGGCCTATAATATCGCCTATGGGGCTGATTTTGACGATCAAGCGGGCATTCAAGCCGCAGCGGATAAGGCGCAAATTCTGAGCTTTCAACCCGACCTAGGCACCCCCGCCGGACCGCGGGGCGACAGCCTGTCGGGCGGTCAGCGCCAGCGGGTGGTGATTGCGCGGGCCATGATGCGCGCCGCGCCGATATTGTTGCTCGACGAGGCCACGGCGGCCCTGGACAGCAAGACCGAGCAGCAAATTCAAGCCGCTCTGCAAGCCATCAGCCAAGGGCGCACCAGTCTGGTCATTGCCCACCGGCTTTCAACCATCAAAGAAGCCGATCAAATCTTGGTCGTTGAGGGTGGACAGGTGGTCGAGGCAGGCACCCATGAGGAACTGTTGGCACGCCAAGGCGCCTATTGGCGGCAAATCAACAATCAACAGACCGCGCTCTAGAGACCCAAGACTGGCCGGTCGGCGCGTTTTGTTGCCCTGAAAGACTTGTTGCCCTGAAAGACTTGTTGCCCTGATCGGTCAGCCCCACCGGCGGTCCGCAAACGCCGCGACTATATCGCGCTGGGTTTCTGTTGTTCCCCCTTGCATATTCGGTGTTATGAATATGAATTCTGTGCCGATTTGCTCGCTTGCCAAGGGCAGGGACACTGGGCACAACTGCGGGCGAAGCTTACAAAAACAATAAGACCAGAGGAGACCAGGCAAGGTGCTGATTGGCATTCCCAAGGAAACAAACGCGGGCGAGAAGAGAGTCGCCCTGACGCCAGAATCGGCGGCAAAAATCCAAAAGCTGGGTCATAGCTTGTCCGTCGAGAGCGGGGCAGGCTTGGCGGCCGGCTTCAGCGATCAAGCCTATAAGGATGCAGGCGTCACGGTCCAAGACAGCGCCGATGCCCTTTGGAGCACAAGCGATGTCGTGGCCAAAGTGCGCCCGCCGCTAGCCGACGAGCTGGCGCGTTTGGATGGCTCCAAGACGCTGATTTCGTTCTTTTATCCGGCCCAATCTGAAGCCGATCTTGAAACGGCGCGTGCCAGCGGTGCACGGGTCATCGCCATGGATATGGTGCCGCGCATCTCACGCGCGCAGAAAATGGATGCTCTGTCTTCAATGGCCAACGTTGCGGGCTATCGCGCGGTAGTGGAAGCGGGCAACAACTTCGGGCGATTCTTTACAGGCCAGGTGACGGCCGCGGGTAAGATCCCGCCCGCCAAGGTGCTGGTCATTGGCGCTGGCGTTGCGGGCTTGGCGGCCATTGGTACCGCCACATCTCTGGGCGCGATCACCTATGCCTTTGACGTGCGCCCGGAAGTGGCCGAGCAGATCGAATCTATGGGCGCGGAATTCGTCTACCTGGATTTTGAAGAGAGCGGCCAAGATGGTGCGGCGACCGGCGGCTATGCGGCGCCCTCCAGCCCTGAGTTTCGCGAAAAGCAGCTGGAAAAGTTCCGCGAGATGGCGCCAGATATCGACATCGTCATCACCACGGCGCTGATCCCGGGCCGCGACGCGCCCAAGCTGTGGTTGGAAGACATGGTTGCCGCCATGAAGCCTGGCTCGGTCATCGTTGACCTGGCGGCTGAACGCGGCGGTAATTGCGATCTGACCAAGGCCGACGAGAAGGTCGTTAGCGACAATGGCGTGACCATCATCGGCTATACAGACTTTCCCTCGCGCATGGCTGCGCAGTCCTCAACGCTCTACGCCAATAACATCTTCCACATGTTGAGCGATCTGACGCCTGAAAAGGACGGTGCCATTGATCACAACATGGAAGACGATGTGATCCGCGGCGCCACCGTGACCTTTGACGGCGATATCACCTTCCCACCGCCGCCGCCCAAGGTAAAGGCCATTGCCGCCCAACCGGCAGCCAAAGAGCCGGAAAAGACGCCGGAAGAAATCCGCGCCGAAGAAATGGCGGCCGAGCGCCGCAAAGGCTGGACCCAATTCGGTCTGTTGGCCATCGGCGGGCTTGGATTGTTGGCGCTGGGTAGTGTCTCACCGCCCGACTTCTTGCAGCACTTCGTTGTGTTTGCGCTTGCCTGCTTTGTCGGCTTCCAAGTGATTTGGAACGTAAGCCACTCGCTGCACACGCCGCTGATGGCGGTGACCAATGCCATTTCGGGCATCATCATTATCGGTGCTTTGTTGCAGGTCTCCTCAGATTTGCCGCTGGTCATGGTGCTGTCCGCGATCTCAATTCTGATCGCGACGATTAACATCGTTGGCGGCTTTATGGTGACACGGCGCATGCTCGCCATGTTCCAGAAATCCTAAGCGGGGGCCCAAACAATGACTATGACATTTGGTTTGCAGACCGCCGCTTACATCGTGGCGATTGTGTTATTCATCCTTTCTTTGGGCGGCTTGTCGGGCCAGGAGAGCGCCAAGCGCGCCGTCTGGTACGGCATCGTAGGTATGGCTTTGGCTGTGGCCGCCACCGTCTTTGGCCCGGCCTTTGAGCTGACCCCGGTTGTGATGGGCTCGCTGATCGTTGGCGCGCTGATCGGGGCGGTAATCGCCATGCGGGTCGAGATGACCGGCATGCCGCAATTGGTTGCTTTCATGCACTCCTTTGTGGGTTTGGCGGCGGTCTTTATTGGCATCAACTCTGACCTGACGCCGGTACATCACGCCAGCGGCGCGGAGACCTTGATCCACGAGATCGAGATATTCTTAGGCGTCTTCATTGGTGCCGTGACCTTTACCGGCTCGCTGGTGGCCTTCGGTAAGTTGGCGGGCAAGGTCAGCGGACAAGCCCTGATCCTACCGGGTCGCCATCTGCTCAATTTGGCCATGCTGGTCGCCTCGATCATCTTGATGGTGCTCTACATTCAGGGCGCCGGGTCTTGGACTTTGTGGGTCATGACCTTGATCGCTGCGGTGATCGGGGTTCACCTGGTCATGGCGATTGGTGGCGCTGACATGCCGGTCGTGGTCTCTATGCTCAACTCCTATTCGGGCTGGGCCGCTGCGGCGACAGGCTTCTTGCTGGGCAACGATCTGTTGATCGTGACCGGCGCGCTGGTGGGCTCTTCGGGTGCCATTCTGTCCTACATCATGTGTAAGGCCATGAACCGCCACTTTGTCTCGGTGATTTTGGGCGGCTTTGGCAACGCGAGCAGCCAAGCTCAAGAAATCGAGGGCGAGCAGGTTGCAATCGACATCGCGGGCGTTGCGGCCGCGCTGGACGAGGCTCAGTCGGTCATCATCGTACCGGGCTATGGCATGGCCGTCGCTCAAGCCCAACAGTCGGTCTCAGAGTTGACCCGCCGCTTGCGTGCGCGCGGTAAGAACGTGCGTTTTGGCATTCACCCGGTCGCCGGTCGTCTGCCGGGCCACATGAACGTACTGTTGGCCGAAGCCAAGGTGCCTTACGATATCGTGCTGGAAATGGACGAAATCAACGACGATTTCCCCGAGACTGATGTCGTGATCGTTGTGGGCTCCAACGATACCGTGAACCCTGCGGCTCAAGAAGATCCGGGCTCACCGATTGCCGGCATGCCAGTACTGGAAGTTTGGAAGTCCAGCCAGGTCTTTGTTTTGAAGCGCGGCAAGGGGCGTGGTTATTCGGGCATCGAAAACCCGCTGTTCTTTAAAGAAAACACCCGCATGCTCTATGGCGATGCTAAGGATAGCTTCGACCAGTTGAATGCGGCGATTGGGTCATAGGATTCAGGCCCAAGTTAAGCAATCAGGGCAGGCCTCCGATGGAAGCCTGCCTTTTTTGTGCCCGTCCATCGGGGCTTGTTTGGGCGCCGATCCCTTACTGATCGGGAGCCTTGCCATGCTCTTCTTGGTAGTGCTGTTGGTACCACTCGGGCTCATTGAAGTCGGCCTCCCACACGAAAGCGGCGATGGCGTCGGCGGTGGCTTTGTCCAGGTCAAGGTTGGGCATGAGGCCGAACTTCTTGATGGCGCCAGGCATGCGGGTCGTCGCCTCGCTGGGCTCTTGGATGTAGGCCGACATCGTTGCGATGAAATCCTGCTTGTCGGTCAAATTCTGATAGTGGTTCTTGGCGGCAAACATGGGCGGCGCGATACGATCATCACCCATCGCCGAGCCGCCGTGGCACTCCATGCAAGTCTCGGTGACGATTTCTTTCGCCGAGCTGCCAACCATGTCGTCAGAGGCGAGCGCCAGGGTGGGCACTGTGGCTGGGAAAGTGGCAAGCGCCAGTAAGCCGGTCGCCAACAAGGGCGCAGAGCGAGCGTTTCGAGGCATTTTTTTGTCCTTAAGAAATTGATTGAATTCTCACCGAACCATCCGCGTAAACGTGGGTGCAAAACGCGGTGGCAAGCGAGCCAATTGGGAGGTAAGGCGCGTCTGTAATCGCAGCGTGTCCAGCATGTTTCTGCTTTGTAACAAGGCCGGTGACAGAAGATCGCGTCATGGATCTGAAACGATATGAGCGGCTTGGCGCACAGACGGGCACTCGCCCTGCATTTGTAAAAGTCAGGATCGCAACCGCTTTGAATGGCAGGGTCGAGCTCAAATGCCGCGTCATTTGCGCTGAAACTTGCACGAAATTGGTCGCAACTGCCGGTTTTCTGGGGGTTCTTGGCCTCCGCCCTTGAGAGTCGTGTTTTGCGCCGATCTAGTAGGCGGATTAACCGACCAGTTTAAATGGCCCTCTATGATGCCACGCCCTAGCGCTGTTCTTGCGACCATTGCGTCTTGTATTGCGCCTTGTATAGCCTGCCTAATCAGCGCTTGGCTGACGCTTGGCGTCGCCTCGCCTAGCCTGGCGCAAGACCAGACGACCGCCAGGGTGACACAAGAGAGCAACTTTCAGGCCTGGCGTCTGACCTGCTTATCCAACACCGCAGCAGCAGGACAGGGCAATGCAGCTGCGTCTAACCTGCACGAAGGCTGCTCGATTTCAACGCGCTTCGACTTGTTGAAGACCAACGCGGATGGTCAAGAACACAAGGATACATTGCTGGTCTTTTCGATCACGCGGGCCCCGGACGGTCACGGTCACGTTGCCGTCTTCTCGCTACCGCTTGGCGTCTATCTTCCAAGTGGCATGGCGATGGTTTTTGACGGACAGCAGAGCTTGCGTCTGGCCTTTGAAACCTGCAATCAGACCGGTTGCCACGCGGGCTTGCGGTTGACCGGTGAGCTTGAAGACCTGTTGGGTTCCAGCGAGCGCTTGGAGATCATGTTCAATAACAAAGACCAGCGCACTCTAAAGTTGCCGCTCTATTTGGCGGGCTTTGAAAGCGCCCGTCAGGCCTTGGCTGCGGCGTTGGCCCAGGGCCAGTTCGCCTCGTAACCGGCAGATATACCCATCGCAGCAGACGTCCATCCAAGGTTAGCTGATTGCGGCATGCCCTGTAAGGGCGCGGTTTTTCATTGATGCCCTGTCGAGGCTATTTCGAAGCTGTTTCGGTGCATCGCCCCTCAAGCCAAAAGGATGCTACTTGGAGCAGAGCGCAAACAGAGCCGCTTTGGAATTGATCGACAATTTCTCGTAGGCGCGCTTGCGATAGGTGGCGATGGTATGCGGGCTGACGTCCATTTCATAGGCGATGGCGTCGGTGGCGAGGCCCTTCAAAATGAGATGGCAGACCTCGCGTTCGCGCTCAGAAAGCGTGAGCAGCGGATTTTCAAGCGTCTCGTCCTGCGAGGAGGCGTAGTGCAACAGTGCCAGGCGGCCAATGATGGTCAACAGATCTTTGAAACGAGCGATCGTGTCGGTTGGGTAGGGGCCGCTCTCCTGCCATCGGTAGAAATTGAGGCAGAGGCAGAGCGGGCCTGCTTTGGCCATGACCGCGATTTTATCGACGATGCCCGGCGCATCATAGAATTCTTGGCGATAGTCCGCGCTCATATGCTGGCTAAGGTCCGACAGAGGGGCGATAAGAATACCGTCGTCTTGGCTCTTGCGTAAAAGGCGTGGGCGGACCGGGTCTTGCGCATAACCGCGCAATACATAGTCTTCTGCCAAAAAGCGTAATCGCCCCAAGGGGCGGCTGTCGTAGGACAGATAGCAGCGCGTCCGATCGGGCCGATAGGAAAAGATGGTGCATTGATCAGCCGCCAGCGGGCCGCTGGCCAGGGCGATAAAGCAGCGGTTGAAATGGATCTGGCCCACCGCCGCCAGGCAATCGGCGACTTGCGCCAGTACCGCTGGCTGTTGTTGGACATCAAGGTTTGCTCGCATGTACGATCCCTATATCAAAGCCGCGTCGCTCAACGCGTTGCCGTAAGAAGGTTCGACAAATTTTGGAACGATCTAGAGCGTCGGGCACAGGTGTCGCAACAGCCCATCCGCTCTAGCTGACTGATTTCTAACGTAAGACCATGCTCACTCGTGTTGCCACTCCTTCGCGGCTTGCGCTAACAGTCATGGGCCTTCGCAGCGGTGCTGGCTTATGGATTATCTAAGTCGCGATCTTATGACAAGGATACGAGGCGCGCCGTGCCGCGTAGGTCGGCAATGCGCGTGCCGCTGTCATCATCGACGCTAACATCCAAAATCACGCTGCGGCCAGCGCGCGAGCGTTCGGTTGCGGTCGCAGTCAAGCGGGTGCCGAGCGGGGCGGGACGCAGGAAATTGACGGTGCAAACCTGTGTCACCGCGGGCTGACCGTATGCGCTTGCGGCGATACCGCAGGCGGCATCGGCCAGGCTGAATATCACCCCGCCGTGGCAGGTGCCGTGCTCCTGAACGACCGTATCTTGCACAACATAGCGCAGCACGACGTGGCCGCTGCGCCCTTCGACCAGCTCAACGCCCAGCAGGGCCATGAGCCGGTCTTTGGCAAAGATATCGCGCACGCGTTGCGCACTTGGGTCTGGGCTATCCGGTTGCCTCAAAGTCACGCCTCGACCTCCAATGCGGGCAAGATGCTGCCCTTGCATGAGCCAAAGCCGACGCGGTAGCCTTCGCCTTGAGCATGGCCATGAAGCGCAAGCGTGTCGCCATCCTCGATGAAGCGGCGGGTCTGGCCGTCGTCCAGTGTCAGGGGCTCTTTGCCGCCCCAGGTTAGCTCCAGAAGCGAGCCGAACTGGTGCTTTTCAGGCCCTGAAATCGTTCCTGATCCCAGCAAATCACCCGTGCGCATGGCACAGCCCGACGAGCTGTGGTGCGCCAGTTGTTGGGCCGCCGAATAGTACATGTGGCGGTAGTTGGTCTGGCAAATCACACTCGGTGCGCCACCCTTGGCTGTCATGCTCACTCCCAGTTCGATATCATAGAGCATGGGGCTGGTATCTTGCAGGTGGGGCAGCAGCGGCTTTTCGCGCTCGGGCGTGGCGCAACGGAAGGGCTCCAGCGCGGCCTTGGTGACGACCCAAGGCGAGATCGTGGTCGCAAAGGCTTTGGCTTGGAAGGGTCCCAGCGGTTGGTACTCCCAGGCTTGAATATCGCGCGCCGACCAGTCGTTGAGTAGCACATAGCCAAAAATCATGGCGTCGGCTTCATCGACACTGACCGGCTGGCCCATTGGGGAGGGCAGCCCCACCACGGCGCCCATCTCCAGCTCGATATCCAGGCGCTGGCAGGGGCCAAAGCTGGGCAGCGCGGCGTCGGGGGCTTTGGTCTGGCCCAGGGGACGGCGAATGTCCGTGCCCGAGACAACCACCGTAGAAGCGCGGCCGTTGTATCCGATGGGGATGTGCAGCCAGTTGGGCGGCAGCGCGTTTTCGGGGCCGCGGAACATGGTGCCGACGTTGGTTGCGTGTTGTTTGCCCGCGTAGAAGTCGGTGTATTCGCTGACTTGAAACGGCAAGTGCAATTGCACTTCAGCGGCATCGTGTAGGGCGGCCGTGACCATCGCGCGGCTGTCTTGGTTGGCCGCATCATCGGCTAGAAGGCGGGTCAGACCATCGCGCACCGCCTGCCAAGCTTCGGGGCCTTTGGCCATGAAACCATTGAGGGCGGGTTCGTCAAAGCCGCAAGCGGGCAGCAGGTTGGCGGCCTCAAGAGCGGCAAGGTCCAACACTTTATCGCCGATCGCCGTGGCACAACGCGGCGCACCGCCGTTTGAAAAGACCCCGAAGGGCAGATTGTTGAGCGGGAAGGGGCATTGCGGATCGTTGGCAGAAGCGATCCAAGAGGGCTTGAGCATGGGCTGTCCTATTTTCTGTGTCAGCGCGGGGCGTCTGGCTGTTGGTCGGGATGGGCGGCCTGGAAAGCAGGCAGCGCCAAGCAGCGCTGCTCGATCTCGACCAGGCGGTCAAAGGGGCTAAGGTCCATATCCCAGCGCCGCGCGTTGTAGAGTTGCGGCACGAGGCAGATATCCGCCAGGCCCGGTTTATCGCCGAAGCAATAGGCGCCGTTTGGCTCGATTTGGGCCTGGAAGGCCTCAAAGCCACGTGCCATCCAATAGCGCATCCAGTCAACGGCTTGTTCTTGGCTGGCACCCAGCGCCTTGACGCGTTCAACCACGCGCAGATTGTTGATGGGGTGAATGTCGGTGGCGATGACCAGAGCGGCCGCGCGCGCCTTGGCGCGTTGCCAGGGATCAGCGGGCAAAAGCGCAGGGACGGAATGCGTTTCATCCAGCCAGTCCAAGATAGCCAGGGATTGGCTAAGGCGTTGCCCATCGGCTAGCTCAAGGCAGGGTACGCCCTGACCGGGATTGACCGTAGCATAAGCGCCAGAGTTTTGCTCGCCAGCCACAAGGTCAATCGGCCGGATTTCGACCTCAAGGCCTTTCATCGCCAAAGCGATCCGCACGCGATAGGCGGTGGTTGAGCGCCAGTAACTATAAAGGATCATGGCTTATATCACTCCGTCTTGCCTCACTTCAGGCCGGGGGTGCCATCAAATTTCTTCTCCAAGCTATCCCAGCAATCGATGTAGTCGTCTTGCAGGGGGGCTTCGTTGGCTGCAAAGGCGGTCAAGTGCTGGGGAAAGCGGGTCTCGAACATGAAGGACATGGTGTTATCCAGCTTTTCGGGGGCTAGGTCGCTGTTCGACGCGCGCTCGAAGGCGTCGCGGTCGGGGCCGTGCGGGATCATCATGTTGTGCAAGCTGAGGCCGCCAGGCACGAAGCCCTGGGGCTTGGCGTCGTATTGACCGTAGATGTTCCCCATCAACTCGGACATGATATTCTTGTGATACCAGGGCGGACGGAAGGTGTTTTCCATGACCATCCAACGTTCGCGGAACAGTACAAAGTCGATATTGGCGGTGCCGGGTTGGCCCGACGGGGCGGTCAGCACGGTGAAAATCGAGGGGTCTGGGTGGTCGAATAGGATTGAACCGACGGGGCAATAGCTGCGCAGGTCGTATTTGACCGGCGCATAATTGCCGTGCCAGGCCACGACATCCAGCGGCGAATGACCAATTTCGGTCTTATGAAACTGGCCGCACCATTTAATCGTGATGCTTGAGGGGGCCTCGCGGTCCTCGAAAGCGGCCACCGGAGACTTGAAATCGCGGGGGTTGGCCATGCAGTTGGCCCCGATGGGGCCGCGGCCTGGCAGCTCAAACTTTTGGCCGTAGTTCTCACAGACAAAGCCACGCGCCGGGCCTTCTAACACCTCGACCCTGAACACCAAGCCGCGCGGAATGATGGCGATTTCCTTGGGCTCGATGTCGAAAACGCCCAATTCGGTACAAAATCGCAGGCGGCCTTCTTGCGGCACGACCAACAGCTCGCTGTCGGCGGAAAAGAAGTAGTCGTCCTGCATAGAAGCGGTGGCTAGGTAGATGTGGCTTGCCATGCCAACTTGCGTGTTAACATCGCCCGCGGTGGTCATGGTGCGCATGCCGGTCACGAAGGTCAGATCTTCGCCGCTGTGGGGGACGGGATCCCAGCGATATTGGCCCAAGGAGATCACATCCGGGTCGATATTGGGTGCAGAGCGCCAATGGGGCATATCGATCTTTTGGTAGCGCTTGGAATGCTTGACCGAGGGGCGGATGCGATAGCACCAGGTGCGTTCGTTTTGGTGGGCAGGCGCGGTAAAGGCGGTGCCAGAGAGCTGCTCGCCATAGAGACCATAATCACAGCGTTGGGGCGAATTCATGCCTTGCGGCAGCGCACCAGGCAGCGCCTCGCTCTCAAAGCTGTTGCCAAAGCCGGATTGATAGCCCTTGTGTGGTCCCTCCAAGGATGGGGCCTGCGTTAGGCCGCTGATGGTAAGGCTCATGCTCGTTTCCTCTCTCTCTTCGGATTGCTTTTGTTCGTTTCGCTGTCCTTGCAACAGGGCGTCTAGCGTTGTGGTTCTAAGGACAAGGCGGCGTCTTCGATGCAGGCTTTGACCAGCCTCATGTCGCCCAGACGGTGGGCCAGCAACAAGGCTAGCTTGGCCAAATAGACTTGGCTTTGTTCAGGCCCAACTTGGTCGATCTTCTGGGCCAACAGCTCATAGGTCTTTTCAAGCTCGGCGGGGGTCATGCGGGGGCCTCTTGAGATGGGGTGGGAAGGTACAAGACCTGGGCCAGGCCTTGGATGATTTCCGCGTCTTGGGCCTGGAACCAACGCCCGCCCACGTGCCTGTCCGGGCGTACAAGGTAGGCGCAAGAAGGACCGGCGGCCAAGATTTTGGCAGCGGGCGAACTAGGCTCAAGTAGCGTGACGCGCAGATCATCACCGGTGAGCCCCAAGCCGTCCTGCGCATCCGCCAAGCGCTGCAAGATGCGATCAGCCAAGTCGGGGTCAAAACAGATAAGGCTAAATCCCGGCCCCAGGGTATCACTCAAGAAGCCATCGCCCATGTGGCAGTCTGGCAGGTGCGCGCCGACTTCGGGCCCGCCGTCAAAGGCAGGATCGTCGCCTAGGACCGCCGGGCTCTGGCTATAGGTGTAGGCCGTAAATTGGCGTGGATTGGCGAGTTGACCGGCGAAATCATGGGTCAAGGCCAGCGACAAGGCGGCATCGCGCATGACCTGCCAGCCTTGGCTTGACGGTGTCATGAAGCGCGCGCTTTTGCTGGCGTTGGCAAAGACATCCAGCGTGGCCCCGCGCCGTTCAGGCGTGTAGCTTTCCAGCAGGTCGGCCCCCGCTTTTCCCTTCAGCAGCCAACCCAGCTTCCAACCGATGTTGGCGGCGTCGGCCAGGCCATTGTTGAGGCCACGAACGCCAAAAATCGGCACGATGTGGGCGCTATCGCCGACAAAGAACACCCGCCCGTCGCGGTAATCGTCCAGTGCCAAGGTGTTGGCGGAATAGACGCTCCACCACTCCAGCTCCCAGGCCCCGTCGTAGCCGATTTCGGCTAGGACCGAGGCCACGCTGGTGCGCACGGCCTCTTCGCGGGTGGCGTCTTCGTTTCTCTCACCATCGCTGAGCTGGTAGTCGATACGCCAAATGTTGTCGGGCTGGCGGTGGATTAGGACCGTGCCGCCCGGGCGGCATTTGGGATCGAAAAGCGCCCGGCGAATGGTGGGATAGTCGTGCTCCATCTGCACATCGGCGATAACATAGCGGCCTTCGAAGTTCTCGCCCTGTAAACGCAGACCGCGCAAGCGGCGGATGGACGAGCGCGCGCCGTCGCAGGCCAGCACCCAGTCCGCCGATAGTTCATAATCGCCCAAGTCTTCGCTGTACGGATCGCGCAAGCTCAAGGTCGCGCCCTGGCCGGTCTCAAGCGCTCGGTCTTGGATCGCCACGACCTCGGTCTGCCAGCGGGTCTCGATCAAAGGGTTGTCGGCCACAGCTTGCCATAAGTACTGCTCGATGTACTGCTGTTGCAGGTTGTACATAGGCCGATATTTCTCATCGCTGCTATCGGGCATGTGGAATTCAAGGATTTGCTGACCACGATAAAAAGAACGCCCCATGGTCCAGCCGAGCGACTTATCCAAGAAGGCTTTTGCCGCGCCCAAGCGCTCTAGGATGTAGAAGCTGGGGCGACCGATGCAAATCGCGCGGCTGCCGTCGTTGAAGGTGGCTTTGTTGTCCAGCAAGATGCAGGCCTGGCCCTCTTTGGCCAGCGCCAAGGCAGCCGTCATACCGACCGGGCCCGCACCCACGATGGCAACCGGGGTAGCGCTAGCCAGCGGCACACCATGGCGTTGGCGCCGGGGTGCCTCGAACTGCGGATAGCTGAAATAGAGCGAGTCGGTCTCTGCGCGTCCTTGCGGTCTCACCAGCGGTCCCCCCTGACCTTGTGTCATGCAAAGTCAGACTAGCGCGTAGAGGGGGCATCGTCTGTCCCCTTTTGCGGGTGACAGAATTTGCGGGTAAAGGGGGACGGGCAAAGCAGGATGCAGCGAGCGCCGCGCCTGCTATTCGTTGGGGGTCTGTAGCAGGCTGCAAATATCGCTGACGCAATGGCCCGTATCGACGAAGAAATGGCGAACAAATGCCTCGCGCCCGGCGCAAAAGGCGTCTTCGCTTTGGCCCGCTATATGGGGCCTTATGGCATCAATCATGTCGTGAAGGCCGTGAAATTCGCGCCCCGAGTTCTCCAGGATTCCGGCAACGCTTTCATCAAAGTTATAGGCGCTGCATCGATGTAGGATCGGGATGCCCAAGGCGGCCGCTTCCAGCATGACCGAGCTATAGTCGCATACGACAAGATCAGCGCTGGGCAGCAACTCGTATGGATCGATGTTGACGACAAAGGCAACTTGCTTGGTCTTTTTCAACCTCTCTACGCTGGAGCTGAAAGCATCAAAGTCGAACGCGCCAGCAGGCTTGGCATCCGTTGCGAAACGATGGTTGGGCTTAGGACCAAAGAAGCCGCCATGGCAGGTGGCCAGAACCTGGGCATCAGGAAAGGCGTTGCTGATCGCCTCAAGCATCGCAGCGCCAAAGGTCTTGAGGTTTGAGCTTGGCGTGTAGTGCGACGTAACCATGATGACCGGCTTGTCGCTGCTGAAGCCAAACCGCCGGAGGATCTCTTGCTTGGTACGGCGCTTCTTGGCTGGCGATGACGCGCGATATCTGGATAAGAGGTCCATACGCGGGTTGCCGAAATTGAAACGCTGTAGGCGATCAACGCCATTGCCAAGCACCTTATCGAGGTAGTCGAATTCGGCGGAACAGCGGCAGACGAAGGTATCTGCAAAGCTGGCCAATTCGCGTGTCCAGCCCACGTTGCCGTACATCATGCCGTGGCTGACATAGACCTTGTGTCCTTGCAGCTGCAACTTCGCCAAGGCTTCACTATAGACGACGTAGCGCCAGCTTTGCTGTTCGGCTTCTTGCTGTGAAATCAGCGTGTCTTTGAATTCGCTATTGAGCTTCTGCCTGGGTTTTTCTGCTTGGGTTTGTGCGTTGCCCTGCAACTCGGCTGGGGCCCAAGAGTGCCCCAAAATACGAAAGCCCACGCCCCGCCGACGCAACTCGCGGGCAATGGGTTGAAAGCAGCGCCAGATGATGCGGGTTCCAACAACCAACAGGATTTGAGGGCTCTTAGAGGTCATGGGAGCTAGCTGGTCCAGGGTTGATCTTGGCGACGGCAGGCCTGCGCCCCACCATTTGGCGACCGAAAGCAATGGTGTCCCCGACAGGAACCACACCAATGTCCAAAGCGATCTATGGACATTCGAAAGGCAAATTTATATATCTGATAATAAGCAATAAAATTCAATCGACGTCCATCTATGTGTAAAAACGTGTAGGATGAGCCTCACATCAATTTGTCTCTAAAATGTCTCTGGAGAGTTTATGACAACTAAACGCCAAAGGTTTGGTACTGTCCGCGAAATTGAGGCCTGGAAGCCCAAGCAGAACAATGACACCAAGTCCATTTCATTTTGCCAGGGCTTGTACGTTCGTGGGCAGTTGACGGTAAGCGTCCGGTCTGACTGCGGTTGCTTTATTCAGCGTTGAAGCGCCAGGGCATGAGGTCTTCAATGCGGTTGGTCTTATGGTCCTGAATGCGTTCGAGAACCCATGTAAGCCAAGCTTCAGGATT